>NZ_JBHTCW010000002.1:0-642579 GCF_042666305.1 Brachybacterium sp. GCM10030268 | reverse complement strand
CGTCGAACGGCTCGCATCCTAGGCCATGCACCCGCCGGGACCGAGTGGTCACGACCCTACCGAACAAGGCCGCACTAAGGAGGGTCCCCCAGTGAGCATCACCATCGGCCCGTTCAAGCCCGCCGAGCATCTCGACCTCCTCCACGACTGGCTCACCCACCCCCGCTCCGCCGCCTGGGGCATGGTCGGTGCGACGCGCGACCAGGTGCGTTCGCATCTCGAGACGATCGCCGCGAGCGATCACGCCGGCTCCTGGATCGGCCTCGTCGATCAGCAGCCGCGCTTCTACCTCGAGACCTACGACCCCGCCACGCTCCTCCCGCCCGGCGCACTGGACCACCGCAGCGGCGACCTCGGCATGCATCTGCTGGTGGCCCCACCGATCGGCGAGGGCGAGCACGGCTTCACCGACCGCGTGATGGCGGCCGTGATGCGCTTCTGCCTCGGCACGCACGGGCCCGATCCCGCCTCCGGCGCGGCAGCGGGCCGCGGCGCCCGGCGGGTCGTGGTCGAGCCCGACGTGCGCGGCACGGCCATCCGCGCCAAGAACGCGGCGGCCGGCTTCCGGGTGCTCGGTGACGTCGACGTGACCGACGAGGGCGCGACCAAGCGCGCGGCGCTGAGCGTGTGCACCCGGGAGAACTTCGCAGCCTCCGTCCTCGGGCAGGGGTGGACCGGGCAGGAGGATCCCCATGCCCACCTGTCCCCGGAGGTCGGCGGGGCGGTCCACCGCCGCCTGCTCGCCAAGGCGATTTCCGAGTTCTCCCACGAGCGGATGCTCCATCCCCGCGAGCTCGGCGGCGGCTGGTGGGAGCTGCCCGTCCCTCAGTCCGCAGCGAGCTACCGGTTCCGGGCGCAGGTGCTGCCGCTGGAGCACTGGCTGATCGAGGAGGACACTCTCGTGCGTTGCGCGGGGGAGGGCGCCGGCCATTCCGAGCCCTCTCACCACGAGCCCCTCGACGTGCTCGAATTCGTCCTCGCCTTCCAGAGCGTCCTCGGCCTGGGTGATGACCTGCTGTCGACCTATCTCGAGGAGCTGTCTTCGACCTTCGCCGCCGCCTGCCACACACTGCACGCCGCGCGGGCCGGGGAGCGTCCTACGGCCCCTGAGCTGCTCGAGGCGGGCCTGCAGGAGACCGAGGCCGCGATGACCGCCGGTCACCCCGGCTTCCTGGCGACCAACGGCCGCATCGGCTTCTCGCTGCCGGACTACCGGGCCTACGCGCCCGAGCAGGGCCAGCGGGTGCGCCTCATCTGGGTCGCGGCCCGTCGGGACCAGAGCCATCTCGCCCTCGGGGACGGCCTGGACGAGCAGGCCCACCTCGAGGCGGCGCTGACCCCTGCCGAATGTGGCGCCTTCGCCGAGCGCCTGGAGGACCGCGGGCTCGACCCGGCGCAGTACCACCTGCTGCCGGTCCATCCCTGGCAGGCCGAGCACCGCCTCCCCATCACCTTCGCCGCCGAGGTCGCGCGCCAGGACCTCGTCGTACTCGGCCCCGGAGCCGGCGAGTACCAGGCCCAGCAGTCCCTGCGCACCTTCTTCGACCTCACCCGCGAGGGCGCCCCGTACGTCAAGGTCGCCCTCGGCATCCAGAACATGGGGTTCCTGCGCGGGCTCTCGCCGCTGTACATGCGGGACACCCCTGCCATCAACGACTGGGTCGCCGGCGTGATCGGCCAGGACCCGACCTTCGCCGGGCTCGGATTCACCGTCCTGCGTGAGCGCTCCTCGCTGGGGTACACCGGCGACATCCACCACCGCACGCCCACCTCGAACCCGTACCGCAAGATGCTGGCGGCCCTGTGGCGGGAGAACCCGCTGCCGCTGCTCGCCGCGGGGGAGCGGGCCGTGACCATGGCCTCCCTCCTGCACCGCGATCACGAGGGACGCTCCTCCGTGGGCGAACTCATCCGGGCCTCGGGGGTGGACGCCGGCACCTGGGTCCGGGACTACCTGCGGGCATACCTGCGCCCGATCGTGCATGCTCTGCTCGCCCACGACCTCGCCTTCATGCCGCACGGCGAGAACCTGATCCTGCGCCTGGCCGGCCATCGCGTGGTCGGGGCCTTCCTCAAGGACATCGGCGAGGAGACCGCCGTGGTCGGGCCCCGCTCCCTGCCAGCGGACATCGAGCGCATCCGCGTGCCGATCCCCGGCACCGAGAAGGCCCAGCTGGTCCTCACCGACGTGCTGGACGGCGTCCTGCGCCACCTCAGCGGGATCCTCGAGGCCGACGGACTGCTGCGCGCCGACGACTTCTGGCGAGCGGTCGCCTCGGTGCTGGACGAGCACGAGCAGGAGCATCCCGACGTCGCCCGCGGGCTCGCGGACGACGTGGATCTGCGCGCGGAGACCTTCGCCCACGCGTGCCTGAACCGCCTGCAGCTGCGCAACACCCTGGAGATGGTCGACCTGTCCGATCCTGCCGGGTCGACGATGCTGGCGGGGGAGATGCTCAATCCCGTGGCGCGCGCCACCGGCTGACGACCCCTCGTCCACTGTCCGGATGCTGAGCGCTCATCTCGCATGTCGGAGCGTAGTATCGCGCTCATGCCTCAGCTCCGTTCCCGCACCTCGACCCACGGCCGCAACATGGCCGGTGCCCGCGCCCTCTGGCGCGCGACCGGCATGGAGACCTCCGACTTCGGCAAACCGATCGTCGCGATCGCGAACTCGTACACCCAGTTCGTCCCCGGCCACGTCCACCTCAAGAACATGGGCGATCTGGTCGCCGGCGCGGTCAAGGAAGCCGGTGGGGTCGCCAAGGAGTTCAACACCATCGCCGTGGACGACGGGATCGCGATGGGCCACGGCGGGATGCTGTACTCCCTGCCCAGCCGCGACATCATCGCCGACTCGGTCGAGTACATGGTCAACGCGCACTGCGCCGATGCGCTGGTGTGCATCTCGAACTGCGACAAGATCACCCCGGGCATGCTCATGGCCGCGATGCGCCTGAACATCCCCGTCGTCTTCGTCTCCGGCGGCCCGATGGAGTCCGGCGAGCCCGTCGAGGGCGTCACCGAGCACCGTCTGGACCTCGTCGATGCCATGTCGCTCTCGGCCGATGAGTCGATCACCGACGCTCAGCTCGCCGAGATCGAGGACAACGCCTGCCCCACCTGCGGCTCCTGCTCGGGCATGTTCACCGCCAACTCCATGAACTGCCTGACCGAGGCGCTGGGGCTCTCCCTGCCCGGCAACGGCACCACGCTGGCCACGCACGCCTTCCGCAAGGAGCTCTTCCTGGGCGCCGGCCGCACCGTCGTCGAACTCTCCAAGCGCTACTACGAGCAGGACGACGAGTCGGTTCTCCCGCGCAGCATCGCCACCAAGGCGGCGTTCGCCAACGCGATGAGCCTGGACGTGGCGATGGGCGGCTCGACCAACACCGTGCTGCACATCCTCGCCGCCGCCATCGAGGGCGAGATCGACTTCGGCCTCGAGGACATCGACCGGCTCTCGCGCTCCGTGCCGTGCCTGTCGAAGGTGGCGCCCAACGGCACCGCCCACGTCGAGGACGTCCACCGCGCCGGTGGTATCCCCGCGATCCTCGGAGAGCTCGACCGGGCCGGCCTGCTGGACCACACCGTCCACTCCGTCCACTCCCCGGACCTCGACAGCTGGCTGCGCGATTGGGACATCCGCGGCGGCAGCGCCACGGCCGAGGCCGACGCGCTGTTCCACGCGGCCCCCGGCGGGGTGCGGACCACCCAGGCGTTCTCGTCGACGAACATGTGGAAGGAGCTGGACACCGACACCGAGGGTGGAGTGATCCGCGCGGTCCCGCACGCCTTCACCAAGGACGGCGGGCTGTGCATGCTGCGCGGCAACCTCGCCGAGGACGGTGCCGTCATCAAGACCGCCGGAATCACCGAGGACCTCTTCCACTTCGAGGGCACCGCCGTGGTCTGCGACTCGCAGGAGGAGGCGGTCCAGAAGATCCTCGACAAGACGGTCCAGGCCGGTCACGTCGTCGTCATCCGCTATGAGGGGCCGCAGGGAGGCCCCGGCATGCAGGAGATGCTCTACCCGACCTCGTTCCTCAAGGGGCGGGGCCTGGGCAAGACCTGCGCGCTGATCACCGACGGCCGCTTCTCCGGCGGCACCAGCGGCGTCTCGATCGGCCACATCTCCCCGGAAGCGGCCGAGGGCGGACTGATCGGACTGATCGAGGACGGTGACCGGATCGTCATGGACGTCGACAAGCGCCTGCTGCAGCTCGACGTGGACGAGGACGAGCTGGCTCGCCGCCGCGAGGCCAAGGGACCCCTGCCGTGGCGCCCCGACGGCCGCGAGCGCCAGGTCTCCCAGGCCCTGAAGGTCTACGCGCATCTCGTGCGGTCGGCGACCTACGGCGCGACCCGTCGGCCCCTGCCCTGAGCGGTCCTCAGGTCCCGATCATCCCCTGGTAGCGGTCCACCACGATGTCCGCCACCAGGGGATGGTCGCCGAGCGGCGCCGCGACCACGTCGGCTCCCGCGTCCGCGAGGAGGCCGTGGAAGTACCCGGGGGCCAGCAGATAGTTCGCCAGCACGACCCGCCGGTCCTGTCCATCGCTCTCCCGGCGCCGGGCGACCTCCTCGGCGACCGACGGGCGTGCGGCGGAGATGAATCCGACGGTAACCTCGCGCTCGAGGTGGTCGCTCAGCAGCTGCGCCATCTGTCGGGCCATCGCCTGGCCGTCGGGATCGCGGGTGCCGGCGACGGCCAGCACCACGGTGTCGTCCTCCTGGGCGCCCGCCTCCAGCAGTCGCTGTGCCAGTACCTCCGCCAGACGCGCGTCGGGGCCCAGGGGACCGCTCGCGACGCAGGCGCGGTCGCGGATCGCCTGGGCGATGTCGTGGGCGACATGGAATCCCGTCGAGAGCAGCAGCGGGACGACCACAGCGGCCGCAGGGGCATCGGACTCCCGGGTGCGTCGTTCGGGCAGCGCGGGCGCCGCTGCCCGGACGGCGTCGGTGATCTCCGGGGTCTGCACGTCGACGTAGGCCTCCCGCACCGCCACGTCGGGCAGCTGATCCTGGACCCGCCTCAGCAGTGAGCGGATCACGCCGCGTCCCTGGCGGTCCCGGGTGCCGTGGGCGCAGCCGATGAGGGTCGGGCCCGCGGCGGGATCCGGGGTCGGGCGTGCGGGCTCACCACCCCCGGCGGGCTCGCTCCGCTGGGAAGGCGTCAGGAAGCCCTCGGCGGCGGTGCGGCCGACGGCGATCACGGCGGGGGAGGTGATCCCGGCTTCCCGCACCACGTCGGCGATGGTGGAGAGCGTCCCGTGGACGACCCGTTGCCCCGGCATCGTCGCGTCCTGCACGACGGCCACCGGCACCTGCGGGTCGACGCCGTTCAGCAGGGCCTGGGAGACCAGACGCGGCAGCCATCCCAGCCCCATCATGAGCACGGTCGTGGTCGCGGGATCCCGCAGCGCGGCGAGATCGGCGGGGGAGAGGTCCCCGTGGGCGCTGACGGTGTGGGTCGCGACAGCCGTGCCGCGGTGGGTGACGGGGACGTCGCCGGCCGCAGGCCCGGCGACCGCAGCGCTGACCCCGGGCACGACCTGGACCGGCACGCCGGCGGCGCGGCAGGCCAGGACCTCCTCGCCACCGCGGCCGAGCACGAAGGGATCGCCGCCCTTGAGCCGTACCACGCGCCGGCCCGCGCGGGCGTGCTGGACGAGCAGATCGTTGATCGCCTGCTGCGACGTCGAGCGCCCGCCCGGGATCTTGCCCACGTCGACGATCTCGACGTCGTCCTCGAGCAGTTCGGTCAGGCCCACCGGCCCCAGCCGGTCCACGACCACCACGTCGGCCTGGCGCAGCAGGTCCAGGGCCCTGACGGTGATCAGGTCCAGGGCGCCCGGACCGCCGCCGACGAGGGCGACGGACCCGGGGTCGAGCACGGTGCTGGGCAGATCGCGCATCTCTCGCCCCGCCTCAGCCCGCGTCGACCGGGACGGCGACAATGTCGAGGGACATGAGGTCCCTCAGGCGCGCAGCTGCGCGCCGGCCATCCCCGCCGCCAGCGTGGTGGCGTCCTGCGGATCGATGACGATGAAGGACCCGCCGTCGCGGGAGCTGCGGTAGGACTCCAGCGGGAGCGGCTGGGCGAAGGCCAGGTCCACGAGCACGAGGTCGTTGAGCTCGGCGGTCTCCGCCGGGACCTTCTCCAGGCTCATGATGTCCAGGCGCTCGTGGATCCCGACCACGCGGGCCTGGACGGTGCGGGTGCCGTGCTTGACCAGCACGCGGGCCCCGGCACGCAGGGGGGACTCGGAGAGCCAGCACAGCACGGCAGAGGCCTGCTCGGCCGGGGTGGGGGGATCCCCGGCCGCGATCAGGTCGCCGCGGGAGACGTCGAGGTCGTCGCTGAGGCGCAGGGTGACCGACAGCCCCGCCTCGGCCCGCTGAACCGGCTGATCGGCGCGGTCGATGCCGGCCACGGTGGTCCGTCGGCCGGAGTCGGCGACCACGATCTCGTCGCCGACCTCCACCGCGCCGGAGGTGATCAGGCCCGCGTACCCGCGGTACTCGACATGGGCCTCGTCCCGGGCGCCGTGCTGCGGCCGGATCACGAGCTGGACCGGCATCCGGAACGCCCCGTCCTGGAGGGCCCGCCCCGGGGGGAGCGTCTCCAGCAGCTCGAGCAGCGTGTGGCCCTCGTACCAGGGCGTGCGCTCGGACCGCTGGACGACGTTGTCGCCGTGCAGCGCGGAGAGCGGCACCACCTGCAGATCCCGCAGCGCCAGGGCCTCGCTGACGAGACCGAGCTGGGTGGTGACCTCCTCGTAGACGCGCTGGGGGTCATCGACCAGGTCGATCTTGTTCAGCGCGACGATCACGTGGGGCACGCGCAGCAGGGCGGCGACCGCCAGGTGGCGCCGGGTCTGCTCGACCACGGCCTTGCGGGCGTCGACCAGCACGACCACCACGTCGGCCGTGGAGGCCCCGGTGACCGTGTTGCGGGTGTACTGCACGTGGCCGGGGGTGTCGGCCAGCACGTAGGAGCGGCCGGCCGTGGCGAAGTAGCGGTAGGCGACGTCGATGGTGATGCCCTGCTCACGCTCGGCGCGCAGGCCGTCGGTCAGCAGCGCCAGGTCGGCCAGCTCGCCCTTCCAGCCGCGCTGACGGCTGGCGGCCTCGACCGCGGCGAGCTGATCGGCCAGCACCGACTTGGTGTCGTGCAGGAGCCGCCCGATGAGGGTCGACTTGCCGTCGTCCACACTGCCGGCGGTGGCCAGACGCAGCAGGGTGGGCCCGGAGGCCTCGGAGCGACCGGTGAGGTCCGGGAGCACGTCGGTGCTGGTCATCAGAAGTAGCCCTCTTTCTTGCGGTCCTCCATGGCGGCCTCGGAGAGGCGGTCGTCGGCGCGGGTCGCGCCACGCTCGGTCACGGTGGTCGCGGCGACCTCCGCGATCACCGCCTCCACGTCGAAGGCGTCCGAGAGCACGGCGCCGGTGCAGGACATGTCGCCGACGGTGCGGTACCGGACGGTGCGCACGACAGGCTCCTCGCCCTCACGCAGCTCGCCCCAGTCGCCGGGGGAGAGCAGCATCCCCTCGCGCTCGATGACCGCGCGCTCGTGCGCGTAGTAGAGAGAGGGCAGCTCGATGTTCTCGCGGGCGATGTAGCGCCACACATCCAGCTCGGTCCAGTTCGACAGCGGGAAGACGCGCACGTGCTCCCCGGGGCGGCGCCGCGTGTTGTAGAGATGCCATAGCTCGGGCCGCTGGTTCTTGGGGTCCCAGTGGCCGAAGCCGTTGCGGAGGCTGAAGATGCGCTCCTTGGCGCGGGCCTTGTCCTCGTCGCGGCGACCACCGCCGAAGACGGCATCGAAACGATGCTCCTCGATCGCGTCCAGCAGGGGAATGGTCTGCAGGGGATTGCGGGTGCCGTCGGGCCGCTCCTGGAGTCGGCCGTCGTCGAGGTACTCCTGGACGGAGGCGACGTGGAGGTCGACGCCGAGACGCTCGACGGTGGCATCGCGGAAGGCGAGCACCTCGGGGAAGTTGTGCCCGGTGTCCACGTGCAGCACCGGGAACGGGATCGGCGCGGGCCACAGGGCCTTCGCCGCCAGGTGCAGCATGACCACGGAGTCCTTGCCGCCGGAGAACAGCATCACCGGCCGCTCGAGCTCGGCGACCACCTCGCGGATGATGTGGATGGCTTCGCTCTCGAGCACGTCCAGCAGGTCGGAGTCCTTCGAGGCGGCGGTCAGCGCGCTGACCGCCGGGGCGGCGGTGGCGGACACGGCGGGGTCTGCAGGCGTGGCAGAGCCGGAGGAGCCGGCCTGGGCCAGAGTCGTCATCGGTTCTCCTGTTCGGGGTCCACGGAGATGAGGTTCCGGGTGGGCACGGGCAGGGTGACAGGCTGAGGTGACGGGCGGGTGTCGTCACCGGCGGGGTGGAGCCCGCACTCGGTCTTCGCGGAGCCCGCCCAGCGGCCCGCACGGGGATCCTCGCCGGGAGCCACGGCGCGGGTGCACGGGGCGCACCCGATGCTCGGGAAGCCCTGTTCCAGCAGCGGGTTCTCCGGCAGCTCCCGGTCCCGGGAGTAGGCGGTCAGCCGCTCGAAGGACCACGTCGCCAGCGGGTTGATCTTCACCAGATCGAAGTTCTCGTCGTAGGTGACCAGCGGGGTCCCGGCACGGGTGGGGCCCTCCTCGCGGCGCACGCCGGTGACCCAGGCGTCGTACCCGCCCAGCGCACCGCGCAGAGGATCGACCTTGCGCATCGCGCAGCAGGCGCCGGGATCGCGGTCGTGGAGCTTCGCCCCGAACTCCTGGTCCTGCTGCGGCACGGTCCGCTCCGGCAGCACGTCGACCACGGTCACGTCGAGCTCCTCGGCGACCCGGTCCCGGGTGGCGAGGGTCTCGGGGAAGTGGTAGCCGGTCTCCAGGAAGAGCACATCGACCCCGGGCTGATGCTGGGAGACCACGTGCGGCAGCACCGCGTCGGCCATGCTGCAGGCGACGGCCAGCGACTCCCCGAAGGTCTCGGCCGCCCAGGCCGAGACGGCTGCGGCGAGCTCCTCGGGCCCGAGGGTGTCCTCGAGGGCGGCGAAACGTTGCGAGGCGTCCTCCGCCAGCGCGCGCAGGCGGGTGGTCCGTGCGGTCGCGGTCGTGGTCATCGGAGCTCCTCGTCCTCGGTGCGATGGGCCCAGGCGGCGAAGGACTCACCCTGGGCGCGGGACCCCACGTAGCATCGCACGACTCGCTCGACGTAGTCGGGGAGCTCGCGCGCTGCCACCTTGTGGCGGCGCAGGGTGCGGCCCAGCTGAGGCTCATCGAGCCCGGGAGAGGCCAGGGAGCCGCCCAGATGGACCTGGAATCCCGGGACCTGCTCGCCTTCGTCGGTGGTGATGATCTGGCCCTTCAGACCGATGTCCGCGGTCTGGATCCGGGCGCAGGAGTTCGGGCAGCCGTTGATGTGCAGGCTGATGGGCTCATCCAGTTCCGGCTCGATATCGGCCAGGCGGCGCTCCAGCTCGGTGATCGCGTGCTCGGCGGTGTCCTTGGTGTCGACGATGGCGAGCTTGCAGAACTCGAGGCCGGTGCACGCCATGGTGGAGCGGCGGAACGGGCTGGGGCGAGTGGCAAGTCCCAGTTCCTCGAGCCCGGTGACCATCTGGTCGACGCCCTCGGCGGGCACTCCGAGCACGACGAGCTTCTGGAACGCGGTCAGGCGGACGGCGTCGGCGCCGACCCTCTCGACGAGGTCGCCCAGCCGGGTGAACAGATCGCCGCCGGCGCGGCCCACGATGGGGGCGGCGCCGATGTAGAACCGGCCATCCTTCTGCGGATGCACCCCGATGTGGTCCGAGGGGCCGGTGGGAGCCTCCGGGGCGGGCCCGTCGGCCAGCTGGTACCCGAGGTACTCGGTCTCGAGCACCTCCCGGAAGCGCTCCGTGCCCCATTCGGCCAGCAGGAACTTCAGCCGGGCCTTGTTGCGCAGGCGCCGGTAGCCGTAGTCGCGGAAGATCTGCACCACGCCGTGCCAGACGTCGGCGGCCTGGTCCTCGCGGACGAAGGCCCCGAGCCGCTCGGCGAGCCGCGGGGACGTGGACAGGGCGCCGCCGACCCAGAGGTCGTACCCGGGGCCGAGCTCGGGGTGGACCACACCGACCAGGGAGATGTCGTTGATCTCGTGGACCACGTCCTGGCTGGGGTGGCCGGTGATGGCCGTCTTGAACTTGCGGGGCAGGTTGGCCAGCTCCGGGTCACCGATGAAGCGGCGCTTGATCTCCGCGATCACGGGGGTGGGGTCGATGATCTCGTCGGCCGCGATGCCGGCCACCGGGCTGCCGAGGAAGCCGCGCGGGGTGTCGCCGCAGGCCGTCGTCGTCTCCAGGCCCACCGACGCCAGCCGGCTCCAGATCTCGGGGACGTTCTCGACCTCGATCCAGTGGTACTGGAGGTTCTCGCGGTCCGAGATGTCTGCAGAGCCCCGGGCGAACTCGGTCGAGATGCCGCCGAGCACCCGCAGGGCGCGCGGCGAGAGCGCCTCGCCGTCGGTGCGCACGCGCAGCATGAAGTACTCGTCCTCGAGCTCGTGGGGCTCGAGCTGGGCGGTGCGCCCGCCGTCGATGCCGGGCTTGCGCTGCGTATACAGCCCCCACCAGCGGAAGCGACCGTGCAGATCGTCGTCGGGGATCGAGTCGAAGCCCTCGTGGGCGTAGATCGTCTCGATCCGCTCGCGGACGTTGAGCCCGTTGTCCTCCGCCTTGAACTCCTCGTTGTGGTTCAGTGGCTCCGGTCCGTCGACCTTCCACTGCCCCTGCGGCTTCCCGGACCGGGAGGGTCGGGCCATGCCTGAGGGGGCCGGGGAGGCCTGGGAGGGCGAGGTGTCGGCTGGCGAGCTCGTCGCAGTATCGGTTCGGCTCATGGCGCCCATAATGCAAATTTATGTGCCCGAACACAAGCGCTAAGGGGTTTGTGTCCGTATGAGTCACGGGGAGTTCACCGGTGCCCCGGGTGTGGCGCGGGCTGGACGGGCTCCGACGGTGATCCGTGTCTCGCGATGCGGACCTCTGGTGCGACGCGAGCCCGACGCCCTAGTCTGTGGACATGCAGACGATCCTTCTCGTAGTCATCGAGCGCGGCTGACGCCCGTTCGTTTCTTCGAGACGTCCTCCGCGCGCCCCTCGTCAGCCAGTCGGCTGGAGGGGTTTTTTCGTGTCCGGCCCCTTGTGAGGGGGTCGGCAGGCGCGGGGGACAGGGATCGCCCGGCGCCGCTACCGTCCGAGCCGACGAAGGAGTATCGATGACCCCGCAGCAGATGACCGGCGCACAGGCGCTGGTCGAGTCCCTCGAGCACGCCGGGGCCGAGGTCGTCTTCGGTCTTCCCGGCGGCGCGATCCTGCCGACCTACGACCCGTTGATGGACGCCAAGACCCTGCGCCACGTGCTGGTGCGCCACGAGCAGGGTGCCGGACACGCCGCCAGCGGCTACGCCCACGCCACCGGCAAGGTCGGCGTGTGCCTGGCCACCTCGGGCCCGGGCGCCACCAACCTCATCACCGCCATCGCCGACGCGCAGATGGACTCGATCCCGATGGTCGCGATCACCGGCCAGGTCGCCTCGTCCCTGATCGGTACCGACGGCTTCCAGGAGGCGGACATCGTCGGCATGACGATGCCCGTGACCAAGCACAACTTCCTGGTCAAGAACGCCGATGACATCCCCAAGGTCATCAAGCAGGCCTTCCACATCGCCTCGACGGGCCGCCCCGGCGTGGTGCTCGTGGACGTCACCAAGGACGCCCAGCAGGCCACCACCGACTTCGTCTGGCCCGAAACCCTCGACCTGCCCGGGTACCGGCCCGAGCCGCGGCCGCACAGCAAGCAGATCCGCGAGGCCGTCTCGCTGCTGATGGAGGCCGAGCGCCCCGTGTTCCTGCTCGGCGGGGGCGTGCTGCGCGGAGGCGCCTCGCGCGAGGTCGGCGAGCTGATCGACGTCTCCGGGGTGCCCTTCACCACCACCCTGATGGCCCGCGGCGCCCTGCCCGATTCCCACCCCAGCCATCTGGGCATGCCGGGCATGCACGGCACCGTGGCCGCCGTCTCCGCGCTGCAGCGGGCGGATCTCATCGTGGCCATCGGTGCCCGTTTCGACGACCGTGTCACGGGCCGCCTGGACACCTTCGCGCCGGGCGCGAAGATCGTCCATGCCGATGTCGATCCGGCCGAGATCTCCAAGAACCGTGAGGCCGACGTGCCGATCGTCGGCCAGGCGGGCGACGTCGCCACGCTGCTGACGACGGAGCTGCGCTCGCGCATCGCCGAGGACGACACGCGCGACCACGAGGCCTGGTGGAACACGCTGAACATGCTGCGGGAGAACTACCCGCTGGGATGGACCGCGACCGAGGACGGCTTCACCGCGCCGCAGAAGGTGATCTCGCGGATCGGTGCGATCTCCGGGCCGGAGTCGGTCTTCGTCGCCGGCGTGGGCCAGCACCAGATGTGGTCGAGCCAGTTCGTCGGCTACGAGCGGCCGTGCTCCTGGATCAACTCCGGGGGCCTGGGCACGATGGGCTACGCGGTGCCGGCCGCGATGGGCGCGAAGGTCGGCCAGCCCGAGCGGACCGTGTGGGCCATCGACGGTGACGGCTGCTTCCAGATGACCAATCAGGAGCTGGCGACCTGCGTCATCAACGGCATCCCGATCAAGGTGGCCGTCATCAACAACTC
This sequence comes from Brachybacterium sp. GCM10030268, assembly GCF_042666305.1. Taxonomy (NCBI): domain Bacteria; kingdom Bacillati; phylum Actinomycetota; class Actinomycetes; order Micrococcales; family Dermabacteraceae; genus Brachybacterium; species Brachybacterium sp. GCM10030268. The sequence continues at coordinate 629,894 of NZ_JBHTCW010000002.1, read as the reverse complement.
CAGCCTGGGCATGGTGCGCCAGTGGCAGAACCTGTTCTACGACCAGCGCTACTCGCACACCGACCTCAACACCGGTCACGGCACCCGCCGGATCCCGGACTTCGTCAAGCTCGCCGAGGCCTACGGAGCCGCCGGCCTGCGCTGCGAGCGCGACGAGGACATCGATGCGACGATCGAGGAGGCCATGGGGATCAACGACCGCCCCGTGGTCGTCGACTTCACCGTCAGCGCCGATGCGATGGTGTGGCCGATGGTGCCCACCGGCGTCTCCAACGACCAGATCCAGATCGCGCAGGGCATGAGCCCCGAGTGGGAGAGGGACATCTGACCATGAACGACATCGATTCCGTGACCCGCCCCAATACCCAGACCCTCTCGGTGCTGGTCGAGAACAAGCCCGGCGTCCTCACCCGCGTGGCGGCCCTGTTCGCCCGCCGCGGGTTCAACATCGCCTCGCTGGCCGTCGGCCCCACCGAGCACCCCGAGATCTCCCGGATCACCGTCGTCGTCGACGTCGATCAGCATCCGCTGGAGCAGATCACCAAGCAGCTGAACAAGCTCGTCAACGTGCTCAAGATCGTCCAGCTCGATGCGAAGGCGACCGTGCAGCGCGAGCTGATCCTGATCAAGGTCGGCGCCGACGCCACCACCCGCACCTCGGTGCTGGAGATCGTGCAGATGTTCCGCGCGAAGGTGGTCGACGCCGCACCCGACGCGGTGACCATCGAGGCCACCGGCACCCAGGACAAGCTCGACGCCCTGCTGGGCATGCTCGAGCCGTACGGGGTGCGGGAGATCGTCAAGTCCGGCGAGGTGGCCATCGGCCGCGGCGGTCGCGCGATCACCGACCGCAGCCTCCTGGGCTGACCCGAGCGCGCCGAGGGGATCCTGAGACCCAGGTCCCCCACCTGACCCGCGCGGTCGCATCCCACATCTGAAGACGCCCTCTCACTACGTAAGACACCCGGCGATAGGATCGACCCGTCGCCCGGCTCGCCGGAACCTCGCACCGGCTCACCGGAACCTCACACTGACAAAGGAGCACATCGTGGCTGAGATCTACTACGACGACAACGCCGACCTCTCGATCATCCAGGGCAAGAAGGTCGCCGTCGTCGGCTTCGGCTCACAGGGCCACGCCCATGCGCTGAACCTGCGCGACAGCGGCGTCGAGGTCCGCGTCGGCCTGCGCGAGGGATCCTCCTCCCGCGCCAAGGTCGAGGAGGAGGGCCTGGGCGTCGGCACCGTCGCCGAGGTCTCCGAGTGGGCCGACGTGATCATGATCCTCACCCCGGACCAGGACCAGCGGAAGGTCTACGCGGAGTCCATCAAGCCGCACCTGAGCGAGGGCAAGGCGCTCGCCTTCGCCCACGGCTTCAACATCCGCTTCGGCTACATCGAGGTGCCCGAGGGCGTCGACGTGCTCCTGATCGCCCCGAAGGCCCCCGGCCACACCGTGCGCCGCGAATTCGTCGCCGGCCGCGGCATCCCGGACATCGTCGCCGTCGAGCAGGACGCCTCCGGCTCCGCCTGGGACCTTGTGCTGGCCTACGCCAAGGGCATCGGCGGCACCCGCGCCGGCGTCATCAAGACCACCTTCACCGAGGAGACCGAGACCGACCTGTTCGGTGAGCAGGCCGTGCTGTGCGGCGGCGTGAGCCACCTGATCCAGGCCGGGTTCGAGACCCTCACCGAGGCCGGGTACCAGCCGCAGATCGCCTACTTCGAGGTCCTCCACGAGCTGAAGCTGATCGTCGACCTCATCAACGAGGGCGGCATCACCAAGCAGCGCTGGTCCTGCTCGGACACCGCGGAGTTCGGCGACTACGTCTCCGGCCCGCGCCTGGTGACCGACGAGACCAAGGCCACCATGAAGGACATCCTCTCCGACATCCAGGACGGCTCCTTCGCCCAGCGCTTCATCGATGATCAGGACGCCGGCGCCCCGGAGTTCACCAAGCTCCGCGAGCAGGAGGCGGCTCACCCGATCGAGGCGGTCGGCAAGGATCTGCGCAAGATGTTCTCGTGGAACAAGGAGAGCGTGGACGGATACACCGAGGGCAGCGCCGCGCGCTGATCACCGCCCGCTGAGAGCGGCGGGCGCGCCCTCACGGTGCGCCCGCCGCCGGCATCTCGCATGATGACTTGCGTGATCGCATGGCGGACACCGACGTATTCTTTTCCTGGCCCCGGAGACGGCATCCCCGGGTGCTGCCACCCGACCCGGAGGTACATCCCGTGACGCGTCCCGTCGTGCTCCTCGCCGAAGAACTCTCGCCCGCCACCATCGAGGTCTTCGGCAACGACGCCGATGTCCGCCACGTCGACGGCACCGACCGTCCCGCCCTGCTCGAGGCCGTCGCCGAGGCCGACGCCCTGCTCGTGCGCTCGGCCACCGCCGTGGACGCCGAACTGTTCGCCGCCGCCCCCGGCCTGAAGGTCGTCGCCCGCGCGGGCGTGGGCCTGGACAACGTCGACGTCAAGGCCGCCACCACCGCAGGCGTCATGGTCATCAACGCCCCCACCTCCAACATCGTCTCCGCCGCGGAGCTCGCGGTCTCCCTCGTGCTCGCGTCGCTGCGCAACCTCGCTCGCGCCGACGCGTCGGTCAAGGCGGGACGCTGGGAGCGCAAGCAGCTCAGCGGCGTCGAGCTTCTCGGCAAGACGGTCGGCATCGTCGGCTTCGGCCGCATCGGTCAGCTGGTCGCCGAGCGGCTGACGCCCTTCGGCGTGGACCTGCTCGCCTATGACCCCTACGTCAACCACACCCGCGCCGCCGAGCTCGGCGCCCGCGTGGTCGAGCTGGACGAGCTGATGAGCGCCGCGGACATCGTCACGGTGCACATGCCCAAGACGCCCGAGACCACGGGCCTGATCGGTGCCGAGCAGTTCGCCCTGGCGAAGCCGAACCTGCACATCGTCAACGCCGCCCGCGGCGGGCTGATCGACGAGGAGGCCCTCTACGAGGCGCTGTCGGCCGGGCGGATCGCCGGTGCGGCACTGGACGTGTACACCTCCGAGCCCCCGTCCACCTCCGAGACCGCGGCGCGGCTGCTCGAGCTCGACAGCGTCACGCTCACTCCGCACCTGGGCGCCTCCACCGCCGAGGCGCAGGAGAAGGCCGGCGTGGCCGTCGCCAAGTCCGTGCGGCTGGCACTTGCCGGTGAGCTGGTGCCCGACGCGGTCAACGTCGCCGGCGGTGCCCTGGATGACGAGGTGCGCCCCGGTGTGGCCCTCGCCGACCGCCTCGGCCAGCTGTTCACGGCTCTGGCCGCCGAGGCGCCGGACCTGCTGGACATCGAGGTCCACGGCGAGATCGCCTCGCGCGACGTCACCGCCCTGAAGCTCTCCGCGCTGCGCGGCATCTTCCGCAGCGTGGTCACCGAGCAGGTCAGCTACGTCAACGCCCCGGTGATGGCGGAGGAGCGCGGCATCACGGTCCAGCTCGTGACCGACGAGACCTCGGAGCGGTTCCGCAACGTCATCACCATCCGCGGCACGCTCCGTGACGGCCAGGTGGTCTCGGTCTCGGGCACCCTCAGCGGCGTCGAGCAGGCCCACAAGCTAATCGAGGTCGGCGGCCACGAGCTCGACGTGCCGCTGAGCGATCATCTGCTGATGATCCGCTACGACGACGGCCCCGGCCTGATCGGCCAGTACGGCGCCCATCTGGGCGAAGCAGGCGTGAACATCGCCGGCATGCAGGTCTCCCGCGCCGGGAACGGCCCCGGCGCCGAGGCCCTGGTGGTCCTCGACCTGGACGTCTCCGTGGATCGCGAGCTCGCCGAATCGATCGGCGCGTCGATCGGCGCCCATTCCATCCACGCCGTCGACCTCGTCTACTGACCCCGTTCCCTGACCGATCCGGTCACCTGACCGAGCCGGCCCCTGACTGATCCCACCTCCTGACGCATCCCGCAGAACCGGAGTCCCCATGAGCACCGCCAGCCCGAGCAGCACCCTCCGCCTCGCCGTCATCGAGGGGGACGGCATCGGCCACGAGGTCGTCCCGCAGGGTGTGCGGGCCCTTCGGGCGGCCCTCGAACCGGCCGGGGTCAGCGTCGAGACCACGGACTTCGACCTCGGCGCGGGGCGCTGGCACCGCACGGGCGAGACCCTGACCGATGAGGACATGGCGCGCCTGGCCGAGCACGACGCGATCCTGCTCGGCGCCGTCGGCGACCCCGACGTCCCCTCGGGCGTCCTCGAGCGCGGGCTGCTGCTGACGCTCCGCTTCGGCTTCGACCAGTACGTGAATCTGCGTCCGACACGGCTGTTCCCCGGCGTGGACTCGCCCCTGGCAGATCCCAGCGAGGTGGACTTCCTGGTGGTGCGTGAGGGCACCGAGGGGCCGTACGTCGGCAACGGCGGCTCGATGCGCACCGGGACGCCGCTCGAGGTCGCCACCGAGGTCTCCCTCAATACCGCCGTCGGCGTCGAGCGCGTGGTGCGCTACGCGTTCGAGCAGGCCGAGAAGCGCCGGGGGAAGCTGACCCTGGTGCACAAGCACAACGTGCTGGTCCACGCCGGTCACCTGTGGCGCCGCATCGTCGAGGAGGTCGGCGCGGAGCACCCGGGCGTCGAGGTCGACTACGCCCACGTCGACGCCACCATGATCTACCTGGTCACCGACCCCTCCCGCTTCGACGTGATCGTCACCGACAACCTCTTCGGCGACATCGTCACCGACCTCGCCGCGGCCGTCGGCGGCGGCATCGGCCTGGCCGCGAGCGCCAACATCAACCCCACCGGCGCCTTCCCCTCCATGTTCGAACCGGTCCACGGCTCCGCCCCCGACATCGCCGGGAAGGGCCTCGCCGACCCCACCGCGACGGTGCTCTCGGTCGCCCTGCTGCTGGACCACCTCGGTCACGGCGGACCGGCCGCCACGGTCCGCGCCGCCGTCGAGCAGGACCTCTCCGCCCGCGCCCAGCCCAGTGGTCCGGGCGACCGCGGGACCACCGCGATCGGGGACGCCCTGGTCGCCGCGATCTCCGGACGCTGACCCGCGACCCTGCAAGACTTGTGCCCTGACCGCCACCGACCCGAGGAGACTCCCGTGAGCGCGCTCGCCTTCCCCCACACCGAACAGGCCCGTCGCATCGGCGACGACGAGCGCGCCCGCATCCTCGCCGACCCGGGCTTCGGCACCTACTTCACCGACTTCATGGCCCATGCGACGTGGACCGCCGACGCCGGCTGGGACGAGGGCGAGGTGGTCCCGTACGGCCCGATCCAGCTCTCGCCCGCCTCCGCCGTGCTGCACTACGCCCAGGAGATCTTCGAGGGGCTGAAGGCGTTCCGCCATGCCGATGGGTCCGTGTGGACCTTCCGCCCCGAGCGCAATGCCGAGCGGATGCAGGCCTCCGCCCGCCGGCTCGCCCTGCCGGAGCTGGCGACCGACGCCTTCCTCACCTCCCTCACGGCGCTCGTCGCTGCCGACGAGCCCTGGGTGCCCGCACCCACCACCGAGGAGTCGCTGTACCTGCGCCCCTTCATGTTCGCCAGCGAGGAGTTCCTCGGGGTCCGGGCCTCCCGCCGCGTGGAGTACTACGTCATCGCCTCCCCGGCCGGCGCCTATTTCCCCCGGGGCGTGCAGCCGCTGGTGGTGTGGATCAGCGACGAGTACTCCCGCGCGGGCGCCGGCGGCACCGGCGCCGCCAAGTGCGGCGGCAACTACGCCTCCTCCCTGCTGGGCAAGGCCGAGGCCCTCGAGCACGGGGCCGACGAGGTGCTGTTCCTGGATTCCGAGACGCGCACGAACATCGACGAGCTCTCCGGGATGAACGTCTTCGCGATCACCGCCGACGGCCGTCTGCTCACCCCGAGCATCACCGGATCGATCCTCGAGGGCATCACCCGCGAATCCGTGCTGGCCCTGGCCGCTGACCGCGGGCTCGAGCGCGTCGAGCAGCGCCTGGCGATGAGCGACGTGCTCGAGCAGGTCAGCTCCGGCGAGATCACCGAGATGTTCGCCTGCGGCACCGCCGCGGTCATCAACCCGATCGGCGAGTTCCGCGCGCTCGGTGGGTCCTGGACCGTCGGCGACGGGGGCTCGGGGAAGACGACTCTGGCCCTGCGCCAGGAGATCACCGACATCCAGTACGGCCGGATCCCCGACCGGCACGGCTGGATGACGAGGCTGGTGTGAGTGCCATGACCCCCGTCGCACCGATCCCCGGCTTCCATCTCTACGACACCACTCTGCGTGACGGCTCGCAGCAGGAGGGGCTGAGCCTGTCGGTCGCCGACAAGCTCGCCGTCGCCCGCCACCTCGACGAGCTCGGGGTGACCTACATCGAGGGCGGGTGGCCCGGGGCCGTGCCCCGGGACACGGAGTTCTTCGCCCGCGCCGCCGGCGAGCTGGAGCTGCACACCGCCCGGCTCGCCGCATTCGGCTCCACCCGCAAGGCCGGCGTGGACGTCGCCGAGGACGCCCAGGTCCGGGCGCTGGTCGACTCCGCCGCTCCCACCATCACCCTGGTCGCGAAATCCGACCTGCGCCACGTCACCGGGGCGCTGCGGACCAGCGGCGAGGAGAACCTCGCGATGGTGCGCGAGACCGTGGCGCACCTGGTGGGCCTCGGCCGCGAGGTCTTCGTCGACGCCGAGCACTTCTTCGACGGCTTCGTCGACGATCCCGCCTACACCACCTCGGTGGTCCTCGCCGCCGTCGAGGCGGGCGCCGGGGTGGTCGTCCTGTGCGACACCAACGGCGGAATGCTCCCGCACCAGGTCGCCGAGATCATCGCGGATCTGCGCTCGCGTCTGGGGGCGGCGGGCTCGCCGCAGGCGCGCCTGGGGATCCACACCCACAACGACTCCGGCTGCGCGGTCGCCAACGCCCTCACCGCGGTGCGAGCCGGCATCGACCACATCCAGGGCTGTGTCAACGGCTACGGCGAGCGCACCGGCAACGCGGACCTCGTCACCATGCTCGCGGACCTGCAGCTGAAGATGGGCCTGGAGCTGGTGCCCGAGGAGACGCTGGCCGAGACCACCCGGGTCGCCCACGCCATCGGCGAGATCGTGAACATGCCGGTGACCACCCGGGCGCCGTACGTCGGGGCCAGCGCTTTCGCGCACAAGGCCGGGCTCCACGCCAGTGCGATCCGCGTGGACCCCGACCTCTATCAGCACACCGATCCGCGTGCCGTCGGCAACGACATGCGCATGATCATCTCCGACATGGCCGGGCGCGCATCGATCGAGCTCAAGGGCCGCGAGCTCGGCTTCGATCTGACCGACGAGCCCGATCTCCTGACCCGTCTGGCCACCACGGTCAAACAGCGCGAGGCGACCGGCTACTCCTACGAGGCCGCTGACGCGTCCTTCGAGCTGCTGCTCCTGGACGAGATGGGCCGGGTGCCGCGCTTCTTCGAGGTGGAGTCCTGGCGGGCGACCTCGTACCAGGCGCGCGACGGCTCCCTGGAATCCGAGGCGACCGTGAAGCTCGGGGACGACGGCCGCGGCACCCGCGTCGTCGAGATCGCCGAGGGCAACGGGCCCGTCAATGCCCTGGACACCGCACTGCGACAGGCCCTGCGCTCGCGGTTCCCGCTGATCGAGCGGCTCGAGCTGCAGGACTTCAAGGTGCGCATCCTCGATGCCCACCACGGCACGGACGCCACCACCCGCGTGCTGGTGAGCACCGCCGGGGCAGGACTGGAGTTCCAGACCGTCGGCGTCGGCGCGAACATCATCGAGGCCTCCTGGGAGGCGATCGTGGACGCGTACACGTACGGGCTGCACAAGTCGGGACTGCACACCTCGGGCGTGTAACTCTCGCTGCGGACCTGCGGACCTGCGGACCTGCGGGCCTGCGGACCTGCGTGTCTGCGGAGTCGTCGGGCCGCCGTGCATAGCGTCCGCGCCGGCGCAGGACCCGCCCCGCGCGGGCGCGTGACCGGATCGTTACCCGAGGTCTTGCCGACGGCGGCTCACCACAGGCCCCCGGGGCCTCCGCGTGCATGCTGACCGGGACCACATCGCATCGTGCTGCGCGCGGGCCCCTGCAGGTCCCGATCGTGCCGGCGCACTCCTCGGAGCGGAGCGTCCCATGTCCGCAGAACCTCTCGTCGCCCGTCCCCATCCCGGCCCCGCATCCCCGTCCGACTCCGGCAACGACCCGCGATCGGCCCGGAACCCCGGGAGCACGGTCCCACCCGGCGCGACCCGGGCGCTGGTGCTGGCGACCTTGGGCTTCGCCCTCGCCTGCTGGGCCTGGACGCTGCTGAGCCCGCTCGGGCCGATCTATGTCGAGCGCGGGCTGGCCCCGGAGGCCTCGCTGCTGGTGGCCATTCCCGTTCTGGTCGGGTCCCTGGGCAGGATCCCCGTCGGCGCCCTCACCGACCGCTTCGGCGGGCGGGTCATGTTCCCGGCCATCACGCTGGCCACCGTGGTCCCCGTGCTCTTCATCGGCTTCATCGGCCAATACACCTATCCCGCCCTCCTGGTGGGCGGGTTCTTCCTGGGCATCGCCGGCACCGCGTTCGCGATCGGCATCCCGTACGTGAACTCCTGGTTCCCGGCGGGCAAGCGAGGCCTGGCCACGGGCCTCTTCGGCGCCAGCATGGGAGGCACCTCCCTCAGCGCCTTCACCACCGTGCCTCTGCTCAGCGCGAGCGGGGACAAGGCACCGTTCGTGGTCACTGCCGTGGTGCTGATGGCCTACTCGCTGCTGGCCTGGCGGTTCATGCCCACCTCGCCCACCTGGTCCCCGTCCCGTCGCAACATCATCACGCAGACGGCCTCGGTGCTCCGTCTGCGGATCACCTGGCAGGCCTGCTACCTCTACGCGCTGTCCTTCGGCGGCTATGTCGCCTTCACGGTCTTCCTCCCGACCCTGCTGAGCACCTGGTACGGGCTCTCCAGTGCGGTCGCCGCCTACGGCATGGCCGGCTTCGTCGTGGCCGCTGTGCTCCTGCGGCCCCTCGGCGGGGTGCTGTCGGACCGGATCGGCGCGGGCCGAACGCTCCTGCTGTCCTATCTCGCCGTGCTCCTCGGGGCGCTCGTGGTGGCAGCGCATCCGCCGCTGATGCCGGTGGGCTCGTTCGCCTTCCTCGTCGTCGCGGCCGGTCTCGGGCTGGGCACCGGAGCCGTGTTCGCCCTCGTCGCCCAGGTGACCGAACCCTCCGTGGTCGGCTCGGTGACCGGCGTGGTCGGTGCGGCCGGCGGCCTGGGAGGCTTCTTCCCGCCCCTGGTGATGGCGGCGGTGCTGGCGCGGACGGGAACCTACTCACCGGCCATCCTGCTGCTGGCGGTGGCCACGCTGGGGGCGCTCGCGGTCACGTGGTCCATCGCCCGGGCCGGCGGGCGCTCCGAGCCGGAACCGGCGCCGGCACGCGCCTGACCGGGGCGTCCACCCCTGGTGCACGGTGCGGTGCGTCCGCGGGCAGGGCGCTAGTGTGGGCGTATGACGACGCCGACGCAGACGACGACCTATGTGCTCACCGCCATCGGCGATGACCGCCCCGGTCTGGTGGCCGCTCTCGCGGCCGCCGTCGATGAGCACGGAGGGAACTGGGTCGACAGCCAGCTGGCCCTGCTCGCCGGGAAGTTCGCCGGCATCGTGCAGGTCGAGCTCCCCGACCGCAGCGTCGAGGCCTTCCTCGCCCAGCTGCCGGCACTGGCCGCCGAGGTCGGCCTGGAGGTGGAGGCGACCGCCGCCGTCCCGGGGGCGAGCGGAGCTGCGACCGGGGACGTGCTGCGCCTGCATCTGCTGGGGCAGGATCGCACCGGCATGGTCCGTGAGGTCACCACGGCCCTCCACTCCCAAGGGGCCACGATCGACGGGCTGCGCAGCTGGACCCGGGAGGCACCGCAGGGCGGGGGACTGCTCTTCGAGGCCGAGGCCGAGGTGCGTCTGGCCGCCGGCACCGACGAGTCGCACATCCGCGAGGCGCTCGAGCAGATCGCCGCGGAGCTGATGGTCGATCTCGACCTCGACGCGGCCGGCTGATACGTCCGGGAGCGCACCATGACCGCCCGGCGATCCGAGGATCCTCGGCGTCGATCCCTGTCACGAGCAGGGGACGCCGAGAGGGGCATGGAGGGCGAGCACGCTGCGGAGTACTGGACGCCGCAGCGCCGGCGAGATGCGCGCCCCTTCCCGCTCGACCGGGAGCTGCCGCTGACGGACCAGGACGAGGATCGTGACGACCAGACCACTCAGGGCGGCGATGCGGGCGACGCAGCGGGGGAGCCGGAGCGCTGAGCATCGTCATCTGTCCGCGTGTCACGCTGCGGACATGGTTGGTGCGATGGGTCACACGACGTAGCGTGTCGGGGCGGCGCCCTCACGCCGCTCCCGATCCCCTGCGAAAGGACCCCTCCTGTGACTGTCGACCCCACGCAGCACTGGACCAGCACATCTGCCGAGCCGTTCCCTCCTCAGCGGGGACGACGTCTCCGAGCGGCCAGGGTGGTGGTCCTCGCCGCGGCCCTGACCCTCGGCGGCGCCGGCCTCGCCACGGCCGAGCCATCCGGCGACGAGCCCGAGACCACCACGCTGAGCGAGAGCGCGCAGGACAGCGCCCAGGAGTACTGGAGCGCCGAGCGCATGGAAGCCGCGACCCCCGCCGGAGAACTGGTGGAGGACCTTGCCGCGACGGCGACGGAGGTGGTCGAGACCGCGGCCCCGGTGGAGGTGCCCTCGGTCGCCGGAGGGACCCAGCCGCAGACGGGCACCTCGCCCCAGGAGGCGAGCGAGGCCGCCCAGCCCCAGGCCGCGCCCGGTGATGCGGCCCCGGCCGCGGTCGCCTCGAACACGGACCACATCGGCAAGGTGTTCTTCACCCAGGGCGGCGTCGACTACGTCTGCTCCGGCAACGCCGTGGCCTCCGGGAACCAGGCGACCGTCGCCACCGCCGGGCACTGCGTCCACGAGGCAGGCAGCTGGGCCACCAACTGGGTCTTCGCGCCCGGCTACCACGAGGGCGAGACCCCGTACGGCCTGTGGAGCGGTGCGGAACTGTTCTCCACCGATCAGTGGGTCAGCTCGGAGGACATCAACTACGACGTCGCCTTCGCCGTGGTCGAGCCCGAGAGCGGGGACGCCACCCTGTCCGAGACCGTCGGCGCCTCCGGCATCGCCTTCAACCAGGAGCGCGGCGGCCTGTACACCTCGTACGGATACCCGGCGGCCGCACCGTTCGATGGCCAGACGCTGGAATCCTGCCAGGGGTACGGCATGGACGACACCCTGGGCGGCACCGACGACCAGGGCATCGAGTGTGACATGACCGGCGGATCCTCCGGCGGGCCCTGGTTCTCCGGGGACGGACCGGACGGATACCAGACGTCGGTCAACAGCTTCGGCTACAGCGCCCAGCCGGGCGTGATGTACGGGCCCTACTTCGGGGACGCGGCCCAGGAGGTCTATGCGGAGGCCGGGGCCTCCTGAGGGCCTGACCGCTGGAACCCCCGGCACGGGGCCGGTGCCCGCACGGGCATCGGCCCCTTCCGCTGCGTGCTGTCGTGTGCAGGCTGCAGCCTGTTTCCTGAACCGTCAGCGGTCGGCGATGTCGCCGACGTGAGTGATCTCCAGGACCGGCTCCCCGGCCTCGTCGGTCGCCTCCAGGTCGAGCTCGGCCTCGATGCCCCAGTCGTGGTTGTGGTCGGGATCGTCGAGCACCTGGCGGATCCGCCACACCTTTGACTCCTCGGTGATCTGCAGCAGCTGTGGGGAGCGGGCCGGCCCGTCGATGCCGACGTGGTCGTAGGTGTCGTAGTACTCGTCCATGGCCTCCGCCCACCGCGGGCGATCCCAGCCCGAGGCGCCGTCCAGCTCACCGAGCCGCTGCTCGCGCTCGAAGGCGAAGTGCTCGACGCGCTGCCACATCGCGGCGCGCACCATGGTGCGCAGCACCTTGGTCTGGGCGGAGAGTCCGCGCGGCGTGGTGGGGCGGATCTCGGTCGCGCCGTCGGGGTCGGCGTCCTCCGGATGGGACAGGGCCTCCCATTCGTCCAGCAGCGAGGAGTCGATGCCGCGCACCAGCACCCCGAGCCACTCGATGAGGTCCTCGAGCTCCTCGGTGCGCAGGTCTTGCGGGAGGGTGCGGCGCATCGCCTGGTAGGCGTCCGAGAGGTAGCGCAGCACGATGCCCTCAGAGCGCTGCAGGCCGTAGCGCTGGACGAACTCGCTGAAGGTCTGCCCGGTTTCGTACATCTCGCGCACGATCGACTTGGGGGAGAGATCCTCGACGCGCACCCATGGCCGGGTCTTCGCGTAGATCTCCAGGGCGGATTCGAGGTCCTCCTCCAGCGGCTTGGGCCACGTGACCTCGTCCAGCCTCGCCATGCGCTCGGTGTACTCGACGCCCTCGGCCTTGAGCTCGGCGAGCAGCTCGCCCTTGGCGGCGTTCTGCTGGGCCATCAGGATCTGGCGAGGATCCTCGAGGATCGCCTCGATGATCGAGACGGTGTCCAGGGTGAGGGTCTCGGACTCCTCGTCGAGGGAGTCGATCATGGCGATCGCGAACGGTGCCAGCGGCTGGTTCATCGTGAAGTCCAGCTGCAGGTCCTCGACCAGGACGATGCGCCGGCCCAGGTGGTCCGGTTCGTCGAGCACCTCGATGATCTCCGCCTCCTTGAGGTTGCGGAAGATCTCGACGGCCTCGCGCACCAGCTTCAGTTTCTGGATCCGGGTCTGGTGGCTGGTCATGATCAGGTGACGACCGGCGGCGATCGCGTCACCGGGCCGGGAGATCAGGGCCAGGACCATGCCCGGGGTGATGCGCAGGTGCGGGCGCAGCGGCTCGGGCCCGTTCTCGACCAGTTTGGTCATGTTCTGCTCGGACCAGGAGACGGCGCCCTCGGGGATCCGGGGCTTGGGCTCCTTCTTGCGCTTCTTCGCGTTGTTGGGCGCGTTGCCGGCCTCCTCCCGAGCCCGCTGCTTGGCTCGCTCGCGCTCGAAGTCGATCGTCCACTGCGGCGCCTGCACCACGACGTGCCCGACGGTGTCGTATCCGGCGCGGCCTGCGCGCCCGGCGATCTGGTGGAACTCGCGGGCGTTGAGCAGACGCATCCGCTTGCCGTCGAACTTCGCCAGTCCTGTCAGCAGCACGGTGCGGATCGGGACGTTGATGCCCACGCCCAGGGTGTCGGTGCCGCAGATGACCTTGAGCAGCCCGGACTGGGCCAGCTTCTCCACGAGCCGGCGGTACTTGGGGAGCATGCCGGCGTGATGGACGCCGATGCCCTCGCGCACCAGCTTCGACAGCGACTGGCCGAAGCCCCTGGAGAACCGGAAGTCGCCGATGATCTCGCGGATCCGCTCCTTCTCGTCGGCCGCGAGGATCTTCTGGTTCAGCAGCGCCTGCGCCTGCTCGAGGGCGTCCTTCTGGGTGAAGTGGACGATGTAGACCGGGGCGTCCCGGTCCTGGAGGATCGTCGCGATCGTGTCCGGCAGCGGCTCCAGGGACCAGCGGAAGTCCAGCGGCACCGGGCGCGGCGCGTCGTCGATGGTGGTCACGTCGCGGCCGGTGCGCTCTTCGAGGTCATCCTCGAAGCTCGACACGTCGCCGAGGGTGGCGCTCATCAGCACGAACTGGCAGTCGGGGAGCTCGATCAGCGGCACCTGCCAGGCCCAGCCGCGCTGCGGATCGCCGTAGAAGTGGAACTCGTCCATCACCGCGAGGCCGACGTCGCTGCCGGGGCCGTCGCGCAGGGCGTGGTTGGCGAAGATCTCCGCGGTGCACACGATGATCGGGGCGTCGTGATTCACGGCGGAGTCCCCGGTCATCATCCCGACGTTCTCGGCGCCGAACTGTGCGACGAGGTCGAAGAACTTCTCGCTGACCAGCGCCTTGATGGGGGCGGTGTAGTAGGAGCGCTGCCCGCGGGCCATGGCGGCGAAGATCGCGGCGTAGGCGATCGTGGTCTTGCCGGAGCCGGTGGGCGTGGCCGCGATGACATGGTCACCCGCGGCGACCGCCAGCAGCGCCTCCTCCTGATGCGGGTACAGGACCCGGCCGACGGATTCCTGGGCCGCGACGAACCCGTCGACGATGCCGTCCTGACCGGCGGAGGATGAGCTCTCGGGCAGGAACGGCGTCAGGATCGGCATGGGTCCAGTCTGCCAGGCGGTGCCGGCCGCCACTGCCGCGGAGACTGCTCAGGGCGACGGCGCGAACTCGCCCCGCAACCAGCGTCGGTGCGCCGCGGCGGCCTGCCGTGTGGGCACCATGGGGACGTGCCGGTCGCGAGCGGCCCGGTCCCACGGCTCGCCGCGCAGCCTGAGGCTGAGGTAGTTCGTGACCAGCGGGGCGATGCGGGTGCCGTCGGTGAGGACGATGCAGGTCAAGCGGCGGTGATACCAGTGCGGCGCCTCGTCGATGAGGTGCACCTGCTCCCAGGGGACCCGGCGGGTGCGCAGCAGCTCGCGGACGGTGATTCCCTCGGTGGTCACGATCATGGCCAGCCGCGCCACGCGGAACACATAGACGATCAGTGCAGACCAGGGAACGAGCACTGCTGCCGCCACAGCGATGGCAACGGGGCGCTGGCCACCCTCGAAGGCGAGCACCGAGAGGACCGCGACGGCCGCCGCGGCGCCGGCGGCCAACACGGTCAGCACGGCGAATCCCACCCACTGCATGATTCGCCAGGCCGGCGCCAGCTGCGCAACATACAGCGTGTTCCCGCTGTCCACGGGGCCACTCCCTGTTGATGCTGTGGAGCGGGGCATGGGCGTTCTCACAGCGTCCTGAGGCTGTCGAGTCCCTCGAGCCCGGCAAGAATCCGACCCCGCAGCTCATCCGCGCGCTCGGCGAGGGCCCGCTGCCGCCGCACGTACTCGGCCTTGCCCTGCGAGGTCTCGATCGGCACCACGCCGTAGCCCAGCGGCCGCACGTCGTAGGGGCTCGCCTCCATGTCCAGCACCCTCGTCTCCCGGGCGTGCTCGAAGCAGTCCAGCACCACGTCCGAGGGCACCAGCGGGGTGAGCTTCATGGCCCACTTGTACAGGTCCATCCCCACGTGCAGGCAGGCGGGATTGTCGAGGTCGCCCTGGGTGGCACGGGTGGGCTCGAGCTCATTGCGCGGGGCGGCCGACGGGGTGAAGAACCGGAAGGCATCGATGTGGGAGCACACCAGGTTCTCGCGTTCGACGACCGCGTCGGTCTCGTCCTGGGTCAGCCGCAGAGGCAGGTCCTCGTGACGCTGCTGACCCGGCCGCAGCCGGTGGACCATCGCCCATTCGTGCAGTCCGAAGCAGCCGAACTGCGGGCGCCGGGCGGCCAGTGACGACGAGGACAGCAGCCTGGTCATGAAGGCGAGGGCGTCGGCGCGCTCGCAGAGGTAGCGGGCCACGTCGGCACGACGCCACGACGTTCCCGCGGGAACGTCGCCCGGCCCGTCACCTGCTCGACCGTCGGCGTCGACGTCGACGTACCAGGAGCGATGTCCCGCGTCGTCGACGTCGGGGATCAGGGTCTTCCCGTGCTCGTCGCGATCGGCGGCGGCGTCGTAGGAGACCTCCCACCCCGGATGCCACCGGCGCAGCCGGGCGGGGGAGAAGGGGTAATAGGTGAACAGGAAGTCCTCGACGGGGTGCTTCTCGCCCCGCCGTCTGCGCTCGCGGTGGCCTGCAGTGAGCGCATCGGCGCGCGCTTCGTGGGTGCGGCGCGCGGCAACGGCGTCCTCGGTGCTCAGAAGCCGGGTAGGGGCGGGGACGGTGGGCGCGGTCACCTGGTGCTCCTTCCACGGCGGGTTCCTCGGGCCGGCCCATCGTACGAGCCCGGGCCGGTACGAGCCTCGACGCCGAGGAGCGGCGGTCCGTCGGTGCGGTGACGGCCTAGACTGGCGCCCATGCGTATCGCCCGATTCACCACCGGCGAAGATCCCATGTACGGCATCGTCCAGGAGAAGGACGGCCAGGACATGGTCTACGGGATCACCGGTGACCCCCTGTACACCGAGATCCGACCCACCGGCACCATCGTGCCGCTCGAGGACGTCCGGCTGCTCGCGCCGGTCATCCCGCGCTCCAAGGTGGTGTGCGTCGGCCGCAACTATGCCGCGCACGCCGCGGAGTTCGGCGAGGAGGTCCCCGAGCAGGCCCTGTTCTTCCTCAAGCCCAACACGGCCGTCGTCGGCCCCGGGGATCCCGTGACGATCCCCGAGTACAGCCAGGAGCTCAGTCTGGAGGCCGAGCTCGCCGTGGTCATGAAGCGCATGACCCGGAACGTCGCCCCCGCGGACGTGACCGATTCGATCCTCGGCTACACCTGCGCCAATGACCTCACCGCGCGCGACACCCAGCGCGAGGAGCAGCAGTGGTTCCGTGCCAAGGCCTTCGACACCTCCTGCCCGATCGGCCCCTGGGTGGAGACCGATCTCGATCCGTCGGCGCTCGCCATCGGTTCCCGCGTGGACGGGGAGAGGGCTCAGGACGGCACCACCGCCGACATGGTCCGCTCCGTCGCCGACCTGATCGCCGAGATCTCCACCGTGGTCACGCTCCTGCCCGGCGATGTGATCCTCACGGGGACCCCGGCCGGGGTGCGCACCGTCGAGGCCGGCTCGAGCATCGACATCACGATCCAGGGCATCGGCACGCTGACCAACCCCGTCGTCCGCCGCTGACCCGAGCCGCCCGCCGCGTCCCCTCCGGCCCACCATTCCTCATCGCCCGACCCCAGGAGCATCTCGCGTGACCACGTCCCCGGACCAGACCCCCGCCTCGACCACCGACGAGGTCAGGGTGCGCTTCTGTCCCAGCCCGACCGGTACGCCGCATGTGGGACTGGTGCGCACCGCGTTGTTCAACTGGGCCCACGCCCGTCATCACGGCGGCAAGCTCATCTTCCGGATCGAGGACACCGACGCCGCCCGTGACAGCGAGGAGTCCTACCAGCAGCTGCTGGAGGCGATGCGCTGGCTGGGGATCGACTGGGACGAGGGCGTCGAGGTGGGCGGGCCACACGGCCCCTACCGCCAGTCCGAGCGCGGTGAGATCTACCAGGACGTGATCGCCAGGCTCAAGGACGCCGGGCACATCTACGAGGCCTACTCGACCGCCGAGGAGATCGTCGAGCGCCACCGCGCCGCCGGCCGGGATCCGCAGCTGGGCTACGACGGGTACGACCGCGACCTCACCGAGGAGCAGAAGGCGGCCTACCGCGCCGAGGGTCGCGAGCCCACCTGGCGCCTGCGCATGCCCGAGGAGGACCTGTCCTTCACCGACCTGGTCCGCGGAGAGATCACCTTCAAGGCCGGCTCCACGCCGGACTTCGTCGTGGTCCGCGCCAACGGCAAGCCGCTGTACACGCTGGTCAACCCGATCGACGACGCGCTGATGCGCATCACCCACGTGCTGCGCGGGGAGGACATCCTCTCCTCGACGCCTCGCCAGATCGCGCTGTACCGCGCACTGGTGGACATCGGCGTCGCCGAGCGTGTGCCCGAGTTCGGCCACCTGCCCTACGTGATGGGGGAGGGGAACAAGAAGCTCTCCAAGCGTGACCCGCAGTCGAACCTGTTCCTCTACCGCGACCAGGGCTTCCTGCCCGAGGGCATGGTCAACTACCTCGCCCTGCTCGGATGGGGCTACAGCGCCGACGAGGACATCTTCGGCCGCGAGCAGCTCATCGAGCGCTTCACGGTTGAGAACGTCAATCCCAATCCCGCGCGCGTGGACCTCAAGAAGGCCACCGCCATCAACGCCGACCACATCCGCCTGCTGCCCGAGGCGGAGCTGACCGAGCGGATGATCCCCTACCTCCAGGCCGCCGGCGTGCTGGGGGAGATCATCACGGCCGAGCAGCGCGCCCTGCTGGTCGCGGCAACGCCGCTGGTCCAGACCCGTATGAACCTGCTCACCGAGGCCCCCGACCTGCTGCGCTTCCTGTTCGTGGCCGACGAGGACCTCGTGATCGAGGACGACGCGCTGAAGAAGCTGGGCGAGGATCCCGTCGGCGTGCTCGAGCGGGCCATCACCGAGGTGGAGGCGGTGCCCGGGGACTCCTTCACCGCCGCGCTGCTGGAGGCAGCCCTGCGCGAGGCCATCGTCGAGGAGATGGGCATCAAGCCGCGACTGGCGTTCGGACCCCTGCGCAGCGCCCTCTCCGGCCGCCGCATCTCGCCGCCGCTGTTCGAGTCGATGGAGCTGCTCGGCAAGCCCTCGACCCTGGTCCGTCTGCGGGCGCTGCGCGATCGGCTCGCCGAGGGCCAATGAGGGCGCACGGCCGCGCCTGAGAACGCGCGCCGGGGAGCGGGTGCTCAGCCTCACAGCCTGAAGAGGCCTTCTGGCTTTGTCTTGTCCGCGCCGACCCGCTAGAGTTTTACTCCGGCACGCCACGGCGGCTCGGCCCGGAAAGCCCTCGGAATCCACCGGGGATCTTCGCCGGGAAGAGCGCAAAAACGTGTTCTCACCATGGGGTATGGTGTAATTGGCAACACAGCGGTTTCTGGTACCGTCGTTCTAGGTTCGAGTCCTGGTACCCCAGCGCTACACGGCTTCATGAAGTCGTGCAGTCCGCGCCCCGTTCGTCTAGCGGCCTAGGACGTCGCCCTCTCACGGCGGTAACACCGGTTCAAATCCGGTACGGGGTACGACGCGAGATCCACGGATCACGCGGTTCCGGGTTCCTCGGATCCCGGGCAGGCCCCGTTCGTCTAGCGGCCTAGGACGTCGCCCTCTCACGGCGGTAACACCGGTTCAAATCCGGTACGGGGTACGGACAGGAGTCGATGCCAGCAGGCATCGGCTCCTTCGTCGTTCGCGGGCCGGCCCTGCCTCGGGCCCGGCACGCCCGCTCTGGGCTTCGGCCCTCGCAGCGAGTATCGTTGTGACATGAAGCACGCCACGAAGCCACGTATCACGGTCGGGGTCTACGACGCCGACGAATCCGATCGTGCCGTTCGCTGGGCCGCGCGGCACGCCGACCATGTCGGCGGCACGCTCCACCTGCTGCACGCGTTCGTGTGGACCGAGCTGGACGTCAACACCGATCCGATCCCGGGCATGACCGGGTCCGGAATCCGCAATGCGGCCCACAGCCTGCTCAAGGACGCCGTGGCCGTCGCCCGCGAAGGGCACCCCGACCTTCCGATCACCTCCGAGATCGTGGACGGCAGCGCCGTGCCGGTCCTGGTCGAGGCGAGCGGCGAGTCCGATCTCATCGTCGTCGGCGGCCGGGGCATGGGGCGCGTGCTGACGCTGATCGTGGGATCGAAGAGCCTGGCTCTGGCCGCTCGGTCGCACTGCCCCGTGGTGGTCGTGCGGGGCCAGATCGACAGCGACGGGCCGATCGGGCTGGTCCATCACGACAGCGCGAGCGAGGCTCTCATCCGCGCCGCTGATCTGGCGATGGCCTATGGGCGGGACATCCACCTCATCGTGCGCGCCGAGACCAGTCCCGAGCAGGCGCAGGAGATCCTGGCACGCACCAGCGAGCGCATCGCCATCTCCCATCCTCACGTCTTCGTGCGCGACGTGAGCATCGCCGCCTCGGACAGCGCCAAGGAGCTGGTCCACGCCAGCGAGGGCGCGAGCATGATCGTGGTCGCGGGGGAGCGGGCCAAGGGGCCGGACAAACCCGTCTCCGCACCCCGTCAGCTGGTCACCGTGCTGCGCTTCGCCAACACCCCGGTGTGGATCGAACGAGAGTGAGCCCGCCCGGTGGGCGCCGGACGCTCGGAGTCCGGACCGGCGCGACTCCGCCCGGGTGCCCGAGCGGACCGACCGTGCTCAGGCGCCCGCGCGACGCTCAGGCGCCCGCGCGACGCAGCAGTTCGGTGAGGTGGTTCGCCGAGCTCATCACCGAGGCGGCGTGCAGCCGTCCCGGCTGGCGGGTGATCCGCTCGATCGGTCCGGAGATGCTCAGCGCCGCGACCACGCGACCGTTCGGGCCGCGGACCGGCGCGGAGACCGAGCCCACGCCCGGTTCGCGTTCCCCGATGGACTGCGCCCAGCCGCGACGACGCACGGCGGAGAGCTGGGTGGCGGTGAAGCGCGCACCGAGCAGGCCGCGGTGGAGCCGGTCGGGCTCCTCCCAGGCCAGGAGGATCTGGGCGGCGGAGCCCGCCTTCATCGTCAGCGCCGAGCCCAGCGGGACGGAGTCGCGCAGCCCGATGGGACGCTCGGCAGCGGCGACGCAGATGCGATGGTCGCCCTGGCGGCGGTAGAGCTGAGCGGACTCGCTGGTGTGGTCGCGCAGGGCGGCCAGCACCGGGCCGGCCGCCGCCAGCAGCCGGTCCTCGCCCGCGGCGGCGGCCAGCTCGCCCAGGCGCGGGCCCAGGATGAACCGGCCCTGCATGTCGCGCGTGACCAGATGGTGATACTCGAGCGCCACTGCCAGGCGGTGGGCCGTGGGCCGTGCCAGTCCGGTGGACTGGACGAGCTGAGCCAGGGTGGCCGGGCCCGCCTCGAGCGCACCCAGCACGATGGCCGCCTTGTCGAGCACGCCGACGCCGCTGCCGTTCTCCTCCGAGATCTTGTCCATGCTCCGATACTGCCGTCTTAATTTGTGAGACGCAAGTGCGTCGGATGATGGACCGGCCGACGATGGAGCAGTGCTCAACACCCCTGAGCGCGCATCGGCATGGAAGAACACGCGCCCGCATCCCGGACGCAGGGAAGGATCGACATGGCGGGGACCCTCGCGGAGAAGGTCTGGTCGGATCACGTGGTCCGGCTCGGAGAGAACGGCGAACCGGACCTGCTCTACATCGACCTCCAGCTTCTGCACGAGGTGACCAGCCCACAGGCATTCGACGGCCTGCGCCAGGAGGGCCGGACCCCGCGCCGGATCGACCAGACCCTGGCTACCGAGGACCACAACACCCCGACGATCGACATCGACAAGCCGATCGCGGACATCACCTCGCGCACGCAGATCGACACGCTGCGCCGCAACGCCGAGGAGTTCGGGATCCGCATCCACTCCCTCGGGGACGCGGACCAGGGGATCGTCCACGTCGTCGGCCCCCAGCTGGGCCTGACGATGCCGGGCATCACGGTCGTCTGCGGTGACTCCCACACCTCCACCCACGGGGCCTTCGGCGCCCTCGCCTTCGGCATCGGCACCAGCGAGGTGGAGCACGTCCTCGCCACCCAGACCCTGCCGCTGAATCCCTTCAAGACCATGGCGATCACGATCAACGGCGATCTGAAGCCCGGCGTCACCGCGAAGGACATCATCCTCGCGGTGATCGCGAAGATCGGGACCGGCGGCGGTGCCGGCTATGTGCTCGAGTACCGCGGTGAGGCCATCCGCCAGCTCTCCATGGAGGGCCGGATGACGATCTGCAACATGTCCATCGAGGCCGGTGCCCGGGCCGGCATGATCGCGCCGGACGAGACCACCTTCGAGTACGTCAAGGGCCGCCCCCACGCACCCACCGGAGCGGACTGGGACGAGGCCGTCGAGTACTGGAAGACGCTGCGCAGCCACGACGACGCCAGCTTCGACGCCGAGGTGGTCATCGAGGCCGATGAGCTCGAGCCCTTCGTCACCTGGGGAACCAACCCCGGTCAGGGCCTGCCGCTGTCGGCGTCCGTGCCTGCTCCGGATGATTTCACCGACGACACCGCCAAGGTCGCTGCCGAACGGGCGCTGGAGTACATGGACCTCGTCCCCGGCACCCCGCTGAAGGAGATCCCGGTCGACACCGTCTTCATGGGCTCGTGCACCAACGGTCGCATCGAGGACCTGCGCGCCTTCGCCGAGGTGCTGCGGGGCCGCACCAAGCATCCCGACGTGCGCGTCCTGGTGGTTCCCGGCTCGGCGCGGGTCCGGCTGCAGGCGGAGCAGGAGGGCCTGGATCAGGTCGTGCTCGACTTCGGCGCCGAGTGGCGTCAGGCCGGCTGCTCCATGTGCCTGGGCATGAACCCCGACCAGCTGCAGCCCGGGGAGCGCGCCGCCTCCACCTCGAACCGCAACTTCGAGGGCCGCCAGGGCAAGGGCGGCCGCACCCACCTGGTCTCGCCGGTCGTGGCCGCCGCCACGGCCGTGCGCGGAACCCTGTCCTCCCCGTCGGACCTCGGCGCGCCGGTGGCGCCCTCCGATCTCCAGCCCGTCGCCTGAGGAGCACTGACATGGAAGCCTTCACCACCCACACCGGCATCGGCGTGCCGCTGCGCCGCAGCAACGTCGACACCGACCAGATCATCCCCGCCGTCTACCTCAAGCGCGTCACCAAGACGGGCTTCGACGACGGGCTGTTCCACGCCTGGCGCACGAACGACCCCGATTTCGTGCTGAACCGGCCCGCGTATCAGCACGGCTCCGTCCTCGTCGCCGGACCCGACTTCGGCACCGGCTCCTCCCGCGAGCACGCCGTGTGGGCGCTGCGCGACTACGGCTTCAAGGCCGTGCTCTCGAACCGGTTCGCGGACATCTTCCGCGGCAACGCCGGCAAGCAGGGGCTGGTCGCCGGCACCCTCGCCCAGGACGACATCGAGCAGCTGTGGAAGCTTCTCGAGGAGACCCCCGGCACCGAGGTCACCATCGACCTCGAAGCCCGCCAGGTCCATGCGGCCGACGCCACCTTCCGGTTCGACGTCGACGACTACACCCGCTGGCGCCTGATGGAGGGGCTGGACGACGTGGGCCTGACGCTGCGTCACGAGGCCGAGATCACGGCCTTCGAGGCGAAGCGCCCCGCCTGGCTGCCCAAGACGCTGCCCGCGCGCACCGCCGAGAGCGCCTGAGCGGACCGGGTGGTCCGTCCCCGCCCCGGAGCGCACCCGGATCGCCTGACCAGGAGGTTCCACGGGCGCCATCCACGGGGAGCCACCGCGCACGATGGTGGTCTCGCGCGATGATAAGGACTCGTGAGCGGCTTCCGGGGTGAGACGAGCGTCGCGGCGTCGGCGCAGTGTGCTCCGGTATGGTGTGCCGGTCAGACACCGGGCGTCCCCGACGCCTGTCCCGAACAGCTAGGACGCTATGAGCTCGACATTCCACGTACGTGGAGGACGCCCCCTCGATGGTGAGATCACCGTCCGCGGAGCGAAGAACCTGGTCTCCAAGGCGATGGTGGCCGCTCTGCTGGGCAACGGACCGAGCATTCTGCGCTCGGTCCCGGACATCCGGGATGTCCAGATCGTCTCGCGACTGCTGTCGATCCACGGCGTCAAGATCGAGCGCGACATCGACTCGGGAACCATCCACCTGGACCCGTCGAACGTCGAGAAGGCGCACGTGGCCGACATCGACGCCCACGCCGGCAGCTCGCGCATCCCGATCCTGTTCTGCGGCCCGCTGCTGCACCGCCTGGGCGAGGCGATCATCCCCGACCTCGGCGGCTGCCGCGTCGGGGACCGCCCCATCAACTACCACCTCGACGTGCTGCGCCAGTTCGGCGCCGTCGTGGACAAGCGCGAGTTCGGCATCTACATCACGGCGCCGAACGGGCTGCAGGGGACCAAGATCCACCTGGAGTACCCCAGCGTGGGAACCACCGAACAGGTGCTGCTGACCGCCGTGCGCGCCAAGGGCGTCACCGAGCTGACCAACGCCGCTGTCGAACCCGAGATCGAGGACCTGATCTCGGTGCTGCAGAAGATGGGCGCGATCATCTCCCTGCAGACCGACCGCACCATCACCATCGAGGGCGTCGACGAGCTGGGCGGGTACGAGCACGTCGCCCTGCCGGACCGCATCGAGGCCGCCTCGTGGGCCTGCGCCGCTCTGGTCACTAAGGGGTCCGTGTTCGTGCGCGGGGCCCAGCAGAAGCCCATGGCCACCTTCCTGAACACGTTCCGCAAGGTCGGCGGCGGCATGGACATCACCGAGGCCGGCATCCGCTTCTACCACCCCGGCACCCCGCTGCGGGCCATCGCGGTCGAGACCGACGTCCACCCCGGCCTGATGACCGACTGGCAGCAGCCTCTGGTCGTGGCGCTGACCCAGGCCGACGGGATCTCCATCGTCCACGAGACGGTGTACGAGAACCGGCTCGGATTCACGTGCGCCCTGAACGACATGGGCGCCCACATCCAGGTCTACCGCGAATGCCTGGGCGGCTCCAGCTGCCGCTTCGGCCGCAGCAACTACAACCACTCCGCGGTGATCTCCGGGCCCAAGACGCTGCAGGGCAGTGACATCACCGTCCCCGACCTGCGCGGCGGCTTCTCCTACCTGATCGCCGCTCTCGGGGCCGAGGGAGTCTCCACCATCCGCGGGATCGACCTCATCGACCGTGGCTACGAGTCCTTCCGGGAGAAGCTCACCGCGCTGGGTGCCGACTTCTGGGAGAACGGGCGCCAGGAGCACGATCTCGCCGCCCAGGGGGCCGCGGCGCGCTGACCCCGCCCGCTCGCCTCTGCATCCCGCGCCGTCCCGGCTCCGCGCACACCACCGACCACGATCCGAGGGAGCACAGCTGATGACGAGTGATGACGTCCGTGCCCACGCCGATCCCGGCGAGGGCGGTGACCCCCGCAGCGGCAGCGATCCCCGGAGCGGACACGCCATGACGGCGGGCAGCTCGCTGGCGCTGCGCGACATCCCGATCCCGGACTACTGCGATGTGGTCATCGTTCCCACCGGCGGGATCGACGAGCCCGATCCGAGGGTGTGGGCCGAGGCGATCTTCTCGCACGAGAACACCCCGCTGTCCTCACGCGGGATGCGGGCGCTGCGGGACGAGGCGATCCGGTTGCTGGACATGGTCCCGCCACCGGAGAAGGAGTTCGTGGCCGACGAGGTCGTGGGCTCGGAAGCCCTGATCAAGGACGACGACGAGAAGCTGCGGGTGCGCATCGGCGTGGCTCTGCTGCCGGGCGGCGAGCTGCTGCAGGTCACCACGGCCGTGAAGTACCGCTCCGTGCGCGGCCGGCTCGCCTTCGCCCCGCGCCGGCTGATGCACGCCGCCGCGGTCAACACGCTCGCTCGCCGGGCACCGACCACCCTGCGCCGCCGCAGCCTGTCCGGCGGCTCACGGATGCGCAGCATCACCGGGCAGGCCACGCGCAAGGCGCTGGGCCGCGCGCCTTCCTCGGGCCGTACCTCGTCCTCGGGCCGTACCTCGTCCGCGGGCCGTACCTCGTCCTCGGGCCGCGCATCCTCGTCGGGCCGCACCCCGCCCTCGACGTCCTCGCCGCGCTGATGGCTCCGGCCCCGGCTCCGGCCCGCACCCCGGCTCCGGCCTCGCGGCGCCGCGTCGCCTGGTCGCGCAGCTGGGACGTCGGGTCCGCTCGGGCTCCGTCGCGGCGGGCCGGCATCGTGATCGGCATCGCCCAGATCGCGGTGCGTCCCCTGGCGACGCTGCTGTCCAGGCCGGTCTGGATCGGAGTGGAGAACCTCCCGGCCGACGGCGCCGTGATCGCGTGCGGGAACCATCTCAGCCCCTTCGACCCGTTCGGCTACGGCCACCTGCTGCAGGCGAACGGGATCGCTCCACGGTTCATGGCCAAGGACGCGATGTTCCGAGTCCCTGTGCTCGGCGCGCTGCTGCGAGGGGCGCGGCAGATCCCCGTCAGCCGCGGCACCTCCCGCAGCAGCGATGCGCTCTCGGCCGCCCGTGAGGCGCTGGGGCGCGGGGAGCTGCTGATGGTCTTCCCCGAGGGCACCTACACCCGAGATCCGCAGCTGTGGCCGATGCGAGCCCGCCTCGGACCGGCCCGGCTCGCCCTGGAGACCGGGGCACCGTTGCTGCCGATCGCGAGCTGGGGAGCTCGTGCCCTGTGGCCCGTCGGCTCCCCGATCCCGCATCCGGGCCCGGGCCGCCGGGTCGTCATGCGCGTCGGCGAGCCGTACACGGTCTCCCGGGCCGAGGGGGAGACCACCCACGCGGCCGCGGTACGGATCACCGAGGACCTCATGGCCAGGATCACCGCACTGCTCGCCGAGATCCGGGACGAGGACCCGCCGCCCGTCGTGCACGATGGGCGTCTGGACGCCCATCGTCCCGAAGCGGGCAGGCCCCAGCGCGGCTACCGGGCCGTGAGGCAGTCATGAGGGCGATCGAGGCCGTCCGCGCCGGCGGCCAGGTCACCGTGGAGGCGGTGAGGCAGCCGTGACCCGTCTGGCAGTCCTCGGTGCCGGGAGCTGGGGCACCACATTCGCGCAGGTCCTCGCCGACGGCGGCGCCGAGGTGACGCTCTGGGCGCGCCGCGAGGAAGTCGCCCGCGAGATCCGCGAGGAGCACCGCAACAGCACCTACCTCGGTGACCGGGAGCTCCCGCAGGCCCTCTCCGCCACCTCATCCGTCACCGCCGCGCTCGAGGGCGCCGACGGGATCGTGGTGGCTGTGCCCGCACAGTCGATGCGGGCGACGCTCGCGGGGTGGCGCGAGGAGGCCGGGCTGTCCGCCGGCCTGCCTCCCGTGCCGGTTCTGTCCCTGACCAAGGGCATCGAGCGCGGGACCGACGCCCGCATCAGCGAGATCCTCGTCGGCGCCGGAGGTGTCGACCCGGAGCGGGTCGGCGTGCTGTCGGGCCCGAACCTGTCGGGGGAGATCGCCGAGCGCCGTCCCTGCGCGAGCGTCGTGGCCGCCCCGTCCGAGGAGCTCGCGGGGGTTCTGGCGGGCTGGTGCGAGGCGCCCTACCTGCGCGCCTATACCTCGACCGACGTGACCGGGGTGGAGATCGCGGGCGCCGTCAAGAACGTGGTGGCGATCGCGGTCGGGGCCGCGGCGGGACTGGGGCACGGGCACAACACGACCGCGAGCCTGATCACCCGCGGGCTCGCGGAGATCACCCGCCTCGGCGTGGCGCTCGGCGGGCGCCGGGAGACCTTCGCGGGACTGGCCGGGATGGGAGACCTCGTGGCCACCTGCTCCTCGCCGCTCAGCCGCAATCATCGCCTCGGACTGGCTCTCGGTCGCGGACTCGACGTGCACGCGGCCGTCGCCGAGGTGGGTCAGACCGCCGAGGGCGTCGCCACCGCCCGCGCTGTGGCGGACCTCGCGACGCGCCTGGACGTGGATATGCCGATCGCTGCGGCGGTCGTGGATGTCGTCGATCACGGAGCCCGGATAGACCAGGTCACCACGGCCCTGCTGTCGCGATCCGTCCGGCCGGAATGACTACCCTGCGCATATGAGAACCACCGTCGCCCTCCTGTTCGGCGGCCGCAGCGGCGAGCACGGCATCTCGTGCGTCACCGCGGGCGGCATCATGTCCGCGATCGATCGCGATCGCTACGACGTGGTGGCCGTCGGCATCACCCGTGAGGGTCACTGGGTGCGCGCCTCCGACGACCCTGCCCACTGGACCATGGTCGACGGGCGTGCGCCCGAGGTCGACCCCGACGGGCCGCAGGTACTGCTTCCCGCCGCACGGCACCGCCCGGGCGAGCGCAGCCTGCTGCGGCAGGTCGACGGCGACGTGGTGACGCCGCTGGCGGAGATCGACGTGGTCCTGCCGCTGCTGCACGGGCTGTACGGGGAGGACGGGACGGTCCAGGGCATGCTCGAGCTGCTGGACATCCCCTACGTGGGAAGCGGCGTGCTCGCCTCGGCCACGTGCATGGACAAGGCCGCCACCAAGACCGTGCTGCGTTCGGCGGGCATCGCCTGCGCCCCGGGGCTCGTCCTCCACGAGGACCGCTGGGCGGCGGACCCGGACGGCGTGCTCGCCCAGCTGCAGCGCGAGCACCCGCTGCCGTGGTTCGTGAAGCCCTCCCGCGCCGGCTCCAGCCTCGGGGTGACGCGCGTCGGAGAGGTCGCCGAACTGGAGGTGGCGCTGAAGACGGCGTTCGCCGAGGACCCCAAGGTGCTCATCGAGGAGACCCTCGTCGGCCGGGAGGTCGAGTGCGGCGTGCTGCAGGCGGCCGACGGTCGCCGGCCGCGCACCACCGTGCCCGGCGAGGTGCGGATCGGCGAGGATCTGGAGTTCTACGACTACGAGTCGAAGTACTTCGGCAAGGGCACGGTGGACATCGATGTGCCCGCCGCGCTGCCGGAGAGGACGCTCGAGGAGGTCCGCGACGTCGCGGCACGGGCATTCACCGTGCTGGGGCTGGAGGGTCTCGCCCGGGTCGACGTGTTCGTCACCGAGGAGGGTGGCGTGATCGTCAATGAGGTCAACACGATGCCCGGCTTCACGCCGTACTCGATGTTCCCTGTGCTGTGGGAGAACATGGGGCTCAGCTACACGGATCTGATCGCGGACCTCATCGAGCAGGCGCGCACCCGGCGGCTGGGACCGCGCTGACGCGACCGGGACTGCGCTGACGCGACCCGGACTGCGCTGACGCGACCGGGACTGCGCTGACGCGACCCGGTCAGCGCTGCTCGCTCACGCCTCCTCGCCGGGGCCGACGCAGTAGTCGGTGGCTTCGATGTTGCGGCTGATGACCTGTGCCAGGTCAAGCGCCGCGGCAGAGGGCTGGTCCCCGGCCGCCGAGCGCGGCACCGAGATGTCGATCGCGGGTTCGCGCCCGTAGGTCGTGTACAGGAACATGTCGCCCTCGAGTTCGCGGACGATCCAGTCGATCTGCACGCCGGATCCGTCCTCGAGGGTGGTGCAGATATCGGTGGTGGGGCCGGGCGGGGTGACGCCGCAGCGCATCACCACGGTGTCCTCGCCGCTGCCCCAGGCCGCGGTGCCCTGACTCGAGGTCTCGGTGCGGTCCATGCCCAGAACCTGCGGGGGTGCGCCGACGATGATGTCTGCGCAGACCGGGTCCGTGGCGGCAGGCCCCGGGGGTACCTGCACGGTGCCGCAGGACGCGGCGCCCAGCGTCAGCAGACCCGCAGCGGCAAGGGCGGGCAGTCGGGTTCGAAGCACCCCACGAGGGTACCTTCGTCGTCTGCGGACGAGTCGTGCGGGGCCCGTCGGCAGCAGGGTCACTCCCGGTTCTCGGGCAGACTGGGCACATGAGCGGCGACAACGGCGATGACACCACCCTGGGCGAGGCCGGGCTGCTGGCGCGGATGCTTCCGCATCTCTCCGCCGACCCCCGCGCCGAGGTGGGCCCGGGCGACGATGCCGCCGTGGTGCGCCTGCCATCGCCACGCCTGGTCGTGACCACCGACACCCTGGTGGAGGGTCATGACTTCCTCTCGAGGACGACCACGCCGCGCTGGATCGGCCACAAGGCCGCTGTCCAGAACCTCGCCGACATCGCCGCCATGGGCGCCCAGCCCGTCTCGGTCGTGGTCGCGATCTCCGCTCCCGGTGATACGCCCGCCCGCGTCTTCGAGCAGATCACCATGGGTCTCGCCCAGCGGGCCGAGGCAGATGGCGTCTCCGTCGTCGGCGGAGACCTCGGGCGCGCGGACCGGTTGACCGTGACCGTGACCGCCCTCGGCGCGCTCGAGGAGAACGAGCCTCCGGTGCTGCGCTCCGGCGCGCGACCCGGCGACGAGATCGCCGTGGGCTCCCCGCGCCTGGGACGCTCCGCTGCCGGTCTGGCCCTGGTTCTCTCCGGACGCATCCGGGTCGAGGACGAGGACGAGGACGAGGGCGAGGAGGGAGACGGGAGGGCGAAGGCGACGATCCACGGCGGCGGCGAGGACGCGGGGGAGACGCCCGGAGGTTCTGCCACCGACCGGCCGACGGCCGGGTGGCGCCTCGACGATGCCTCCCGTGACCTGGTCAGGTGGCACGACGCACCTGACCCCGATCTGTCCCTGGGGTGGACCGTCGGGCGCAGGGCGAGCGCGATGATGGACCTCTCCGACGGACTGGTCCAGGACGGTACCCGGATCGCGCTCGCCTCGGGCGTGGTGCTCGACCTGGACCCCGAGGCCCTCGCCCCCGATGTGGCCCTGCTCGAGGACCTGGCGCGCGATCTGGACACCGATCCCTGGCAGTGGGTGCTGCACGGGGGAGAGGAGCATGCCATGCTCGCGACCTTCCCGGCCGGATCGGTCCCGGACGGCTTCCGTCCCATCGGGACGGTCCGCGCCGCGGAGGGCGATGTGTCCGCGCAGGCGGGCAGTGCCGGCGGCGGCGCGGGCGCCGGCGGCGCGGATCGTGTGCTGCTGGCCGGGGCCGCGATCACCGGGACCGGCTTCGACCACTTCGACGGTCACACCTGAGGGAGACTCGCCATAAGCAGCGGTTCGGTCGGTCCTTCGATTCGGCATAGGCTGGAGGGCGCCCTTACCAACGGGCGACCCCCAGCATCGAAGGAGACCCCATGTCGATCACGGTCAAGGCTCTGCAGAAGACCGGCCCCGACCAGCCGTTCCGCGTCGCCACCATCGAACGTCGCAACCCGCGACCGGACGACGTGGTCATCGACATCAAGTCCGCCGGGATCTGCCACTCCGACATCCACACGATCCGCAACGAGTGGGGCGAGGCACACTTCCCGCTCACCGTCGGCCACGAGATCGCAGGCGTCGTCGAATCGGTCGGCGAGAACGTGACGGACTGGACGGTCGGCGACCGCGTGGGCGTGGGATGCATGGTCGATTCCTGTGGCCAGTGCGAGGAGTGCCGGGCCGGCGAGGAGCAGAACTGCCTGCAGGGCGCGGTCGGCACCTACAACGCGACCGACGTCGACGGGACCGTCACCCAGGGCGGCTACTCGGAGAAGGTCGTGGTCGACCAGCGATTCGTATGCCGCATCCCCGACGGACTCGAGTTCGACGTCGCGGCGCCGCTGCTGTGCGCCGGCATCACCTCGTACTCGCCGCTGGCCCGCTGGGGCGCGGCCGAGACGAAGGACGGAGCTGCCAAGAAGGTCGCCGTGCTGGGTCTCGGTGGACTGGGGCACATGGGCGTCCAGATTGCTGCGGCCATGGGCGCCGACGTCACCGTGCTGTCGCGTTCGCGCAAGAAGGAGCAGCTGGCGATCGATCTCGGGGCGAGCCAGATGCTGGCCACCTCCGAGGACGGCTTCTTCGAGGATCACCGCGGCGAGTTCGACCTCATCCTGAATACGATCAGTGCGGACATTCCGGTCGATGCGTACCTCGGCCTGCTGAAGCCGCGCGGTGTGATGGCTGTGGTCGGACTTCCCCCGAATCGCCAGTCGCTGAGCTTCGGCTCGGTGATCGGTGGCCGGAAGACCCTGGCCGGTTCCAATATCGGTGGCATCGCCGAGACCCAGGAGATGCTCGACTTCTGCGCCGAGCACGGCATTGCCGCGCAGATCGAGACCGTCGGCGTCGAGGAGGTCGATGCGACCTACGAGCGCGTCGTCGCCGGTGAGGTGTACTTCCGGGCGGTCATCGATACCGCGACCTTCGCGGACGTCGAGCCCGCCGCGGTCTGAGCACTGTCTGAGTCGCGCGGGGCCCGGAGCCCGGGCCCCGCGCTGTCGGCGGTGACACGAGCAGGCTCTCGCTGGCGCTGGCAGTTGCTCTCGCTGGCTGCTGCTCTCGCTGGCTCTGGCTGCGCCGCCTCTCGCTGGCACCGGGACCTGCTCGAGTTGGCCCCTCGCTGACCGGTTTCCGCTAGTCGACCGCTTCAGGCTCATCGCCCGGTTTCCGCACGTCGGCCGATTGCGCCGTGTCGGCCGGACCGGGTGCGCCTCGAGACTCCAAGAGACCGGCAAGTGCTTCCGAGCTCACGGTGGCCGCGGGGTCGAGAATGTAGTTCGTGTGGGCTCGGAAATGCCAGTGTCGGCAGTGCGGCTGCGTGAAGAGTTGCGAGCGGGGGTTCCTGGTCGACAGAGCGTGTCTCGCGGCACGGTCGAGGCTGCGGTGGAAGATCCCGTGCAGTTCCGGCTCCTCGTCCTCGCCGGTCTGGTCGGCCGGCGGGGGAGACCGTCGCCGTCGGTGAGCAGCGGTGCCCACCGGGTCGAGATTCGTCGCACCGCGACGCGCCTTCTGGCCGTAGCGAGTCGTCCATTCGACCGTTCTCCGGCTGCCGTCGGAGTCGGTGATCACGCGGACGGTCTCCCCGGCCTTCTCCTTCTGGTTGTCCCCGGCGCAGAGCCCGTTGGCGTTCGCCAGTGACGTCGGCCCACCCTCCGCGTGCGGAATGATGTGGTCGTTCTGACGGATATCGGCATTGCAGTGCGGAGCACGGCACGTCTGGTGGCTCCACCTGATGAAGCGCGAGAGCGCCGGTGGGAAGGCCCGGGACCGGGACTCGACGGCGACGAGCTCACCGGAGTCGGGATCGGTATAGAGCCGGCGCAGCGTCAGTGCAAGCTCGGCGTCGTCCTCGCCGGTCATGGCATTTCGCATCTCGTCCCGGATGTGCTCGAACGGCACGGGCCCATAGCCCTCGATGGTGGCGGCATCGGCGTGTCCGGGTGCGAAGAGCGAGCGGTCGGTGATGATGACGCCGATATCGAGCGTGGTGGGATCGACGCCGTCGCCCCGCCCCAGGAGCGTATCGGCCATCAGATCGGCCATGATCTGCTGGTGTCCGCGCCGGTCACCCTCGGCCCGGGCCTTCTCCGCGGCGAGGGAGAGGCCCTTGCGTATGCGGGCGCCCTCGAGCGCGGGCAGCTTGGCGCTCAGGCGGCACATCCCGTCATCGTCATTGCGCACGGTGAGGCTGCGATTCTTCGATGCGCGGATGTGGCGCTTCTCGGCGCCGTCCGGGTCGAGCGTATGCATCACGCGCTGGGTCTCCTCGGCCCATTCCCGCTGCCCACAATCCTCGAGGTTGCCCACGTGCTCGGTCAGGACGGCGTCCACCTGGGTGCGCAGCTCCGGTTCCGCCGTGGCGGTGGCCTTGCTGACCCGGTGTGCGACCTCCGCATTGACCCTGCCCTGTGAGAGCGACGTGAGGATGCCCGGCATGGATCTGACCAGCCGGCGGCATGTCGCCATCGTCTGGCCTGCCGTCGAGGGCGCTCTCCTCAGGGCGCGGGATGCCTCGCTGCGAGCGATGCGTGCCGCCTTCGCCGGTGATTCCTCGCGAGCTGTGCAGTCGTCCTTGATGGCTGATTCCAGGTGCACCACGGTGCGGGCCTGGACTGCGGCCAGTGCACTCGAGAGGTTCTGGATTCCGAGCAGCAGGCTGATCGTGTCCGGAGCGGACAGAGCATCGAGAGCGACTGAACCGTGGGTACCGATCTCGGTGAGCGCGCGGTTCACGGAGAGCAGGTCGATGTCACCGATCTGGAGCTGCTCCTCGCCGGCCGTGAGGGGAAGAGAGCTGCGTGCGTCCGGAGCGGGCTGCGCCGGCGAGTCGGCACTGGGCGCACTGGAGCAGTCGTCCGGACCTCCAGGACCTGCACCTCCAGGATCTGCGGCCACGCCATCTCGCTCATCTGTCATGGTCCAAGTATCGCAGGCTTGTGCGATAAAAGACAGGTCATTTCCAAAATTACCGCAAGGTAGCGAGGCAATGTGGACGAATGGCCCCTGTGGAGGAACGGTCGATATCTCACTGCTCGACTACTCGTGCTGGTCAGGCAGTGTTGGAGCAGAGGTTCGGGTGGGATGTGAACGGCGGCATCTGGAAATGTGTGCAGTACTGGCGAGAAGCGCAATAATCCGCTAGGTTGCCCGGCCGCTGAGGTGCGTCTCATGGATTGGGGGGCATTTCACGTGCGGTGCGAAATTGTGGACGAGCGGCCGTTGTGGAGGAATAGAGCTCGTCGCGAAGGCGCCAGCCAGTGGGCACTCCTGCTGCGGTCGGAGGTCGTGAGAAAGTGTGCTGGCGTCACAAGGGCCGGGGCCGGCACCGCCGCAGGTGGGCGCTGCCCCACAGGAGCGCCGCCCCCAGACGCACGTGAGCCCCTCCCCGAATCGGGGAGGGGCTCACGGGTGAGTCCGAGTCGGTCTCGCTCAGGCGCCGAGCGTGCTGACCTTGCCTGCCTTGAGGCAGGAGGTGCACACGTTCACGCGCTTGCTGGTGCCGTTGATCACAGTGCGCACGGACTGGATGTTCGGGTTCCAGCGACGCGAGGTGCGGCGATGCGAGTGAGACACGTTCTTGCCGAAGCTCGGGCCCTTGGCGCAGATGTCACACGTGGAAGCCACTGTCGTCTCCTGAAAAGTCGAATTCTGATCGGGTGCCCGCCCATCCCTGCGACTGCTCACCGGCCACGAGGGCGGGAACCTTCTCAGGAGTTGGTGACCAGGGATCGCGCAGGGGCGCTGGCCCCCGGAGGTCAGGGCAACCACGGAAGCATACCCCAGGCGGCGCCTTCTCCAGAAGGGTGCGGGCGAGTCGACCCGCTGTGGATTCCGACACAGCGTCGTACCGCAGTGGCACGATGGTCCCCGCGTGCGCACGATCATCGTCGCACGTCGCAGAGCCGGACTACTGCGCCCACGGGACGCTGACCCGTACCGGCGAGCGCGCACGAGGACCATCACGAGGAGGCACCGCATGGCGAGGAGACGGGAGTCCGCTCGCGGGTCCATGCCGCTGTCCGAGCTGCTCGAGAGCAAGGAGTCCCGCGCCATGGCCTCCTTCGGTGTCAGAGACCTCGACACGATGATGCGGTTCGCTCCCCGCCGCTACACGACCCCGGCCCCGCTGCGCTCCCTCCACGAGGTCCAGGAGGGGGAGGAGGTCAGCGCGATCGTCTCGGTCGTCGACGTCAAGGAGCGGCGCATGCGCAGCCGGCAGGGTTCGATTCTCGAGGTGGTCGTCTCCGACGGCATCGAGAGTCTCACCCTCACGTTCTTCCTCGCCAAGCAGCACCTCGTCCAGTGGCACCGCAATCAGCTGCCGGTCGGCAAGCACATCGTGGTGCGGGGGACCGTCGGCCTCCACAAACAGACGCACGAACCCCAGATCACCCATCCGCTGTACGAGGACTACGAGGACACGCCGGAGGGGCGCATGCGGGCGCAGCGGCCCCTTCCGGTCTATCCGCTGAAGAAGACCATCGCCCAGCGCACCATGCGCTCGGCCACGGAGAAGGGCGTCGAATTCGGGGACCGGCTCAGTCGGCCGGTCCCGGCGGAGGTGGTCGCCCGGCGCGGACTGCTGCCGCTGGCCGAGGCGGTCCGCAAGGTGCATGTCCCGTGGACCCTGGCGGAGACCCGCGCGGGCCTCGCCCACCTGGTGTTCGAAGAGGCGTTCGTGCTGCAGGCGATCTTCGCCCAGCGCCGCGCCCAGGATGCGCGGACCCCAGCCCCGGCGCTGCGGGCCGATGGGCCGCTCCAGCCGGCCTTCGACGAGCGCCTCCCCTTCGAGCTGACAGCCGGGCAGCGGGAGGTCGGCGGGCAGATCATCGACCGCATCCGCCAGGACCATCCCACCAGTGTGCTGCTGCAGGGCGACGTCGGCTCCGGCAAGACCGTCATCGCACTGCGCGCCATGCTCCGGGCCGTCGACTCGGGCCACCAGGCGGCGCTGCTGGCCCCCACCGAGGTGCTGGCCGAGCAGCACTACCGGACGCTGACTGCCCTGCTCGGCGATCTGGCGCGGGCCGGGCAGCTGGACGGCCACCCCGACGCCACCCGGGTGCGGCTGCTGACCGGGTCGCAGCGGACCGCGGCCCGCCGCGAGACGCTGCTGGATGTCACGTCCGGGCAGGCCGGGATCGTGGTCGGAACCCACGCCCTGCTCACCGAGAGCGTCGAGTTCGCTTCGCTCGCGCTCGTGGTCATCGACGAGCAGCACCGCTTCGGCGTGGACCACCGGCGCCGGCTGCGCACCAAGGGCCCGGCGGGGACGAGTCCCCACGTGGTGGTGATGACCGCGACCCCGATCCCGCGCACCGCGGCCCTCGCCACCGTGGGCGACCTCGACGTGCTCACCCTGCACGAGAGCCCGGGGATGCGCGCGGGCGTCGAGGCGTTCGTGGTCCACGAGTCCAACCCGAAGTGGGAACAGCGGATGTGGCAGCGCGCCGGTGAGGAGATCGCCGCCGGACGCCAGGTCTTCGTCGTCTGCGCGCGGATCGACGAGGCGGGCGACGACGCTCCGGCGCCGCCCCCGATGGACCCCGAGAGCGGTGCCACGCCCCTGCCCGTCGCCCGCGGCGTCACCGAGACCGCCGAACTCCTCGCGAGTCGTCCCGAACTGGCCGGGGCTCGCATCGGGATACTGCACGGGCGGCTGAGCACCGAGGAGAAGCAGCAGGTCATGGACCGCGTCGTGGACGGCGAGATCGACGTGCTGGTCGCGACCACGGTCATCGAGGTCGGCGTCGACGTTCCCAACGCCTCGGTGATGATCGTGCTGGATGCGGAGCGTTTCGGCGTCTCCCAGCTGCACCAGCTGCGAGGCCGGGTGGGCCGTGGCCGGCACGCCGGCATCGCCTTCCTCGACACCCGGGCCGTCGAGGGCTCCGAGACCTCCCAGCATCTGCAGCGGGTCGCTTCCGCGGCCGACGGATTCGCGCTGGCCGAGCTCGACCTGCGGCGACGCGGCGCTGGAGATCTGGTGGGGGAGGAGCAGTCAGGCCTGCAGCGCACCCTGAAGCATCTCGACGTCATCCGTGATGCCGAGGTCATCGAACAGGCACGCGAGGACGCCTTCGCCGTCGTCGAGGCCGACCCGGCCCTGAGCTCGCATCCTGACCTCGCCGGGTCGATCGAGGACCGCCTGCGCGACGCCGACCCCGACGTGGAGAGGAGCTGACGTGCCGCGGATCATCGCCGGCAGTCTCGGAGGCCGCACGATCCCCGGGCCGCCCGGGAAGGGCACCCGGCCGACGTCCGACCGCGTGCGCGAGGCGCTGTTCTCGCGTCTGGACGGGTGGGACGCGATCGAGGGAGCCCGCGTACTGGATCTGTACGCCGGCACCGGTGCTCTGGCGTTCGAGGCCCTCTCCCGCGGCGCCCGGGCCGCCCTGCTGGTCGAATCCCACGCCCCGACCGCCCGGCAGCTGCGCCGCACCGCCGCCGAGCTGGGCCTCGAGGGCCGTTGCGAGGTGCGACCCGGGAAGGCGGAGAGCATCGCCGCCTACCTGGAACCGTCCGGTGCCGGGTACTCGCTGATCTTCCTCGACCCGCCCTACGCAGTCACCACCGAGACCCTCGAGGCGCTGCTGGTCACGCTGCGTCCCGCGCTCAGCGACGACGCGCTCGTGGTCGTCGAACGCTCCCGCCGCTCACGAGAGCTGGCCTGGCCGGACGGCTGGGCGGACGACGGCACCAAGGCCTACGGCGAGACCGTGCTCCAGTTCGGCGGGCCGTCGTCGGAGCCGGGCGAGACCTCCTGAGTGCCGAGCACGGCGAGCAGGTCGAGCTTGCCGGCGGCCTCGCTGTGCGGGGGAGCGGTCAGCACCAGCAGCACCTGTGACCGGTCCTCCGTGAACAGGGCCTGGCAGTCCACCTCGATCTCGCCGAGCTGCGGGTGCAGCAGCACCTTGTGGTCCGCGAAACGCTGCGCCACGATCTGTTCCTCCCACAACCGGGCGAACTCATCGCTGCGCTCGCGCAGCAGCGCGGCCAGCTCGGCGGCCCGGGACCGTGGACCCCATGCCCCGTAGGCGGCACGGAGCGAGGCGACCTGCGCCCGGCTCTGACGCTCGTGATCGGACGCCGGGTACATCGCCCGTCCGTGCGAGGGGTCGGCGAACCACCGGTAGATCGCGCTGCGCTCCCAGCCCGTGAGGTGACCGGTGCTGCCGAACAGGGCGGTGGCCGGGCCGTTCTGGACCAGTGCCTCCTCGAGTGCGGACAGGATCAGCGCCGGCGTGTCCTGCAGGCGGTCCAGAACCCGCATCAGCTGCGGGGCGACGTAGTCCTCCTGCGGCATCCGCTCCGGGGCGGGGTGCCCGGCCACCCGGTAGAGATAGTCCCGCTCATCGGCGCTGAGCCGCAGCGCCCGGGCGAGGGAGGAGAGCATCTGAGTGCTCGGCTGCGGACCGCGACGCTGCTCGAGGCGCGTGTAGTAGTCGGTGGACATCATCGCCAGCTGCGCGACCTCCTCGCGGCGCAGACCGGGGATCCGACGCCGCGCGCCCGGGCCGAGCCCGACATCTGCGGGGAGCAGGGAGGCGCGTCGGCGCGAGAGGAACTCGGCGAGGGCGGCTCGGTCCACACCAGCCCTGTCCATCGCAGTTTCCTCCATCGCAGCCTCTTCCGTCGGCGTCCTGCCTGTCTCCGCAGTATCGCCCCCTCGAGCCCGCCGCAACCAGGGATCGCTGATCCCCCGATGAGCGCGGCCTGGTGCGGGCCGGCACGACCGCACAGACTCGAGACCATGAACATCACCGGACACACCATCTTCATCCCCGGCGCGACCAGCGGCATCGGCCTCGCCCTCGCCGTGCGACTGCACGCGAAGGGCAACCGCGTCATCGTCGGCGGGCGGCGCACCGAGCTGCTCGAGTCGATCGCCGCCGAGCATCCCGGGATCGACACGGTCGAGATCGACACGTCCGATTCAGCCAGCATCAGCGCTGCGGCGCACAGGTCCTCGCCACGCATCCGGACCTCGACATGCTGGTGGCGATGGCCGGGATCATGCGGGTGGAGGACTGGCAGGACCCGTCGGACGTCCTCCCTACGGCGGAAGCGACGGTCACCACGAACATTCTCGGCCCCATCCGGCTGATCGCCGCGTTCATGGAGCATCTGCGAGCCCAGGAATCGGCGACGATCATGACCGTCTCCTCCGGTCTGGCCTTCGTGCCCCTGCGTGCCACCCCCACGTACAACGCCAGCAAGGCCGCGATCCACATGCTCTCGGAGTCGCTGCGGCTCCAGCTCGCCGGCACCGGCATCGACGTGCTCGAGCTGCAGCCGCCGGCCGTGCGCACCGCCCTGATGCCCGGCCACGAGGACAACGAGGCCGCGATGGGACTGGACGAGTTCGCCGACGAGGTCATGGAGATCCTCGAGACCCAGCCGGAGGCGACGGAGATCCAGGTCGAGACGGTGAAGTTCCTGCGCTATGGCGAGGCGCGCGGTGACTATCCCCAGGTGGTCGCGGCCGTGAACGCCACCGACCCGCACAACCACTGACCGGCACCAGCCGCCACAAGCGACGACCCCCGCTGAGCGCGGGACCGCCCGGAACCCATCGGTCGCTACCCTCTGAGCGTGACCACGACTCTCCACGACCTCGACTGGCCCGTCCGCACCGACCGCCTCGAGCTCCGACCGGCCCGACCCGAGG
Source organism: Brachybacterium sp. GCM10030268 (assembly GCF_042666305.1). Lineage (NCBI taxonomy): Bacteria > Bacillati > Actinomycetota > Actinomycetes > Micrococcales > Dermabacteraceae > Brachybacterium > Brachybacterium sp. GCM10030268. The sequence continues at coordinate 591,052 of NZ_JBHTCW010000002.1, read as the reverse complement.
ACGCGGACGAGATCTGGCCCTGGTACCGGCGGCCCGAGGTCCAGGAGTGGACGACCACGCTGAGCACCACGCTCGAGGACCACCGGCAGCGGTGGGAGAGCCGTCTGGACATCAGCCTCGTGGGCCGGCGCGACGGTGGCATCGTCGCCGTCGGCAAGATCGACCGTCAGGACCCGTGGTCCCAGACCGACATGGTCGAGCAGGCCCGCGGCCGGCAGGCCGAGGTCGGCTGGGTGCTCGACCCCGCCATCCAGGGACAGGGCCTCGGGACGGAGTTCGCCGCGGCCCTGCTGGACCTCGCTTTCGAAGGGCTCGGCCTCCGCCGGGTCGAGGCCGGCTGCTTCGCCGCCAACCTCGCCTCGCGCCGCGTCATGGAGAAGATCGGCATGCGCTGCGAGGGCGTGTTCATCGAGGAGTCCCTGCACCGCAGCGGACGCTGGCTGGACGGGATGAGCTGGGCGATGCTCTCGCGCGAGCACCACGCGCGAGGAGTCAGCCCCAGGCAGCCGCGTCGGTGAGACAGAAGGCGTGGCCAGCGGGGTCACGCAGCACGATCCACGTCTCGCCCGGCTGCTGGGAGGGACGCTCCGCACCGAGTTCCACGCAGCGCGCCGCCGCGGCGTCGAGGTCCTCGACGGCGAGATCGAGATGGAACTGCTTGCGGCCGTCGTCCGGCCACGAGGGCCGTTGATAGTCGGGGATCGCGCCGATGCCGAGGGCGTGGCTCGGCCCGGTGAGCATCGCGTACTGCTCGCTCAGGTGCACGATCGGCCAGCCGAGGACGGCGGACCAGAACTGCGCGATCGGCTGGGTCTCGGCGGCGTCGAGCGTGATCATCGCCAGGGAGGCGACGGGCGCGGCGGCCGTGGAGGGCGTGTCAGTCGTCGTCATAGCTGCCACACTGCCGCCATGGAGCATGCAGGCGATTGCATGAACGCGACACCGCCGCACATGGTGGGCCATGTCCTGCGACCGGAGGAGTTCCTCGCCCGTGCCTCGTACGACAGTGCCGCGCCCGACGAACGGCTGAGCCGGTGGGTCGAGCGGTACTGGTCTGTCACGTGGTCGCTCGAGGACGGCGCATCCCATCACGTGGCGACGCTCGACGAACCGGCGGTCAATCTGACCGTCGAACGTGGCGGAGTCCAGCGCAGCGGCATGGACGGTGACGGCGCATGGATCACCGGCCCGGTCGCCGCGGGACGGTTCGATGTGACGCTGACCGGTACGGGCAGTGTCATCGGTGTCAAATTCCGACTGGGAGGCACCACCGCCTTTCGCGCCGCTGATCTGGCGGCCCTGCGTGACCGCACCGTTCCCGCTGCGGAGTGGTTCGACGTCGATCCCGCCGCCGTGGTCCTCGAGCCCACGGCGACCGAGGCCGCGGAGGTGCTTGATGACTACCTCCTCGCCCGGGAGCCGCGTGAGGACCCCGGGTTCGACGGGTTTCTCGCCGTTCTCGAGATGCTCGCCGACCCGGAGGTCACCGGCACCGGAGAGCTGGAGCGACGAGCGGGGATGGGAACGCGGTCGTTGCAGCGGCTGTTCGAGCGGTTCGTCGGTCTCGGCCCCAAACGCATGCTGGTGCGTGCGCGAGTGATGGACGCCGTGGCAGCGTTCGACAGCGGTGACCCGCGGGACGTCGTCGATCTCGCCCATGATCTCGGCTGGTTCGACCAGCCACACTTCATTCGCGACTTCCGCGCCATCACAGGCGAGACGCCGGCCCGTTACGCGCGCCGAAGGGGGTGACCGCGAGGGGAGCGCTGCGCGATACTGCGAGCATGACGACGCTCAGCGCGACCTTCACGATCGATCTGCGCCCCGGCGAGCCGATCCCGACCGCCGCCGGCCGCTTCGAGTTCACCAAGACCTGGAGCGGCGCACTCGAGGGCACCAGCCACGGCACCATGCTCACCGCCGGCGATCCGGGCACAGGCAACGCCGGCTACGTCGCCATCGAGATCTTCGAGGGCACCCTCGACGGCGTGCCGGGCGGCGTGACCCTCCAGCAGCTCGGGACGATGGCCGGCGGCGACCCCGTCCTCGAGTACGTCATCGCCCCCGGCTCGGGCACCGGCGAGCTCGCCGAGACCTACGGGAGACTGACCATCGACGCGATCGACGACGACGGTGTCCACCGGGTGAGTCTCGAGCAGGCCTGAACCGCCTCGGCGTCCCGAGCCGCACCGGGCCCGGCCGCACCGGAGCCGGCCGCACCGGAGCCGGCCGCACTAGAGTGGCGCCATGAGCACCGTCGTCCTGCCCGGCTCGTTCGATCCCTTCACGCTGGGACATCTCGACCTCACGCGTCGGGCAGTCGCCCTCGGCCACCGTGTGGTCATCGCCGTCTCCCACAATCCCAGCAAGGCCGGGACCCTCGGTCTCGAGGCGCGGAAGACCGCGATCGCCGAGACGGTGGAGGCCGACGGGATGAGCGGCAGCGTCGAGATCCGCACCCTGCCCAAAGGGCTCCTGGTCGACTTCTGCCGGGAGCTGGGGGCCGATGCGGTGGTGCGCGGCCTGCGCTCCCAGCTGGATCTGGCGTACGAGGAGCCGATGGCGCGGATGAACCACCACCTCGCCGGTGTCGACACCGTCTTCCTGCTGACCGACTCGGCCTACTCCCACATCTCCTCGTCCCTGGTGCGGGAGGTCAACGCCCTCGGGGGTGACGTCTCCGACATGCTCCCGGGACCGTCCCTGGACGCGCTGCGAGCCGCCGCGGACGTATCCTGAGTGGTCCTCCCGGCCACGCTCATCTTCGTCGACACGAACAGGACTGCCACGCCATGTCTTCCGACACCGTCCCCGTCTCGCCGCTCGATGAGGATCTGCGCTTCGACGCGGTCGACCTCATCGGCCGCCCCGGCGCGCACCGCCGTATCGAGCGCACCATCGCCGCCCCCGCCCGCGAGGCCGGCGGCGCCGCGATGCAGGTCCCCGAGGGCAACGCCCTCGCTGTCGAGGCCGAGCTCGAATCCGTCGTCGAGGGCATCTACGCCCACGGCTCCGTCCGCGCCCACCTCGAGGGCGAGTGCTCACGCTGTCTCGACCCCGTCGACCAGGACGTCGAGGCGCGTCTGGACGAGATGTTCATGTACCCCGAGAAGGTCAAGGCCGACGAGCTCGAGGACTCGGTCCTGCTCGAAGGCGACAAGGTCAACCTCGGCCCGCTGGTGCGCGACGCGCTCGCCATGGAGGCCGACGAGCGCCCGCTGTGCCGCGAGGACTGCCCCGGTCTGTGCCCCCAGTGCGGTTTCCGCATGGAGGACGACCCGGAGCACGGCCACGAGATCATCGATGACCGGTGGGCCGCGCTGAAGACCCTCCTCGATGAGGACTCCGACGGCTCCGACGGTTCGGCTCGCTCCGACAGCTCCGACAGCTCCGACAGCTCCGACAGCTCCGACAGCTCCGACAGCTCCGACGCCACTGGCGGCACGGCCGGCAGCGAGGGCCGCTGATGGCGCGGAGGCGCCGGGCCACCGAGCACGCCGACGCCGATCGGCTGCTCGACGCCCTACCGCTGGACGCCGCTCAAGCTGCTGAGCTGCGCGAATCGGGACTGTTCGAGCTGGCCCTGACCCATCGCTCCTATTCCTATGAGCACGACGGGCTCCCGCACAACGAGCGACTCGAGTTCCTCGGCGACGCCGTGCTGCAGCTCGCGGTGACGGAGCAGCTGTACGCGACCCATCCGACGCTGCCCGAGGGTGACCTCGCCCGCCGCCGCGCCGCCACCGTCAGTGCCCGGGCGCTCGCGGTGATCGCCTCGAAGCTCGACCTCGGCGCCTACGTGAGGCTGGGTCGAGGGGAGGATCTCACCGGCGGGCGCGCGAAGATCTCCATCCTCGCCGACACCACGGAGGCCGCGATCGGTGCGGTCCACCTGGTGCTGGGCCAGAACGTCTCCCGCCGGTTCGTCCTGGAGCTCATGCAGCCTCTGCTGGAGTCCGACGAGTTCCTCGAGACCAGCTACGACTTCAAGTCCCGGCTGCAGGAGATCGCCGCCGCCACCGGCGTGACCCCGTCCTACCGGATCACCGAGACGGGCCTGGAGCACGAGAAGGTGTTCACGGCCACGGTCAGCGTGGAGGGCATCGTCTCCGCGAGCGGGGAGGGCGCGTCCAAGAAGGACGCCGAGCTGGCCGCGGCTCAGAACGCGGTGCGCGCGGTCCTCGCCGAGCGCGGCGAGTCGCTGATACCTCGCGGCTGACCCGCCCCCGCGGCTGACCCCATTCCCAGCGGCTGAGAGGAGCTGAGCGGCGTGCCGGAACTTCCCGAGGTCGAAGTGGTGCGTCGCGGCCTCGAACCCCGCACCGTCGGCCGCGTCGTCGACGAGGTCGAGGTGGTCGATCCGCGGATCATCCGCCGTCAGAGCGGGGGAGCGGACCGCCTGGCCGCGGCCCTGGTGGGCTCTCGCCTGACCGCCGTGGTGCGTCGCGGGAAGTTCCTGTGGTGGCGCCTGGCCGACCCGGACGGCCAGGACACCGGGGAGGCGCTCATGGGCCACCTCGGCATGAGCGGCCAGCTGCGTGTGCGCACCCCCGACCCGGCACCGACCGCCCTCCTGCCGCCGTCCGAGGGCCCCGCCCCCGACCCGCTCCGCCACCGCCGGGCGAGCCTGCATCTGGATGACGGCACCGTGATCGACATGGTCGACCAGCGCATCTTCGGCGGCCTGTGGACCAGCCCTCTGCAGCCGACTGCCGATGGTGCCGTCGCCGGCCTCGGCAGCCCCGACGAGCTGCTCCCCGACGACGCGGCCGGCATCGCCCGCGACCTCCTGGACCCGGCGGCGGACCTGCCCGCCATCGCCCGCACGCTGCGCTCCCGGCGAGCCCCCGTGAAATCCCTGCTGCTGGCGCAGGACGTCGTCAGCGGCATCGGGAATATCTACGCCGACGAGGCCCTGTGGGCCGCCCGCACACGCTACGACACCCCCGGCAACGCCCTGACGCAGCGTCGCGCGCTGTCGATCCTGCGGGAAGCCGGCGCCGTCATGGAACGGGCACTGGGTGCCGGTGGGACCAGCTTCGACGCGCTCTACGTCAACGTCGACGGTCGCAGCGGGTACTTCGCGAGGTCGCTCGCCGCGTACGGCAAGGATGGGGAGCCCTGCCCGCGATGCGGGACGCTCATCCGTCGCGACGTCCATCAGGCCCGCAGCAGCTTCTACTGCCCCCGCTGCCAGCGTCCCCTGCCCCGGGCGAGGAAGGACCAGGTCAGATGACATCGGACGACGAGAGTGCCGGCGGTGAGCACCTGGAGGACGAGCCGCCGGAGGGCATCATCCGGGTGATGCTGGTCGACGATCACGAGGTCGTCCGCCGCGGCATCGCCACCGTCATCGACGCCGGTCACGGCCTCGGCGTGGTCGGTGAGGCCGCCTCCGTGGCGGAGGCGGCCCGTCGGCTGCCCGCGATCCGGCCCGATGTGCTGGTGGTGGACCTCCAGCTTCCTGACGGCACCGGCATCGACGTCATGCGCGCTGCGCGCCGGGCCGACCCCGCCCAGCGCATGCTCGTGCTGACCAGCTTCGACGACGACGCCGCGGTGCGCGAGTCCCGCGCGGTCGGTGCCGACGGGCTGATCCTGAAGTCCGCCCGATCCCACGAGATCATCGAGGCGATCCGCACCATCTGTTCGGGGAAGCCGGCCTGGCCGGCCGATCGCGCCGAGGAGACGCCGCAGCTGTCCGACTCCGACCGCCGGATCGTCGACCTCATCGGCGACGGTCACTCCAACCGAGAGATCGCTGACGAACTGGGCATCGCCGAGAAGACGGTCAAGAACCGCATCACGGTCATCCTCGCGACCTTGGGCATGCAGCGCCGCACGCAGGTCGCGGCGATGGTCGCCGCCCGTCGGCGCGCCGGTTGGAAGCAGTGACGGTTGGAAGCAGTGACGGCTGCTGGCGACGGAATCACACCGCTGGCGACGTCGCCGCACCGGCTGGAGACATGGTCGCCGCACCCGTTGGAGACATGGTCGCGGCTGCTGGGACCGATCACGCCGGCGGCAGCGTCACCCGCCAGGAGATCATCGTGCCGGGCTCGAGGTTGATGGCGTCCACCCATCCGGAGTGCCGACGCGCGCGGCTGGACATGTTCGCCAGCCCGCTGCGCCGCTGCACCGAGGGGTCGATCCCGCGCCCGTTGTCCGAGATGTTGACCTGGACGACCCGGTCCACACCCTCGGAGGTGAGGCTGACCGAGACCGCCACGGCGCTGGCATGCGCGTGGCGGGCGGCATTGGCGAGGCCCTCGCGGACCACCGCGACCACGTCCTCGGCGATCTCAGCGGGCAGCTCGGCCTCCATCTCGGCCGGGTGCGGTGGCAGGCGCAGCGCGGGGACGAAGCCGAGACCGGCGGTGGCCAGGCCCACCTCGTGGCGCAGCTGTTCGGTCAGCGTCGCCTCCGGGCGCTCGCGGCGCAGCGACTGCACGATCTGTCGGATCTGAGCGACCGCGTTCTCGACCCCGTGCACCGAGGCGGCGACCGAGGAACGGATCCGCGTGTTCGAGGGCGGCTCCCCGGGAGCGGCCAGGGCGTCGGTCAGGCTCTCCAGTTCCATCCCCACGGCGAACAGTTCCTGGATTGCGAGATCATGCAGATCGCGGGCGATCCGGCTGCGCTCGTCGTCGATCTCCACCGTGGAGCGCAGTGAGGGCCAGCGCAGCGTCAGGGCGAGCAGGCCGGCCAGGGCGTCCAGCCGTTCCCGGTCGGCGAGGGTGAACTCGTCCGGCACGTCCTGCGAGGCCGCGGAAGGGGCCCCGCGGAGTACGGCGAGGTAGCCCATGCCGTGCTCGGCGGCATCGACGGCGGCCAGCAGCGCGGGGCGCTCCTGGTCACCGATGCGCAGCGTGGCGATGCTCTCGAGCGCCTCGACGTCCGCACTCTCGAGGCCGCGCTGTTCCGGGGAGTCGGGCGCCAGCGGCCGGCCGAGCAGCTCCGCGCCATCCGGGCCGTCGACGATCTCGTAGGCCCACGCTCCCGGTTGCCACGGGAGGGCCAGCGCGGCACTGCGCGCGCCGAGGTCGGTACGGGCGGTATGGACGAGCAGATCCAGCAGATCCTCGGTGTCGCCGCCGGCGAGCACGGCCTCCGCCAAAGCCTGCATACGGGGCCGGTCGGGCCGGGATGGCGGGGTCGGCGATGTCATCGGTGCTCCTCGAAGCAGGCCCGGGCGTGGTCACCGATCCGGAGCACCGGCGTGGCGGCGGGGACCGCCTCGATCCGGTGGGTGACCACGACGACGGTACTGCTTGCCGGGACGAGGGTCTCGTCGGCCGGGTCGAGGAGGGCGCGCAGCAGTGCGTCGCCGCGGGCGGTCTCGAGGTGCTCGGTCGGTTCGTCCAGGAGCAGCACCGGGCCGCGGCGGACCACCGCGCGGGCGAGCAGCAGCCGGCGCCGCTCGCCGCCGGAGACGGTGGTCCCGTCCGGCCCGATGGGAGTGTCCAGGCCGCGGGGGAGGGTCGCGAGCCAGTCGTCGAGGCCGACGGCGTCCAGTGCGGCCAGAGCCGTCCCGTCGTCCAGGCCGCCGCGCACCACGCGGAGGTTCTCCCGCACCGTGGTGGCGAAGACGTGCGCGTCCTCGGCGAACATGGTGACCGCGGAGCGCACCTCGGGGGCGGGCAGCGCCGCGAGGTCGCGGCCGTCGAGTTCGACGCGGCCCGCCAGCGGATCGAGCAGACCGGCGAGAGTCGCCAGCAGGGTCGACTTGCCGCTGCCGGAGGCGCCGACCACCGCCAGACGAGACCCCGGCGGCAGATCCAGGTCGAGATCAGCGACTCTGGGAGCGTCAGCGGTCCATCCGGCAGTGAGGCCGACAGCCCGCAGGTGTCCGGACCCACCGGGAGGCGCGGCCTGTAGGGACGGCGCAGACGAGGTGGCCTGTGCGGACGGTGCAGACAAGGCGGACTGTGCGGAGGCAGCGGACTGCGCGGACCGCGCAGGCGCGGCGGCGGGCGCTCGCCCGCCGTCGGAGTCGGAATCGGAGCCGGACCCGCGGCGGTCGTCGCGGGGCGGCGTCCCTGCAGGCGTCGCCGGGCCGTCGGTCAGTTCGGCGAGTCGCGCCGCGGCGGCCCGCGAGCGGGCGTACTGCGAGGCTGCGGCCGGCAGGGCGGTGGCCGCCTCGAAGGAGGACAGCGGCAGCAGCAGGAGCACGCCGACCTGACCGGCGGAGGCTCCGCCGTCGGTCCACGCGGCTCCGGCGGCGAGCAGCGAGCCCGTCACCGCGAGGATCATGGCCAGCGGTACCGCGGCCGAGGCGACGGCCGAGGGCAGAGCGGCCCGGTCGATCGCAGCATCGTGCTCCTCCTGCCGGGACCGCAGCTCCTCGAGAGCGGCCCCGAGGCGACCGTCCAGGCGGAGCGAGGTGGCATCGTCGAGGATCTCCACCGCACCGGCGGTGACACCGGAGCGAGTGGTGACAACGGCCTGCTCGGTCAGCAGCGCGGCCCGATAGGCCATCAGCGGTGCCAGCACGCTGGCCAGTGCCAGGGCCAGCAGCATCGCGATCCCCGCGAGAGGGGACAGCGGCGTGATCGTCGCCAGCACCACGACGGCCATGATCGCCGCCACCAGAGAGGGCACGATCGCGGTGATGACGTGATCGCCGAGCTCCTGGGTGTCGTCCCCCAGGCGTGCGAGCAGGTCCCCGCGGCGGAGGCGGGTGAGTGCGTCGTCGGTGCGGGCGGCGAGCGCGGTGAACAGGTTCGTGCGCAGGGAGACGACGCCTCGCAGGGCGACGTCGTGGGTGAGCATGCGCTCCAGCCAGCGGAACACACCGCGCGCCACCCCGAGCGCTCTGACCATCACCACGGCGACGGTCAGATCGAGCACCGGCGGCATGGTCCACGCCCGCGTGATCAGATAGGCGGAGACGGCGGCGAGGGCGAAGGCCGACCCCAGGGTGGCGCAGGCGGCGGCAAGTGCTGCCAGCAGGCGGCCGGTGGGGATCTCGAGCATGCGCTCGGCGCGGCGGAGGGGCGTGGCGCTCATCGGGCTGCCTCCCCGCCAGGGTCTACTGCTCCGACGGTGTCCACGGGGAGAGGCTCCGTCCGCCGGGCCGACACACTGACCACATCGTCCGCGAGCTCGACGAGACGTGAACGATGAGCGATCACGACGACGGTGCGGCCCTGCTCGCGCAGGGCGCGGATCAGATCGAGGACCACGTGCTCGGTGGCGCCGTCGAGGTGGGCCGTCGGCTCATCCAGGATCACCAGCGGGGCGGGGGAGAGCATCGCCCGGGCCAGAGCGAGCCGCTGGCGCTCGCCGAGGGAGATCCCCCGGCCCGCGCGGCCCAGGTCCGCCTCCCAGCCGCGCTCGGCGGCCACGGCGTCCAGGCCGGTGGCCGTGGCCGCCCGGTCCAGGTCATCATCGGCCGCGTCCGGCCGGGCAGAGGCCAGCACCGAGCGGAGCGTCCCGGCCGGCAGCACAGGACGCTGGGGGAGGAGAGCCACCTGGTCCCAGAGGCTCCGCCGGTCCAGGTCCGCCACGTCGGTGGCCGTCCCGTCGGCAGCGATCACCACGGCCCGGCCCTCATCGGGAGCCAGCAGCCCCAGCAGGACGTGGACGGCCGTGGTCTTGCCCGACCCCGAGCCGCCCGTGATCGCGAGGACCCGCCCGGGAGGCACCTCGACGTCGGCGCGGTGCGGGGCGTACCCGTCGCGCGATCGCACCGAGACCCCGCGCAGCGCGAGCGTCGCGGTGCGCAGATCCGGGGCCGGGACGTCCCCGGCGGGCGGAGACTGCTCGTCGAGGACCTCGAAGGCGGCGGAGACCGCGGCGAGCCCGTCGGTGGAGGCGTGGTACTGGGCGCCGACGTTGCGCAGCGGCAGGTAGATCTCCGGGGCGAGGACCAGCACCGCCAGGGCCGGGGCGAGGTCCATGTCGCCGGCGACCAGCCTCATGCCGATGCTCACTGCGATCAGGGCGACGCACAGGGTGGCCAGCAGCTCGAGCACCATCGAGGACAGGAACGCGTATCGCAGCGCCCCCATCGCCGAGGCGCGGTGGCGCTCGCCCAGTTCACGGACCACTTTCTCCGGGCCGCGCTCCCGGCCGAGCGCCCGCAGGGTGGGCAGCCCGTCGACGAGATCGAGCAGCTGGCTCCACAGCGAGCGCATGTCCGCCAGCAGCTTCTCGGACCGGCCGACGGTGAGCTTGCCGACCAGGATCATGAAGATCGGCACCAGGGGCAGCGTCACCGCGGCGATGACGGCGCTGAGCGGATCGAGCACGGCCACCGTGACCAGGCACAGCGGCGTGACGGTCGCCGTGAGCATCAGCTGCGGCACGTATCCGACGAGGTAGGGGCGCAGCTTCTCGACGCCGGTGGTGGCCAGCGCTGTGACGTCGGCGCCGCGGCCGGCCACGCCCCGAGGGCCCAGGCGCGCGGCGTGGGCGAGGATCCGGCCGCGCAGCTCGCTGATCGCGCCGGTGGCGGCCCGGTGGGCGGTGCGCTGCTGGGCGAGCACGGCCCCGGCGCGTATCGCCAGCGCCGCCACCAGAACGCAGAGCAGGTCCGGCGCCTGCTGGGGGACTCTGCCCTCGCTCAGCAGCTGCGCGCCCAGCCGGGCGATCACCAGCGCCGTGACGATGACGCAGGCGGACTGGACCAGGCCCAGCGCCACCGTGCGGACCACATGGCGGCGCGCCGAGGCGACCTCTCGCAGCAGTCGCGGGTCCAGGGGAGCGCGCGAGCGGAGGCGAGGCCGAGCCGGTGCGGGCCCCGCCGGCGCCGACTCGCTCGACGTCGCTTCCGTCGCAGTCATGTCTGCCCTCGCCGTCTCAGCCGGCATCCTGGTCGAAGGCTTCCCGGTAGCGCCTGGCGGCCTTCTCGAGCAGCTCCGTGCCGGGCGCGGGACCGTCCTCATCGCTGAGGCGATGACGGAAGACCCGATAGGTCCAGATCGTGTAGGCGATGACGACGGGCAGGAGCACCGCCAGCGCCACCAGCATCACGGTGAGGCTGTGGGCGGAGGAGGAGGCGTTCGCCACGGTCAGGGCGTTGGCCGGGTCCCCGGTGGAGGGCAGGACATACGGGAACAGGCCCGCGAACAGGGAGATCGTGGCCAGCGCGATAGCGGTGGTCGTGGCGGCGAAGGCCAGACGCTCCCGGCGAGCACGATTCAGGGGGACCACCGCGAGCAGGGCCGCGGCCGCGAGCGCCAGCGAGATCCAGGTGACCGCGGTGTTCGAGTGGGCCAGCTGGAACCACAGCAGGAACACCGCCGCGGCGAGGATCGTCGGCCACACCAGGAGCCCGGCGAGGCGGTTGGCATCCTCCCGCAGCCGGCCTTCGACCTTCAGGGCGAGGTACAGGGTCCCGTGCAACCAGAACAGGAGCACGAACACCAGCCCGCCGAGCAGGGCGAAGGGGTTCAGCAGGCCCAGCAGGCTGGTGGTCGTCCACGAGTTCGCGTCGATCGCGACGCCTGCGACGATGTTGCCGAAGGCGATGCCCCACAGCAGCGCGGGCGCGAAACCGCCGATGACGTGGACGAGGTCCCACGAACGCTTCCACGCGGCACCGTCGGCCTTATCGCGCCATTTGAAAGCGCACACGCGGGCGATGAGCACCAGCAGCAGGGCCAGCAGCGCCAGGTAGAAGCCGGAGAACAGGGTGGCGTACCACTCGGGGAAGGCGGCGAAGATCAGCGCGCCGCCGGTGATCAGCCAGACCTCGTTGCCGTCCCACACGGGGCCGACGGTCTTCAGGATCGTGCCCCGGGTTCCGGCACCGCGCCGCCAGAACGTGGCGACGTTCATCTGGACCCCGAAGTCGAAGCCCTCCAGCACGAAGTACCCGAGGAAGAAGAAGGCGATCAGGCAGAACCAGAGGGTCTGCAGAGCTGTGGGCGCGAGCGTGACGTCCATGAGTGATCTCGTCCCTTCTCAGTAGTCGAAGGAGAGGGCGGGGGTGTCGAGCTCGTCGGTCTCGGCGTCACGCTGGGGCAGGGCCGCGCCCTTGAGGGCGACCTTGCGCATCAGCTGGAACCAGACCACGGCGAGCACGCCGTAGATGAGGGTGAAGGCGACCAGCGAGGTGAGCACCATCCACGAGGGATGGCTGGAGACACCCTGCATGGTCATCAGCCGCACCGTCGGATCATCGGGGTTGGGGTGGACCACCCACGGCTGGCGGCCCATCTCGGTGAACACCCAGCCCGCCGCGTTGGCGAAGAAGGGCATCGGGATCGACAGCACGCCGAACCACTGGAACAGCCGCGAGCCGGAGGTGCGGGCCGTCGCGCCCCGACCCCGCGTGATCCACAGCGCCCACAGCGCCATCACCGCGCTGAACACGGCCAGGCCGATCATCAGGCGGAAGGACCAGTAGGTCACGAACAGGTTCGGTCGGTAGTCGGCCTGCTGCACGTTGCCCTGGATGTCGGTGACGGATTCGCCGAACTCCTCCTGGTACTGGGCGTTGAGGTCGTCCACGCCCTGCAGCTCGGCGTCGAAGGTGTGGGTGGCCAGGAAGGAGGTGAGGTAGGGGATCTCGATCAGGTGGGTGACGCTGGAGCAGTCCTGGTCGAAGGCGTCGGGGCCGCCGATGGTGAGGATGGAGAAGGGCGCGCCCTCCTGGGTCTCGCACAGCGCCTCGGCGGAGGCCATCTTCATCGGCTGCTGCTTGAACATGATCTGCGCCTGCAGATCGCCGGTGATCGCGAGCGCCACCCCGGCGATCACCATCGCCACCACGCCCAGGCGCAGGGTCGGCCGGTAGAGGTCTCGGGCCACCGTGTCGTGGTCGCGGCCCTCGACGGTCTCCAGGCCGGCCTCGCGGGCCGCGCGGTGGTGACGGACCATGTGCCAGGAGGCCACACCGGTCACGAACGCGGCCGCGACCAGCCATGCGCCGGCGATGACGTGGGGGAACGCGGCCAGCGTGGTGATGTTTGTCAGCACCGCGAAGATCGAGCCCTGGGACGGGTCGAGCTCGGCGCGTCCGGTCTCGGGGTTCACCGCGGCTCCCACCGGGTGCTGCATGAACGAGTTCGCGGCGATGATGAAGTAGGCCGAGGCCATGGAGCCCATGGCCACCGCCCAGATCGTCAGCAGGTGGATCTTCTCGGGCAGCTTGCCCCAGCCGAAGATCCACAGGCCCAGGAACACCGACTCCAGGAAGAAGGCCGCGAGCCCCTCGAGGGCGAGCGGCGCCCCGAATACGTCCCCGACGTAGCGCGCGTACTCCGACCAGTTCATGCCGAACTGGAACTCCTGGACGATGCCCGTGGCGATGCCGATGCCGAAGTTCACGATCAGCATCGAGCCGAAGAACTTCGTCATGCGGGTCCAGGCATCGGTGCGCACCGGGTCCTTCGCGCGCATCGCCAGCGTCTGCATGATGGCGACCAGGAGCGAGAGGCCGATCGACAGCGGCACGAAGATGAAGTGGTACACGGTGGTGATGCCGAACTGCCACCGCGCAAGATCGAGGGCTTCCATGAATCCTCCCGGGAGTCCGGCACGCCATGGAGGTGGCGCGCTGGCTCGAATCTACGGCCGCGCGAGGCCCTGATCCGGGGACCATGGTCCCCTCGGGGGACCGACGCCGGAGCCGGGTCAGGCGCGGTGCGCCGAGATCGCGGCGCGGGCCAGCCGACGCCCCACGTCGATCGCCGAGGCGGGCCGTCCCCGGAGGAAGGCGGCCAGCGTGCCGTCGTAGGCGAGAGCCACCTCATCGGCGAGCTCCTGCGCATGGTCGCCGGCGAGCGGACGGGACAGATGCAGCAGGCGCCGGTCGAGCAGCTCGCTGTCCGCGGCGAGGACCTCACCGACCGGGCCGTCCGGGTCCGGGAACTCGGTCGCGGTGGTCAGGAAGGCGCACCAGCGCGCCGGGGGATGCGTGCCGACACGGTAGGCCTCCAGCGCGTCGAACAGGGCGAGCAGCCGCGCGGTGTCGTCTCCGGCCTCGACCACGTGGCGGTCCCAGATCGTCTGCCAGCCCGCCAGGCGGCGGCGGAGGGCTTCGGCCAGGAGCCCGTCCTTGCTCCCGAACTGCGCGTACAGGGTGGCAGCGGAGACGTCCGCCTCCCGCAGCAGATCGTCGACCGGCGTGGCGCGGATGCCGCGGGAGAACAGCACGCTCTCGGCCGCCCGGAGCAACCGGTCGCGTGCGGAGGGGCGCTGGGAGGGGGCCATCACTCCACTGTAACGACCGTTTCAGTGAACCACTATTCTAGTGTACTGTAACGAGCGTTCTAGTTGCGGCCGTGCCCGAGCCCGGGTGGACGAGCCCGGGCGTCCCAGCCCGACGGCCGGTTCGGCCGCCCAGCCCGTCGGAAAGAAGGAGAGCGCCGATGCGAGATCTGGTCCTCAGCGGGATGGCACTGATCGCGGCGACCTACGGCCTCGCCCGGTTCGGGTACGGGCTGTTCCTGCCACAGTTCACCGAGGAGTTCGCGATGGTCCCGGCCGTCTCGGGTGCGATCCAGGCCGGCAGCTTCCTGTCCTACTGCCTCGCAGCGGCGATCGCGGCGCGCGTCGACGCCGGCCCGCGAGCATTCGTGGCGCTGGCAGGAGGCACGGCCGCGGCGGGCTCGCTCGGCGTGGCGCTCGCGCCCCATGCCGCGGTCCTCGCCCCGGGCGTCGTCCTCGCCGGGGCCGGCGCCGGGTTCGCGACGCCTGGCCTGGTCACCCTCATCGAGCGCCACCTCGTCGGCGCCCGACGTGAGAGCGCGCAGACGGTCGTCAACTCCGGCACCGGCGCCGGCCTGGTCGCCGCGGCGGCGCTGAGCCTGCTCGCCATCGGGCACTGGCGGATCGCCTGGGCGGTGATCGCGGTGACAGCGGCAGTGGCCGCGCTGGCCACCTTGAGGGCCGATGCCGTCGCCGCCGGTGCCGGCTCGTCCGCCGGCGGCGGATCGCTCATCAGGTCCGGGCCGCCCGCCAGCTCCGGATCGCCTGTCAGCTCCGGACCGCCCGCCGGTCCAGGGGCTGCCTCGGGGCCTGGGCGGTCCGCGGGCGACGCCGCGCCGAGCAGTCGCGCAGGGCTCCGTGCCCTCATGGCGCCGCTGGTCATCCCCGTGGTGGCCGCTCTGCTGGCCGGCGCGTCGAGCGCCGCCATCTGGACCTTCGGGCGTTCGGTGATGGCCGATGCCCGCCCGGATCAGCCGCTCTACTCGCTGCTGGCCTGGATGGTGCTGGGTGTGCTCGGCATGGTCGGTGCGATCGCCGCCAAGCTCGTCCAGGCCTGGAGCCTGCGGACCGCCTGGACCCTCACCGCTGCTGCCATGGCCGGCGCCACCGTTCTGCTGGGCGTCGCTCCCGGAGCGTCGTGGGCCGCTCACCTGTCCATGTGCCTGTTCGGCGCGGGCTATACGGCGCTGAGCGGCGTCCTCATCGTCTGGGCCGGGAGGGCCCGTCCGGAATGCGCCGCGGAGGGAACGGTCGTGCTCTTCATCGCGCTCGCCCTGGGCCAGGCGGCAGGCTCCCTGCTGCTGGGGGCTCTGCTCGGAGTCACGTCGGAGATGACGACGTTCCTGGTCGCCGGAGGGCTCGGCCTGGCGGCCATCGTGCCCACGCTGCACCGCCGGATCCGGCATGACGACGGGGTGAGCACGAGCATGTCGGGATCGGTCGCGTGAAAGGCCTGTGCCATACTGACGCAGGCACTCTCCTGCTCCGCACCGGGTGGGGGAACCTCCCGGCGTCGTCACGTCGGAGCACCGGTTACGCGTTGTACCGCGACCGCCGTGCTCCCGCGATCGGCATCGCAGCGCTTCCATCGGGAAGCTGCGCGACGGCGAGGGCTAGAGACTTCCGTCCTCAGGGACGATGACCACGGGGAGCCAGGGTGCGCTGGTTCCTTCAGAAGGAGACGGCCGTATGGCTGACAGCACCCATAATCCAGAATCCGACTCGTCGGAGGAGACGACCACGCCTCCCACGTCGCGGCGTCGCCGCCGGGCCGGAGCCCCCGCGGGTGCTCCCGAGCCCGTCTCGGGACCGGAGGTCTCCGAGGAGACGGGGCCTGCCGCGCCGCGCACGGTCGTCGCACAGCAGAGCGAGTCCCCGATCGAGACCGCCCCGGCCCCCACGAAGCGCCCCCGCCGCCGAGCGGGCGCCCCTGCCGGCGCCCCCGTGATCCCGCCCGCCCCGGAGCCCGTCGTCGAGGAGCTGGTGGGGGAGGAGCCCCTCGTCGAGCCCGAGACCGAGGACATCGTCACGGAGGACGTCGAGACCGAGGACGTGACGGGCTCGAACAGCACGGCCGAGCCTGGCTCGACCGCAGCACCGGCCGCTGCCGGCTCCAGCGACGCGGGGTCCCACGACAGGGACGGCGGGTCCGGCGACGAGGACGACAACCCTGTCGTCGATGACCTGCGAGCCCTCGCCGACGCTCGCGGCGGCTCCGGCGACGAGACCGAGGACGCCGGCGACGACCGGTCCCGCCGGCGCGAACAGGTCCAGATGGACTTCGCCTCGCTCCTGTTCCAGGCGCCGACGCCGCCGCGCACGACGGTCGGCCCGCACGACGCCCCCGTCGGCGGTGCGGACGTCTCCTTCGACGCCGGAGCGGACGAGGACGAGAGCGACGAGACGGAGGGGACGGACGAGACCCGCCGCCGCGACGAACGGCCCGCGACCTCCGACGACGAGCAGGGCGGGCGCTCGCGCTCGCGCCGCGGCCGGTCGCGCCGCTCCTCCCGCCGCGACAGCGGATCCGACGACTCCGCCGCCGCCGAGGACAGCACCGAGGACACGGCCTCCGAGGACGACTCCGATGAGGACTCCGAGCGCAGCACCGGCGGCTCGAACGGCTCCCGTCGCCGTCGCCGCCGCGGCGGTCGTGGCCGGCGGGGCCGTGGCCGCGGGGACGAGGAGAACGGCTCGGACGAGCAGGACGACCGGGACGACCAGGACGACGACTCCTCGCAGAACGAGCGCGGCGAGCCGTCCGAGGGCAAGGACGCCAAGAGCGACGAGAGCGCCGAGGGCGGTTCCTCGGGATCCTCCAGCTCGCGCCGCCGGCGTCGTCGTCGCCGCTCGGGAAGCAACGGGGACGAGTCCACGTCGACCGATGATCCGCCCAACACGGTCGTCAAGGTCCGCGAGGCCCGCGACGAGGTCAAGGCCGTCAAGGGCTCGACCCGGCTCGAGGCCAAGCGCCAGCGGCGCCGCGAGGGCCGCGACAACGGCCGCAAGCGCAACGTCATCACCGAAGCCGAGTTCCTCGCACGCCGTGAGTCCGTCAAGCGGTCCATGGTCGTGCGCGAGCGCGGCGGACGCACGCAGATCGCCGTCCTCGAGGATGACGTCCTCGTCGAGCACTACGTCGCCCAGAAGGCACAGACCTCGATGGTCGGCAACGTGTACCTGGGCAAGGTCCAGAACGTGCTGCCCTCGATGGAGGCCGCCTTCGTCGACATCGGCAAGGGCCGCAACGCCGTGCTGTACGCCGGCGAGGTCAACTGGGACGCCGTCGGCCTCGAGGGCCAACCGCGCCGGATCGAGCTCGCCCTCAAGAGCGGCGACCCCGTGCTGGTCCAGGTCACCAAAGACCCCATCGGGCACAAGGGTGCTCGCCTGACCAGCCAGATCTCGCTGCCCGGCCGCTACCTCGTGTTCGTGCCCGGCGGGTCGATGACCGGCATCTCCCGCAAGCTGCCCGACACCGAGCGCTCGCGACTGAAGAAGCTCATGCGCCAGCTCATCCCCGAGGACGCGGGCGTCATCGTGCGCACCGCCGCCGAGGGCGCGAGCGAGGAGGAGCTGACCAACGACGTCGCGCGGCTGCGTGCCCAGTGGGAGAAGATCCAGAAGGCGCAGAATTCGAAGTCCGCGCCGGTGGCCCTCTCGCAGGAGCCCGATATCGCCATCAAGGTGGTCCGCGACGTCTTCAACGAGGACTTCACCTCGCTGATCGTCGAGGGCGGCAAGGTCTACGACGAGGTCCACCAGTACGTCTCGGACGTCGCTCCGGATCTGCTCGAGCGCCTGACCAAGCACGTCGGCGACAAGGACGTCTTCGCCAAGCACCGGATCGACGAGCAGCTGCTGAAGGCCATGGACCGCAAGGTCTACCTGCCCTCCGGCGGCTCGCTGGTCATCGACCGCACCGAGGCGATGACGGTGGTCGACGTGAACACCGGCAAGTTCACCGGTTCCGGCGGCACCCTCGAGGAGACCGTCACCAAGAACAACCTGGAGGCGGCCGAGGAGATCGTGCGCCAGCTGCGGCTGCGCGACATCGGCGGCATCATCGTCATCGACTTCATCGACATGGTGCTCGAGTCCAACCGCGACCTGGTGCTGCGCCGCCTCGTGGAATGCCTCGGCCGGGACCGGACCAAGCACCAGGTCGCCGAGGTCACCTCGCTGGGCCTGGTCCAGATGACGCGCAAGCGGGTGGGCCAGGGACTGGTCGAGACCTTCTCCGCGACCTGCGAGCACTGCAACGGCCGCGGCATCGTCGTCGACCTCGACGGTCAGCCTCACCAGCACGCCGGCAACGGCAACGGGAACGGCGGCAACGGGAACGGCAAGAACGGCAACGGCGGCTCCGGCGGGGACGAGTCCTCGAAGTCCGCCAAGCGCCGCAGCCGTCGCTCGCGAGGCGGCGGCAAGGACGACTCCGCCGCCGAGGAGGCGCCCGCGGAGGAGCCGCAGCCCGACGTCCACCGGCTCGAGGACGACGCGGACAGCCGCGCCCTCGCCCGCGCCACGATCGCCTCGATCGCCGCGGCCTCCGGTGCCCACTCGCACCCGGAGGTCACCGTCGACGGTCAGGTCATCGCGGTGGACGACACCCGGGATCCGCAGGCCGCGGAACCGGCGACCCTCCCGGAGCTGCGGCACGCGGACGCCCAGGCGGACCCATCGGCCGGCGACGCCGCGGCACAGCCGTCGGCCGGCGAGCCGGCGGACCCGTCGGCCGAGGAATCGACGGAGCAGCCTGCAGAGCAGACACCTGAGCGGTCGGCGGAGCCTGAGGCTCATGAGCCGGCCGCACACGACGCGGGCCCGGCGGCCGAACAGCCGGCGGGCGAGCAGTCCGCTGACGAGCAGCCGGCGGGCGAGCAGTCCGCTGACGAGCAGCCGGTGGCCGAGCAGCCCGCTGACGAGCAGCCGGTGGCCGAGCAGCCCGCGGTCGATCAGCAGTCGGAAGCTGCAGCCGGGGAGACCGGCGACGCGTGGGAGCAGGACGCCCCGCCGCAGTCCTGAACCGGAGAGGGCGGGCGCGACCGGCGTGACGAGTTGCACACGGTGTGACGGCGTTCTCGCAGGTCGGACCGCCTCCGATGGTTGACCCGGGGTTCCGGGGATCGTAAGCTGTTCTTCGGCGCAAAACGCGTCCAGTCGTTTTCCCGGTGGACACCGCGCGACCGCATCTCCCGCCTGCACCTCTCCCCAGGGCGTGCAGGGCCGGTTGACGGTCGCAGGTCCGCGGCCCCGCCGAGCAGGAGCACGACCCGTAGACATATCCGAATCACAAGATGGAGCAGTGACGTGGTGTACGCAATCGTCCGCGCAGGCGGTCGTCAGGAGAAGGTGTCGGTCGGTGACACCATCGTGATCAACCGCGTGGCAGGCGAGGCGGGCGACAACGTCGATCTCGCCCCCGTGCTGCTGGTCGACGGTGACAAGGTGACCTCCGCCCAGGCCGAGCTGGCCGACGTGAAGGTCTCCGCCGAGAAGGTCGAGGACCTCCGTGGTCCGAAGATCCGCATCCTCCGCTACAAGAACAAGACCGGGTACAAGAAGCGCCAGGGCCACCGCCAGGAGCTGACCCGGCTGAAGATCACGGGCATCGCCTGAGCGATCCCTTCGAACACGGAAGAAGGATTGATTCCAGATGGCATCAAAGAAGGGCGTCAGCTCCTCCAAGAACGGGCGCGACTCCAACGCCCAGCGCCTCGGCGTCAAGCGCTTCGGCGGCCAGGTCGTCGGCGCGGGTGAGATCCTCGTGCGTCAGCGCGGCACCCGCATCCACCCCGGTGACGGCGTGGGCCGCGGCAACGACGACACGCTGTTCGCGCTGAACGCGGGCACCGTCGAGTTCGGCCGCAAGCGTGATCGCCGCGTGGTCAACGTCGTCGAGACGGTCTGATCTGCCGCCCCGGAATCCGGGGCACACAACTGCCTTCGAGGGGCGGAGCCGACTGCTCCGCCCCTCGACGCGTATCTGCACCCAGCTGCTCGGGACGCTCCCGCCACCGACCGCTCGGGGCTCGTCGGCACCGACCCGCCGACGCGCCCCAGCGACCTGCTCACTCCACCCCCTCCATCCGCTCCACCATCGGAGGTCACCCATGGCCACGTTCGTCGACCGCGTCAGGCTGCAGGTCGCCGGAGGGTCAGGCGGCCACGGCGCCGCCTCCATCCGCCGCGAGAAGTTCAAGCCGCTGGCCGGGCCCGACGGCGCCAACGGCGGCCGCGGCGGTGACGTGATCCTCGAGGTCGACGCCTCGACGACCACGTTGCTCGCCTACCACCACAAGCCCCACCAGAGCGCCACCAACGGTGGCTTCGGCAAGGGCGACCTGCGCCATGGCGCGCGCGGTGAGGACCTCGTCCTGCCTGTGCCCGACGGCACGGTCGTCGCCACCGAGGACGGCACCGTTCTGGCCGACATGATCGGCATCGGCACCCGATTCGTCGCCGCCCGCGGCGGCTCCGGCGGACTCGGCAACGCGGCCCTGGCCACGACCAAGCGCAAGGCCCCGGGCTTCGCGCTGCTCGGCGAGCCCGGCCAGGAGCGCAGCCTCATCTTGGAGCTGAAGTCCGTGGCCGACGTGGCCCTGGTCGGCTTCCCCAGCGCCGGGAAGTCCTCGCTGATCGCGTCGATGAGCGCTGCGCGGCCCAAGATCGCCGACTACCCGTTCACCACCCTGGTGCCCAATCTCGGGGTCGTCGAGGCCGGCCAGTTCCGCTACACGATCGCCGACGTGCCGGGTCTGATCCCCGGCGCCAGCCAGGGCAAGGGCCTGGGCCTGGACTTCCTGCGCCACATCGAGCGCTGCCACGTGATCGTCCACGTCCTCGACGCCGCGGCCCTCGAATCGGAGCGCGACCCCGTCACTGATCTCGAGACGATCGAGAACGAGCTGGCCACCTATGCCAGCAGTCTGGATGAGCAGGCGGAGACCCGTGTGCCGCTGATGGAGCGGCCCACCGTGATCGTGCTGAACAAGACTGATCTGCCCGACGGGGCCGATATGGCGGACATGGTCCGGGAACGCCTCGGAGAGCGGGACGTGCCGATCCTCGACGTCTCCGCCCTGAACCGCAAGGGCCTGCGCGAGCTGTCCTTCGTCCTCGGCGAGCTGGTCGAGCAGGCACGCGCCGCGCTGCCCGCCCCGGAGGCCGCTCCCATCGTGATCACTCCCAGGGCAGTGGACGCGGAGGAGTTCCGCGTGGTCACCGAGCAGTACGACGGCGGCACCGCCTACCGCGTCGTCGGCGACAAGCCCGAGCGGTGGGTGCGCCAGACCGACTTCACCAATGACGAGGCCGTCGGATACCTCGCCGATCGCCTCGCCCGTCTGGGCGTGGAGGACAAGCTGTTCTCCGCCGGCGCCGTCGCCGGGTCCACCGTGCTGATCGGACCCGGGGACGACGCCGTCGTCTTCGACTGGGAGCCGACCATGGTCGGGGGCGCCGAGCTGCTCGGCGTGCGCGGGTCCGATCGGCGGCTCGAGGACCATCACCGCCCCACCCGTGACGAGAAGCGCGAGGAGCAGCGCGCCCGCACCCAGGCCCGCATGAACCGCATCGCCGCGATGGACGAGGAGCGCCGTGCCGGGCACTGGGCCGAGCCGTCCGCCGCGTCCGAGCCACCAGCGCCATCAGCGCCTGAGGAGTCCGACGAGCAGGAGCGCTGAGGATGGCGGGGACGGCGAACGGCACCGGTGCGCGCCTGCGCCAGCCGGCCCGGCTCACCGAGCGCGGGATGCTGGGCGAGGCCGCACGCATCGTGGTCAAGATCGGTTCTTCGAGCCTGACCGATGACCGTGGTCGGCTCGATCAGGACCGGGTCGATGCGATCGCGACCACCGCCGCGGCGCTGGCCGAGCGAGGCACCGAGGTCGTCATCGTCTCCTCGGGCGCGATCGCGGCGGCTCTGGGTCCGCTGGGCCTGCCCGAGCGGCCCGGCTCCGTCGAGCTCCAGCAGGCCGCGGCGAGCGTGGGCCAGGCACTGCTGGCCACCTCGTGGTCGAGCGCCTTCGGCGGGCACGGACGGATCACCGGACAGGTGCTGCTGACCGAATCCGACGTGATCCGCCCGCAGACCTACCGCAACGTGCGCAGCGCGCTGGAGTCCCTGCTCGAGCTGAATGTGGTCCCGGTGGTCAACGAGAACGACACCACCGCCACCCACGAGATCCGCTTCGGTGACAACGACCGGCTCGCCGCCCTCGTGGCGCAGCTGCTCGGGGCCGACGCGCTGTTCCTGCTGACCGATGTCGACGCGCTGTACACCGCGCCGCCGCGCGAGCCCGGCGCCCAGCGCATCGCCGTGGTCGAGGACGCCGCCCGGCTGAGCGATGTGAGCATCGGCAGCGTCGGCTCGAAGATCGGCACCGGCGGCATGGTCACCAAGCTCTCCGCCGCTCAGCTCGCCTCCACGACCGGCACTGCTGCCGTGCTGACCTCGGCGCCGCGGTTCGCTGCGGCCGCTGCCGGGGAAGATGTCGGTACCTTCTTCCCCGGTCACCACGGCCGGCGCCGGTCGCGGCTGGTGTGGCTGCGCTTCGCGACCCGGGGCGCAGGCACCCTCACGCTCGACGAAGGAGCCGCGCAGGCCGTGCGGACCCGGCGGCGATCCTTGCTCGCCGTGGGCGTCACGGGCGTGGAGGGAACCTTCCCCTCGGGCGTACCGGTGGACATCGCCGGGCCCGACGGGGAGATCTTCGCCCGCGGGCTGACGTCCTTCAGCAGCGACGAGCTGCGCGCCATGAGCGGGCGTGGCTCCGGGGAGCTGCACGAAGAGCTGGGGGAGCGGTATCGCCGCCCCGCTGTCCACCGCGACCAGCTGGTGGTGCTCTGAGACCGCTCAGCCCGGGGCCCGTGCCGCCGGCCGGCGACATGGACGGTCTCAGTCGCCGGCGTAGATCCGCTCCTGCTCGGCGGTGTCATCGGGCTCGCGCGGCTCGGTGCCCTGCGCTCGACGCCCGGCGACCTCGTCGTGCTCGGACTGCGTGCGCGCAGCCGGCGTGGGTGCACCGTCCGCGGACGCAGCGGCCCCCGGCGCAGCCGCTGCGGCCGTGCCGGAGGCACGGCCCTGTCGTCGTTCCCGGGCGATCCGCACGCGCTCGATGATCAGACCTACCACGAGGGCCAGCCCCACGCCGATGGCGACACCCAGCAGCGGCTGCTCGCGGAAGGCGAAGCCTCCCAGCATGCCGATCGCGACGTTGTACGTGGCCCACGCTGTTCCGGCGAGGAGCGAGTAACCGATGAACCGCGGGCGCGGATAGCCGATCATGCCCGAGGCGATGGAGGTGGCGGTGCGTCCGCCGGGAATGAAGCGCGCGGCGATGATGATCATGCCGCCGCGAGTCATCAGTCCGTTCTCGGCCCAGCCGAACAGCTTCTCGCCCACCCGATTGCGCCGCAGACGGCGGGTGAGGGGACCGGCGCCGCGTCCGACATGGTGGGAGGTGATGTCCCCGGCGACCGCTCCGGCGATGGCCACCAGCAGCAGCCACTGGGCCTCGGGAGAGGACTGGACCACGGCGTAGGCACCGGCGGTGATGACGACGGTCTCCCCGGGAACCACCGGGAGCACCGAATCGATCGCGACGACGAGGAACACCACGAGGTAGAGCCAGGGTGAGGCCATGACCGTCTCGACCAACTGCATCACGGAATCCATCGGCGGTCGCGTCTCCTCGGGGGCCGGGTCGTTCGGGGGTGAAGAAGCACAGTCTTCCGGCACCGGTCTCGTGATGCTATGGGGATAACCGCAAGGTTCCCTGGGCGGAACCGCCGAAGCCCGGGACCGCGCCGGGGCGCACGGCCGCTGTCCCGACGCCTGGGCTCGAGCGGAATCGGGCGGCATCGGCGGCTAAGCTCGTTCCATGACTGCTGCACCCGAGGTCACCGACGTCGAGCAGGCGGTGCGCGAGGCCGCCCGAGCCGCCAAGGACGCCCAGCCCGCCCTGGCCCGCCTGCACCGCGAGACCAAGGACGCCGTGCTGTACGCAATGGCAGACGCCCTCGTCGCTCGCGCCGATGAGATCGTCTCGGCCAATGCCCGCGACCTCGAGGCGGCCGATGCCGCCGGCATGGCACCGGGGCTGCGCGACCGGCTGGCCCTGGACCCTCAGCGCGTCGAGAAGATCGCCCACCAGCTTCGCGACGCGGCGGCGCTGCCGGACCCCGTCGGCGAGGTCATCCGCGGTTCCGTGCTGCCCAACGGCCTCGAGCTGCGTGAGCTCCGCGTGCCCCTCGGCGTGATCGGCATGGTCTACGAGGCCCGGCCCAACGTCACGGTCGATGCCGCCGGCCTCGCCCTGAAGTCGGGCAACGCGGTCGTCCTGCGTGGAGGCTCCGCGGCCCTGCACTCCAACACCGCTCTCATCGCCGTGCTCCGCTCCGTGCTGGCCGAGCACGATCTGCCCGAGGATCTCGTGGTGGGCATCGACGAGCACGGACGCGACGGTGCCGACGTCCTGATGCGCGCCCGCGGCCTGATCGACGTGCTGATCCCGCGCGGCGGCGCCGGGCTGATCCGGCGCGTCGTCGAGAACTCGCTGGTCCCGGTCATCGAGACCGGCACCGGCAACACCCACATCCTCATCGACGCCAGCGCGGACCTCGATCAGGCCGCCGCAATCGTCACCAACGCCAAGACCCAGCGCATCGGGGTGTGCAATGCGCTGGAGACCCTGCTGGTCCACCGCGACATCGCCGGCGCCGCCCTTCCCCGCCTGGCCGGGCCGCTCGCCGAGGCAGGGGTGCGCCTGCACGCCCACGAGACGGCCGCCGGCATCCTCGCCGAAGCGGACACGGACATCGAGGTCCTCCCGGCGACCGCGGAGGACTGGGACACCGAGTACCTCGCCCTGGACCTGGCGGTGAAGGTGGTCGAGGATCTCGACGAGGCGCTCACGCACATCCGTGAGCATTCCACCGGCCACACCGAATCGATCCTGACCCGGGACCTGCTCAGCCAGCAGCGGTTCCTGGCCGAGGTCGATTCCGCCGTGGTGATGGCCAACGCCTCCACCCGGTTCTCCGACGGCGGCGAATTCGGATTCGGTGCGGAGATCGGCATCTCCACCCAGAAGCTCCACGCGCGCGGCCCGATGGGCCTGAGGGAGATGACCACCGGCAAGTGGCTCGTGATCGGGCAGGGGCACGTGCGCCCGTGACGCCACTCCCATCACGCGCGTCGAGGCCTGAGCGTGCGCGCCCCTGTGGGATGATGGGCCGGTCACCCGTGGAAAGGCCCTGAAGAACATGATCGACCAGCTCATGATCCTCGCCGAGTCCGGCGAACACGCGACCGGCGGGGTGCCGGCTCCCATGGTGGGCATCGGCGTCTTCGTCATCATGATGATCCTGCTCGGAGTCACCTACCTCACCGGAGGGGCGAACCAGCGAAAGCGGCGCAAGTCCGACAAGCCCGGCGACCACTGATCGGGATGGAGCAGCAGCGACGACGGATCGGCGTGATGGGTGGGACGTTCGATCCCATCCACCACGGCCACCTCGTCGCCGCCAGCGAGGTCCAGAGCGTCTTCGGGCTGGACGAGGTCGTCTTCGTCCCGACCGGCCGGCCCTGGCAGAAGGGCGACCGCAGCATCTCGGACCCGGAGCACCGGTACCTGATGACCGTGGTCGCCACCGCCGCGAACCCGGTGTTCACCGTCTCCCGAGTCGACATCGACCGCCCGGGGGCCACATACACCATCGATACCCTGCGCGACCTGCGGACGATCCACCCCGACGCGGATCTGTTCTTCATCACCGGCGCCGACGCCCTGCAGTCCATCCTGACGTGGAAGGACTCGGAGGAGATCTTCTCCCTCGCCCACTTCGTCGGCGTCACCCGGCCGGGTCATGAGCTGGACACCTCCGGTCTCCCGGCCGATGGAGTCTCCCTGATCGAGGTGCCGGCGATGTCGATAAGCTCCACGGACTGTCGCACCCGAGTCGCCGCCGGCGGTCCCGTCTGGTACCTCGTGCCCGACGGGGTCGTCCAATACATCAACAAGTACGCCCTCTACACAGGAGGTGACGGCGATGACTGAGTCCGATACGAGCCCGCGTCGCGGGCGCCGCGCTCGCGCGCTGAGCCCCGAGGAGAGCGCCGCTCTGGAGACTCGCACCGCAGCTGCCATCACCGGCGAGCAGCCACCGGTCCCCAGCGTGCGCGGCCCCGTCGCGCCGCCGTCGGCCGACGCCCCCGTTCCGACGCTGCGCAAGTTCGGCCGACGGGCGCGGATCATCGAGCTCAGCGACGCCCCCGAAGCAGAGGTCGCGGGGACCGTCGAGTCCTCGGAGCCCGCCGAGGCCCCCGATTTCTCTGCTGCCGACGTCACGACCTCGTCGCCGGCGTCCGGTGCGGAGGGTGCCGAGGCTGCCACGGAGGGTCAGGACGTTTCTGCCTCCGAGGACACCGCAGGCACGTCGGCGTCCGAGCAGGCGCCCGGGGCCGAGGCGACGTCCGGGGTCGCCCGCGGGGGTGAACCCGGGGACGAGCCGAGCACGGGGGGCGACCCGGACGCCGTGGACGCCGCGGGCGCGGCGATGTCCCGGCAGACCGGACAGTCCACGGACACTCCGGACGCGAGCCACCAGGCCGGCCAGGGCCGGCAGTCCGCCGCGTCCGCGCCGCTGCCCGGCGCCGCAGCGCAGGTCGCCCGACGGTCCCAGCCGGCGCGCCGCACGGCCGTGATCGACCGCGACCGTGACGGTGTGGAGCTGGGGGAGCTGTCGATCACCGACGCCCCTGATCCCCGACCCGCCCCGCGCTTCGACGGCAAGGTGCTGCACCGCCCCGAGCGCTCCGGGGGCCGCCCGCTGCTGTGGCTGGTGTGGGCCCTGATCGCGCTCGCACTGATCGTGCTGGTCGCACTGCTGCTGAGCGGAGTGATCGGCCCCGGTGAGGCGTCCGCCCTGGACCTCACCGTGCACGACCTGTTCAACGACCATCCCCATGTGGAGGAATCGACCGCGTGAGCGCCCCCGAAGAATCCCTCGACCTCGCCCGGGTGGCCGGCCAGGCCGCCTCCGACAAGCTCGCCGAAGAGGTGATCGGCCTCGACGTCTCCGAGCAGGTCGTGATCACCGACCTGTTCCTCGTGTGCAGCGGCGACTCGGAGCGCCAGGTCTCCGCCATCGTCGACGGCGTGGAGGAGGCCCTGCTCAAGGAGCGGCGCCGCAAGCCCCTGCGCCGGGAGGGCCAGCGCGACGCCCGCTGGGTGCTCCTGGACTACGGGGACATCGTCGTGCATGTCCAGCACGCCGAGGACCGGGCGTTCTACGCGCTCGAGCGCCTGTGGCGCGACGCCCCGCTGGTGGATCTGCAGATCGACGAGGGCCGCCCGGCGTGAGCTCCTCGCTGTCCATGGGTGGTCTCGCGAGCACCCGCCTCGTCCTCGTGCGCCACGGCCAGACCGACTACAACCGCGATGGTCGCCTCCAGGGACAGGTCGACATCCCGCTGAACGCCGCCGGAGCCAAGCAGGCCGCGCTGCTGGCGGCCGCGGTCGCGGAGAACCCGCCGGATCTCATCGTCTCCTCCCCGCTGCAGCGCGCGCACGAGACGGCGCGCGCGATCGGCCAGGCGTGCGGTCTCGAGGTCTCCACGGACGAGGCCTTCCTCGAGCGTGGCTTCGGGCAGTGGGAAGGCCTGACCGGTGACGAGATCCGTCGGCGCTGGCCCACGGAGCACGCCGCCTGGCGGGACCACCGTGAGGTGACGGGGCTGGACGTCGAGGACCGGCCCGCCGTCGGCTCCCGCGTGGCGGCGGCCTGCCGGCAGCTGGTCGCCGATAACCGCGGAGGCACCGTCATGGTCGTCACCCACGGCGCGGCGATCACGCTCGCGATCACCGCTCTGCTGGGACTGGACGCGAACGAGTTCCGTGGTCTGGCGGGGCTGGAGAACTGCCATCGCTCGGTGCTGGAACCGCTGCGATCGGACCCGGAAGGGCGGCTCATGAGGTTGCTGTCACACAACGTCGGTCCCGATTTCATCTGAGGTCAGCAGCGATGTACCATCGATGAGTCGCCTTCCGGGGCGGCACCCGATACGGGGCTATGGCGCAGTTGGTAGCGCGCTTCCATGGCATGGAAGAGGTCAGGGGTTCGAATCCCCTTAGCTCCACTCGAGAAACCGTGAGACAGTGACTCGTCAGAAGGGCCCCACCTGATGGTGGGGCCCTTCTGCTGTGTGTCGCGCGTATCTCCCGAGCTGCAGCTCGAGCTCCTCCCAGCGACGGCATCGGCCATACGCTGCAGAGCACCGGCGACCTCACGATGTTCACCTCCGCCCTCCGGGTCCGACCGCCGCCTGGCGAGGATCTCCCAGCATGATCGTGCCGAGCTCGAACGCCTCCTGCTCGCGCTGCTGGGCCCTGCGGACAGCTGATCCTGCTCACCGATCCAGTTGCAGTCTGCTCCATGCACGGCACGTCAGCGCGGCGAACACGAGCGGAACTCCGACGGCCGCGAACGGGGCTGCGGCACCGGCGGCGCCCGGTGCGGCGATCGCCGTGACCTGGACCGCGATGAGCACGCCGAGTACCACGGCGATGCCCGCCAGCTGACCCCGCCACACCGTCGCGGCCCAGGCCGCCGGGAGCCCGAGCAGTCCGACGCCGAACGTGAGAGCGGCCTGCTCCGCCAGCTGGCGCAGTACCTCGCCGTCGACCGGCCCGAGGCGGAGCAGCAGACCGGTCGCCAGGAGCAGCAGCGACAGGACCAGGGCGATGCCGCCGACCCACGCCAGATGCACGATGAGTTTCGCCAGCGCGATCACGGCGCGGGGGGCCGGGATGGCGAACAGGCCCGTGATCGTGCCCTCGGCGAACTCCCGACCGAAGGTCCAGCTCAGCACGACGCCGAAGGCGAGAAGACCGCCTGCTGCGGTGATCTGGGCGGTCACGCCGGTCAGGAGCTCCCAGCCCTCGGCGTCGGCCAGCGGGCCGAGCTGCGCGAGGATCTGCTGGTTGCCGGCACGGGCCGCGGCGACCAGGGCGCCCACCAGCACCGCGATGCCGCCCACGACCAGCAGCGTCGCGGTGCGCACGACCCGCGACGACCAGGCCTTGTACCCCTCGACCCGGATCGCCGTGGCGAGTGCGCTCATGATCTCCGGCTTTCATCATCGGCCCGGACCAGCTCGAAGAAGGCCCTTTCGAGTTCTTGCCCTGCGGGGTCCAGGCTCCCCACGATTCGCCCCCGGTTGAGCACGGAGATCCGGTCGGCGATCCGCGCGACCTCGTCGAGGTGGTGGCTGGAGACAAGGATGCCGGCACCACCGTTGGCCCGGCGCTGCAGCACGCGGCGCAGCAGGAGTACCCCGGCGGGATCGAGGGCGTTGGTCGGCTCGTCCAGGATGATCAGCTCGGGCTCGTGCTGCAGCGCGACGGCCAGGCCCAGGCGCTGCCGATTGCCCTGCGAGAGCTTGCGTGCCGGGACCGCGGCGTAGCGCTCGAGGTCGAGTTCCGCCAGCACTGCCTCAGAGCAGTCGAGGTCGCTGCCGCGGAGTCGGGCGGCGAGCTGGACGTTTGTGCGGGTGCCGAGCTCCGGGTACGCGAAAGGTTGTTCCACGAGGTGGCCGACGCGGCGCCAGGCGGTGGCCGGGAGCTGCTCGAGGCGCCGGCCGTCGATGCAGACCTCACCGCTGTCGAGCCGGAGCATGCCCAGGGCCGCCCGCATCAGGGTCGTCTTGCCGGCGCCGTTCAGCCCGACCAGAGCGTGGATCTCTCCGGCGGCGACGTGCAGGTCGAGGCCGAGCAGACCGGCCTGTGGCCCGAACGTTCGCCTCGCACCCCGCAGGCTCAGCCGCTCAGACAAGGCGGCCTTCAAGGGTGCACAGGGACGCCTCGACGGCGTCGGCCATGGGGAGGGAGTCATCGTGCGCCCATTCGAACAGCGCTGCCGTCAGTGCCGCCATCACGGCGGCCGCGGCCGCACGTGCGGCCAGGCGTGAGCAGGCGGCGGCAAGCTGCTCGGCGATGGCTTTCTCCGTGGCAGAGGTGGCGGCCGCCATGTCGGCACGGAGTGCATCAGAACCGGCGATGATCCGAACTCGCCGACGGACCGTGTCCAGCTCGCGCTCGTCCAGTGCGGTGAGGGCATTCCGAAGACCGCGCGTCGCTCGCAGCAGGGGAGGCAGTTCCGGTGCCTGCGCACCGACCGCGGCGGCGATCGCCGGGTCGTAGGGGTCGACGGTGACCACGGCGGCCTTGCTCGGAAAGTGGCGGAAGAACGTCATCTGGGTGACTCCGGCCGCGTCGGCGATCTGGGCCACCGTCGTCCGCTCGAAGCCCTGGGTCTCGAAGAGCTTCAGCGCGGTCTCGATGAGCCGGGTATGGGTGTGCTCGTGACGGGCCATACCGAGATGTTAGTGACTAACATTCCGCGGTGTCCACAGTCAGTGCGGGATCGACATGACACCTGGGTTGTCGCCGTGTGGGAACTGTGACAGGTTTGATGTCATGGATCGACGCACTGCGGGGCCGGATGAACCAGAGGCGCAGGGTCCCGACCCGGGCCGCGCACCCGCGCCCGCGGTCCGGTTGTCGGGGTTGACCAAACGCTTCGGTGACCATGTCGCGGTCGACGCGATCGATCTGACCGTGCCGCGCGGCATGTTCTATGGGATCGTCGGACCCAATGGCGCCGGCAAGTCCACCACTCTGTCGATGATCGCCGGACTGCTCGCCCCGGATTCCGGAACCGTCGAGGTGGCCGGATTCGATGCGGCGCGGCAGCGGGAGCAGGTCCTCGACGCGCTGGGCATCATGATGGAAGGGCTCTCCTTGCCGGAGCGGCTCACCGGTGCGGAGCTCCTCGAATACACGGCCCGGCTGCGGGGAGTGGGACCGCAGTGGCGCGAGCGCGCCCACGACCTGCTCGAGGTCCTCGAGCTCGACCGTGCGCCGACGACCCTGATCGTCGACTACTCCACCGGCATGCGCAAGAAGATCGGCCTGGCCGTGGCCCTGATGCACCGTCCCCGGGTGCTCGTTCTCGATGAGCCCTTCGAAGCCATCGACCCGGTCTCGGCCCGCGCCATCGAGGGTCTGCTCGGCCAGTACGTCGCCGGGGGCGGGACGGTGCTGCTGTCCAGCCACATGATGGAGGTCGTCGAGCGCACCTGCGAGCGTGTCGCCCTGATCCAGGGCGGGCGGATCCTCACCGAGGGCACGCTCGCCGAGGTCAGGGGCGAGGGAACGCTCAACCAGAGATTCCTGGACCTCGTCGGCACCGCCCCGCAGCGAGACATCGCATGGCTGGGATGAGCACGACCGTCACCTTCGCCGCCATGCGATGGCGGATCATCCGCACGGGCCCGAACGACGAACGTGCCTTCGGGCTGGTCGCCGGGCTCCTCGCCGCGGTCGCCGTGATCGTCCTGGCCGTCCTGGCCCAGGGCGGGGACGTGCATCCCAGTTGGGTGACCGCCGCGATCTCGCTGGTCGGGCTGACCTGGCTGATCGGTCCGGTCCTGCTGCCGGGGTCCGCCCCGGTGCTCGATCCGCAGTGGTTCCGCACCCTGCCCCGACGGCCCGTGCAGATCGCCCGCGAGATGGCGCCGAGCGAAGCGATCAGCGTCGGCACCGTGATCACTGCCGTGACTCTGGTCAGCATGGTGATCCTCGTGGCGCCGCTCGGCCCTCTCACCATGCTCCACGCAGCCGTGGCCGCGATGGCACAGCTGTTCTTCCTGCTCTGGCTGGGTCGATGCGCCGCGGCGCTGGTCTCACGCCTGCTGCGCTCGAGGGTCGGCATGTGGGTGGCGGCGGTCCAGATGTCGGTGCTGCTGGCGATCTCCTTCGCCGGGTGGGTTCCGGTGGTCGCCCTCTTCCTCCCCCGGCTGGGGGAGGGGGACTCGGAGATCGTGACTCCGGCGGCGCCCGGGGCGATGCCCGCACCGCTCGAGAATACGCTGCTGGCCCTGCCGACCGGGTGGGGGCTGGCTGCGGTCCGGGCCGTGACCTCGGGCGACGGGACGGTCCCGGTCCTCGGTGCCGTACTCCCGCTGATCGGCCTCGTCATCATCGGCCTGGTCCTGTGTCGCACATGGATCGCCCTGACGGCGTACACCATCTCCCGTCCTCCGGCGCGGATCCAGAATGCGGTGCGAGCACCGGATTCGGCAGCGCGGACCGGCCTTCGTGCCGGTGGGCCCGTCCGGGGCGTGGCCGATCGGGAACTGGCGACCTGGTTCCGCGATCCCCACCGCAAGCTCGGGCTCGGGCACGCCTGGATCACTCCCGTGTTGATGATCGCGCTGGTGGCACCCACCAGCTGGTCCTGGGCGCTGCCGTTCATCGGGGTGATGGCGGCGGTCTTCGGCGCGATGGTCGCGGTGAACACCTACGCTCTGGACGGCACCGCGCTGTGGCAGCTGCTGACCACGCCTGGGGCCGTGCGGGCCGACGTGCTCGGCCGCCAGGCGGTCTGGATGATCCTGTTCGGGCTGCCGATCGTGGTCCTGACGATCGTGCTCTGCCTGATCAGCCAGTCGCCGCTGTGGGCGCCCGCGCTGGGGATGACGCTCGCGGCCACCGGAGCTGCCTGCGCGGGCGCGCCCCTGTTCGCCGCCCTGATGCTGGCAGTCGGCGCCGACGCACGGGACCGGGTCTCGACCTCCGACGACTCCGGCAATGCCGCCGGGGGTGAGTGGACCGTCTTCGTCGCCGTGGTCGCAGCGGCGATCATCCCAGTGGTCATCGGGGGCCTCGCCGGCGCGGGATGGCTGGTCCATCTGCTGCTCGGCGCGGGGGTGGGAGCGGCTGCGGTCGCGGGGCTGACGCGCATCACCCGGGCCCTGCTGGACCGTTCCGGCCCGGCCATGCTGTCGGCCTTCTCCTCGGGCGACGCGACGCGGTTGAGGAAGTCGTGACGAGGATCAGGGTGCCGTGAGGCGGCCACCGAACTCGTCGGACCCGTCGGACCCGTCGGAACTGACGGACCCGTCGGACCCGTCGGAACCGTCGGACCCGTCGGAACCGTCGGAACCGTCGGGCTGGCGCAGGATAGTGCGCAGCCGCTCGGGGGCGGTGCGGCGCGGATCGCCCAGGTAGATCTCGTGATGCCGGTCCCGCATGCTCAGGCCTGCGCGGGGATCACCTCGCGGTGCCTCTGCTGGAGCACGGGCCCTTCCGTGTCGCATGCCGCGCCCGGCGTGCTCGGTGGCATGGTCATCCCTCGTTCTCGATCTCGGCAAGCGCGGCGTCCATGTGGTGCAGCACGCGCAGCGTCGCATCGAGCTCGGCCGCCGTCAGATCGCCGCCGACCCGGCCCATCAGCTCGTGCTCGCGCCGGCTGACGGAGTCGATAGCTGCTCGGCCCGCGGCGGTGAGCCGCACCAGGGCCGAGCGGCGGTGGGCCGGATTCTCGGCCAGCTCCACGTATCCGGCCGCGCGGGCATCGTGGACCATGCGTTGAACGAACTGGCGACTGAGATCCTGCGCGCGCCATCTGGGGAACCGTGAGTTCACCCTCGCGGTGCAGCTGGTCCAGCACGTTCCGGACTCCGACGGACATGCCGTTGATCGGCTCGTGACGCTCGACGATCCGTGATGCCCGGCGGTACACGGGCCCGAGCGCGACGTACACCTCGGCCAGGCGGGTCGCGAGCGTGTCGCGGTCGAGGGGTTCGTGCGGTGCTGGGTGGCGGGGTGCGGACATGCCCCGAGTATGGCACCCGGGTTGTCAACACGGCGGGCGTATGACACCTTGGTTGTCATGACGCACGAGACGCAGTTCCTCGATCTTCCGGACCAGCGCATCGCCTACTACGACCTCATCCCTCGGCCCGTTGAGACGGCCCCGCCATCCGGTGGTTCCGCGGGACATGCGTCCGAGGCCGTCCCACTCGTCCTGCTCCACGGCGGGGTCGTCGACAAGCGCATGTGGCACCCGCAGCTGAAGGCCTTCCCGGACCGCCGCGTCATCGTCCCCGACGCGCGGGGGCACGGGGAGTCCTCGGATGCCGAGGCCCCGTACCGTCTGGCCGACGACGTCGTGGCTCTGCTCGACGCGCTCGAGATCGACCGCGCGGTACTGATCGGGCTGTCCATGGGCGGCAGCACCGCCGTCGACGTCGCTCTCGAGCACCCGGGTCGCGCGGCTGCGCTCGTCGCCAGCGGCACCGGCACCAGCGAGCCCGAGTTCACCGATCCCTGGACCCTGCAGGTTCTCGCCGACTGGCAGCGGGCGCAGGAGGCGGGAGATCTCGAGGAGTGGCTCGGGGTCACGGAGCGCTTCGTCGCCGGGCCGGCGCGGTCGATCGACGAGGTCGACCCGGCGGTTCGTGAGCTCTGCGCGAGGATGGCCCGCGAGACGGTCACCGATCACCTGCGCGTGGGGGAGGACGGCGTTCCGATCCCTCCGCAGCCGCCGACGCCCGTGACCAGGACCTGGGAGCGACTCGAGCAGGTCACGGTCCCGGTCCTCGCGCTGTGCGGAGCGCTGGACAGTGAGGATCATCGGGCGCTCGGGCGGAGGCTGGCCGAGACGGTCGCCGACGGGAGCTACCGCGAGGTGGCCGGGGCCGCCCACT
The DNA here is from genome assembly GCF_042666305.1 of Brachybacterium sp. GCM10030268. NCBI lineage: Bacteria > Bacillati > Actinomycetota > Actinomycetes > Micrococcales > Dermabacteraceae > Brachybacterium > Brachybacterium sp. GCM10030268. The sequence goes on along the minus strand of NZ_JBHTCW010000002.1, from coordinate 556,332 downwards.
ACCCGAATCTCGAGAACCCCGAGGACTTCAACGACGCGCTGCAGCGGTTCCTTCACGGGGAGGATCGCTCGGCAGGGTGAGGACCTCTGCGCCCTGCCCGGTGATCGCGATCGTGTGCTCGCTATGCGCCGCACGGGCGCCCGTGGCACTGCGCAGCGTCCATCCGTCCGCGCCGGTGATCAGCTCCGCCGTATCAGCCATGACCCAGGGCTCCAGGGCGAGCATCAGGCCCGGGCGCAGCCGGAACCCGCGACCGGGCCGGCCCGTATTGGGCACGTGCGGATCCTGGTGCATCGTCGAACCGATGCCGTGCCCGCCGAACTCGGTATTGATGGCGTAGCCCGCCTCGTGCAGCACCGTGCCGATGGCATGGGAGACATCGCCGAGCCGGGCCCCGGGGACGGCAGCGGCGATCCCGGCATCCAGTGCGCGCCGGGTCGCCTCGATCATCGCCACACTCTCCGGGGGAGCGGAGGTGCCTACGACAACACTGAGGGCGGCATCCGCGGCGATCCCGTCCCGGACGACCGCGAGATCGAGCGAGAGCAGGTCCCCATCGGCGAGCGCCTGGTCCCGGGGCATGCCGTGGAGCACCGCATCGTTGACGGCCGTGCACACGTAGTGCCCGAACGGTCCGCGCCCGAACGACGGCTCGTAGTCGACGTAGCAGGAGGTGGCTCCGGCCTCCTCGATCAGCTCCTGCGCCCACTGATCGATCTCGAGCAGATTGGTGCCGACGGTAGTTCTCTCCCGGAGCGTGTCCAGGACGTGGCCGACGAGGGCGCCCGTCGCGCGAGCGCGGACCAGTTCGTCGGGAGTGAGGATCTCGATCATGGGGCCTCCCAGGGAGCCGATAAGTATCCCGGTAAGACTATCCCGGTATTAGTATCGGGACATGGTCAGACTTCCCCTCACCCCCGCAGAGGTCGCCCGTGGAGAGCGCCTGGGGTCGCTCCTGCGCCGTGCGCGCGGCAATCGGCCGCTCCTCGAGACGGCACTGGAAGCCGGTCTCTCCCCGGAGACCCTGCGGAAGATCGAGTCGGGACGTGTCGCCACGCCGGCCTTCTCGACGATCGCCTCCATCGCGCATGTCCTGAGTCTGTCTCTCGATGAGATCTGGGCAGAGATCAGCGCATCCGATCAGGAGACTGCGGACGATGGGAGCGCGCGGGCCGACTCTGATCACCGGATGGCCTCCTAGGCGGACGCGCCTGCCTGCACTCCGCGCCGGGCGGGAGAGGCCTTGCCCTCCTCGACGATGAGCCCGTGCAGCTCGGCGAGCTCGGGAACGCTGAATCGCGCGCGGTCGAGAGCCGGGGCGAGCCGGCGGCGGAAGGCCCGGTACGAGCCGGGCACCGCATGGCCGCGCAGAGTGAGGAGCCGTCTGGCGTACTCATCGCAGATGAACGCCGGCCGGCTGAAGCAGTACAGGGCGATCGCGTCGGCCGTCTCCTCGCCGATGCCCTCGACCGCGAGCAGCTCGGTGCGCAGGTCGCCATCGCTGAGCTCGGACGCCGTGGGGCCTCGCTCGAGCGTCCACCGCGCGAGCGCCAGCAGCCGCCCCGGTTTGGTGCTGGCGAACCCCGAGCCGCGCACGAGGTCCCGGATACGATCCTCGTCGGCCGCGGCGAGCTGGCCGGGCTCCAGCAGGCCGGCACCGCGCAGGTTCGCGATCGACGCGGCCGCCTGCTCCCATCGGCTGCGTTGGACCAGGACCGCGCCGACGGCGATCTCGAAGGGCTCCTCTCCCGGCCACCATGCTCCGAGCGGCCCGTGCGCCTCCAGCAGGTCGCGCTGGAGCGCCCGCAGATCCGCCTCGGCCAGCGGGAGCAGCGCTCCGGGCGAGGCGGCGGCCGGCGCGCGGCTCACCGCGCCGTGTACCAGTCCGGCAGAGGTTCGGGGGCCAGCCGCTGCGTGTCACCGGGCCGGGTGAGGGTGAGCACGGCCCGCATCACCACCGGATGACTCTCCAGCTCTTCCTCGATCGCCTGGATCCGTCGCTGCAGCTCCGATTCGCGCACGTCGCCGACGACGTCGACCGAGGCGACGACGAAGAGCTTGTTCGCCCCCACCCACTCGGTGTGCAGGAAGCTGACGGACTGGATGTCGCGGTGGTGGACGAGATGGTCGAGCACCTCGTGGCGGGCCAGCGGTGAGCCGCCCTCGCCGGAGAGGAAGTCGCTGTTGCGCATGATCAGCAGGACCGCCACGACGCCCAGCAGCAGGCCCACCAGGATCGACCCGATCGCATCCCACACCGCCTGCCCGGTGATCTGGTGCAGGGCGATGCCCGCAGCGGCGATCACCAGCCCCAGCAGCGCGCACGAGTCCTCCGAGAACACGGCTCGCAGCATCGGGTCCGAGGTGGTGCGGATGTAGCGCAGCGGCTTGATGCCGCGCTCCCTGGCCCCGCGGACGGCCTGGCGCGTCGCCTGGAGGAACGAGACCCCCTCGAAGACGAACGAGACCGCGAGCACGACGTAGGCCCACGTGTACGTGGCCTCCTCGCTCGGGGCGCCGAGCTCCTGGATGCCGTGCCATACGGACACGCCGGCACCGACCGCGAACAGCCCGATCGCCGCGAACATCGACCACACGTATCCGGCGCGGCCGTAGCCCAGCGGATGCGAGCGGTCGGGGGCGCGGCGGGAGCGGCGCTCGCCGATCATGAGGAACACCTGGTTGCCGGTGTCCGCCCACGAGTGCGCCGCCTCGGCGAGCATCGAGGCGGAGCCGGTGAGGATCGAGACCACCGTCTTGGCGATCGCGATGAGGAAGTTCGCGCAGAACGCGATCAGAACGGTCAGGCCGCTCTCGCCGCCGCCACCGGACGGCTCGGCCGGGCTGCCGTCGCCGGCGGCTTCGATCCCGCCACCGTTGCCGGTGCTCCGGTCAGTCCGACCCTGTGCGTCGTCCCGCTCCTGTGCGTCGTCCCGACCCGGCGAGCTGCCGGGGCGCTGTCCGGAGCCGGTTCCCGTGGTGCCCGTCGCCGTCGTGTTCTCGTCGCTCACGGCCCCATTGTGCGCCGCGCGGGGTAGATGGTCACATCCTCGGGCGCGACCCGCGGGTGGACCCGACTGCCCGGGCGGATTGCCGATTCGGCCACGACCTGCGGTGACAGGTCCGCGGCGAGGTCCTCGGTGCGCACTCGCACGAGATCGCCGTGCGGTTCGAGGGCGACGACCGAGCGTTCGGCCATGGCCGCCGCGCCCGCGCTCGCGGGGGCCGAGCCGAGCTCGACCGCACTGGGGCGGAAGACGGCGTGGACCGCGTCGCCCGGCCTCGCCCCACCGCGCAGACCGCCGGCGAGCCTGTCGTGCCCCGGCAGTGCCACGGCCGTGCCGTCCCAGGTGCCGTGCAGCAGATTGAGCCCGGCGAAGCGGGCCGCGAAGGCGCTGCGCGGCAGCGTGAGGACCTCCATCGTCGGCCCCTGCTCGCGGACATGGCCGTCCACGATGACGGCGGTGGTATCGGCCAGAGTCATCGCGTCGAGCGCGTCATGGCTGACCACGAGCGCGCTGCGATCGGCGAGAAATCTGCGCAGCAGTTCGCGCAGGCCGGGGGAGACATCCACGTCGAGGGCGGAGAGCGGCTCGTCCAGCAGCAGCAGACGCGGCCGCGCGGCCAGCGCCCGGGCGATCGCCGCGCGCTGCGCCTGCCCGCCGGAGAGCTGGTGGGGCCGCCGCTGCGCGAGCTCCTGAAGACCCACGTCCTCCAGCCGACGCCGAGTCTCGGCCCGCGCTGCCGCGCGGGGCACACCGAGGCTGCGGAGGGCGAACAGGATGTTCCCGGCCACGGTGAGATGCGGGAACAGGACCGGATCCTGCGTGAGGGTCGTGACGTGGCGGGAGTGCGGAGGCACCCAGGCGCGTGCGCGCCCGTCGGTCACATCGGCGAGCACGCGGCCGTCGAGCTCGACCCGTCCGGTGCGGGGTCGCAGCGTCCCGGCGATCACGCCCAGCACACTGGACTTGCCGGCACCGTTGGGACCGACCAGCGCGGAGGTCTCCCCGGCCGGCAGCTCCAGGGCGAGATCGAGCCCGCGCTCGGGCATGGTCACCCGTACCGACAGACTCATGCGGCGGCCCGCCGCCGGGCGATGGCGATGACCATCACGGCGACGATCATCAGCACGAAGGACAGCGCCACAGCGGCATCCGGATCGCTCTCGCGCTGGAGGTAGATCTCCAGCGGCAGCGTGCGCGTGGTGCCCTGCAGGCTGCCGGCGACGGTGATCGTGGCGCCGAACTCGCCGAGCGCCCGCGCGAAGGACAGCACCGTGCCCGAGGCCAGGCTCGGCAGCATCAGCGGCAGCGTCACCCGCAGCAGCACTCTGCTGGGCCGGGCGCCGAGCGAGGCGGCGGCCGCCTCGTACCGCGTACCTGCGGTGCGCAGCGCCCCCTCGAGGCTGATGACGAGGAAGGGCAGCGCGACGAAGGTCTGCGCGAGCACCACGGCGGCGGTGGAGAAGGCGACCTGGATGCCCAGGACCTCGAGGTGCCGCCCGATCAGTCCCTGGCGACCGACGGTGTACAGCAGGGCGATGCCGCTGACCACCGGCGGCAGGACCAGGGGGATCAGCACGAGGGAGCGCAGCAGCGAGATGCCGGGAGCACGGGCACGGGCGAGAAGCAGAGCCATCGGCACCCCGAGCACCACGCACGCGGCGGCGCTGGTGGCCGCGGTCTGCAGGCTGAGGCGCAGCGCAGCCAGGGAGGACTCGCTGGTGATCAGCGCCCAGAAGCTGGACCACTCGACCCGGGTCGACATCGCGACCAGGGGCAGCAGCACGAACAGGGCACCGATCAGAGCAGGGACCAGCACCCAACGGGGCAGTGCGGAGCCGGGAGCGGGCGTGGCCGAGACCGTGCCGGTCCTAGGGCGTGAGGGCGCGGGGCGTGAGGACATCGCAGCTCACGCACCGGCGAAGCCATAGCTGCTCAGGACCGTCCGGCCGTCCTCGCCGAGCACCAGATCGATGAACTCCTCGCCGAGATCGGGATGGGCCGTACCGGGGACAGCCGTGATCGGATATGTGTTCACCGCGCTCGCCGCCTCGGGGAAGGTGATCCCCTCCACGGCGTCTCCTGCCTTCTGCACGTCGGTGACATAGACCAGGCCGGCGCCGGCCTCGCCGCTGGTGACCTTGCCCAGCACGTCGGTGACGCTCTGCTCCTCGCTGACCGGGGAGAAGTCCAGACCCGCCGCGTCCTGGACCTTCTCGGCCGCGGCGCCGCAGGGTACTTCCGGCGCGCACACGACCAGGCGCACCCCGTCGCCGGTGAGTGAGGAGAGGTCCGTGATCCCCGCGGGATTGCCGGGCGGGACGGCGATCATCAGCGTGTTCGTCGCGAAATCGGTGGGTTCGGCGTCCTCGAGCTTGTCCATGTTCGCGGTGTCGGCCGAGGCGAACACGTCGGCAGGGGCGCCTTCGCGGATCTGGGCGGCCAGCGTGGAGGATCCGGCGACGCTGAGCGCGACGTCGACGTCCTCATGGGCGGCTTCGAACTGTGCTGCGAGCTCCTCGAACGGCTCCTGGAGCGAGGCGGCCGCATACACGGTGAGGGTGGTGGGGTCCTCGGAGCTCGCGCAGCCCGTCGCACCGAGGCCCAGAGCCAGGCCGGCGATGGCGGCGAGCAGACCTCGCCGCGCCGGAGCACTGATCGCGGGCGAGATCATGCCGACGTGCCCGCGTCGGTCGTCTCGATGATCACCTGCGTGGCCTTCACCGACGCGGTGGCGACCTTTCCCGGTTCCAGCCCGAGATCACGGGCGGCCTCGCTGCTCATCAGCGAGACCACGCGGAAGGGGCCGCACTGCAGTTCGACCTGTGCCATGACGGTGTCCATGACGACGTCGGTCACGAGGCCGACGAATCGGTTGCGCGCCGAGGAGCGCACGCCGTCGTCCATCTCGGGACCGACCGCGAGCTCGCGCGCCAGGCGAGCGACGTCCACGCCCTCGAGCACCTTGCGCCCGGCAGCGTCCGTGGTCGCGGTGAGGGTGCCCCGCTCGATCCGGCGCCGGACGGTGTCCTCGCTGACTCCCAGGAACATGGCAGCCTCTCGAACCCGCATCTGCGTCATGAACGCCAGTATAGGGGCGCAGATGCGGCCCTTGCTGGCAGGCCGGTTCCGGAGGTCAGGCCACGATCAGGACTCCGGCCAGCGCGATCGACGCGACGACGAGGGTGGACAGCGCCGCCAGTGCGAACGGGCGCAGGCCGACCCGGACGAGCCGACGCACCGACACCCCGCACCCGAGGGCGAACATCGCCGCGGCCAGCAGGATCGTCTGCAGCACGGACCCTGCCTCGAGAACGACCACCGGAAGGGGCACGAACGAGCCCAGCAGCACCATCGCCAGGAATCCGAGCACGAACACCGGCACCAGCGGCGGGCGCTTCGCAGTGGGCGGGACACCTCCGGGGCCGGCTGCGGGGCCGCCTCCGGGATCCGCGGCGTCGCGTGCATCGAGCCCGGCGGTCGCTCGGGCGGCCGCGCCGACGCGCCGCCGCTGCCGCATACCGAGCACCGCCATCACCGGTGCGAGCATCAGGACGCGGGCCAGCTTGACCACGACGGCGACCGCGAGCGCGCCTCCGCCGAGCACTCCGCCGGCCGCCACCACCTGAGCGATCTCATGGATCGAGCCGCCGGCCCACAGGCCGGAGGTCATGGGCCCGAGCCCCAGCACCGCCGAGGCCGCAGGGACCAGGCCGATCATCAGCGTGCCGAACAGCACCACCAGGGCGATCGCGGTGACCGTGCGTTCCTCGTGCTCGTCCTCCGGATCGGTGACACCCGCCGCGGCAGCGACCGCGGCGGCCCCGCAGATCGAGAAACCGCAGGCGATCAGGAGAGTCAGACCCGGCTCGACCTTCAGCAGCCGTCCCAGTGCCAGCGTCCCGAGCATGCCGCCGCCCACGACGGACATCACCACGAGCAGCATCGGGGCGCCCAGGGCGAGGATGTCCCCGAGCACGAGCTGCAGGCCGAGCAGCACGATCCCCGCCCGGAGCAGCACCTTCGCGGAGAAGTCCAGACCCGGCTTGACGCTGGCGGGCAGGTTCGTCGTATTGGCGACGACGATCCCGGCGAGGATCGCCAGGATCAGGGCGCTCACGCCGGGCAGAGAAGCGGCCGCCACCGCGGCGGCGACCGCGACGAGCAGGCACAGCGCCACCCCCGGCATCAGCCCGCGAGGCACCGCGGCAACGGTGAGGGCAGGCGCGGACATGCCAGGACTCTTCCACGGTGCCGGCACGCTCGGTAGAGGGCGCATGACCAGCAGGGCATATCATGGAGATATGTCCGAGCCTCTGCCCAACCTGCAGGCCCTGGCTCTGTTCGTCGCCGTCGTCGACGAGGGCGGGCTCGGCGCGGGCGCCCGGAAGCTGGGCATGTACCAGTCCAATGCGAGCCGGACCATCGTGACCCTGGAGAGACAGGCCGGCACAGCGCTGCTGGACCGGAATCCCCGCGGCTCCCGCCCGACCTCCGCCGGGCTGCTCTATGCCGCTCACGCTCGCGACCTCCTGGAGTCGGCCGAGGCGTTCAGCGCCTGGCTGCGCCACAGCCGGGACGAGAACACGCTCGACCTCCACGTCGGGGCGAGCATGACGATCGCGGAGAACCTGATGCCGGCCTGGCTGACCGACCTGCGCCGCTCCAGCCCTCGCGTCCGCGCGGAGCTGGAGGTTCTCAATTCCGCCCAGGTGCTCGAGGAGATCCGCGACGGCCGGCTGCAGCTGGGCTTCATCGAGACCCCGCACGTTCCCCGCTCGGTCCACGCCCTCGCCCTGCGGGAGGACGAGCTCGTCGTCGTGGTCGCTCCCGACCACCCATGGGCCCGCAGGGATGAGCCGCTGGGGCTCGATGAGCTCGCCGCGACCCCGCTCGTCGTGCGCGAAGGCGGCTCCGGCACCCGGGACGCCTTCGAGGAGCTGGTCCCGTCGGCCGCCGGCACACCACCCGTTCAGGAGCTCGGCAGCAATGCCGCCGTGCGGATCGCGGTGGCCTCGGGCGCTGGACCGGCGGTGATCAGCATGCTGGCCGTCCGCTCGCAGCTCGAGGCGGGGCAGCTGGCGCGGGTTCCGGTGCGGGGACAGAGCCTGCGGCGGCCGTTGACGGCGGTGTGGACGGGTCCGCGCCGGCTCAGCGGCCCGGCGGCGGAACTCGTCGCCGTGGCATCCCGCGAGGTGCGCGCGGGGGCAGGTCGCGCTGAGTCGGGGAGCGCGGACTCATGACGCCGACGATCGTGGACGCGGACCTCTCCGATCCGCGTCTGGTCCGCTTCCTCCAGCAGCACCTCGAGGACATGGCCGACACCGCCCCGGACGAGAGCCGGCACGCACTTAATCTCTCTGCCCTGACCGCGCCGACGGTGCGGCTGTGGGTCGCCGAGGTCGGGTCGGCGCCGGCCGGGACGGTCGCGCTGTCCCGACTCGAGCCCGACCATGTGGAGCTCAAGAGCATGCGTACCGACCCGGCCCTGCGCGGACGAGGCATCGCGACGGCACTGCTGGAGCACGTGATGGTCGAGGCCCGGCGATGGGGCGCGGCCCGTATCTCGCTGGAGACCGGTTCGGCGGAGTTCTTCGCCCCGGCCCGGGCGCTGTATGCCCGTCACGGGTTCCGCGAATGCCCGCCGTTCGGTGCCTATGTCGCCGATCCCCACAGCGTGTTCATGACCCGCGATCTTCCCGGACCGCGGAACTAGGCGACGCGCGCCTCGATCCGCCACCGCTGCTCGAGGGCCTTCATCGCACTGAGCTGCGTGGAGTAGTGGATGGGGCCGTCCTCGCGCAGGGTCCAGTCGTTGCCGGCTCGCAGCAGCTCGTCCTCGCGCCGAGCCGAGGCGACCAGCGCATCGGTGCCGCGGCGCACGAAGTCCTCGAAGGCGCGCCGATCGTCGTCCGCCTCGGGCAGCGCCTCGATGAGCAGCCCCAGGTACCGGTAGAAGATTCCCTTGAACAGGCCCTCGTCGCCGCCATTGCCCTCGGCGCGGAACACGGAGCCGTCGCTGAGCTCAGCGATGGCCGTACGGGCCGTGCGCCGGGCCCGCACCAGGTAGTCGCCCTCGCCGGTGCGGCGGAACCACTCCACGCAGGCGCCGAGGTAGAGGCCCTGGTTGTAGGTGAAGCGCCACTGCACGTCGATCCGTCCGTCGCCCGCACGGTTGATGCCGTCCTCGACGAAGCCGTCCTCCGCCACCAGGGTGCGCTCCCACCAGTCCATGGCAGTCCCCGCGTAGGCGGCCAGCTGGGCATCCCGGGCGGGGATCCGTGCGGCGAGCCGGAGCGCCAGGATGATCAGCGGGCCGTTGGCGGGGGAGTTCTTGTAGTCCAGCTGCTGCTTGCGCCAGGCCAGGCTCTCCCCGAGGGTGTCGTTCCAGCCGTGCTCGATCACGTGGTCGACGAGGAACTCGGCGTCGGTCAGATCCTGCTGGTTCCCGGTGGCGTCGAACAACCGCACCAGTGCGAGCGCGAACCACAGCATGTCGTCGAAGTAGTCGTTGACCAGCGATCCCCCGTTGCGGGCGACGATCTCGTCGCGCACGTCTCGGGCCGCCTCGGTCCAGCGGTGGTCCCCGGTGCGCTCGTACGCGTCCAGACGGCAGTCCATGACGTGGGCCAGCCACCAGTAGTTGAAGGTGTCCCCGCCGATGCTGCCGGCGGGATGAGCATTCTCGAGGTGGCCGGGACGATCAGTGCCGAAGAGCCGGTCGAGGCTGCTCTGCGCGAGCTGGGCGTGGTCGTTCCAGACTGCAGTGTCCGTGATCATGGGCCACGATCGTAGAGACATTCCGGCCCCCGCGCGCTGACGTTCCGCGAACGCGTCCCCGCGGGAACGCCCGATGGGGTCAGGGCCGTGGTGCTCGCCGGCAGGAGCCGCGTGCCGGCCGACCTCTTGAGCGTCCCGTGGCCGCTTCCTACGCTGTGGCGATGAGCAGCTTCGTCTCGCACACCTCCGTCGACTGCGCCGACGCCTATGCCCTCTCCGGATTCTGGAAGCAGGTCCTCGGCTACGAGGACGATCCCGAGGATCCCCGTGAGCCCGGAGACGAGGGGTGCGTGATCCGCGATCCCGAGTCCGGGCACACGGTGCTGTTCCTCGAGGTGCCGGAGTCCAAGACCGTCAAGTACAGAATGCACTTCGATCTGCGTCCACGGGAGGGGACCCGTGACGCGGAGCTCGAGCGCCTGCGCGGGATCGGAGCTGTCGAGATCGCCGACCACCGCGGGAAGTACGGACCGGGCAGCGGGTGGGTCGTTCTCGCGGACCCCGAGGGCAATGAGTTCTGCATCCTGCGATCCGAGGCGGAGGTCGCCGCGATGCAGGGCTCATCCTCGAACGGCGACGGGTGAGCGCCCCTACTCGCCTTCCTGCGGCGCCTCGTCGCTGAGCGGATGCAGCGGCGGCAGGGTGGGGATCGCGGGTTCGACGGGGCAGGCGTCATGGGATGCCGTCGCGGACGGCGGCCGGAAGTCGGCCTGCCCTTCCTCGTCACGCTGTTGCTCGCTCATGTCGTACGGACTCTTCTCCGTGGCGTGCTCCATTGCTCTATCCTCCCCGGAAATCCTGGAAACGCAATCAACGCGGCCGATGCGGGCGTGGCGAAGCGCCGCGCCGCGCCGCGCCCGGGCGTCATGGCGCGCCCGGGCGCCCCGCCGCGCCCGGGCGTCATCGAGCCGCAGGAGCCACACCATGCCGATCCTCCTCAACACGGGCGACCTCACCGTCCACCGTCGCCGGCAGGGGCTGCGGATTCACAGCGGCCCCAGCACCGTTGAGCGTTCCGCATCGAGCTCCAGTGCGGAGAGCACGGAGAGCAGCTGACGCTCCTCGTAGCGGAAGTGGCTCTCCATGATCGCCGCGATCCCTTCGAGATGCCGGTCCAGCTCGGGGGCGGGCGCCCCGCGGCCGACGGCGTCCTGGAGGCCGACGACCAGGTGCGCGATCATCGAGTGGTCCTGCTGCAGGTAGCGCAGGGTCTCGCCGAGCTCCGGATGTGCCTCCGCGATGGCGGGGAACAGCCGGCGGTCCTCACCCTCGTGATGCGCGGTCAGCGCCGTGCAGAATCCGTGGCAGAACAGCAGCAGATCGCGTGTGGCCGGCTCGGCGTCGGCCCCGTCGGCCAGAGCGTCCCGGGTGAGGCTCAGCGCCTCCCGCAGACGCGCATGCACGCGGCGCAGTTCATGGTTCCAGGCGATGAGCCTGGCGTTCTCGCCCTCAGTCACAGAAGGACGAAGGGTGCGACGTCATCATCGTCGAACTCCTTCGTGATCCGGCGCCTCCATGCCTGACACGGTCTGCCACCGGCACGCGACGCTCGCCCCAGCCTATCGGCGAACCCCGCAGGGCGGAACCGGGTCCGCAGATGCGAGGGACCGACCCCGCGACGTGGCGTCGGCCGCCGAAGGCATCACGCCGTGACGGCGAACGCGTCGATCTCGACCAGCATCTCCTCGCGCGGCAGACCGGTGAACACCGTGGTGCGCGCGGGCAGGACGCCCGAGGCGCAGCGGTTGCCGACGAACTCGCCGTAGGCCTCGTTCATCGCCGCGAAGTCCTCGCGCCGGGTGAGGTAGACGCGCAGCATCATGACGTCGTCGAACCCCGCGCCGCCGGCGGCCAGGATCGCCTCGATGTTGCTCAGAGTGCGAGTGGTCTGGGCGGCGACGTCCCCGGCATGGATGTAGTCACCGGTGGCCGGATCGACCGGGCCCTGACCGGAGACCTGCAGGAACGGGCCGCGCTGTACGCCCTGCGAGAAGGTGTGCGCGGGAGCGGGGGCGTCCGCGGTGGCGACGGCGCGACGGTCGGTCATGGAAGTCCTTCGGTCGGTTGGCGTGGTCGCCTCGAGCGTAGCGTCACGGACGGATCTGCTCCGGCGCGGCCGCCCCGCGATACTGGAGCAGCACGCGACGGCGCGAGAGACCGGATGCGCAGCGCAGCACTGATGCGCACGCGCACGACCGGCGAGCAGCCCACGACTGACGAGCAGCTCAGGAACGATGAGCACGGAGGAGCACGGTATGGACGAGCTGAAAGCCGCACCGCTGGGGATGGACGCCGCCGGATTCGACCGGCTCCTGGCCGAGCACCCGACCCTGGAGGCGCTCCCCACCCCGCTGGTCACCCTCAGCGAGTCCGCGATCGAGCACAACCTCGCGACCATGGCCGAATGGTGCTCCGCGGCCGGCGTCGACCTGGCACCGCACGGCAAGACCACCATGAGCCGCACCCTGTGGCAGCGCCAGCTGGAGGCCGGGGCCTGGGGGATCACCGTCGCCACGCCCTGGCAGGCCGCCGTCGCCCTGGAGTGGGACATCCCCCGCGTGCTGCTGGCCAACGCACTGGTCCAGCCCGGGGCCCTGCGTGCCCTCGCCCCGCACGCCGCCCGCCTGAGCGTCTGGAGCGACTCGCGGCGCGGGATCGAGATCATGGACGAGGCGCTCACGACAGCGGGTGCGGCCGCGCCGCTGTCCGTCCTCATCGAACTCGGTGGCACCGGCGGCCGCACCGGCGTGCGCACCGTGGAGGAGGGCCTCGACCTCGCTCGCGCCGTGGCCGCTTCGCCGGTGCTGCGGCTGGCCGGAGTCGGCGGCTACGAAGGGGCGTTCGCGCACGCCGCGGACGATGCCTCGCTGCACCGGGTCCGGGAGTACCTCGAGGATCTCGGTCGTCTGCACGACCGCATCGCCGAGGACGGCCTCTATCCGACCGACGGCGATCTCCTGCTGACCGCCGGGGGCAGCGCCTACTTCGACGACGTCGCCCGGGTGCTCGGCCCCCGCCACGACCCGCAGGGCTCCCGCGGCCCGGCGACCCGGGTGCTGCTGCGCTCGGGCGCCTACGTGATCCACGATGACGGCTTCTACCGCGGCATCAGTCCCCTCGCACGCGGCGGGGAGCTACTCGACGCCGCCGAGGCGACGAGCACGACGATGCGTCGGCCGGACCGGTTCCGCTCGGCCATGCACGGCTGGGCGAGCGTCGTCTCCCTCCCGGAGCCGGGCCTGGCCCTGGTCGACGCCGGCAAGCGGGACTTCTCCTTCGACGAGGGGCTGCCCGAGCCTCAGGCCGTTCGCCGTCTCGGGCGGGCCGACGTCGAGCGGCTCGAGGGCGCCCGGTGCACCGCGATGAACGACCAGCACACGTTCGTCGACCTGCCGGACGGCCACGACGTGCGGGTCGGCGACGTGATCCGGTTCGGCCTCTCCCATCCGTGCACCGTCCTGGACAAGTGGCGGGGACTGGTCCTCATCGATGACGACGGTGCCGAGGCGCCCCGGGCGACCGGACTGCTGGAGACCACCTTCGGATGACACCCCACGCCGCTCCCGAGATCCTCCTCCGCGGTGCCCTGATCCTCGACGGCAGCGGCGCCGCCCCGGGGACCGCCGACGTGCTGCTGCGCGACGGCGTGATCGCAGCCGTCAGCGGCTGCCTCGAGACGCCGGGCGCTCGCCGACTGGATTCCCCCGGGGCCCGTCGGATCGAGGCCGACGGTCTCGCTCTCGCGCCGGGCTTCATCGACATGCACGCCCACTCCGATCTCGCGGTGCTGGCCGACGGGGACCATCTCGCCAAGACCCTCCAAGGGGTGACCACCGAGGTCATCGGCCAGGACGGGCTCTCCTACGCGCCGGTGACCGACGAGACGATGACGATCATCCGCCAGCAGATCGCCGGTTGGAACGGGGAGCCGGCCGAGCTCGACTTCGCCTGGCGCAGCGTGGGCGAGTACCTCGAGGAGATCGACTCTCGCGGCGCCGCGACCCACGTCGCCTACCTGCTGCCCCAGGGAACCATCCGCATGAACGTGGTCGGCACCGAGAACCGTGCCGCCACCGCGGACGAACTCGCGCAGATGCGCGAGCAGGTCGCCCGCGGCATGGCCGAGGGCGCATTCGGCCTCTCCTCGGGGCTGACCTACGTGCCCGGCATGTTCGCCTCCACCGATGAGCTGGTGGCCCTGTGCGAGGTGGTCGCCGGCCACGGCGGGTACTACAGCCCTCATCAGCGCTCCTACGGTGCGGGAGCGCTGGCCGCCTACCAGGAGATGGTCGAGATCGGGGCCCGATCCGGATGCCCTGTGCATCTGACCCACGCCACCATGAACTTCCCGGAGAACCGCGGCCGGGCCGGGGAGCTGCTGAGCCTGGTCGACCAGGCCATCGCCCGCGGCGTCGACATCACCCTGGACTCGTATCCCTACCTGCCCGGATCGACGACGCTGTCGGCGCTGCTGCCCAGCCGCGCCGCCACGGGAGGGGTCGAGGCCACCCTGGAGCGGCTCACGGACCCGGACGAACGCGACCTGATCGCCCACCAGGTCGAAGTGCTCGGCAGCGACGGGTGCCACGGCGTCCCGGTCGACTGGACCGGCATCGAGATCGCCGGAGTGCGCCACGATCACCTCCGCGACCGCGTGGGCCGGACGATCGCCGACCTCGCCGCCACGGAGCACCGGCCCCCGGCGGACGTCTTCTTTGATCTGCTGATCCAGGACCGGCTGGGCACCAGCATCCTCCAGCACGTGGGCGACGAGGAGAATGTGCGCACCGTGATGCGCCACGCCCGTCACATGGGCGGCAGCGACGGCATCCTCGTCGGCGACAAACCCCATCCTCGGGGAGCCGGCACCTTCGCCCGGTACCTCGGCCACTACGTGCGTGAGCAGGGCGTGCTCTCGCTCGCCGAGGCCGTCGTCCACCTGTGTGCACGCCCCGCGCAGCGGCTCGGGCTGCGCGACCGCGGCACGATCGCCGAGGGAAAGGTCGCCGACCTGGTGCTGTTCGACCCCGCGACCATCGCCGACCGCGCCACCTTCGACCAGCCCCGGCTCGCCCCGACCGGGATCCACGAGGTCCTCAGCGAAGGGATCCCGGTGGTCACCGAGGGCGTGCGCACCGATGCCCGTCCCGGCCGCGCGCTGCGCGGGCCGGCGTGGCGTCGCTGAGCTGGCTCGGGTGGCGTCGCTGAGCGGACCGACCAGGCAGACTGGGGGCATGGCAGAACCACAAGAGCCCCGCGTCGCCGTCTACCTCGACTTCGACAACATCGTCATGTCCTGGTACGACCGTGTCCACGGTCGCAATGCGTACAGCCGGGACCGCCAGCGGCTCGCCGAGGACCCCAGCGAGCCCGAGCTCGCCGAACGGCTGGGCAAGGCCACCGTCGACGTGGGCGCGATCATCGACTACGCCGCCTCGTTCGGCACCCTCATGCTCACCCGCGCCTATGCCGACTGGTCCGCCCCCGTCAACGCCGAGTACCGCTCCCAGCTGGTCTCCCGGGCCGTGGACCTCGTCCAGCTCTTCCCGGCCGCGGCGTACGCGAAGAACGGGGCCGACATCCGCCTGGCCGTCGACACCGTCGAGGACATGTTCCGCATCCCGGACCTCACCCACGTGGTCATCGTCGCCGGGGACTCGGACTACGTCCCCCTGGCCCAGCGCTGCCGTCGGCTGGGCCGGTACGTCATCGGGATGGGGGTGGCCGGATCGACCGCCAAGTCTCTCGCCGCGGCCTGCGACGAGTTCGAGTCCTACGACAACCTCCCCGGCATCGAGCGCCCGGAGCCGGCGCCCGCGTCCCGGTCGCGCCGCGGACAGGGAAGCGGCAAGGGCAAGGGCAGGTCCGGGGCCAGCTCCGGAGCGTCCACGGATCGTGACGCCGCGGCAGCCTCCGGTCAGGCACCGGCCCCGGCCGCCGAGGCGCCGGCGGCCGCATCCGGCACCGCCGATGCGGAGGACGAGGTCGTCGAACTTACCGAGGATCCACAGGAGGCGGCGACCCGCCTGCTCCAGCGCGCCCTGCAGCTGGGGGACCGCGGGGACAGCGAGTGGCTGCACAGCTCCGCGGTCAAGACGCACATGCGTCGCATGGACCCCTCCTTCAGCGAGAAAGCACTCGGCTTCCGCTCCTTCTCCGACTTCCTCAAGGCCAACTCGGACATCGCCGTGCTGGAGGAGACAGGCCACGAACGCCTGGTCCGGGCCAAGGACTGAGCGGGAGGAGCTCGATACCGCGACAGTTGTCGGAACGGGCGCTGGATGAGGTCACGTCCGGCGGTATCGACCGCGGGAGGTCTCATCGTGGCTCGCTCGGCGGGGCCGGACGGGAATGAGACCGGGGGTCACGGAAACGTAACGGGCGCTGACGGCTGCATGGGCTGACGCGCCCCCGTCTTACGTTGGCCGCATCGCCGGGCGCTGCTCGGCGGGCCCCAGCCCACTGCGCCCCTTGGAGGCAGCCATGGACTACGTCAAGCCGTCCGACCTGGTCACACGCCTGGTCGATGCCGGAGCCAGCAAGATCGGGATGTCTGCCCGGGAAACCCTCGTGCGCGCCGTCATGGGCGGTGCGATCCTCGGGCTCGCCGCGGCCTTCGCCGTGACCGTCTCGACCCAGACCGGCCAGCCCCTGCTCGGGGCGATCCTCTTCCCGGTCGGGTTCATCATGCTCTATCTGATGGGCTTCGACCTGCTGACGGGTGTGTTCACCCTGACCCCGCTGGCGCTGCTGGACCGCCGCCCCGGCGTCACCGTCGGCGGCGTGATGCGCACCTGGGGGCTGGTCTTCGTCGGCAACTTCATCGGTGCATTCGCCGTCGCCGTCCTGATGGCCATCTACTTCACGTACGGCTTCTCCTCCGCACCCAACGAGGTGGGGCTCGCCATCGGCGAGATCGGCCACGGCCGCACCGTCGGCTATGCCGATCACGGCGCCGCCGGCATGCTGACCCTGTTCGTGCGCGGCGTGCTGTGCAACTGGATGGTCTCCACGGGCGTCGTCGCAGCCTTCATGTCCGACAGCATGATCGCCAAGATCGCCGGCATGTGGATGCCCGTGATGCTCTTCTTCTACATGGGCTTCGAGCACTCCATCGTGAACATGTTCCTGTTCCCCTCGGGCCTGCTGCTGGGCGCGGACTTCACGCTCATGGACTACCTGCTGTGGAACGAGATCCCGACGGTCGTGGGCAACCTGGTCGGGGGCCTGGCCTTCGTCGGCCTCCCGCTGTACCTGGCCCACCGGCGCAAGGCCGCCGCCGCGGAACCGGTGATCCCCGTGACCGCGGGCGAGACCGAGGGGACGACCGAGCCCGAGCTGGTCGGTGCGACCCGATGACCGCCCGCATCCTCGTCATCGGCGCGGGCATGGTGGCCCACCGCCTCGCGGACAGCCTCAGCGCCCGGGCCGACGCCGCGTACACCCTGACCATCCTCGGCGACGAAGGCCGCCACCCCTACGACCGTGTGGGCCTGACCCGCTTCTTCGACGGGGAGGACGCCGACGCTCTCTCCCTGGAACGCACCGTGCTCGAGGATCCTCGGATCACGCTGGTCGCGGGCGATCCGGCCGAGCACATCGATCGTGACCGGCGCAGCGTGGGCACCCGCTCCGGCGAGGAGTTCGGGTACGACCACCTGGTCCTGGCGACCGGCTCCTATGCCGCCCGCCCTCCGGTCGACGGCGCCGAGCAGCCCGGCTGCTTCGTCTACCGCACGCTCGACGACGTCGAGCAGCTGCGCGACCACGTCCGGCGCCGGGCCCGTGAACTCGGTCGTCCGGTGCGAGGCACCGTCATCGGCGGCGGCCTGCTCGGCCTCGAAGCCGCCGGAGCCCTGCAGGGGATGGACGCCGAGCCCACGGTGATCCAGTCCAGCGACCGGCTGATGTCCGCCCAGCTCGATCTGCCCGCCGGGGCCTCCCTGCGCCGGCTCATCGAGAAGCGCGGCATCGGCGTGCGCACCGGGGCTCGCACCACCCGGGTCCTGGCCGGGGACGACGGCGAGGTGCGCGGCGTGGAGTTCAAGGACGGCACCGCGATGGAGGCCGACGTCGTCATCTTCACCGTCGGCGTCCGCCCGCGCGACGAACTGGCCCGGTCCGCCGGCCTGACCTGCGCCGAGCGCGGCGGCGTCGAGATCGACGCCGCCTGCCGCACCAGCGATCCCGCCATCATGGCGATCGGTGAGGTCGCCTCCTACCAGGGCATGTGCGTGGGCCTGGTCGCCCCCGGGTATGCGATGGCCGAGGTCGCCGCCGACCGGATCCTGGGCGGGGACGCCACCTTCGGCGGGTACGACCTCTCGACCAAGCTCAAGCTCTCCGGCGTGGATGTCGCGAGCTTCGGTGACGCCTTCGCCACCACTCCCGGAGCACTCGATGTGGTCTATGCGGACCCGGTCAGCGGCGTTCACAAGAAGCTCGTCCTCTCCGACGACGCCAAGACGCTGCTGGGCGGCATGCTCGTCGGCGACGCCTCTGCCTACGGCTCGCTGCGGCCCCTGGTCGGCGGAGCCCTCGGCGGTGATCCCGCCGCCTACCTGATGCCCGAGGGCGGGGTCCCCACTCCCAAGGGCGAGATGCCCGATGAGGCCGTGGTCTGCTCCTGTGCGAATGTCAGCGCCGGCCGCATCCGGGAGGCCGTGCACGAGGAGGGCTGCACCGACGTGGCCGGCATCAAGGGCTGCACCCGTGCCGGTGCCACCTGCGGCTCCTGCGTGGTCATGATCAAGGGCCTCGTCGGCGGCGAGCTGACGAAGATGGGCAAGGCCGTCTCGAACGCCATGTGCGAGCACTTCGAGATGTCGCGTCGGCAGCTCTTCGACGCGGTGCACGTCTCGGGCCTGGACACCTTCAGCGCGATCATCGAGCGCTTCGGCACCGGGCGCGGCTGCGACACCTGCAAGCCGGCCATCGCCAGCATCCTCTCGGTCCTCACCGGCAAGCACGTCCTGGACGGAGAGAATGCCACCCTGCAGGACACCAACGACCACGTGATGGCGAACATGCAGAAGGACGGGAGCTACTCGGTCGTCCCGCGCATGCCCGGCGGCGAGGTCACCCCCGAGGGGCTCATCGTCATCGGGGAGATCGCCAAGGACTTCGGGCTGTACACGAAGCTCACCGGCGGACAGCGGATCGACATGTTCGGCGCCCGCCTCGACGAGCTGCCGCTGATCTGGCAGCGACTGGTCGACGCCGGGTTCGAATCCGGTCACGCCTACGGCAAGTCCCTGCGCACGGTGAAGTCCTGCGTCGGCTCGACGTGGTGCCGCTACGGCGTGCTCGACTCCGTCGGGATGGCCGTCCAGCTCGAGCTGCGCTATCGCGGGCTGCGCTCCCCGCACAAGCTGAAGGTGGGCGTCTCCGGGTGCGCCCGCGAGTGCGCGGAGGCGCGCGGGAAGGATGTCGGCGTCATCGCCACCGAGACCGGGTGGAACGTCTACGTCGGCGGCAACGGCGGGTTCACCCCGCGGCACGCGGAGCTGCTGGCGGAGGGCCTGGACGACGAGTCCCTGCTGCGCATCATCGACCGGTTCTTCATGTACTACATCCGCACGGCCGACAAGCTCCAGCGCACCGCGCGCTGGATCGAGGACCTCGACGGCGGCATCGAGGGCCTCAAGGAGGTCCTGCTCGAGGACAGCCTGGGCATCTGCGCCGATCTGGACGCGGCGATGGACAAGCACGTGGACGATTACGAGGACGAATGGGCGGCGACCCTGGCCGACCCGGACAAGCTGCGCCGGTTCGGCTCGTTCGTGAACGCGCCCACGACCCCGGACCCGTCCCTCGCCTACACTGCCGAGCGCGGCCAGGCCCGGCCCGCCAGCAGCGAGGAACGCGCATCGGGCGAGGTCCTGATCGCAGGAACACGACTGGAGGTACGGCGATGACCGCACAGACCCTGGACCCCGCGACGACGCCCGGGCAGCCCGGGACGGCCGAGACGCCGGGAACCACCGGTACGCGCGGTGCCTCGGCACACTCCGCGCCGGCACCCGCCGCGCCGGGGGAGTCGGGGTGGCTGCGCATCTGCGCCGTTAGCGACCTCGAGGTGGAGCGGGGCCGCGCGGCGCTCCTGGGGACCACCCAGGTGGCACTGTTCCTGCTGTCGGACGGCACCGTCCGTGCCGTCTGCAACCGCGATCCGTACAGCAGCGCCTACGTGATGTCCCGTGGCATCGTCGGCTCCCGCGGGCAGACGCCCACCGTCGCCTCCCCGATGTTCAAGCAGGTCTTCGACCTGGACACGGGTGCCTGCCTCGACACGCAGGGCAAGGACCCTGCCGAGCTGCGCACCTGGCCCGCCGAGGTGCGCGACGGCGACGTCTACCTGCTCTGGGAACAGTCCTCATGAGCCCCGGGCACGTCTGGCTGGTGGGCGGCGGGCCGGGACCGGTCGATCTGATGACGGTCCGGGCCCACCGCCTGCTGCAGGAGTCGGACGTCGTCATCGCCGACCGACTCGGCCCCGATATCGGGGCCATCGCCGAGATCAGCTGGTGCGCCGACATCATCGACGTCGGCAAGCAGCCGGGCGCTCATCCCGTCCCGCAGGACGAGATCAACGCCCTGCTGATCGAGCACGCCCGCGAGGGCCGACGGGTGGTGCGACTCAAGGGCGGCGACCCGTTCGTCTTCGGCCGGGGCGGCGAGGAGTACGCCGCCTGTTCCGCCGCCGGTGTCCCGGTCGACATCGTCCCCGGCATCAGCAGCGCGATCGCGGTCCCTCAGGCCGCCGGCATCCCCGCGACCCACCGTGGGACGGCCGCCACGGTCCACGTGGTCACCGGCCACGGCCCGCCCAGCGCCTCCACGCTGGCGGCGCTGGCCGACGACACGGTGACCACGATGGTCCTGATGGGCGTGGCGGGCCTGCCCCGCCTGGTCGGGGCCGCGCTGGAGCACGGAGTGCCCGCCGCCCGCCCCGTCGCCATCGTGGAGAACGGCCACTGCGCGCGGCAGCGCACCACCCGCTCCACCCTCGGTGAGATCGTGGCGCTGGCCCGCAGCGTGGACGTGCAGAGCCCCGCGGTCATCGTGATCGGAGAGGTGGCGCGGGACGGCCTGCTGGATTCGCTGATCGACGAGAAGGGAAAGTCCGCAGTGACTTCCGCACCTGCGCAGGCGGTTCGATGAGCACCGCCCCTCTGCTCTCCCACGCCCTGACGGGGCGCCGGATCGTGATCGCTGTGGATCGCCGTTCGGAGGAGCTCGCCGCCGCCCTGGAGCGCCACGGCGCCTCGGTCGATGTCGCCCCGGCGATGTCGACCATTCCGCACATCGACGACGCCTCGCTGCTGGAGCGCACCCGCGAACTGATCGCCCGCCCGCCCCAGGTAGCCGTCGCCCTGACCGGCGTCGGCTTCCGCGGCTGGATCGAAGCCGCAGACGCCGCCGGTCTCGGGGAGGACCTGCGCACTGCGATGAGCGACTCTCTGATCCTGGCCCGCGGTCCGAAGGCACGCGGAGCGGTGCAGCAGGCGGGCCTGACGACCGGCTGGGCCGCCACCTCCGAGGTCAGCGCGGAGGTCGGGGAACGCCTGCTCGAGGAGGACCTCCACGGGAAGCGCGTCGCCGTCCAGCACCACGGCTCGGGCTCCGACGGACTGGACGAGCTGCTGGATCGGCACGGAGCGGACGTGGTGAGCCTGACGGTGTACCGCTGGGGGCCCTCGCGGGACCCGGAGGCCGTGGTCCGCTCCGTGATCGCCGCGAGCGCGGGCGAGGTCGACGCCGTGGTCTTCACCGCCGCCCCCGGGGCCTCCCGCTGGCTCGAGGAGGCCGAGCGCGCCGGCGCCCTGGCGGGCATCGCGGAGCAGGCCGCGGCGGGACATCTGACCTTCGCCGCCGTCGGCCCGGTCACCGCGGGGCCGCTCAGAGAACGGGGCCTGCCGGTGCTGATGGCGGAGCGCGGGCGCATGGGCTCTCTCGTGCGCGGCGTGGTCCAGCACTTCGACACCGGATCCGGGACCGCCGGGGAGGGGGACCGATGACCGCGCTGATCGCCTGCTCGCACGGCACCCGCTTCGCCGAGGGTCGCGCCACCGTCTCCGAGATCCTGGACCTGCTCTCGCTGGCCCTTCCCGGGGTGCGGATCGAACCAGCCTTCGTCGACGTGGAACAGCCCGAGGTCGACGACGTCGTGGCGCGCGTCGCCGCCGACGGCCCCGCCGTGGTCGTCCCGCTGCTGCTGTCCACCGGCCACCACACCAAGGTCGACATCGGCCGCGCCGTCGCCCCGTACCCCCATGTCGTCTCCGCCGGCACGATGGGGCCGCACGAGCTGCTGGCCCAGGCCCTGCTCCGCCGCCTGGGAGAGCTCCCGGGTGGCGACGCGGGCCGGCGTCCCGGCGACCACATCGTCCTCGCCGCAGCGGGGTCGAGCGATCCCGAGGCGGTGCTGGACGTCGAGCACATGCGCGACCTGCTGGCCGACGAGTTGCCCGCTCCGGTGAGCATCGGCTACGGCGCCGGGGCGAAGCCCCGCATCCCCCGCGCGGTCGCCGCCGCCCGCGAGGGCGGGGCGGACCGCGTCATCGCCGCCAGCTACGTGCTGGCCCCGGGCCACTTCGCGAACCTCGTACTCGCAGCCGGGGCCGACCAGGTCAGCGCGCCCCTGGGCACCGATCCCGCGGTGATCTCCGTGATCGCGCAGCGGTACCGCGCCGCGGCCGCAGCCCTCCGCCACCCGGAGCCGGCGACCTCGGCCGTCGGCGCCTGAGAGACGTGTGCGGTGGCCGGCAGTATCTGTCCGGACGGCCGCAGGCCCGGCCCGCTGAGCGGACCGGGCCTGCGAGGCGATCAGGGAGCACCGCGGCGCGGAACCGCAGCAGTGCTCCCGCGCACCGGATCGGGGATCAGTTGAGCTCGAGCGGGTGGGCGCCCACGCGGCCCGAGCCGTCACCGGCGTCGAGGGCGTCGATCGCGGCGATCTCGTCGGCCGTCAGCTCGAAGCCGAACACGTCGAAGTTCTGCTCCATGCGCTCACGGTGCGTGGACTTCGGGAACACGATGAAGCCGCGATCGAGATGCCAGCGGATGACGGCCTGCGCCGGGGTGACGCCGTGCGCCTCGGCGGCGGCGACCACGGCGGGGTTCTCGAACAGCGGGTACTTGCCCTGGCCGAGCGGGCCCCAGGACTCGATGTGCATCCCGTTGGCCGCGCCCCACTCGAGCACGTCACGCTGCTGGAGGGCGGGGTGGAGCTCGATCTGGTCGACCGCGGGGACCTCGCCGGTGTCCTTGACGAGGCGATCGAGGTGCTCGGGCAGATGATTGGACACGCCGATCGAACGGGCCAGGCCCGCGTCGCGGATCTCGATGAGCTTCTGCCACGCGTTGGAGTAGGTGTCCTTCTCCGGGGTGGGCCAGTGGGTGAGGTAGAGATCGACGTAGTCGAGTCCGAGCTTCTCGAGGCTCTCGCGGATCGCGTCGTGCGGGGCCTCGCCGGCCTGACGGTCGTTCCACAGCTTGGTGGTCACGAACAGCTCGTCGCGCGGGATGCCGCTCTTGGCGATCGCGGCGCCGACGCCTTCCTCATTGCCGTAGATGGCGGCGGTGTCGATGTGGCGGTATCCGACCTCGAGAGCAGTGCTCACGGCCTCCTCGGCCTCGGCCGGCGGGACCAGGAAGACACCGAAGCCCAGCTGGGGGATGGCGTGACCGGAGTTCAGGGTGATGGTGGGAACAGTAGTCATGAGGCTCAGCGTAAGAACCCGTAATCTACGCGTCCAACAGCTTGCGCAGATGGTATTGAGAAGCAGGAGCGGTCAATGGAGTTTCGTCAGATGGAGTACGTGCTCGCCCTCGCCGAGGAGCGGCACTTCACCCGCGCCGCGGATCTGGCGGGCATCTCCCAATCCGGGCTGTCCTCGGCGATCCGCAGCCTCGAGGACGAGCTCGGCACGTCCCTGTTCCGACGCACCACGCGTCGGGTCGAACCCACCGCCGCCGGGCTGGCACTGCTGCCGCATGCCCGGGCGATGCTCGATGAGGCGGCGCAGGCCCGCGACGCCGTGGTGCGGGTCAGCCGCACGGTGACCGGGTCGCTGCGCGTCGGCGCAGAGCAATGCCTCGGGCTGGTCGATGTCGCCGGGCTGCTGGAGCGATTCCACCGCCGCTACCCGCTCGTGGAGACCGAGTTCGTTCAGTCCGGTTCGCATGAGCTGGTCGAATCCGTCCGCGCCGGCGGGCTCGACGTCGCCTTCGTGGCCACCACCCGGCATCTGGCCTCAGTGCGCCATGTGCCCCTGGGCCACGAGCCCGTCGTGCTGCTGACCTCGCCCGGGCATCCGCTGGCGCATACGGATCCCACCTGGGAACAGCTGGAGGGCCAGGACTTCGTCGACTTCGGCTCCTCCTGGGGAGTGCGCACCCTGAACGACGAGGCGTTCGCGGCCCACGGCGTCACTCGCCGCGTGCGCTGCAGCGTCAATGACGTGCACACCCTGCTCGATCTGGTGCGCCGCGGTCTGGGCATCGCCATCGTGCCGCAGCATGTGGCGGCGAAGCCGCAGGCAGCCGAGCTGATCCGGCACTCGCTGCACGGTGCCTCGGTCGCGGACTGGACCGTCAGCGCCATCAGCCCGCGCCAGGACCGGGCGGACCTGCCTGCCGGGATGCTGCTGGAGCTGCTGGGCGAGTCCCATGCGACTGCCGAGAGCGCGGTCACCGCCGGCTCGACCGGCGTGCAGGAACCGGCGACCGCGCCGGAGCCCAGCCCGGTTCCGGCACGGGCCGGCGACCTCGCTCAGTAGGAACGAGAATGCGGAATCGGTGACAGAGGAGGCCAGGAGGCGGATAATCGTCCACCCGGCATCGGTGCCATCGGTGCCGGACCGACGTCACGAGGAGACGCACCATGAACGTGTTCCTGTGGATACTGTCCTTCGTCCTGGCCGCCGTCTTCATCGGTTCCGGTGCCGCGAAGCTCCTCACCTCTCGCGAACAGCAGATCGAGCGCACGCCCTATGCCGAGGATTTCCCCCACTCCGTGGTCCTGGGGATCGGCGTGCTCGAGATCCTCGGTGCGATCGGCCTGATCGTGCCCGGGCTGACCGGTATCGCCACGGTGCTCGTCCCCTTCGCCGCCGCCGGGCTCGCGATCACCATGGTCTTCGCCGCCCTCGTGCACACCCGGCGCGGCGACGGCGTGATGGCCACGCTGCCCTCGGTGGTGCTGGCGATCCTGTCGGTCGTCGTGGCGTGGTCCCGTTTCGGCCCGTACCAGCTCTGAGAGGCACCCGGGTCACGGCGTCATCGCGTCCCGTCGGACCGAAGCGGCGTCGCCGCAGAGGGAAGCGGCGCGTCTGCGGAGGGAACCGCCGCTTCTGCGGACAGTTTCTGTCCGCACGCTCCGCGACAGTGGACCCTGAGCGGCCGGACGGCCGTCTCGCCCCGCCTCAGCCCCCAGGAGCCTCGGATGCCTTTCCTCACCGCCGATATCACCACGGAGCACGACGGCCTGGCCACCTTCGCCCTCCAGCAGTACCGCCAGCTCGCCACGGCCCTGCACGGGCTGAACAGGGACCAGCTGGCCGCCACACCGAGCGCGTCGGCGATGAGCCTGGGAGCTCTCGCCCGGCACGCGATCCTCATGGTCGAGAACGTCACCGCCGGAATCCTCGCCGCTCCGGGAAATGCCTCCGAACCCGAGCGCGAGCCCGCGCAGGCTTATGCCGAGGGCACCATTGATCCGTCGGCCGTGCGGGAAGGTGACACCGCCGAATCGCTCAGCGCCGAGCTCGATGCCGTGGCGAGCCGGCTCGCCGAGGCGATCCGCGCCGCGGATCTCGAGACGTCCGTACCGGTCCCGGATCGTCCGTGGTTCGTGGGCTGCGAGAACTGGACGGTGCGCTGGTGCGCCCTGCACGCGATCGAGGAAGGCGCGCGCCATGCCGGCCACGCGGACATCCTGCGCGAATCGATCGACGGCAAGGGAGCGTACGAGCTGAACGCCCTGGCCGAAGGGCAGCCCTGGCCGCCCCCGGGCTGGTGACCGCCGGCGATGACCCGGGGTCGCGGTGTACGACGTCGCGGTCAGCGACAGCGCGGGCCCGCAGTGGCAGAGTGGGTCCATGTCACCCACCGACGTGATCGCCTGGCTGCTGGACTCCGACCCCGCGCTGCGCTGGCAGGTCGAGCGCGACCTGCTCGATCTCCCGGCCGAGCAGTGGGAAGCCACCCGCGCCCGCATCCCGCGAGAGGGCTTCGGCGCCGCGCTGTTGGACCGCCAGGATCCTGACGGGCAATGGGCCGGTGGTGCCTTCTTCCCGGCGGGGTTCTTCGACGATCCGGCCAACCGGAATCTGCCCGGCCAGCCCTGGACGGCGACCACCTGGACGCTGACCACCTTGCGCGAATGGGGCATGGACCCCGCCCCGCTCATCGATCGCGGCACACCTGAGCTCCTGGCCCGGAACTCCCACTGGGAGTACGACCGGACGCTCCCGTACTGGGGCGGTGAGGTCGATTGCTGCATCAACGCGATGACGCTGGCCAACGGGCTCTGGCTCGGAGTCGACGTCGAGCACCTCGCGACCTGGTTCGTCGAGCACCGCCTGCCCGACGGGGGCTGGAACTGCGAATGGGCCAACGGGTCGGTGCGCTCCAGCTTCCACTCGACCCTGAACGCCGTGCGGGCGCTGCTGGTCCACGAGCAGGCCACCGGCGGGACCGAGGCCACTCGCGCGGCCCGGGCATCGGGGCAGGAGTACCTGCTCGCCCGCACTCTCACGCGGCGACTGAGCACCGGCGAGCTCGTCGGCCCGTGGGTCGATACGTTCTTCTACCCCACGCGGCACATCTACACCGCTCTCGGCGCGCTGGAGCACTTCCGCCGCGCCGGCGTGCGCGACCCGCGGATGGCCGAGGCGGTCTCCATGGTCCGCGAGGCCCAGCAGCCCGACGGCACCTGGCTGCAGCAGATGGTGCTGCCGGGCCACGTGTGGTTCGAGATCGATGTGCCTGACGGCGAGCCGTCTCCATGGGTGACGCTGCAGGCTCTGCGGGTCCTCAGGTGGTGGGGGGAAGGCTGACGTCCGATCGGCGCCCGCGGGCTGCCCGGGCGGCATCCACCGTGGAGGTGCGTACCCGGTAGAGGCTGGTGGTGGCGACGATGTACAGGGTCCGCCCGTCGTCCCCGCCGAAGCACAGGTTGGCGACCTTCTCCGGCACGGGCAGATCCAGCAGGCGCTCACCCGCCGGCGTGAACACCTGCACGCCGGACCCGCTCGAGCTCCAGATCCGGCCCTCGACATCCACCCGGATGCCGTCGGGCAGGCCGGGGGAGACCTCGGTGAGGATCCGACCGTTCTTGGCGTGCCGGCCCTCGACGACGTCATAGACGTGGATCGCGTGCCCGCGGGGCCGCCGCGGGTTCGGATTCTCCTGATCGGCGGGGGAGCGGGAGGAGTCCGCGACGTACAGCAGGCTCTCGTCGGGGGAGAAGGCGAGACCGTTGGGGGCCTCCACGTCGATCACCACGGGTGTGAGGGCTCCGGTGCCGGGGTCGAGCCGGAACACGTACCGGTCGCCGTACTCCTCCTCGCCGGGATGCCCCTCGACCTCTCGCTTGATGCCGTAGGAGGGATCGGTGAACCAGATCGCGCCGTCGGAGCTGACGACCACGTCGTTCGGGGAGTTCAGGCGGACCTCCCCGAAGCGGTCGGCGACGGTGACCGGCCGGTGCTCGTCGCCGGGGCCGACGGCGGTGTCGCGCTGGACGGCACGGCGACCGTGGGAGCATTCGATGACGTATCCCTCGAGGTCCAGAGTGCGGCCGTTGGTGAACTCGACGCCCTCGGCGAAGACGCTCAGCTCGCCGGTGGTCTCCGAGTACTCCAGGATCCGGTTGTTCGGGATGTCGCTGAAGCGCAGGGCGCGGCGCAGCGGGACCCAGACGGGCCCTTCCGCCCAGATCGCCCCGGTGGCGACCTTCTCGAGCTGGGCGCCGTCGGCCAGGAGCGGCGGAGGTTCGGTGGTCATGTGGATCTCCTCGGTGATGGGGGCTCCTCGGCACCATCGGAGAACGCCCGCATCCGCGCGAGGCGTCAAGGTGCCGGGACGTCGACTCCGACTGGTGGGCACAGATCCTATGGTCACGACGCCTCCTCGGCCGAGAGAACGGCGCGGAGCCGGGAGAGATCGTTGCCCGCGCTCACGGTATTTCGCCCTCCTCACGCCAGAATCCGGGCCATTCCAATAACGGTTCGGCAAACGTGGACGCCGATCCGTGCCTGCGGGCGGGCCGGAGCATTTGGCAGTGCTAGGTTCCAGGGCACACCATGGGTGCGCCATGCCACACGAGGCCGCTGCGTGCACCACAGTGCCGTGACCACGCGGCCTGCTTCATTCCCTGGAGGAACCCATGTTCGATGCCGCTTTCACCCCCAAGCGACGGACGGTGCTGCTGACCGCGGCCGGAGCCCCGCTGCTGCTCTCGGCCTGCGCCCAGACCTCCGAGGACGGGGGCAGCGGGGGAGGCGGCGGCGAGGGCGCTCTGACCGTCGGCACCACCGACAAGGTCACCGCCCTGGACCCCGCCGCGGCCTACGACAACGGCTCATCGACCGTGTGGGCCCAGGTCTACGGGTACCTGCTGAACACCAGCATCGGCTCCGAGGACGGCGCGCCCGAGCCCGACCTGGCCGAGACGGCTGAGTTCACCAGCGAGAACGTCTTCACCGTGACGCTCCAGGAGGGCCTCACCTTCGCGAACGGCAATGAGCTCACCAGTGAGGACGTCAAGCACAGCTTCGATCGCCAGCTCGCGATCGCCGACCCCAACGGACCCTCGAGCCTGCTGGCGAACCTCGACAGCGTGGAAGCCGTCGACGACCTGACCGTCGAGTTCCACCTCAAGGAGCCGAATGATCAGACGTTCCCGTACGTGCTGACCAGCCCCGCCGGTCCCATCGTCGACGCCGACGTGTTCCCCGCCGACGAGGTGCTGCCCGACAACGACATCGTCTCCGAGAAGGCCTTCTGCGGCCCGTACCAGATCACCAGCTGGAAGCTCAACGAGCTGGTCTCCTATGAGGCCTTCGAGGACTACAAGGGTCTGTTCGGCAAGCCCTCGAGCTCGAGCGTGTCGATGACGTACTACGCGGATCAGAACAACATGAAGCTGGACATCCAGCAGGGCAACATCGACTGCGTGTGGCGTTCGCTCTCGGCCACCGACATCGAGGACCTCGAGGGGGACGACGCCGTCGCCGTGCACGAGGGCCCCGGCGGCGAGATCCGCTATATCGTCTTCAACTTCAACACGATGCCGTACGGGGCGGAGACCGAGGACGCCGACCCGGCCAAGGCCAAGGCCGTCCGTCAGGCCGCGGCGGACCTCATCGACCGCCAGGCGATCGCCACCGAGGTCTACAAGGACACCTACACGCCGCTGTACTCGTACATCCCCGAGGGGCTGCCCGGCAACGGCACCCAGTTCCAGGACCTCTACGGCGACGGCAGCGGCGGCCCCGACCCCGCCAAGGCCCGCCAGCGGCTGGAGGACGCCGGGGTGGAGATCCCGGTGAACCTGAGCCTGCAGTACAACCCGGATCACTACGGCAACTCCTCCGGAGACGAGTACGCGGCGGTCAAGGCGCAGCTGGAGGCCGACGAGCTGTTCGTGGTGGATCTGCAGTCCACCGAGTGGGTGCAGTACTCGGAGGACCGCACCGCCGATGTGTACCCGGCGTACCAGCTGGGCTGGTTCCCGGACTACTCCGATGCCGACAACTACCTCTCGCCGTTCTTCCCCGAGGACAACTTCCTGGTCAACCATTACTCGAACCCCGAGGTGGACAAGCTCATCGCTCAGCAGCGCGGCACCCAGGACGAGGCCGAGCGCGAGGAGCTGTTCGTCCAGATCCAGGACATCGTGGCCGACGAGATCTCCACCCTGCCGCTGCTGCAGGGCGCCCAGATCGCCGTGTCCACGGCGGACCTCCAGGGCGTCACGCTCGATTCGTCCTTCAAGTTCCGCCTCGCTCCGCTCGCCAAGTGACGGCAGAGCTCGACAGCCCGGCAGCCCCCGGTGCCGCAGGACCCGGCACCGGGGGCTCCGGCCGTCCGGGGCGCGCACGTTCCTCGGGCGGGCTGGGCCGCTACATCCTCATCCGGTTCCTGCTCATCATCCCGACCGTGCTGATCCTCATGACCATGGTCTTCTTCCTCATGAGGATCACCGGGGACCCGATCACGGCCGCTCTCGGCGGCCGACTCACCCCGGACCAGCTCGCCGAGCGCCGCGCCGAGGCCGGCTACGACCGGCCACTGATCGTGCAGTACTTCGACTATCTCGGCGGGGTGCTGCGCGGGGACTTCGGCACCGCCTACACCGACAACACCCCGGTCACGCAGATCCTCACCACCTACGGCGGGGCGACCTTCGAACTGGTCGCCTACGCCGTGGTGGTCGCGCTGGTCGCCGGGGTTCCGCTGGGCATGATCGCAGCCCGCACCCGCGACCGCTGGCCCGACGCGGTGCTGCGGATCGTCGCGATCCTCGGCTACGCGACGCCGGTGTTCTTCGTCGGCCTGCTGCTCAAGCTCGTCTTCTCCGTGGGCCTGGGCTGGCTGCCGGTGGCCGGGCGCATCTCGACGCGGGGTGAGCTGACGATGGGCTCG
Source organism: Brachybacterium sp. GCM10030268 (assembly GCF_042666305.1). Classification (NCBI taxonomy): domain Bacteria; kingdom Bacillati; phylum Actinomycetota; class Actinomycetes; order Micrococcales; family Dermabacteraceae; genus Brachybacterium; species Brachybacterium sp. GCM10030268. The sequence continues at coordinate 525,892 of NZ_JBHTCW010000002.1, read as the reverse complement.
ATCCTGAACCCGACGCCGTTCTATCTGCTGGACGCGATCCGGCTGGGACGCCTGGACGTGCTGGCCGACGTGCTCAGCCACGCCCTGCTGCCGGCGATCGCCCTCGGCGTGCTGACCGGCGGCATCTTCCTGCGCCTGGTGCGCACCAACATGATCGGCACCCTGGAGATGCAGTACATCGACTCGGCCCGCTCCCGCGGCGTCGCCGAGTCCCGCCTGACCACCCGGCACGCGCTGCGGCCGGCGCTGATCCCCATCGTGACGGTGATGGGCATGCAGATCGCGATGATGCTCGGCGGCGCCGTGCTGACCGAGACCACGTTCGAATGGAACGGACTGGGCTACATGCTCGCCGAGTACATGAAGGCCCGCGACTACGTGGCCGTCCAGGGCATCGTGATGACCCTCGCCGTCATCGTCGCCGTCTCCAACTTCATCGTCGACGTCGTCGCCGCTCTGATCGACCCGCGAGTGAGGTACTGAGATGACGCTGTCGAACCCCGTGCCCCCGGGCGAGGGCGATCCCGCCGAGGCCGATCTCTCGACCGAGTCGACGATCGTGGCGGGCTCCGCCCGTGCCCCCTGGTATCTGCGCCTGCCTGTGGTCAGCCACTATCGCCGCAGCGTCGGCCTCCAGCGCGGCATGCTGGTGACGGGTCTGGTGCTCGTCGCGATCCTGCTGCTGACGGCGCTGGCGGCGCCGTTGATCGCCCCCTACGGCTTCGCGCAGACCGCGGCCGACGGCACGAACTTCGGCGGTCAGCAGCCCCCGTCGGCCGCCCATCCGCTCGGCACCACCGTGACCGGCTTCGACGTGCTCTCCCGCGTGATCTGGGGAACCCGCACCGCGGTCGCCGTGATGGCGTGCGCGGTGGTGGCCTCCCTGTTCCTCGGCGTGGCTCTCGGCCTGCTCTCCGGGTACGTCGGCGGCCTGCTGGACCGGGTGCTGGTGATGCTGGCCGATGCGATCTATGCCTTCCCCTCCCTGCTGCTGGCGATCGTCATGTCGATCGTGATCTCCGGCGGGCAGTCCAACGCGTGGGGCGGCATCCTCGCCGCAGCCATCTCGATCACGGTCGTCTTCGTGCCGCAGTACTTCCGCGTGATCCGTGCGGAGGTCGTGCGGTTGAAGGCGGAACCGTTCGTGGAGGCCGCGAAAGTGGTCGGCACCGGGCACCGCCGCATCATGGGAACCCACCTGCTGCGAAACTCCACCCGCACGCTGCCGCTGATCTTCACCCTGAACTCCTCCGAGGCCATCCTGACCCTCGCCGCGCTGGGCTTCCTGGGCTTCGGGATCGAACCCACCAGCGCCTCCGAATGGGGCTACGACCTCAACCGCGCGATGGCCGATGCCACCAGCGGCATCTGGTGGACGGGCCTGTTCCCCGGCCTGGCCATCGTGCTGGCAGTGCTCGGGGTGACCCTCGTCGGCGAATCCATCAACGACCTCAACGACCCACGGCTGCGGACCCGCAAGAAGCGATCCCGCAAGACCGTGACGGCCGCGACCACAGAGAAGCAGGCGAGCGCATGAGCGACACCGGCACCGCCACCGAGCCCGCGACGGACCGCACGGCGCGGCTCGAGATCCGCGATCTCGACGTCCACTTCGCGACCGACGCCGGCGACGTCCACGCCGTCGACGGCGTCAGCCTCGAGGTCGCGCCCGGCGAGATCCTCGCGATCGTGGGCGAATCCGGCTCCGGCAAGTCCGTCACCGCCCGCTCCATCCTGGGGCTGCTGCCCGAAACCGCCGAGGAGACCGGAGGCATCCTCATCTCCGGCACCGACGTCGTGGGCCTGACCGGGCCGCGGCTGCGCGCCCTGCGCGGCGAGGACGTCTCGATGATCTTCCAGGAGCCCTCCAGTGCGCTGAATCCGGTCTACCCGATCTGGTGGCAGATCGGCGAGGGTCTGCGTGCGCACCGGCCGAAGCTGACGCGCAAGGAGATCCGCGCCGAAGCCATCAAGGCGCTCGAGTCGGTCGGTATCCCTGATCCGGCCGAGCGCATCGACCGCTACCCCCACGAGTTCTCCGGCGGCCAGAAGCAGCGCGTGATGATCGCGATGGCGCTGGCCCTGGGGGCGGAGCTGATCGTCGCCGACGAGCCCACCACTGCCTTGGACGTCACGGTGCAGGCCGAGATCCTGGAGCTGCTGCGCGATGTCCGCGACCGCTTCGGGACCTCCGTCATCGTCATCACCCACAACATGGGTGTGGTGGCCGACCTCGCCGATTCCGTGGCCGTGATGTTCCGCGGGAAGGTGATCGAGCGCGCCGGCGTCCAGGAGCTGTTCGCCGAGCCCCGCGAGCAATACACGCAGAAGCTGCTCGCGGCCGTGCCGCACCTGGGGCGCCGCTCCGCATGGACGGAGCTGAGCACCGAGCAGCGCCAGGTGATCGAGGACGCCGACCCCGTGGTCGAGGCGAAGGACCTGGTCATCGAGTACCCGGGCCGGCTGGGGCGGCCCCCGTTCCGGGCCGTCAAGGGCGTGGATTTCACGATCCGCGCCGGAGAGGTCTACGGCCTGGTCGGCGAGTCCGGCTCCGGCAAGACCACGATCGGCCGTGCCATGGTGGGGCTGGAGCGCACCACCGGCGGCAGCCTGCGCGTGCTCGGCCACGAGATGAACGGCGTCAGGGAACGAGCGTTCAAACCCGTGCGCCGCCGTATCGGGTTCGTCTTCCAGGATCCGGCGACCTCGTTCAACCCGCACCTGACGATCGAGCAGTGCATCGCCGAGCCGCTGATCGTGCACGAGCCCTCGCTCAGCGCGGCCGAGCGCACCCAGCGGGTCCGAGACCTGCTGGAGGCCGTGGAGCTGCCCGGCGCCTACTCCGGCCGGTACCCCCACGAGCTCTCGGGCGGGCAGCGCCAGCGCGTCTCCCTGGCGCGGGCACTGGTGCTCGGTCCCGAGCTGCTGATCGCCGATGAACCGACCAGCGCGCTGGATGTGTCGGTCCAGGCCACCGTGCTGGACCTGTTCCGGGAGCTGCAGTCCCGGCTGGGCTTCGCAGCCCTGTTCATCAGCCACGACCTCGCTGTGGTGGACACCCTCGCCCATCGGATCGGGGTGCTGTACCGCGGGGAGCTGGTCGAGGACGGCCACGGCCCCGAGGTGCTGCAACGGCCCCGCCACGACTACACGCGCAAACTGATCGCCTCCCTGCCCGTGCCGGACCCCATCGAGCAGGCGAAGCGGCGCGAGGCCTTCATCCAGCAATGGGGGAGCGGGGCGGCGAGCTAGCCGATACGCCGAGATCTCTCGGCCGCCTCGGCGCGGACGAGGAGATCCAGCGCGACCGGGCACGGTCACCGTCCGCGGTTCACCGGGAATTCCGCGGGCCGACGGGCGATGCTCACGGTCGCGTCGTCGGCTGGTATGGACCCGTGGCTACGGTTCGGGAGTTCCTCACTCCTCAAGAACCAGGCACGGTGACACCATGGTCGACTCTCCGCAGAATCCCGCCCAGAACCCGTCGGCCCCGCATGCTCGGGCAGCCCGCACCCGTCGCGACGTGCTGCGCTTCTCGACCGCGGCCGCGACCGGCCTCGCCGCCGCAGGCACGATGGGAGCGGCCGCGGCGGCGCCGGTGGCGGGCACGGGCGGCGGAGCCCAGCCCAAGGACGGCGTCGTGCGCGGCGAGCTGAGCTTCCGTGAGGACGGCACGTTCACCGTCGTCCAGTTCAATGACACCCAGGACACGCACCAGACCGACGTGCGCACGATTCAGCTGCAGGAAGCGGTGCTCGACGACGTCCGTCCCGACTTCGCGCTGATCAACGGGGACGTCTTCAACGGCGGTCCCTCCACGGCGCTCGAGGCCAAGCAGGCCATCAACAACGTGGTCCGCCCGATGGAGGACCGCGGGATCGCGTGGGCCCTGACCTTCGGCAACCACGACGAGGACTCCACCGAGAAGACCGGCCTCGACGAGAACGACTACATCGACTTCGTGCGCCAGTACCGCCACAACGTGAACACCGCCGGGGCGCGCGGCATCACCGGCACCGGCAACCAGGTGCTCACGGTGACCTCCGCAGCCGGGAAGGGCGACGCCTTCGCGCTGTGGCTGCTGGACTCCGGCCGTTACGCCCCCGAGGAGATCGCCGGGCAGGACTTCGAGGGATACCCGGACTGGGACTGGCTGCGCCCGGATCAGATCCAGTGGTATCTCGAGGCCTCCCAGGAGCTGGAGAAGAAGAACAAGGCGCTCGTGCCGGGGCTCGTGTTCCAGCACATCGCCCTCTGGGAGCACCGGTTCATGTGGTTCGCCAGCGTCGACTCCCGCACCGAGGCCGACCACGCCCGGGCACTCGAGAAGCACGGGATCACCGGCGAGCGCAACGAGGACGAGTGCCCGGGCCCCTTCAACTCGGGCATGTTCTCCGCGATGCTGCAGCGCGGCGACGTCAAGGGCCTGTTCGTCGGCCACGACCACATCAACACCTACGTCGGCGACTACTACGGCATCAAGCTCGGCTATGCGCCCGGCACCGGATTCGGCACCTACGGGCTGGGCGGCGACGAGGACCACCGCCTGCGGGGCGCGCGCGTGTTCCACCTCGATGAAGGCACCGAGGACGTCCTCGCCGGCACCGAGCTGCGCTTCGCGGCTGACTACGGCATCGACCTCAGCGCGGGGGCTCAGCCCGGGGAGCCGGCGGACTTCCCCGAGGGGATCAGCTGACCGCGCCGGCCCCGAGTCGGGATCCTCTCGGTCCGAGCCAGCCAGCCGGCCTCGACGAGACGGGCGGCAGCTGGACGAAGCAACCGAGTGGTCTTCTCGGTGCTGGAGTACACGCTCCGGTGCGCATATCGTCGATGAGCACCGGTGCGCAGGACGTCGGTCGAGAACGTCGGGCGGGCCGGAGCAGAGGACGCCTTCTGTGCCGAGGACGAGACCGGCAGCGCATGATCCAGGAGTGAGCATGACGATCATCGGGTATCACGCATCCCACGAGCAGATCGCCCCCAGCACCCTGCTCGCCGACGTCCAGCGCGCCGAGGCGGTCGGGTTCGACGCCGCCCTGTGCTCGGACCACCTCGCACCCTGGGGAACGGCGCAGGGGGAGGCCGGCTTCGCGTGGAGCTGGCTCGGCGCCGCGATGGCGAGCACGACGCTGCCCTTCGGTGTCGTCACAGCGCCCGGTCAGCGGTACCACCCCGTGGTCATCGCACAGGCCGTGGCCACTCTGGCCGAGATGTTCCCGGACCGGTTCTGGGCGGCCTACGGCAGCGGCGAGGCCGTCAACGAGCACGTCACCGCAGACCCCTGGCCCGACAAGGACACCCGGCGCCGGCGCGTGACGGCGTCGGTCGAGGCGATCCGTCGTCTGCTGAAGGGCGAGCAGGTCGACCTCGACGACGTCGTGCGGATCCACCAGGCACGGATCTGGAGCCGTCCGGCCACCCAGCCGCCCGCGATCGCCGCCTCCGCCAGCCCCGACAGCGCCCGCTGGGCAGCGAGGTGGGCCGACGGAATGATCACCGTCGGCATCGACCCGCAGAGCACCTCGCAGGTGCTCAGCGCCTACCGCGACGCCGGCGGCACGGGAGAGACCATGCTGCAGGCCCATGTCAGCCTGGCCCCGAGCGAGGACGAGGCACTGGCCATCGCCACCGACCAGTGGAAGCACGCCACCGCCTCGGCGACGATGTGGGACGTCGAGCAGCCCGAGGACTTCGACGCCCTCGCGGAGCCGACTCCCGAGGCGATGCGGTCCTCCGTGGCGATCGCCGGCTCGGTCGAGCAGCTCGCTGGGCAGCTGACCGCGGCGGGCCGAGGCTTCGACCACCTCTACATCCATCACGTCGGCCAGGACCAGAGCTACTTCCTGGATCGGGCCGACGACCTGATCAGCGTCCTGAAGGAGACCCTATGAGGCCGGCCGACCGCAGCGACCTGTGGTGGCGATCCGCCGTCATCTACTGCCTGGACATCAAGAAGTACCAGGACTCCGATGGTGACGGGCTCGGCGACATCGACGGCCTTCTCGACCGCATCGAGTATCTCGCCGATCTCGGCGTGACCTGCCTGTGGCTGATGCCGTTCCAACCCACGCCGGATCGGGACGACGGCTACGACGTCACCGACTACTTCGGCGTCGACAGCCGCCTGGGCGATCTCGGCCGGTTCGTCGAACTGATCCGCGTCGCCCACGACCGCGGCATCCGCGTGATCATCGACCTCGTCATCAACCACACCTCCGATCAGCACCCGTGGTTCGTCAATGCCCGCAGCAGCCGCGACGCCCGGCTCCGCGACTTCTACGTCTGGCAGGATGAGCCCACCGACGATGCCGGCAGCAACGTCTTCCCGACCGAGGAGGACGGTGTCTGGCAGTACGACGAACAGACAGGGCAGTACTACCTCCACCACTTCCATCACCACCAGCCGGACCTCAACCACTCCAATCCCGAGGTGCGTTCGGAGATCTCGCGCATTCTCGGATTCTGGCTCGAGCTCGGGGCCGACGGCTTCCGGATCGACGCGGTGCCGTTCCTGATCCACCCGCCCGGAGCGGGGAACCAGAGCGACCCCCACGCCTTCCTGCGCGAGCTGCGGCGGTTCGTCGCCCGGCGCTACGGCGGCGCGGCGCTGCTGGGCGAGGTGGGCCTGGACCACCAGGACCAGCTGGACTACTTCGGCAACCCGGGTGTGGAGCTGGACCTGCAGTTCGACTTCGAGACCGCCGAAGCCGCCTTCCTCTCCTTCGTCCGCCACGATCCCGCGCCGCTGGCGACGGTGCTGCGGGAGCTGCCTGCGGTCGACGTCAGTCAGGGCTGGGCCAGTTTCCTGCGCACCCATGACGAACTCAATCTCGAACTGCTCGGCGATGCCAAGGAGGAGGTCTTCGAGGCGCTCTCACCGGACCCGCGCCAGCGGGTGTACGGGCGGGGCATCGTGCGGCGACTGGCCCCGATGCTCGGCGGGGACCAGCGCAGGCTCCGCCTGGCCTACAGCCTCCTGTTCTCCCTGCCCGGGGCACCGGTGCTCTACTACGGCGAGGAGATCGGGATGGGGGAGCCGGCCGGCACCGAGGATCGCTCCGGCGTGCGGACCCCGATGCAGTGGCACTCCGGGCGCAATGGCGGGTTCTCCACCGCGCGCCGCGACGACCTCGTGGAGCAGCTGCCCGAGGGCGACTACGGCCCCGAGCGTGTCAACGTCTACGACCAGCTGCACGATCCCGACTCCCTGCTGTCCTTCCTCAAGACGCTGATCGGTGAATACCGTGCGACCCCGGAGATCGCCTTCGGTGACCTCGCGGTCCTGGAGACAGGAGAGGGGAGCGCCCTCGCCCATGCCGCGGTCTCCGATGGGGCCGTCTTCGTCGCCCTGCACAACTTCGCCGACCACGACTGCACGGCCACGGTCGATGTCGGTTCCCTGTCAGTGCAGATCGCATCGGCCGATTTCCATGACCTCCTGCAGCCGGAGAGCGTGACCCGCCCGGAGAACGGTCAGCTCGAGGTCGAGCTGGGGGCGTACGGATTCCGCTGGCTGCGAGCGACCCGAGTATGATGCGACCGGCCGGGCACGCCGGGATGGCGGCCCGGCGGGCGGAGAACCCGGTTCCTCGACGCTCGGAGGAGCACCATGGCGATGAGCCAGGCGAGCGCCATGGCGCTCTTGAGCATCCCGCCGGTGCGGGGACTCGTCTCGGTGGTGGCACTCCTGTTCACTGTCACGTTGCCGTTCCAGCCGGACCTGGGGATCGCCAGCCGGATCGGGTTGGCGCTGGTCCTCCTCCTGCTCAGCGCGGTGCCCTGGGCTGTCACTCTCAGAGGGTTCCTTCAGGACGTGCAGGAGCCGCGGCGTGTCGGTGGTGCCGTCATGATCGCCCAGCGGCCTCGTCGGCTCGCGATCGTGGTGTCCTGGATCGCCCTGGCGGTGCTGGTCGTCGCCATCGTGGTCCTCGGCGTTCTGGTCGGCGTCGGCACTGAAGGTCCCTCCGCGGGCCTCATGGCGGCCGGATCCGTGCTCGCCGCCGTCTTCGGACTCGCGGTGTCCTCGCTGCTGCCCCGGCTCAGCCGGTGGTACGCCGACGGAGCCGGGATCGTGGCCGTGTCCCCTGAGGGCCTGGCCGTCGTCCCGGACCACGGCGGGGATGCCACCACATTTCCCTGGGATCGTGTCGGGCTGGTGCTGGGAGAGTCGCGGGCCGTCTCATCGCTGCCGCCCGATGTCGGCGCCGGGCTCGGGAAGCGCGTCCGCTGGCGGCCCGGGGCGCACACGGCGGTACGGCGCTGGACGCAGGAGGGTTTCGCTCCCACCGCCGCGGAGGTCCGTGGTCTCGGGTTGGATCCCGAGTGGTCTCAAGATCCGGAATCCGGGGTGGCGCCCCGCGCTGGGCAGTGGGTTCACATCGCGCTCATGAGTTGGGCAACCGCGGTCTGCGGGCTACTGGGCGGGGCGATGATCGTGGCGGTCCTCCTGGGAAACGCGCCGTGGTGGGTCCTGGTTCTCCTCGCCTGGGCGCCCGTACTGGGCTTCGTGATCCTCGTCCCGAGACTGTGGCGCCTGCTGCGCACCGTCGGGCGCCGAAGCGCCCGCGTGACGAGCGAGGGCTGGATCGATGTTCTGCACGGCCAGGGACTGGTGCCGTGGAAGCACATCGAGAGAATCGAGGTGGGCGGGCGCCACACCCTGGTGGTCGCTCGGATCGACGCACCGAAGTTCCGCGACAGGGACCTGGGGAATCGTCTGAACCATCGCGTGACCCGGGCCATGGAGAACTGGCCCATCAGGATCCCGAGCGCCGGGCCGCTGTTTCGTGAGACCGATCCACGATATCTCCCGTACCCGCCGGAGACGCGTGCCTTCACCCTGGTCGACGACGCCGAGCGAGTCGGGGGAGTGAACGTCCGCCGGCGGCCGTGAGCGGCGACGGGGCGGGACTGAGAGCGACCCGGTCAGGACGATGTCGTCGCGAGCACCTCGAGCACGCTGTCGCCGTACTCGGCGAGCTTCTTCGCGCCGACCCCGCTGACCCCGCCGAGGGCGGCCACCGAACCGGGGCGGGCTTCGATGATCCCCACCAGCGTGGCGTCGGAGAAGACCATGTACGGGGCGATCTGCTTCTCTTTGGCCACGGAGGTGCGCCACGTGCGCAGCGCCTCGAAGACCTCGCGCTGAGCGGGCTCGAGACCGTCGGCCGCTCGAGACGTCGCCCCGCCGCCCCCGGAGGAACCGCGGGAGGAGCTGCGCGAGCGCGATGGCTTCGTGGGCGTGCGGTCCACCGCGAGTTCGACGGTGACCTCGCTGCGCAGGACAGCCGGTGATTCAGGCCCCGGCACGAGCACGCCGTAGTCGCCGACGGCCTCGACGATGCGGCGGGCGAGCAGTTGGCGCAGCACCGTGCGCCACTCCTTCTCACTGAGTTCCGTGCCGATGCCCCAGACGCTGAGCTCATCGTGTCGGGACTGGCGGGAGCGCTCGTTCTCGCGGCCCAGCAGCACGTCGATCACCTGCCCGGAGCCGAACTTCTGATCGCGCTCGCGGTCGAGGCGGATGATTGCCGAGAGCAGCTTCTGGGCGGCGACGGTGGCGTCCCAGGTCTGCGGCGGGCTCAGGCAGGTGTCGCAGTTCCCGCACGGTTCGGAGTCCTGCCCGAAGTAGCGCAGCAGCTGCACGCGGCGGCAGGAGACGGTCTCGCACAGGGCGAGCATCGCGTCGAGGTGGGCGCGGGCGTTGCGCTTGAACTGCTCGTCGCCGTCCCCGGAGTCGATGAACCTGCGGAGGTTGACCAGGTCGCCCAGGCCGTAGGCCATCCATGCCGTCGACGGCAGCCCGTCACGGCCGGCCCTGCCCGTCTCCTGGTAGTAGCCCTCGATGGACTTGGGCAGATCCAGGTGGGCGACGAACCGGACGTCCGGCTTGTCGATGCCCATGCCGAAGGCGATCGTCGCCACGACGATCAGCCCCTCGGCCCGCAGGAACCGTTCCTGGTGATCCTGGCGCACCGCCGCGTCGAGCCCCGCGTGGTACGGCAGCGCCGGGATCCCGCGATCGGAGAGCCACTGGGCGGTGGCTTCGACGCTCTTGCGCGAGAGGCAGTAGACGATGCCCGACTCGCCCTCGTGCTCGGTCGTGATCAGGCGCAGCAGCTGCTCGCGCGGGGAGGCCTTGGGATCGATGCGGTACTGGATGTTGGGGCGGTCGAAGCTGGAGACGAAGTGGCGGGCGCCCTCCATCCGCAGCCGGTCGGTGATCTCTGCGTGGGTGGCCTCGGTGGCGGTGGCCGTCAGCGCGATCCGGGGCACGCCGGGGAATGCATCGGCCAGCACGGCCAGTCCCAGGTAGTCCGGCCGGAAATCGTGGCCCCACTGGGAGACGCAATGGGCTTCGTCGATCGCGATCAGGGAGAGCTCGGCGCGGCGCAGCAGATCGAGGGTGCGGGGGAGGACGAGACGCTCGGGCGCCATGTAGAGCAGATCGAGCTCGCCGGCCAGAAGCTGCTGTTCGACGGCCTGTGCCTCGTGCGGCTCGAGCGTGGAATTGAGGAAGGCGGCCCGGATCCCGACGGCTTCGAGCGCGGCGACCTGATCGGCCATCAGCGCGATGAGCGGGGAGACGACGATACCGGTGCCCTCGCGCAGCATGGCCGGGATCTGGTAGCACAGCGACTTGCCGCCGCCGGTGGGCATGAGCACGACCGCGTCGCCGCCGGAGGCGACGTGCTCGATGATGGCTGCCTGCTCGCCGCGGAAGGAGTCGTAGCCGAAGACGGTCGAGAGGATGCGCAGCGCCGGGTCGGTGGGGGAGCCGTTCGCCGGGGCGGAGTCGACGGCGACATGCCCGTCGGAAGTCAGGATCGGGTCGGCGGGGTGGGGCTCGTCCATGCTCACCACTGTATGGGGCACGGGCCGGCGTGGCGGACCGCGGTGGACCGGGCCATCATCCATCGTCCTCGTCGCTGGTGTCGTGTTCGCTGTCGTCCTCATCCTCCTCCTCGAAGTCCTCGTCATACGGTCCCCACCACTGGTGCTGACACGATGAGCACGTGCGGTCGGGGCCGATCATCGTGCAGCCGCCGAAGACCATCCACGCCGGTGCGGCCTCCACGTACAGCACGTCCGGCAGCCCTCGGACATGGTGGACGATCTCTCCCGAACCGCAGCTCGGGCACGTTCCACGCTCGGGGAACTCAAGCGGTCGGCCGACGCTGTCGCTCGGCTCGGGTGGAAGGATCATGGGAGCAGTCTGGCGCGAGGGTGTGACAACCGACTCGCCCACGCTCGACCCGACATCGTCCGTTCGGACGAAGACGTCGCGACGCTGCCATCGCACCATGGCGACATGGAGTCACCCGCCCGGTCCACACCGGTTCTGTCCGCATCGGCCCGTGCCGGGATCGTCCTGTGGGCAGTGCAGGTGCTGTACGTCCCGATCGAGCTGGCCGCCGCGGCGTGGAGCACCGCGCCCTACAGCCTGGCGCACAACACGATCAGCGATCTGGGCGCGGTCACCTGCACGTCGATTCCCTACCACTCGCAGCACGTCCCGGTCTGCTCCCCGGCTCACGTGGCCGTCAACGGTGCCTTCATCCTGTTCGGAGCGGCGATGGCGGTGGGCGCCGTGCTGCTGCGCCCGCAGCTGCCGACGGGAGCGATGATGACGGCGGCGGTGGCACTGTGGGTGATGACGGGCCTGTCGTCGATCGGTACCGGATTGACGCCGCTGGATCAGCTGCTGACTCTGCACGTGATCGTCTCGCTCCCGGGCATCGTGCTCAGCGGCGTCGCCATGGCGCTGACCGGGGCCGTGCTGGCACGATCGTGGGATCCACGATGGTGGCGGCTCGTCGCGATCGGAGCGCTCAGCCTCGTGTCGGGTGTTGTCCTGCTGGTCAGGCTCGAGGTGCAGTGGGGCGGTCTGATCGAGCGCTTCGCACTGTGGCCGTCCTTCGCCGCATGCACGGTCGTGGCGCTGGCCGCGCTGCGCCGAGCTGGCGAGCGTGGGCGACCGGGACCGCGACAACGCGGCGCGGCGCGGAGGCGTGACATCGCGTCATGAGACCCCGGGCGTCCGTGCTGGGCAACTGCCTCGTCCTGCAGCGGACACTGCGCTCGATGGCCGGGCCCTGATCGGTGGGTCTCAGCCGCAGGTGTCGCAGACCCCGGTGTAGGGCATGGCGTAGAAGCAGGACGGGCAGATGGTCAGGACCTCTTCCCCCTTGGCGGGCGTCTTCTCGCGGGGCTGCGCGGTGGAGAGGTCGAACCCTTCGACCTGCTGATCCGGGCGGTCCGTCGGGGCGAGGCCCTTGCGGAACTGGACATACCCGGGATGGATGTACATCAGGGAGCGCCCGTTCTCGTCCTGCGCGGTGATGCTGCCGTTGGACTGGGTGCGGTAGAACGTCCGCGCCCCGATGCGATCGAAGTTCTCCCCGATCAGGCGGATGTCGGCGAGGGACCAGTTCGAGTTCCACGCGAGCGCCTCGTCACGGGTCATCCGGCGGCGGGTGGCAGAGAGAGTGTTCATCACCTAAGTAGAGCACGGCGTGTAAAGGCCGCCCGGCGAACCCGACGTGCTCTCTTGACGTATCAGTGTCGGTGTGCCGACTCATCGACGCTGGTCAGCGCGGAGGCTCGGCCGCGTGATCAGCGAGGCGAGTAGATCGCGCTCTCGGCCCCCGTCACGGCGGCCCAGTACCGGTCTCCGAACGACCAGTGCCACCACTCAGGTCGGTAGTTCACGAGGCCGGCACGGGTGAGGGCTGTTCCCAGCGTGTCGCGCCACCATCGCGCCTTCGCCGTGATGTTCCCGGAATCTGTGAAGCAGGCGCCGTCGCTCGCCTCGACATGAACCGTCTGAGCGGACCAGTGGGGATGTTGCCCGGCGAGATCCTGGCAGCGTTCGTCGAAATATCGATGCTGCAGCGTGACGGGACGGTGGCCTTCGACCACCAGGATCCGGATCCCGTCCGGCAGGGCGCGCTGGGCGACCACGAGCCGATCGAGCACGCCGCGTCTGAGCGTGGCCCAGGCCCCTTCCGGATCCTCCTTGCGCCGGTCCAGCAGCAGGTCCGGAGCGGTCCGGATGTCGACCAGGTCGTCACCGCACTCGGTGACGGGTATATCGAGGAGCGTCGGATCCGAAAGCAGCAGCACACGGGCATCGTAGAACTCCCGGAACCCCGCACAGGTGCGGCGATAGGGACAAGGACTGGTCGGGGCGTATCGGTGAATTCTCGGCACGACCACTCCGCGGCCACGCCCGATTCGAGGCGTCGGCTGTCTGACCCCATTCGTACCTTTTCTCCTGAAGGCCCCAACCGGTAGGTGTTCCCCTCCGACATCGCGTCGGACGCCGATGCTCGTCGCAGATCCTGACCCTCGTCGAGCTCACGTATCCGCAGCAGGCCTCTTTTCTCAGCAGTAGCCCTGGCACGCCCGTGCCCAGGGTCCTCACCATGTACACAGAATGGAGTGCAGCTGTGAACAGCAATGCGCCCACGCCCGACGATCCGTCGGCCTCGAATCTGCCGCCCGCCCCGAATGTCGGCGCCGGTGCTCCCGGACCGCACCGCGATGACTCGGCTGCCGTCCCACCCAATGCCCCTGCGCCGTCGCGGAAGAAGAGAAGAGGATTGTTCGCTGCCGGCTGCGGGTGCATCGCTCTGTTCGTGGTGCTCGTCGGCGGCTGCTCCGCCATCGCCCTCTCAGGAAGTGGAGATCCTCAGCCGAGCGAAACGGAGACTGCGGTCGCCGAACCCGCCGACGTCGAGAACGTCGAGGAGCCTGCGGAGGCCGAGGCACCGGTCGACGACGCCCCGGCCGATGAGGACCCTGCGGAGGAGGCGGCAGCTGAGGGGGACGACGCGCCCACTGAGGAAGCCCCCGCCGAGGAGAAGGCGCCGGCCGAGGAGGAGGCGCCAGCTGAGGATGATGTCCCGGCGGAATACACCTCTGCGCTGAACAGCGCCCAGAGCTACTCCGATCTGCTGCACATGTCCAAGCAGGGGCTGTTCGACCAGCTCACCTCGGAGTACGCCGACCAGTTCTCCGATGAGGCGGCGCAGTACGCCGTGGACAACGTGGAGGCGGACTGGAACGCGAATGCGCTGGCCTCGGCCGAGAGCTACTCGGAGACCATGCACATGTCCAAGCAGGGAATCTACGACCAGCTCACCTCGGAGCACGGCGAGCAGTTCCTCCCCGAGGAGGCGCAGTACGCCATCGACACCATCGAGGCGGACTGGAACGAGAATGCGCTGGAGAGCGCCCGCTCGTATCGGGACACCATGGACATGTCGCCCGAAGCCATCCGCGACCAGTTGACGTCGGAGTACGGAGGCCAGTTCACGCAGGAACAGGCCGACTACGCGATCGAGCACCTGGACGACTGATCGCTTGCGCTCCCTGCCCGGCCGTCGAGGCGGGCAGGGAGCGGCGCTCCGTGTCGCCCTTCGGCGCGCGCCGTGCGCGACGCCGGGAAAGCTCTCGCGCCCCCACCGACCACCGCGAGAGTCATCACTGATCGCCCGGCACGCCGTACGACGGGGCCGACGTCGGATCGACCGCACGTGTGAGGTAGTCCTGCTTCTGCGGTAGCCACAGCTGGAGCAGAGGCGTCAGGTCGGCGAGCGGGTCACCGCTGTCGTCGACCCGCAGGTCCGTGGTTCGCCACGCGACGTCTTCGACGACGGCGAGCCTCCGCAGCCGTCACGAAGTACGTCAGCTGGGTCAGGGAGAGGTCGCGTCTGTGCGCGGGTATCCGGTCGCCTCCTGGTCGAACGGGGATGCTCCAGCATGAGGCGTCGCCCGCGGCCGGGTCGGCGGGACGCGCGACAGGACCGATCCGGCAGGGCGCGGCGGTGGTCGGAGTGGCCTTCCGCACGCCCACCGTTACCTGGGGCTCACATTCGGCTCACAATGCGACGCAAAGCGTCACATTAGCCCCTGCATCACGTAGCGTTATGGACGACCGACCCGATGCATCGGGCCACTCCATGCGCCTGCAGGCCTCCGCGAGACCTGTCGCCCCCGACGCCTTCGCCAGGGCACGGAGCGCAGCCCGGGCATCCGGGTGCCCCCATGCATCCACCGACCCACCTTCACGGAAGGACCCCCGTGGCTTCCCACGTCGTCGACATGCTGACCATCGGCAACAGCTTCAGCACCCCAGAGATGCGGGAGATCTGGAGCGAGGAGAATCGCCTGCGCTGTCAGCTGGACGTCGAGGCGGCCCTCGCCGCGGCCGAGGGTGCACTGGGTGTGATCCCGCGCGAGGCGGCCGACGCGATCGAGCGCGCGGCCCACGGCGACTTCGATCTCTCGGCAATCGCTGCCGAGGGTGCCAAGGCGATGCACTCGCTCAACGCCACGGTCACCGCTCTCCAGCACGCCTCGGGTGAGTACGGGGAATGGGTCCACTACGGCGTGACGACGCAGGACATCGTCGACACCGGCACCATCCTGCAGATCAAGGCCGCGATCGTCCCGCTGCGGCGGGACCTGACCGCTGTCGCCGTCGCACTGCGCGACCTCACTGCGGCGCACCGGGACACCCCGATGGCCGCGCGGACGCACTACGTGCAGGCATTGCCCACGACATTCGGATTCAAGACCGCCATCTGGCTGGACGAGGCCCTGCGCCACCTCGAAAGGTTCGACGGCGTCACCCCGGATGTGCTGACCGGCAACGTCTCAGGGGCCGTGGGCACCTACGCGTCCTTCCAGGGGCGCGGTCGCGAGATCGAGCGGGAGACGCTGCAGCGCCTGGAGCTGGCCACGCCGCGGATCGCCTGGCAGGCCGCCCGGGACCGCATCGCGGAGTACGCCACCGTGCTCGGACTGATCTCCACCACGCTCGGCAAGATCGCCACCGAGCTGTCCACCCTCATGCACAGCGAGATCGGCGAGGTCGAGGAGCCCTTCACTGCCGGCAAGATCGGGTCGACCACCATGCCGCACAAGCGCAATCCCGCACTGCTGGAGGGTGCCGCGGCGCTGACCGCGCCCATCAAGCACGCCATGGCGCTGGTCCTGGACGGCTCTGCGACCGTCCACGAGCGCGATGCGATCAGCTGGAGGGCGGAATGGATCGCCCTTCCCGAGATCCATCTCTACCTCTCGGCGCAGCTGAAGACGCTCGGCGGAATCCTGTCCGGGCTCGTCGTGCACGAGGACGCCATGGCGCGCAACCTTGAGCTGCAGGGCGGACTGATCCTCAGCGAGAAGGCCATGTTCGAGATCGGTCGCGAGCTGGGCAAGCAGACTGCCCACCAGATCGTGTACGACGCGTCGATGGCCGCGGTCGAGACCGGCCGGCACCTCGCC
Organism: Brachybacterium sp. GCM10030268; assembly: GCF_042666305.1. NCBI lineage: Bacteria > Bacillati > Actinomycetota > Actinomycetes > Micrococcales > Dermabacteraceae > Brachybacterium > Brachybacterium sp. GCM10030268. The sequence goes on along the minus strand of NZ_JBHTCW010000002.1, from coordinate 509,596 downwards.
GACGTCCTCGCCGAGGACGAGCGTGTCGCCTCCCGCTTCGAGCCGACGATGATCCGTTCCTGGCTGGAGGCGGGCGCCTATCTCGGGGAGACCGGTGCGGCCATCGATGATGTCCTCGCCGCGGCCGACGCCGCCGGGCTGCCCGCCGGTGAGTCCACGAGGCCCGGCCCGGCCGGATCGGCACCGTCCGACGGATCCGCCTCGTGACCGGCTCCGAGACGGGACAGAGCGCGACCAGCCGGCCGGGGTTGGCTCGGCTCGAACAGATCCAGCCCGAGCGCGCCGATGAGTACCGTGATCTGCTGCAGGCCGCCTATTCAGCGAACGTCGAGCTCGGAGTGCATTTCGGTGCCTCGCAGGCCTCTCGAGACGATGTGCTGACGCATCTGCGCCAGAACATCGCCTACGGCACGTGCGACGAGAACGGCGCCCTCATCGCGACCGTCTCCCTGCGCATGCCGTGGGGACCGAACCCGGGGTATCTGGGGCTGCCGCACATCGGCTGGCTCGCCACCCGCCCGAGCCACGCCGGGCAGGGCCTGGCGCGTTCGCTCCTCAGCCAGCTGGAGCAGCAGGTTCTGATCGGTCAGCTCCATGCCCCGGCGGTCTCGCTGGGCACCGCCCAGGATCATCCCTGGCTGGGCGCGTACTACCGCCGGCTCGGCTTCGAGCCTGTCGGCAGCCGGGACCTCGGCCTCGGCCACATCACCGACTTCTACATCCGCCCCCTCGACGACGTCGCCTACGCCGGCTGGCAGGCACGTCACACCGAGCTCTTGAAAGGACTCTCCTCATGAAGCGACGCACCTTCACCCTCTCTGCGCTGGCCCTCCCGGCGCTGCTGGCGGCGTGCAGCGGTGGTGACTCCGGCGCCATCCGCGCCGGGTCCACCGGCCAGTCCTTCCCCAACAGCTACCAGCAGGACGGCACGCTCGTCGGATTCGACGTCGAGGCGATCGAGACCATCGCGGAGAACCTGGGCCGCAGCGTGGACTGGACCAATGCCGACTTCTCCGGCCTGATGGGACAGCTGGAGGCCCGCAAACTCGACACGATCGCCAACAACGTTGCCGTGACCGAGGAGCGCGCCGCGCAGTACGACTTCACCGATCCGTACGCCTACATGGGCGCCACGATCGTCACCACCGGCGACAACGACGAGCTCAACGAGCTCGAAGACATCGCCGGGCACACGATCGCCGGCGTGCTGGGATCGAACAACACCACTCATCTGGAGAACTGGATCTCCGAACACGGCGTGGACGTCGAGATCCGCACCTATGAGACACGCGATGGCGCCATGCAGGATCTGCTCTCCGGCCGCGTGGACGGGTACATCAACTCCACCGGCATCTTTCTCGCCGAGATGGCCGAGAACGGCACGGACCTGAAGTTCGTCGGAGACCCGATTGCCTGGGAGTCGGTGGCTTTCCCCTTCGAGAAGGGTTCCGAGCTGGTCGCTCAGTTCAACGAGCAGATCGCCGCGCTGCATGAGGACGGCACCCTGGTCGAGCTGTCCCAGAAGTACTACGGCGATGACGTGACCACGGAGCCAGAGGGTTACGAAGGGAGCTGATCGATGGATCTCGATCCGGCATACATGCTGGAGGTACTGCCCCAGCTGCTGAAGTTCCTGCCGATCACACTGTTGATCGCCGTCGCCTCGATGGTGTTCGCCATCCTGATCGGTCTGCTCGTCGCGCTGATCCGTTTCCTGCAGATCCCCGTGCTGGATCAGCTGGCCCAGCTGTACGTCTCTCTGTTCCGTGGGATCCCCACTCTGGTTCAGCTGTTCCTCATCTACTACGGGCTGCCGCAGCTGATCCCCTCGCTGTCGACCATGGACGCGCTGACCGCCGCGATCGTCGGGTTCTCCCTCAAGGAGTCCTCGTATCTCGCGGAGATCTTCCGCGCCGCCCTGACCAGCGTCGACAGCGGACAACTGGAAGCCGGTCTGGCGACGGGGATGACCGCGCCGCAGGTCTACCGGCGCTACATCATCCCTCAGGCCGCCTACAACGCCCTGCCGGCTACCGGCAACATCTTCATCTCCCTGCTCAAGGAGACCTCGGTGGCCTTCACTCTGGGCCTTACCGAGTTGTTCGCCGAGGCCAAGATCGTCGCCTCCGCATCCTTCCGGTTCTTCGAGACCTTCCTGGTTGTGGGGCTGGTGTACTGGCTCCTGGTGATCGCCTACTCCTGGCTGCAGGGCCGACTCGAGAAGCGCCTCAGCCGCGCCTACGTGAGGTGAACCCCGCATGATCGACGTCAAAGACCTCAGCAAGACTTTTCACGGCAGGTCCGGAGAGAACACCGTCCTGGACGGCGTGGATCTCCAGGTCGGGACCGGCGAGGTGGTCGCGATCATCGGGCCCTCCGGCTCGGGGAAGTCCACCCTGCTGCGCTGCCTGAACCTGCTGGATGCCCCCGACACGGGGACCATCGGCATCGACGACGTCAGCGTCGTCGCGCCCCGCATCACGGGCCCTCAGAAGCGAGCGCTGCGCTCGAAGACAGCCATGGTGTTCCAGAGCTACAACCTCTTCCGCAATCGCACGGCGCTGCAGAATGTCATGGACCCGATGACCGCCGGCGGGACCTCGAAGGCGGACGCCGCCTCGCGGGCGCGCGAGCTCCTCGAGCGCGTGGGCATCGCCGAGACGACCATGCAGCAGTTCCCGGTGACGCTGTCCGGCGGGCAGCAGCAGCGTGTCTCGATCGCCCGTGCCCTGGGTGCGCAGCCCTCGGCGATCCTGCTGGACGAACCCACCAGCGCCTTGGACCCCGAACTGGTCGGGGAGGTGCTCGCCGTGATCCAGGACCTCGCAGAGCAGAACATCACCCTGGTCATCGTCACCCACGAGATGGCCTTCGCCGCCGACGTCGCCGATCGCGTGGTCTTCATCGATGGAGGCCGCATCGTCGAGGAGGGACCGGCTCGCGAGGTCATCTCGACCCCGCGCGAGGAGCGCACACAGCGGTTCCTGCGTGAGACCAGCGGTCCACGGCCGCCCGCGCCGGCGGCCGGACAGAGCGCCGAGGAGCCGGGGGAGGAGGCCCCGGGCCTGGGCCGCTCTCCACTGGATACGAGGGGTCCGCTGGGGTGAGCGTGAACGCTCCGGAGAGCGCCGACGAGTCCGTCCGGGACGCTCTCGCCCGGGCCGTGCACGAGGCCGACCCGTTCTCGGACCCCTCCTGCGCAGACTGGCTGCGGGACGCGGCCGGCACGGCGGTGGCCGATGTCATCGCCGCATCCTTCGCCGTCGACGCCGACCCGTCCGCCCGTGCAGATCGCGACGGGCTCCTGGACTGGGCCCTGGCCGAAGGCACCCCGGCAGACCCGCGGGCTGTGATCGGCAGCGGGCACGCCTTGTCACCATCGCGCGCAGCCCTGGTCGGCGGATTCCAGGCTCACCTGCTCGATCTCGACGACACCCATGAACTGGTTCGGGGCCACCCCTCCGCGGTGCTCGTGCCCGCCCTCCTCGCCCTGGCCGGCCCGGACGACCCGATCGACCGGCTGCTGGCCGCCTACACCGTCGGGCTGGAGGTGATGGCCCGACTCGGCGAGTCTCTCGGGCCGATGCACTACCAGGCGGGATGGCATCCCACCGGAACCGCCGGTGCGGTCGCGGCGGCGGCCGCCGGAGCGCACCTGCGCTCCCTGCCCGTCTCCCAGGTCGCCACAGCACTTTCCGTCGCCGCCTCGAGGGCCGGGGGTGTGCGTGCGCAGTTCGGCACCTCGGGTAAGCCGCTGCACGCCGGTCTCGCATCCCAGAGCGGCGTCGACGCCGTCGGCTGGGCCCAGGCGGGCCTCCGCACGGCCGAGGACGCCGTGCTCGGCCCCGCCGGGCTGCTCGCCGCTCACGGCGTCCCCGAGGAGGGACGGCGTGCGGTGGTGGCCGGTCTCGGGACGCCACGGATGGCCCGGGACGCCGTGGGCAGCGGCTCCGGTGCTCGGATCGACGGTTCCACCGGCCCGGCCCCCGGCACCGCCTGGGCGCTGCTGGACCCCGGTCTCTGGTTCAAGCGCTACCCCTTCTGCTCAGCAGCGATGGCCGCGTCCGATGCCGCCTTCGCCCTCGCGGCCGGGCTCGAGGGATCCGCCTCTGAGCGCGCACGAGAGATCGCCTCGGTGACCGTGCGGATGCGCCCGGGCGCTGATGCGGCACTGATCCATACGGCTCCGCGGACCGCAGAGGAAGCCCGCTTCAGCGTCGAGGCCGTCGTCGCCCTGATCCTCCTGGGTCACAAGCCTTCCCTCGAGCATCTCGCCGGAGGCAGCCTGGACCCGCTGGTCGCAGAGGTCGGCGCCCGGATCCGCCGGGAACACGTTCCCGCGCCCGCCGGAGCCCCTGGGCTCCGGAGCCAGGCGGGCCCCGCCGCGCCCGAGGATCCTCCCGTGTCAGGTGGTCCCGCCGGGTCGAGCAGCCCTGCCCGGGCTGGCGCCGGCCGTCGAGACTTCTGGACGGAGGTCGTGCTGCGCACCACCGATGGCCGCACCCTGACGGCGCATGCCGATCGGCCACTCGGGGCACCGGAGAACCCGCTGCCCGCGCCCGCCCTGCGCGACAAGCTGGTCGCAGCCACCGGTGATGCCGCCCGGGCTGACCGGATCCGCTCACTGCTCGGGGTCGACCACCGCGCAGGCGCGGACGTCGCCGTCCCCGGGACGCCCCCGGGCACGGACCGCCCCACTATCGTGCAGCTGGCCCCGCTGCTGCAGGACCCACCGCAGTACCCCGACGGAAGGAACCCCGGTGACCATCACCGCCGCCACCGATGAGCAGCTCGCCCTCGTTCAGGACGAGGCCGTGCGCATCACGCGCGATCTGATCCGCATCGACACCAGCAACTACGGCGGCCACGATCCGGCCACGTGGGGACCGGGGGAGCGCACGGCCGCTGACTACGTCGTCGCCCAGCTCGAAGAGGTCGGCCTGGCACCGGAGATCATCGAATCCCGGCCCGGCCGCGCGAACGTCGTCGTGCGGGTCCCGGGATCGGATCGCGAGCGCGGCGGTCTGGTCATCCACGGTCACCTCGATGTGGTGCCGGCTCACGCCGAGGACTGGTCAGTGGATCCTTTTGCCGCCGAGATCGTCGACGACGTCCTCTACGGCCGCGGCGCGGTGGACATGAAGGACATGGACGGCATGATCCTCGCCGTCGTCCGTCACCTCGCCCGAACCGGCCAGAAGCCGCCGCGCGACCTGGTGATCATCATGTTCGCCGACGAAGAGGCGGGCGGGACCTACGGATCGCGCTGGATGATCGCCAATCGCCCCGACGTGTTCGAGGGATGCACGGAGGCGATCAGCGAGGTGGGCGGTTACTCGATCACCCTTCCGGACCGGGCGACTGGGCAGGATGTGCGCGCCTACCTGCTCCAGACCGCGGAGAAGGGGTACGCGTGGATGCGGCTGCGAGCCACCGGCCGCGCCGGCCACGGCTCCGTACCCAACGACGAGAACGCGATCGTGCGTCTCTCGCGGGCCGTCGCGGCGATCGACGACCACGTCTTCCCGCGCGAGTACGTGGCGAGCGTCCGCACGCTGTTCGACCGGGTCACCTCGATCACCGGCACCCCATGGGACGAACAGGACGTCGAGTCCTTCCTGCCGCTGCTGGGTGGGGCCCGCCAGTTCGTCACCGGCACCCTCGCCGACAGCGCGAACGTGACCACCTTCCACGCCGGGTACAAGGGCAATGTCATCCCGCAGACGGCCGAGGCGGAGTTGGACTGCCGCTTCCTGCCCGGGCACCAGGACGACCTGTTGGCGCTGATCGACGAGCTCTCCGGCGAGCATGTCGAGGTGATCGTCGACAAGATCGGCATCTCGCTGGACGCGCCGCACGAGACGCCCTTCGTCGATGCGATGCACCGCTCCATCCTCGCCGAGGATCCGGGCGCCGAACTCGTGCCCTACTGCCTCAGCGCCGGCACCGACAACAAGCAGCTCGCGCAGATCGGCATCGACGGGTACGGCTTCGCTCCGCTGCAGCTGCCCGCCGACCTCGACTTCGCTCCGCTGTTCCACGGCATCGACGAGCGTGTCCCGGTCGACGCGATCCGGTTCGGTGCCCGCGTCCTGCTTCGGCTCGTCGCGGACTGCTGAATCCTGCACCACTGCGGACCGTGAGGGAGGCTCCCCGGCAAGGGAACGCTCCCGTCCGAGATCACGTGACGTCGAACGGGAGCGTCTGTGTGGGTCGTGCCCGGTCAGGCGTCTGATGCGCCTGGGTTCTCGCTGTCCTCTTCCCAGACGAGCTCGGCGTCGACCTCGTTGCCGGTCATACCGGCTGCATCCTCGACCTCGTCGGCGTCGGTGTCGTCCGGCATCGGCTCGGTCTGGCGGAACTCCTCGACGTGGTCGGGCTGGGTGCCGTCGACCATGCCGCTGGTCTCGTGCTTGAGCTCGTCGTCGAGGTTCGGTCCGTTCTTGTCGCTTCCGCGCTGAATCATGGTGCTCTCCTTCTGCAGTGGAGCGCCGCTGTGGGTGGCGGCCTGCTTCGAGATCGGTGGCGGGAGGGCAACTCTTCGCTCAGACCCCCTTGCCGCCGGTGACCGGCAGCACCGCGCCCGAGACGTACGAGGACTGCTCCGAAGCCAGGTAGACGTAGGCCCCCGCCAGTTCGGCCGGCTGCCCGGCCCGCCCCAGCGGCGTGCTCTGACCGAACTCGGGCAGGGACTCGGGCCACCCGGTCGCCGGGATCAGCGGCGTCCAGATCGGGCCCGGAGCCACGGCGTTCACGCGGATGCCCTTGGGACCCAGCTCCTGAGCGAGTGCCTGGGTGAAGGCGACCTGCGCGGCCTTCGTCATCGCGTAGTCGATGAGCGTGGGGCTCGGCTGATACGCCTGGACGGAGGAGGTGGTGATGATCGAGTTGCCCTCCTGCAAGTGCGGCACGGCTGCTCGTGCCGTCCAGATCAGACCGTAGAGGTTCGTCTTGAAGACTCGATCGAACTCCTCGGTGGGCAGCTTGTCGAAGCCCTCGCGGTCCTTCTGATAGCCGGCGTTGAGCACGACGAGATCCAGGCGGCCCAGCTCGCTGACCGTGCGCTCGACGGCCTCTGTGCAGAACTGCTCCTCACGGACGTCACCGGGGAGGCTCAGGCACTTCCGGCCCGCCTTCTCGACCCAGCTCTTGGTCTCGTCGGCATCGGCCTGCTCCTCGGGCAGATGCACGATCGCGACGTCGGCCCCTTCGCGGGCATAGGCGATGGCGACGGCGCGCCCGATCCCGGAGTCGCCGCCTGTGATCAGAGCGACCTTGCCGGTGAGCTGATCGGTCCCGACATAGCTCTCCTCGCCGTGGTCGGGCTGGGCGGACATGTCACCGGTCAGCCCGGGCTGGGCCATGTCCTGCTTCTCGAAACCCTCCTCGCGGTGCTTACTGGTGGGGTCCTGGTTCGACGGATCGCTCATCGCGGTGCCTCTCCTAGCCGAGTTCGCCGGTGCGCCAGCTCACATGTTCATCGGTGAGCGCGATCCTATGAGCGCCGCCGAAGAGGTCTCAACCGCGCGGCGTCCGGCTGTGCAAGGAAGAGTTGGTACTGGGACGAGGTGACCGGGCGTCCGAGATCGAACCTTGATTTGACCAGCGCGAACGCTCAGTAATCGCGGATGGCACCGGCGTGACCGTCTTGACCGGGTGGTCGGTCCGGGTGCGCTGGGCGGCGGCCCTCAATGCAACCAGAACTCCTGCGCGGGCACGAGCTCCTCGATCTCGTCCCAGACCTCCGGTGCGACCTCCGTCGCGAGGGCGTCAAGAGTCTGAGCGATGCGGGACGCCTTGCTGAATCCGACGGCGGTGGATGAGATTCGCGGATCTCGCACGGAGAATTGTAGGGCCAGCGTCGAAAGGGCTACTCCCGCGGAATCTGCGACGGCCTCCATCCGTCGCGCGGCGTGCAGGACCTCATCCCTGATGGGAAGATACCCGTAGAGCGTATGAGGCTCTTGAGGGCGGGCGAGGACTCCAGCGCCGAGCACGGCAGCATTGATAATGCCGACCCCGTCGGCTGCGGCTCGGTCGTACAGCGCGTCGGCGCTGCGATCGATCAGTGTGTACCGGGAGTGCATGAGCAGCACGTCGAAGGCCCCCGTATCGAGGAATCGGTGAGCCAGCTCGATGCTTCCCGTGGCGATCCCGAGATGCTCTGCCACCCCGTCCCGTCGCGCTGCGAGCAGAGCATCGACGGCACCGCCGGGCGCGAAGAAGTCAACGTCCGGATAGTACTCGGGATCGTGCAGATGCAGCAGGGGGAATGCGTCGATACCGAGTCTTCGCTGAGATTCCGAGATAGACGCTTGCACCCGCTCGGCGGAGTACTCGCCGTCACGCCCATCGACCTTCGTGGCGATCACCATATCCGCGGGCACGCCGCCATATTTGCGCACAGCGTCGCCGATGCGCTTCTCACTCTCACCTCCGGAGTACCCGTTGGAGGTGTCTATAAACGTGATCGGCGAATCGAAGAGTGCGGCCAGAAGTTCGGAGGCGTCGTCCCGGCTGACCTCGTAACCGAAGATCTGGGGAACGGATCCCAGCACGCCGCCACCTGCACAGAGCGCGGAGACCCGCAGTTGGGTACGGCCGAGCGGGCGGGTCCATGCTGAGGCCCCTGGCCGGGGGAGGCCGGCTGAGCTCATGCGCCGGCCCGGCGCAGGGGGAGACCGTCCGGATCGAGGGCCGCATCGGACACCGGCGTGGAACCGGCCGGCGGCCATCCCCCGCCGTCGCGGAGCACGACGGCGTCGAAGCCGGGAGCGCCGGGACGATGCTGCGGCGAGACCGTCTCGGCGTCGTAGGTGAAGATCTCGAGCACGCTGTCGGACTCTTTGAGGAACCGGATGCGGAAGCCTCGCGGATCGTGCGCTTGCTCGATGGTCCCGTGGTGCCGAAAGCCGAGCGGGGCGTAGAAGGATTCCGTCTGTTCGAAGCTCTCGACGGTCTCGGCAACGTGGTCGAAGCGGGGGCGCTGCGGGACCCCGAGCGCATGCTCCGCTTCCACTAGCTGTTCATCCACGACCTCGTGATACTTCAGATCGCCCTGCACCAGTTCGAGGAGAGTTCCGTCCGGATCGTAGAAGAAGGCGATGCGCACACCACCGGTGGCATCGATCGGTGCGAGGTGGATCGCAGCTCCGTCGGATTCGATCTGGGCGAAGAGTCGATCCGTGTCGGAGACCTTGAAGCCGATATGACGGAAGCCGCGGTGCAGATCGTCGGTCGACCACGCCGACTCAAGACTGCCGTCGACGCGCTGGAGACGGATCGTCGCGGTGACCACGTCCAGCAGAGCGTGATCGGTGCTCTCCTCCAGCACCTCGGCCTGAAGATGCTTCTCGTAGAAGGTCCGGGACGTGGTGACGTCGCGAACATTCACGATGATCGATTCGATGCTCATATGGTGTCTCGATTCTCTTGGGTTGGTGATTGTCAGCTCTTGACTGCGCCTAGCGTCATCCCGGCGACGAACTGTCGTTGGAGGAAGACATAGACGAGGACGACGGGAATTGCCGAGAGGGTTAAGCCGGCACTGAGTGTCGTCCAGTCCGTGGAGTATTCCCCTTGAAGGGAGAACAAAATGGGCTGCAGTGGTAGCTTCTCGGGGCTCTGTAGGATCGTGTTGGCCATGAGAAACTCGTTCCACGTCGTGAGGAATTGGAAGATCAGTACCGTGGCGATGCCTGGCCGGGCCAGAGGGAGAACCACGCGCAGGAACACGATCAGCTCTCCCGCTCCATCCACACGCGCAGCGTGGACGAGCTCATCGGGCAACGATTCGAAGAAGGCTCGCATGAGGAACATGGAGAACGGTGCGGCCCCGGACGCGTAGACGATGATGAGGCCGAGCTGCGTGTCCAGTAGACCGAAGGTGCGCAGTTGCAGATACACGGGAATGATGAGCGCCGTGCCCGGCATCATCAGCGTCGACAAGAGCGCGATGTATATCGTGTTCTTGAACGGAAAACGTAGCTTCGCGAACGAATAGCCGCACAGTGTGGCGAGCACGAGGACGATGCTGCAGGTCGCGACGGTCATCCAGATGGAGTTCCAGTAGTGGCCGATGAAGCCGGTGAACTCGAGGACTCTGGCATACGCATCGAAGGTGATCCGCTCTGGCAGGAAGGAGCCACCGAAGACCGAATTGGACTCCCGGATCGAGGTGAGGATCATCCAGACGAAGGGGTAGACGGTCGCGATGCTGATGATGAGCAGGATGGTGCTGTTCAGCCACCGTCCCGCTCGGGCCTGTGTGCGCATCGACGTGTTCGATCCGCGTGAGGTGCTCGATGTGCTTGTGGTGCTGGATGCGCTCAATGTGCTCATCGGGAGGCCCTCCTGCTCAGCCGCATCTGGAACAGCACGGCGACGGTGCACAGAGCCATGACGATCACCGACAGACCAGAGGCGTAGCCCAGCTGTGGGACCGAGCCCGAGGTCGAGCCGAAGGCGAGGTCGTAGAGATAGGTGCCCAACACCTGAGTGCTGTTGTTCGGGCCGCCGCCGGTCATGACATAGATCAGATCGAAGACTTTGAACCCATTCATGAGGTTCAGGGCAATGACGATCGCGGTGACGTATCGGAGGCTGGGCAACGTCACGTGCCGGAATCGCTGGAGCGTGCCCGCGCCATCGACCATCGCAGCCTCTTGCAGGCCTGGATCGATCCCTTGGATGCCGGCAAAGAGAATGAGCATGCTCATTCCGAGCCCCTGCCACACTGCCACTACCATGAGCGCCGGGATCGCCGAGTTCGCAGATCCGAGCCAGGGATGGTTGAAGCTCTCAAACCCGAGATTCTGGATGGCGGCGTTAAGGGTCCCGAAGTTCGGGTCATAGATCAGTCTCCACAGGACGCCGGAGACCACGAAGGAGACGATTCCCGGCATGAAGAGAGCGGTGCGGACGAGCACCGAGATCGGGCCAGGGACCGACGCGACCATGGCTGCGATCACCAGGGGAATGGCGGTCTGGAGGGCAGTGGTGACCAGTGCCCACGCCACGGTGAGAAGGAATGCGCGGCGCGTCACGGGGTCGGAGGCGGCCCGCGCGTAGTTCTCCAATCCGATGAACGACGCTTCGCCGAACCCGCTCCATTCAGTCGTGCTGAGGTACACGGTGCGGAGGATCGGATAGCCGACGAAGAGAACGAACAGCACGACAGTGGGTACGACGAACCCATAACCGGCAAGCATCTCCTTGCGGCGGATCGGGGGCACTCCTCGTCGACGACGAACGTTGTTGCCGGGTACGGCAGGGGGCGATGATGACTCACGCGTCGCCGTGGAGGTCATGATGCGGATCCGCGGGCGTTCATCACGGCATCCTGCATCTCCTGCGCGACCTGCTCAGGAGTGCCGGAGCCATCGAGGATCTTGGCGAGCGGACCGCCTACCTCGGAGGACCCGGGGCCGAACGGGATGTGGGGGCAACCGTCGCCGTCGACCAGCCAGGAGGTCATCTGCTCCATCACCGGATTCTCGATGTCCTCCGCAGCTGCCTTGGTCGCGGGCATCGAGTTGGATTCGTTCATGAGCCTCGAGTACTGCTCCTCGGAGTAGAGATACCGGAGGAACTCCAAGGTGGCGTCGCGGTTCTTCTCTTCCGAGCTGACAGCCCAGCCTGCTCCTGCCTGGTTCGCTGTCCAGTGCTGCGCCCCACTGCTGATCGCAGGATTCTTCATGACTTTGTAGGACTCCACGAACTCCGGGTCGGCATCCTGCACGAGACCCTGGGGAGTCCATGAACCGCTGAAGAGCATCGCTGCCCTGCCGGTATAGAACAGTTGTGTGGCCTCGGGGCCCTGGGTCGCTCCGGCGCCCTCCTGGAACACGTCGCCCTGGACGATCTTCTCGAACAACTCGAGTGCCTCGATCACCTCCGGTGAGGTGTACTCGAAGCCTTCTTCACCCTTGTCGAGTTTGAGGTACCACGTCGGATCATCGGTGACCTGGGTGATGAGAGGGAGGAAGAAGTCCAGGCCGCTCGTTCCGGGGTTGAACGACGCAGCCAAGGGCGCGATACCGTTGTCTCGCAGCTCAGCAGAGGCAGTGATCAGGTCGTCCCAGGTCTCCGGCTCCCCGTCGATCCCGGCGTCCTCGAATTGTGCGGGATCGTAGAAGATGCCGAAGGTCTGGGCCATCCATCCGATGGCGTACTGCGCTCCATCCTCGGTGTATTGGTTATTCGCGGACTCGAAGAACTGATCGGTGAACTCGGATCCGAGCTCTGCCTTGATGTCCAGACTGATTCCGTTCCTGCCGTACTCCAGTGCGCGGGTGTGCGGCGCGAAAATCTCCGGCAGATCGCCGCCGGACACGGCGGCCTGCAGTGCTGGGAGGTACTGATCGGGGCTGCCGAAGATGCGGTTGGTGACGGTGATCGAGGGATGGTCGGCCTCGAAGGCCTCAATCACCTTCGGCAGAACCTCCTGCTGCTCGCTGTACCACGACCACATCCGGACTTCCGTCTTCCCGCCTCCGGCCCCGCCGCTTCCGCATGCGGCGAGAGCGGGCGCAGAGAGGGCGGCCGCGGAGGATGCGGCGCCGGCTTTGAGTGCACTGCGGCGAGAGATGTGCGGTGACTGTGACGTTCCCATGGTGAAGCTCCTCGTTGAACTCGCTGTATGACGCGGCGATGGGCTGGGTTACCTTTCTAAACCTGAGTAAGTAGACGTGTCAAGGGGTCGGCGACGCTTGCGGGAGCAGGCGAGGGGCCGCCGGCCAGGTCAGCGGATCCGGAACGCCCCAAGGATCAGGCGGTAAGGGTGGTCAGACCGCCGCGGCCTCGTTGCGGAGCACGGCGATCGCCGCACCGAGGGCCGCGCCATCGAGCCCCAGGCCGGAGAGGCGAACCGACACGCTGTGCACCGGCCGCATGAACGACAGGTGATCCAATGCCTCCTGGATCGTGGCGGCGAAGATGTCGCCGACGAACTCCAGAGCGGGGCCGGCGAGTACCACCTCACCGGCGTCGAGGGTATTGACCAGACCCAGCACCGCTTGTGCCAATCGTTCGGCGGCGCCGGAGATGAGTTCGAGCGCTCCGTCGTCCCCACGTGCGGCGCCGCGAGCGAGCTTCTCGAAATCCGACCGGATGGTGTCGCGGGCACCGTCGAGCCCGAGCCGCTGCGCAAGCTCAGGCCGCGCCATCGCGGCCCGGACCAGGTACTGGGGCGCCGCGATCCGTTCTAGGCATCCTCGATTGCCGCAGTTGCACTCCGGACCGTCCGGGTCCAGAGGCAGGTGGCCGATCTCGCCCGCATTCGACGAAAGTCCGCCATAGAGCTCGCCGTCGATGACGATCCCGGCGCCGATGCCGTTGGCGACGTAGACGGTCACGAAATCGGAGGGGGTATCGCGCGCCACCCAGTGCTCCGCGAGGGCGGCACAGCCGTAGTCCTTCTCGAGGGTGGCGGGGATGGAGGTGAGTTCGGTGAACTGTTCCTGCACGTCGAAGTGCTCCCACTCGGCAGCGACGCTGGAGAGGCGCAGCTTCTTCTTCTCCGCGTCGAATCGCCCGGGGCTCGCCAGACAGGCCCCGGCGACGTCGGAGCTGTCGATCCCGGCGGCGCTGAGCATCTCGAGCACGGCCGCGGCCACACGCTCGGTCACATCATGCGGAAGCTCTCCGCGCGTTCCCGTCAGCTCTCTCGCTGCGAGGATCGCGCCACTGAAGTCGGTCAGTACGCAATTGATCCTGGTGTCGTCCAGGACGACACCGAGGGCATACATGGCGGTCGACGCAAGTTTCAGCATGGTGCGCGATTTGCCGCGCCCCGTCGAGTCCCGTCCGGCCTCCTCGACCAGGCCGGCCTCGAGGAGGCGGCGTACGGTCTTGGAGATCGACGTCTCCGTAAGGCCTGTCGCATGAGACAGTTCGACACGGGAGATCGGGGACTCGCGGCGAACGAGATCCAGGATCGCCATCGCCGTCTCGGCGGCCGTGCGACTACGAAGTGGGTTCACGGACTACTCCTCGGGATAGCTGACGCCGTTCAGCGAATTCTTCCTTGCCTCGACGGTTCCCGGCCACCATACTTACTGAACGACAGTAAGGAAGCGGTTGTCGAGGAGGACAAGCATGGCACGCAGGGGACTGGCACTGTACGCGGTCCGCGATGCACTGGCCGAGGATGCGGAGCGCACTCTGGAGCGGGTGGCGGAGATCGGGTTCGAAGGAGTGGAGCCGTTCGGGCTCGGGAACCCGTCGCTGTCCCGTGGGGACCGCCTCACCCGCGCGAAGATGCTCCGGCGCTGTATCGATCGGGCCGGGCTGGATGTCAGCTCCGTGCACACGCGTTTCCCGGCTCCCTCGGAAATGGATTGGCTGCTGGAAGAACTGGCCATCGTCGGCACCTCCGTCGCGTTGGCAAGCGTGCCGGAACACGTCCTGGGCTTCGGCCGCGACATCCTGGCCCGGAGGGACGGTGTGCAGCGTTTCGCCGAGGCCTTCGGCCGGCTCGCGGACAAGGCCGGGCAGCATGGAGTGCGCGTGGGCTATCACAATCACTGGTGGGACTGGCCCGAGCTCGAGGACGGCTCGCGAGGATACGACCGATTCTTCGAGGAACTGGATGGCTCGGTGGTTGCTGAAGTCGATCTCTATTGGGCGCACACCGCCGGACGCTCCCTGCCGGAACTGGTGCAAAGTCTGGGTGAGCGGGTCCGCCTCGTTCACTTCAAGGACGGGCCCGGGCTCAGCGATGATCCCCTTGCGGACCAAGTGCCCCTAGGGTGCGGGAGCGCCGACCTCGCCGGGGCGGCCTCAGCACTGCCCTCGCAGGTCGAGTGGAACCTGGTCGAGCTCGATCGCACCGCGATGGATCCCTTCGAAGTCGTCTCTCACGGCTACCACTGGCTCGACGATCAGGGTCTGTGATCCACGAGGCCGGCGCGGCAGCGGGGCCGACGTCAGGTCGACGATGACGCCCAGGTGCCGAGGTCGTGAACTGTCGAGGGCTCGGGGCCCGCGACGCCGGTGCCGTTCCTAGGCTGGCTCGCGCCCCTGTTCCCCTCCACCTCAGGAGATCCTCATGGCCCGCCCGATCGACCGTCGCACGCTCATCTCCGGCTTAGGCACCGCCGCCGCCGGGGCCACGGCCGCCGCTGCCTTCGCCGCACCCGCGGCCGCTGCTCCCGCCGCGCCAGGCAAGGGCGGCCCGAACCGGCCCCTGATCGGCAGGGCGACGCGTGGGCGTCTCCACGTGATGACGTTCAACATCCGCCTGGACCGCTCCACCGAGACGCAGCCGGGCGATCCCGACCACTGGCCGGACCGTCGGCCGATCCTGATCGACCTCCTCGAGCGCGAGCAGCCTTGTCTTCTCGGGGTCCAGGAAGCCAAGTATGCCCAGCTCAGCGCAGTGGAGGAAGCGCTGCCGCGTCATCGCATGGTGGGGTACGGCCGCCAGGGTGGGAGCAACGACGAGTACTCCGCCATCTTCTACGACGCCCGGCGGTTCGACGTGCTCGCTTGGAACCAGTTCTGGCTCTCGGACACACCGGACGTGATCGGCTCGGCCACCTGGGGCAACAACGTCACTCGCATCGTCGTGTGGGCGCGACTCAAGGACCTGGCCAGCGGCGAGGAGTTCGCCATGATCAACACCCACTTCGATCATGAGTCGGAGCCAGCCCGGATCACGAGCGGCGAGGCCATGATCGAGCTGTTCGAGGGTGGTGAGCTCGATGAGCTGCCCACCATCGTCACCGGCGACTTCAATTCCATCGCCCATGACTCGGGGGCCTACACGACCCTGGTCACCGACGGCCCGACCGTCGACACCTGGGACAGCGCCGAACAGCAGGTCACCCCGGCGTGGGGCACGTTCCCCGGGTACGAGGACCCGGTCGAGGACGGTGAGCGCATCGACTGGGTGCTGACCACCGAGGACATCACCACCCACGAGGCCGCCATCAACGTCTCGCGGGACCGCGACGGTTCCTACCCCTCCGACCACGCTCCGGTCCAGGCGCTGATCTCTCTGCCCTGATTCCCACGGACGCTCGGCCCGGTGCCGGTGCCGGTGCCGGTGCCGGTGCCGGGCGCCGGTTGTGACGGAGCGGAGGAGCGACGCCCTCGCCCTGCGCAGTGATACGAATCGATGGCGCGTCACGGTCGACCGCGGACCGCTGCTGCTGCCCAGAGCTTGCGCGAACGGCAAGGCTTGGCACGCGGAGCTCCGCGGGCGCCCCCGTTCTCCGACTCTCCGAGCCTTGCGTCCACGCAGAAGCTGCGCCATGATGGCGGTCGTCGCAGCGAGCCCACCCGGTGTCGGGACGCGGGCATCGCTGCGCCAGATACAGCCAACCCATTCGCCATCGTCGACGACTGTCCCCGTTATCGATACGAATCGATACGCGTCGCGCACCACCCGACGTGAGACAGAGGAAGCAGGACGAAGATGTCTTCGAACTCCCGGCCACGACGCCCCCATCCGCCCGCCCGGGCCCGTCCGGCACGCCTCGAGGCGACCGCGCCGCCTCGCTCGGGCCTGACCCGTCGGGCTCTCGGCCTCGGTGCCGTGGCGGCCCCAGGGCTGCTGGGCCTGGCCGGGTGCGGATCCGGCGGCGGGACAGGAGATCCGGACTCCATCCGGATCGTGGACTACTACAACACCCCGGCCGATGACGTCGCCATCAACGGCACCTTCACCACCTGCGCCGAGGAGCTCGGTCTCAGCTTCTCCCGGGAGCGCGTGCCCGGGGACCAGCTCATCGCCAAGGTCCTGCAGATGGGGTCCTCGCGCACCCTGCCGGACCTGCTGATGCTCGACAACCCCAACGTCCAGCAGGTCGCCGATTCCGGGGCTCTGGCACCGCTGGCGGATTACGGGATCACCACGGACGGGCTCACCGCGCCGGTCGCCGACCTGGGGATGTACGACGGGACCCTGTACGGCATCGCCCCGACCGTGAACACCATCGCCCTGTTCTACAACGTCCAGCTGCTCGAGGACGCGGGCGTCGAACCTCCCACGACCTGGGACGAGCTGCGCGCCGCCGCGGAGGCGCTGACCACCGAGGACCGCTACGGCTTCGCGTTCTCCGCGATCGCCAGCTACGAGGGCACGTTCCAGTTCATGCCGTTCATGTGGTCCAACGACGGCGATGAGACGGATCTGGACGGGGAGGGAGTGCTCGGTGCCTCCCGCTTCTGGTCCGACATGGTTCGCGATGGGCTCGCCTCGCGCTCGGTCGTGAACTGGGGCCAGGGCGATGTGATCGACCAGTTCAAGGCCGGCAACGCCGCGATGTGCATCAACGGGCCGTGGAACATCGCCGGCTTGACCGCGGACACCCCGGACCTGGAGTGGGACGTGGTCACCATCCCCGTGCCCACCGCCGAGCACGACTCCGTCGCACCCCTGGGCGGCGAGGTGTGGACCGTTCCGATCACGGGGAACGAGGAGAAGCAGCGCAAGGCCGCCGAGCTGCTGAAGGCTTTCGTCGCTCCGGAGAACCAGCTGTACATGGCGGGGGAGCGCAACACGATCCCCGGTGACGCCGACGCTGCGGAGCGGTTCGCCGAGGAGAACCCCGACCTGAGGACCTTCGTCGACCAGGTCTCCACCGCCCGCTCCCGCACGGCGCAGCTCGGCCCCGACTGGCCCCGCACCGCCAAGGCGATCTACACCGCCAACCAGCGGGTTCTGGTTGATGACACCGACCCGGCGGACGCGTTCGACGAAGCCGCCAAGACCGTCAGCTGAGGAGATCGATGATGACCACCACCCAGCCCACCGCCGCGAGGTCGGGGCTCGCGGAGTCCGGCGGAGCGCCACGGACGCCCAGGCGGCGCCGCCATCGCGGGGACCTCATGGTGCGCTACGCGTTCATCGCCCCGGCCGCGCTCTACATGGTCCTGTTCTTCGGATACCCGATCATCAAGAACGTCGTGATGAGCTTCCAGAACTACGACTTCGCGACGTTCTTCAACGGCCAGGCCCCGTTCGTCGGCCTCGACAACTACGCCGCCACGTTCTCCGATCCGATCTTCCTGCGGGCCCTGGGCAACACCGGACTGTTCACGGTCGGCTCCATCATCGGGCAGTTCGTGCTCGGCATGTGCCTGGCACTGTATTTCCGCAAGAAGTTCCCCCTGTCCGGGTTCCTGCGCTCGTTGCTGCTGCTGCCGTGGCTGCTGCCGATGATCGTCTCGGCAGCGGTGTGGCGATGGATCCTGGAGCAGGACAACGGGGCACTGAACGAGTTCCTCACCGGGATCGGACTGATCTCCGACCCGATCCCCTGGCTGAACAGCTCCGATACAGCGCTGATCGCCGTGATCATCGTGAACATCTGGCTCGGCATCCCGTTCAACGTGGTGCTGCTCTACAGCGGCCTGCAATCCATTCCCGATGAGCTCTACGAGGCCGGCCAGCTCGATGGCGCCACGGGCTGGACGTCGTTCTGGAACATCACCCTGCCGATGCTGCGGCCGGTCGTCAGCGTGGTGCTGCTGCTCGGGGTGATCTACACGATCAAGGTCCTCGACCTGATCATCGGACTGACCGGCGGCGGCCCGGCCAACGCCACCCAGACCCTCGCCACCCGCAGCTACGAGATGTCCTTCGTCGAGTTCGACTTCGGTCAGGGCGCCGCGCTCAGCAACATCCTGATCCTCATCGCCCTGGCCTTCAGCCTCGTCTACCTGCGCGCCAACGCCGGCGCCGAGAAGAACGGATGACCCCGATGAGCACCGCCGCTCCCGCCTCGCCCGCCGGCCACTCCGCAGGGCCCGCCCTCTCCGGCGCCCCGCGCCGCACCCGACCGGGCCGCTCCTACCTCCACACCGTGATCGGCATCGTCCTGGTCGCGATCATGCTGTTCCCGGTCTACTGGATGGTCAACGCCTCCCTGGCCCCGGCCGGCAACAGCCTGAACATCCAATGGCTCCCGCTGAACCCGGACTTCTCGGGCTACTCCCGCGCGATCGCCGATCAGGGCCCGAACCTCATCACCTCGCTGATCGTCGCGATCGGCGCGTGCGCCCTGTCCGTCGTGATCGCGGCCCCGTGCGCCTATGCGCTCGCCCAGTTCCGCATCCGGGGCACTGCGGCGCTGCTGTTCTTCGTGCTGATCAGCCAGATGATTCCCGGCATCGTTATCGCCAACGCGCTGTACACCGTCTACACGCCGCTGGGGATGGTGAACTCGATCCCGGGCCTGATCCTGGCCGACGCCTCGCAGGGCATCCCGTTCGCGATCCTCATCATGCGCGCCTACCTCGAGACGTTCCCGGCCTCCATCGTCGAAGCCGCTCGCGTCGACGGCTGCGGTCACGTGAGAGCGTTCTGGTCGATCGTGATGCCGGTCAGCCGCAACTCGCTGATCACCGCTGGCATCTTCTCGTTCCTGTTCGCCTGGAGCGACTTCCTGATGGCCCTGACCCTGACCACCGGCGAATCGATCCGGCCCGTGACGCTGGGCCTGTACACCTACATCGGCACCAACGACACCGACTGGAGCGCCGTGATGTCCACGGCGGTGCTGTCCTCGCTGCCCGCGGTGATCCTCATGATCGTCGCCCAGAAGTACGTGGCCGCCGGTGCCACGGGCGGCGCCGTGAAATAGGCCCGACCCTCTCCACCATCCCCCTCGAAAGGACAACCCATGTCGACCCCTGCTGCATCGTCCTCCGCCTCCGCCACCGCACCGCCTCTGCGCGTGACCGTGTGGGGCGAGAACCGCCACGAGAAGCGCGACCAGCGCGTCCGGGACATCTACCCCGACGGAATGCACACCGCCATCCGTGACGGCATCGTCGAGCACCACGGCCAGGACGTCACCACGCGCATCGCACTGCTCGATGACCCCGAGCACGGTCTGAGCGAGGAGGTGCTGGCCGAGACCGATGTGCTGACCTGGTGGGGCCATATGGCTCACGACGAGGTCTCCGACGAGGTCGCCGAGCGCGTGCAGAAGCACGTGCTGGCCGGCATGGGGCTGGTCGTGCTGCACTCCGGGCACTGGTCCAAGCCCTTCACCCGCCTCATGGGCACCACCTGCACCCTGCGCTGGCGCAACGAGGCCGACCGCGAGCTGGTCTGGACCGTCAACCCCAGCCACCCCATCGCCGAAGGCATCCCGCACCCGATCATCATTCCCGAGCAGGAGATGTACGGGGAGCACTTCGACATCCCCGTGCCCGACGAGCTCGTGTTCGTCTCCTCCTTCAGCGGCGGCGAGGTATTCCGCTCCGGGTGCACGTTCCGCCGGGGCAAGGGCAAGATCTTCTACTTCAGCCCCGGCGACCAGGACTACCCCGTCTACCAGCAGCCCGAGGTACGCCGTGTGATCGCCAACGGAGTCGGGTGGGCCCGGCCGGCCGTCGCGGACCGCCAGGTGCCGGTGCTGGACCGCTTCGAGACGGAATGGTTCGTCAAGGGGACCGCGGGCCAGGGTGTGGGTGACGCCGCGGCCGCCGGGAAGGGCGCATGAGCGCCGCCGACAGGTCTGCACATGAGGGTTCCCGTCCCGATGCCGGGACGACCGCGGCCACCGGCGACGAGCACTCGCCCGTGAGAGTCGTCGTCGTCGGCGCCGGCGGGATGGGCCGGGCATGGATCCGTACCGTGCTCGCCTCCGAGGCCGCGCAGCTCGTCGGCGTCGCCGACGTGATCGACGGGACCGCCGAGAACGCCGTCACCGAAGTGGTCCCCGAGCACGAACGCCCGGGGATCCTCGCCGGCACGGACCCGCTGGCCATTGCTCGCCAAGCGGGCGCCGACGCGCTCATCGACGTGACGATCCCGGCCGCGCACCACCCGGTCACCGCCGACGCCCTCCACGCCGGCTACCCGGTGCTGGGGGAGAAGCCCTGCGCGGCCACCCTCGCCGAGGCCGTCTCGCTGGCCGGTCACGCCGAGACCACGGGGAAGCTGTTCATGGTCTCCCAGTCCCGCCGCAACAACCCGCATCTGCACGAGGCCCGGCGCCTCGCCGACGAGCTCGGCGGCGCCGGGATCCTCGACACGCAGTTCTACCGGGCGCCGCGCTTCGGCGGTTTCCGCGAGGAGATGGCCCATCCGCTGATCATCGACATGGCGATCCACGCCTTCGACGCCGGGCGCGTCCTCGTGGACGGCAACCCCGTCTCGGTCACCGCGAACTCATCGAACCCGCCATGGAGCTGGTACGCGGGCGACGCCGCCGCCACCGTGGTGATCACCTACGACAGCGGCGCGGTGCATACGTACAGCGGCTCCTGGTGCGCGCCGGGCCGGGAGACGAGCTGGAACGGTGAATGGACGATCAGCTGCCCGCGAGGATCCGTCGCCTGGGACGGTGAGCGGCCACCGTCGGCCCAGAGCGAAGGTGAGGACCCGGTGAGCGGCCGCGAACCGTCGGCCGGAGCCCGCTGGGAGCTGGACGCATCCCTCGCCGAGTTCTGCGAGGCGCTGCGCACCGGGGCGAGGCCGGCGAGCGAGGTCCACGGCAACATATGGACCCAGGCGATCGTCGAGGCGGCCGTGCGCGCGGCGGACGAGGGTCGCAGCGTCCAGCTTGCCGAGGTGCTGGATGAGGCGCTCGAGTCCGCCCGCGTCCTGGATGCGGCCGACGGGCGCAGCACGGCGCTGGCCACGTGGAAGACTGGCACCTCCGGTCTCAGCATGCACTAGCTCGCCGGGCGCAGCATCGCGACGATGGAGGAGGAGCCGCACCCGTGAGGAAGAAGCCGCCGACGAGCCAGGACGTCGCCCGTCTGGCCGGTGTCTCCCAATCGACGGTGAGCTACGTGCTCACCGGCTCCCGCCCCATCTCCGAGGCCACCCGCCGGCGGGTCGAGAACGCGATCGACAAGCTCGGCTACCACCCCAACTCCGGTGCCCGCACCCTGCGCTCCCAGCGCAGCGGCGTGATCGGACTGATGGTCCCTGAGGCCGACGCGGACGATGGCGTGCTGATGATGTTCATCGGCGCCATCGCCCGTGAGGCCCAGCGCTACGGCTACGACATCCTGCTGGTGACCGCGCAGGAGGGCGCGCGCGGCATCGATCGCGTGGTCCGCACCGGCGTGTGCGAGGCGCTGATCCTCATGGAGCTGGGCCGGCACGACGAGCGTGTGAACGCTGTGATCGATTCCGGTCTGCCGTTCGTGACCATCGGCAAGCCGGACGAGTTCCCCCACGGATCCGTCGTCGATCTGGACTTCGAGCTGCTGGGTCGAATGATCGTCGATCGCGCGGTCGAGGAGGGGTGCGCCCGCCTGCTGCTGTTCGGTGCCCCGGGAAGAAAGCGCGAGCGCAATGATGTCGCCCGCTTCCTCGCCGGCATCGAGGACTACGCCGACGAGACCGACCTCGACGTGGTTCTCGACGCCGGGCCCCTGGCGAAGATCCCCCACCGGGCTCTGCGGCTGACGCGGCCCGGTGAGCGCACGGCCCTGTTCGGGATCACCGGGGTGCGCCAGGCGCTGTTCGCCATGGCCGCCGATGGCGCGCTGGTCGATGACACCCGCATGCTGATCGCGCTGAGCGGAGAGGACCTCCGGGACGTCAGCCCGCTGCTGGCCGCCGTGCCCCAGATCGACCCGCGGCGGGTGGAGATCAGCGAGCTCGCGGTCCAGGAGCTCGTGCGCCTGCTGCGCGTGGACGGAGCCGGGCCCCGCACCACGCTGGTCGAGCCGAGGTGGCTGGAGGGGTGAGCGGCCCGGATCGGTATCGCGCGGCAGGTGTGCCTGACATGATCAGCACATGAGCCCCGCACCGCGCAGTACGCGTCTGACTTCGATGACGAACAGACAGGTCGAGGACGCCGCGGTCGAATTCGTGACCGCGTACGAAGCAGCCGCAGGCCGGACGGCACGCGACACCCGCCATGTGCCCGGCAGCCCCGCCGACATGGTCAGCACCGACGACGGGACGGGCGAAGAGCGGCTGATCGAGGTCAAGGCCTACGGAAAATCCGCTCGCGGCGATGACCTCTGGCTCGAGGAGCCCCAGGTGGAGGCCGGGCGGACCCAACGCAACTTCCATCTCTACGTGGTCGACAACGTCCGCTCCGGTGATCCGCTGCGGATGCGGCTGCTCGACCTCTCGGGTGACATGCTGAGCGAGCGGCTCGCGGCGGCGAAGAAGCGGACCTACTACACGGTGCCGTTCCCCGTCTCCGTCTACGACTCCCTGGCAGGGCGAGCCGTGACCTGCGCGATCGTCTGGCGGATCATGGACGCGGTGGCGGTGCTCCACGAGCGCGGCTACCACCGGATCAGATTCCTCCCCGCCCTGTCCCCGTCGGGCATGCACCTGCGGGTGCACGTCGGGCGGGACGCTGAGGTGGGCGACTCCCTCGACCAGCTGCGGGACGTCACGAAGGTGGCTCGCGGCTCGTTCGGCGGAGCACTCCGCGATGAGTGGAGCTTCGCAGAGTCGACACTGGTCACCCGGACCAGCGCCGAGACGATCGCAGAGCGGATCCTCGCCGTGATCCCGCCGGTCGAGGCCACCAGTGATGATCCGGGGTACGTCGCCTGGTTCGCGGGCCTGCTGCGTCGCAGCCGTGCGCTCGGCGAACTCCCGGTCGCCTCGCAGGGCCGCGACCTCGTCGCCGGAGGCGCCGGCACGGACATGTGGTTCATCGGCGACGTGCAGCACACCGGCCCGCCGGCACGCCTGGCCTGATCTCACAGCGACTGTGCCGGTCGAACATCGAGGTCCGGGCGATGTGCTCGGGGTCACGTGTCCGGACCTTATAGTGCAGCTTCTGGCGGGCATAAGGTGACTCTATGAGCCGAATCAATTCCGCCCTGGAAGCCGATCAGATTCTCGATGCCATTCTTCGTGACTCGCCCGACGAGCAGGGCTCGCTCGCTGACCTGACGCCTGAGGTTCTGGCCGGGACGCGCGAGGCATATGACGCGCTGTACCGGCGCGAACAGCCGGTGCCTCTGCCCGTGCTGCATGCCCTCGCGGCCGTGGTCGCCGATTGGCAGGGGAGCGGTCCTCTGGCGGACTGGCACCGCGCCAAGGGAGCGGATCCACGGATCACCGCGGCCGACCCGATCCGCAGCGAGGTCCATGGCCTCAGCGCCGCCACCGTCCAGGCGCTGCGCGACCACGTCGACGGGTTGTCCCTCTCGCCGGCCCTCACGACGGCTCGTGACCATGAACGTCTCGCCGCGGCAGGCGTCGGCGCGCCGGTGGTGGTGCTGGTCAGTCGACTGGTGGCCTTCGAGACCCATCTCCAGCGCCTCGTGACCGACGTCGCCGCCCGACGCGGGAAGCCCGTCCCGGCCGCCGATGCGCCGACTCGCCCGTCGCTCACGCGGACCCCGATAGACGCTGCGGCGTGAATACCCGGGCCTCTTGTCGATAACGGTCAGGCACACTGGTCGCGTGCCCTCATCACGAACGCAGAGAAGCGCCGGGCTCCTGGTCCACCGCACCGGGAGCAACGGGCTCGAAGTGCTCATCGTCCATCCCGGCGGACCGCTGTGGGCCGCGAAGGATGCCGGCGCCTGGTCCCTGCCCAAAGGGCTGTACGACCCCGACGAGGAGCCCGTGGCTGCGGCGCGGCGCGAGTTCGCCGAGGAGATGGGCAGCTCGCCGCCCGACGGTCCGGTGCTCGACCTTGGCGAGGTGCGGCTGAAGAGCGGCAAGATCGTGACCGGCTACGCGGTCGAGGGCGATGTCGACGTCACGACGGTCCGGAGCAACACGTTCGAGATGGCCTGGCCACCGAGATCCGGGCGCGTCCAGAGCTTCCCGGAGGTCGACCGGGCGATGTGGTGCTCACCGGATGTTGCGCGCGAGAAGCTGAACCCGGCTCAGGTGGCCTTCGTGGAGAGACTGGAGGCGGCGCTCAGCGAACAGTGAGCTGGCTCGCGGGGCCGACGCGGAATGCTCCTCGTACGGGTGGGCATCGCGGAAAGGCCCGTTGCCGGGACCCCAGCGCCCGAGGGCAGGACGAAGCCGCAACTGTTCCTCCCCAACCACTACGCGTCCACAGGCCCCTACGAGCGGGATCGGCGGCTTGCCACACTCGCCGCATGCTCGACGAACACCCGGACCGGCCCGATGCCGACGACGACCTCGCTGCCGCTCGTGAGGGCGGCTCATCCGGGCCCGCCGGTCGCGACCACGGCCTGTGGTCCGGGATCCGCCCTGCGCAGATGGGTCTGCAGCCCTGGCAGTGGGAACGCGCCGGGCAGGAGCTGGAGCACGGGGTGATCCCGGCGTGCGCGACGCCTTCCAAGCACCTGCGCGCTGAGCTGGTCTTTCCCGACGGCACCACGGCACACGTGCAGAATCCGCTGTACGTGGCAGGTTCACCCTCGCAGTGCTCATGCGGCCACGGCCGATGCCAGCACGTGGCCACGGCCCTGCGTGCCCTGGCTGAAGGCCGTACGCGCACGCTCTGGCGTGAGCCCGTGAGCGCCGCGCTGGAGGGTCGCGACCGACGCGCTTCGTCGACCGGGGGCCGCCCGGCGAACTCGCCGGTGGTGACCGGGCTGGTGATCGGAACCATCGACCGTCCCGGTACCTACGCGGACCGCGGCGTGGCGGTGCGGCCGTCCCGTCGGACCCAGAAGGGCACGTGGCACCAGAATCTCGGCTGGGACGAGATCCGCAAGAACCTCGACTCGCTGCCGCCCGAGCAGCAGTCCGTACTGCGCACCCTGATGCGGTTCCGCACGCTCGAAACCCGGGAGGTGCCGCTGGATCACATGGGCCCGGAGATCTGGTCCCTGTTGGAGAGCGCGGTCGACGTCGGACTCGAGGTCGAGGCCGAGGGCGATCTGCACCTGGATCGGGAGCCGGTAATATTCGAGACCAGAGTGGCTGCGGCCGGCGACGGGCTGACGGTGCGAGCCCAGCCGGTGTGGCCCCGGAACCGCGGCATCCGGCGATGGCGACTGCTGGGACGGCCGGTGCATGCCGTGCTGGCCACCGCGACGGCGAACACCGTGGTGGCCCCGGTCGTGGCTGATCCCTCTCTCATCGCGCTCGCCCAGCAGGGCGATCTCTGGGTTCCCCGAGGAGATATCGACGACTTCACCGAAAGGGCATTGCCGACCTTGCGAGACGTGGCACCGGTGCACGTCCAGCGCAGCCCGGACCACTCGACCGGGGAACTCAGCGGTCCTCCTCCGGAGCTTCCCGACCCGATCCGGCTGGTCGCGACGCTCACGTCCCGCGCGACGCAGGGACTCCGTCTCACCTGGGGGTGGACATACGGGGGAGGCGACGGCGACGGAATGCGCCATGTCTTCGAGCTCGCGCCCTCTATCGACGGCGGGCGACGTCCCGGCGACGAACTCGAGACCTTGGCACGACTGAAGCGCGATATCGACGGCCTCGAGCGATGGCTCGACCGTGCCCCGCGCGACCTCGACCTCGTCGAGGCGTGCCGCTTCTCGCTCACCGTCCAGCGTGCTCTGTCCGAGCACGACCTCGCGATCGTGCTGACCACGGAGGACGCGCCCCAATTCGTCGAGGAGGAGCAGCCGACGATCGACTGGGACATCATCCAGACCGACCGGCGGGATTGGCTCGACCTGTCCGGTGCTATCAGGGTCGGCGACGAGCGGGTAGCGGTCAGTACCCTGATCCATGCCCTGCTGAGCGGCGAACCGCTGCTGGTCACACCCGCAGGCCACTACCTCGACCTGTTCACACCGCAGATGGCGGCGCTGCGCCGGCTGCTCGAGAGAGCGGCCGCGCTTCCGGACGAGGGCCGGCTGCGCATCAATCGTCACGACCTCGACCTCCTGGAAGAGCTGCACGATCTTTCGAGGTTGCAGCGCGAGGCGGAGCGGTGGCGCGAGGGGCTCGGCGCCGTCATCCCGGCCGACCTCTCCGAGGAACCGCTCGACGAGGGCGTCCACGCCACCCTGCGCCCCTATCAACTGGAGGGCTACCAGTGGCTGTCTGCCAGATGGGACGTCGGGCTCGGCGGGATCCTGGCGGACGATATGGGGCTGGGCAAGACCCTCCAGCTGCTGGCGGCGATCCGTCGACACCGGCGCCGCGACGAGCGACCCGTGCTGGTGGCGGCACCGCGCTCCGTGCTGTCCACGTGGGCGCAGCAGAGCGAGTTGTTCACTCCCGACCTGCGGGTACGGGTGATCACCCAGCGCCTGCCCGGGGCGGTGGCCGACGAGGAACCGGCCGACGTCTACGTCGTCTCCCACCACCTGCTGCGCCTGGATGAGGACGTCTACAGCGGTGTCGACTGGGCAGCTGTGGTGCTCGACGAGGCCCAGGCGGCGAAGAATCCGCTCTCGCGCTTGCACCGCTCCGTGAGGCACCTGAGGCGCGAGGTCACCTTCGCGATCACCGGCACTCCGGTCGAGAACTCGCTGCAGGACGTGTGGGCGCTGCTGGCCCTGACGGCCCCGGGATTGCTGCCCTCGCTGGCGGAGTTCAACGCCACCTGGCGCAAGCCGATCGAGAAGGCCGGCGACGCCCAGCTCCTGGAGGAGCTGCGCACGCGCATCGCTCCATCGATGCTGCGACGCACCAAGGAGCTGGTCGCGACGGATCTTCCCGAGAAGTCCGAGGACGTGCTGACACAGCCTCTGCATCCGCAGGCCGCCGACCATTATTCCCGCGTCCTGAACCGGGAGCGCCTGCGGATCATGGGCCTGCTCGCCGATCCTGACCGGAATCGCGTCGAGATCCTCGCCTGCCTGACCCGACTGCGGCTGCTCGCCACGGATCCCGGCACCGTCGAGGAGCCCTCCGCCAAGACCGCCGAACTCGTCGAACGGCTGCGCGAGACCTCGGCCACAGGGCACCGCGCTCTGGTGTTCAGCCAGTTCACCGGCCACCTCAAGATCGTCCAGGCGATCCTCGAGGGTGCCGGGATCACCACCAGTTACCTCGATGGCACCACAAGGGACCGAGAACGCGTGCTCGAGGAGTTCCGCCACGGGGACCAGGACGCCTTCCTCATCAGCCTCAAGGCCGGCGGGTCCGGCATCACCCTGACCGAGGCCGACTACGTCTTCCTGCTGGACCCGTGGTGGAACCCCGCGGTGGAGGAACAGGCCGTGGACCGCACCCACCGGATCGGCCAGACCTCACCGGTCAGCGTCTACCGGTTCGTCGCCTCCGGCACGATCGAGGAGAAGGTCCTGACCCTGCAGGACGAGAAGCGGCGGTTGGCCCGGTCGGTGCTGCAGGCAGACGGCACGGCCCCGGCGCTGCTCGATCCCGCACGGATCCGCGAACTTCTGGAGCCGTGAGCCGGCCGCGCAGCTGCGTGTCACGACGGGGACGACGCGAGCAGTGAACGGGGACGACGCGAGCAGTGAACGGGGACGACCGTCGCGAGCAGTGAACGCGGAGGGCTGTCGCCCGGGCTCAGATGTCGCGGAAGGTCTCGATCCGAGCGCCCAAAGCGTTCAGCCGCTCGGCAAGGTCCTCGTAACCGCGATTGATGACGTAGACGCTGCGCAGCACCGAGGTGCCCTTCGCGGCGAGCATCGCGAGCAGGATCACCACGGCGGGCCGGAGGGCCGGCGGGCACACGATCTCCGTGCCGCTCCAATGCGTCGGGCCCTCGATCAGCACCCGGTGCGGATCCATGAGCTTGATGTTGGCCCCGAGCTTGGTCAGCTCGGTGAGGTAGATCGCCCGGTTCTCGTAGACCCAGTCGTGCAGCAGCGTCTGCCCCTCCGCCGTTGCGGCGATCACGGCGAAGAAGGGAAGGTTGTCGATGTTCAAGCCGGGGAACGGCATCGGGTGGATCTTGTCGATGGGCGCTTTGAGATCCGAGGGCTGGGTGGTGATGTCCACCAGTCGCGTCTGCCCGTTGCGGGCCACGTACTCTGCGGAGCGGTCGTAGCGGAAGCCCATCTCCTCGAGGATCGCCAGCTCGATCTCCATGAACTCGATCGGAACGCGCTGCACCGTGATGCTCGAGCGGGTCACGATCGCGGCGGTGATCAGGCTCATGGCCTCGATCGGGTCCTCGCTGGGGGCGTACTCGACATCGGTGCGGATGTCGGAGGCACCGTGGATCGTCAGCGTGGTGGTGCCGATGCCCTCGATCCGCACGCCGAGCTTCTCGAGGAAGAAGCACAGGTCCTGGACCATGTAGTTGGGGCTGGCGTTGCGGATGACCGTCTCGCCCTCGTACGTGGCTGCTGCCAGCAGCGCGTTCTCGGTCACCGTGTCACCGCGTTCGGTGAGCACGATGGGACGGCGCGGACCGACACCCGGCGTCGCCGTGGCCTGGTAATGACCCTCGGTGGCCACGACGTCCAGGCCGAAGGGCCGCAGGGCGGTCATGTGCGGTTCGACGGTGCGGGTACCGAGGTCGCAGCCGCCGGCGTAGGGAAGCTGGAACTTCTCGGCGCGGTGCATGAGCGGGCCCAGGAACATGATGATGCTGCGCGTGCGGCGGGCAGCGTCGGCATCGATGGACGCGAGATCGAGCTGCTCGGGAACCTGCAGCTCGAGATCGTTCTCGGCATTGAGCCAGCGCGCCTTCACGCCGATGGAGGTGAGCACCTCGAGCAGGCGATTGACCTCCTCGATCCGGGCCACTCGGCGCAGGACGGTCGTGCCGGTGTTCAGCAGCGAGGCGCACAGCAGGGCCACGCCGGCGTTCTTGCTGGTCTTGACCTCGATCGAGCCGCTGAGGGTCGTCTGCCCCTGCACGCGCAGGTGGCTGGGGCCGGCGGTGCCGAGCCCGACCAGCTCCGAGTCCAGGGCGGAACCGATCCTCGAGACGGTCTCCAAAGTCAAGTTCTGCTGGCCTTTCTCGATGCGGTTCACGGCGCTCTGGCTGGTCTTCAGCTGAGCGGCGAGTTCGGCCTGCGTGAGGCCGGAGTGCTGACGGGCGTCGCGGATAAGAGTGCCGATGCGGGCGAGATACGTCTCGTTGACGGTCATGGTCCACACCGTATCTCTTCTATGAGATAAACGGGTGGAGGTGTGACGGTTTGCGCATCGCGGTACGGTCCCGCGGCAGGCGAGGGCGAGCGAGCGGCCGGTGAGAGGATGTCACCCGGGCACGCGTGGAGCCGGTTTCGAGGGAGCGGACATGGGGCATCAGCAGGACCAGGGCGACGCGGCGCTGGAGCTGCGCATCGGTCGCCACGAGCTCGAGCTGAGCAACAGGTACGAGGCCGCGAGCATCGCCAACGATGTGCTGATCGGGCTCTGGTTCATCATCGGCTCGATCTGCTTCTTCTCCGAGCAGCTGATGTCTCTGGGGACCTGGCTGTTCCTCATCGGGAGCATCCAGATGACCATTCGACCCGCCATTCGACTGGCTCGCCGCGTCCACCTGCGCCGCATCGGCGCAGGCTCCGCCCATTCCATGGATTTCTGAGCTGACTGAGCCCAGGAGGCGGCGATCCTATGAGGCGACGGCCAGGACGGGCAGCGCTTCGACATGCCCGCCGACGCGGTACGCCCGCGCCGGGTCGTACGGTTCGAAGCGCAGGTCCATGCCTGCTTCCTGCGGCGTGCGATCGGCTTTGCGGTTGTTGCACTCCTTGCACGCCGAGACCAGGTTGAGCCAAGAGGACGGGCCGCCGCGCGAGATCGGCATGATGTGGTCCACGGTGGCCAGCAGCGCCTCCGTGGCGGGAGTCTTCGACACGCTGCGACCGCAATAGGCGCACGTCCAGTGGTCGCGCTCGTGGATGGCGCGGAACGAGAAGCCGATCGAACGCCGTCCGCCGCCCTCGACCCATGCGCCGCTGAGCTCGCGGGTCAGTTCGAGCGCCGTGGGCACGATCCGGTCCATCACCATCGTCAGCTCGACGGGGTTGGCCACCTCGCGGCGGATCATGCCGAAGGCGTGGCGGACGGTGGTGGTGTGCAGCAGCTCGCCGATCCCCGTCTCGGGGTCGTAGCCGAGGTTGTAGACCCGGACCTGCGACATCGCCGCCACCTCCTTCCGACGGACGCGAGTGTCGATCCACTCGGCCCTATGGTGGAACCCTCGGAGCGGACCGAGCATCTGCAGTGTGGCGTGCCTGTGCACCTAGTTTCCACTGATTTGCCGCCGGAATGTGGGACGTCGAGGTGTCCTGTGCTTGGACATTGCGAGAACTTGCGGTGACCTGGGCAGGGGGCGAGGACGTGCCTGGCCGTCTCCGGGTGGCGGAGTGCGGCAGCCGAGCGTGCAGCGACCGACGGGCACGGAGAAGGTGACCAGCGGGCACGCCTAGGATCGGGTGACGAGAACGTCGGATTCGGGGGACCGCGGCACTCACCGGCCCAGGCCCCGCACGTACATCCGCCCCCCGAGCGTGAGGAACCGTTGTGGAGCTCGAGCAGTTCGAGATGGTCGCGGTGGTGGCCGTGCTGATCATCGTCGCGGCGTCTTACTTCGCGAAGAAGCTGGGCCTGGCCACCCCGATCCTGCTCGTCCTCGTCGGCCTCGGACTCAGCCTCGTGCCGGGCATGCCACCGATCGCGCCTGAGCCGGGCCTGATCCTCGCCGTCGTGCTGCCGCCGCTGCTGTACTCGGCGGCAGTGAACATGCCGGTGATGGATTTCCGACGGGACCTGCGCACGATCGGCGCTCTATCGGTGGTCCTGGTGCTGGTCTCCGCCTTCGCGATCGGCGGTGTGCTGTGGTGGATCTTCCCCGACCTGAACTTCGCGGCGGCGGTAGCCGTGGGGGCCGTCGTCAGCCCGCCCGACGCTGTCGCCGCCACCTCGATCGGCAAGCGCCTCGGCCTGCCGCCGCGTCTGCTGACGATCCTCGAGGGTGAGGGTCTGGTCAACGACGCCACCGCGCTGGTTCTCCTGCGCACCGCGGTCGCCGCCACGGCCGGCGCGTTCTCCTTCCGGGAGGCCGCCGGGGACTTCGTCTACGCCGTGGTGGTCGCAGTCCTCGTCGGAGTGGCGGTCGGATTCCTGGCGGTACGCATCCGCTCCAAGATCGACCAGCCGGCGCTGACCACGGCGATCTCCTTCGTCGTCCCCTTCATCGCTTTCCTTCCCGCCGAGCTCGCCGATGCCTCCGGAGTGCTCGCTGTGGTCGCTGCCGGGCTGGTCACCGGAGCGATGGGCGTGCGGCGCCTCAGCGTGCAGGACCGCAACGCCGAACGCACGAACTGGCTGACCGTGCAGCTGCTGCTGGAGAACGGGGTGTTCCTGCTGATGGGCCTGCAGCTGGTCACCCTGGTCGACGACGTCGAGAATGTCGGCCTGTCCGTCTGGAACGCGGTGTGGATCGGGTTGGCGCTGACCGTTGTGCTCGGGATCGTCCGCGCCGGATTCGTGATCCCGCTGGTGCTGACCGCCCGTGCGCGTCGCTCCGACCACGAGGAGCGCGCCCGCCGCTTCGGCGAGATCCTCGAGCACGTCTCCGAGGACGAGCGCTTCCAGCAGCACCCCCGCGGGCCGCGCATCCGGCGCTGGCTGCAGCGTCACCATGCGGACGCCCGCTTCTATGCCGGCAACGGCCTCGGCTGGCGCGGCGGGGCCGTGCTGGCGTGGTCCGGCATGCGCGGCGTGGTCACCCTTGCCGCGGCCCAGTCGCTGCCCACCGACTTCCCCTATCGCACGCAGCTGATCCTGGTCGCCTTCGTCGTGGCGCTGGTGACCCTGGTGGGCCAGGGCAGCACGCTGCCGCTGCTGATCCGTGTGCTCGGGGTCCGCGGTACCGACGAGGAGCAGGCCCAGCGCGAGCTGTCCCTGCTGCTCACCGAGCTGGGAGAGGCGGCCGTCGGTCAGGTGCTCGAGAACCCGGATCTCCGGCGCAGGGACGGCACCCCCTTCGACCCCACGGTGATCGAGCGGGCCCAGACGATGTACGCGAAGCTGACGGATCGGGGCGGCAGCGAGAGCGAGGACGATCCGGTGCGCGCTCAGTACCCCGAACTGATGGAGCTGCTGTTCGACGCCCAGCAGGACACCCTGAATCACGCCCGCTCCACCGGGACCTATGACTCACACACGATCGCCCGTGCGCAGAAGCGCCTCGACGAGGGCAACGTGCGGCTCAAGTCGCTGTAGCGGGGACGGCGGCGCACCGGCGGGCATGACTCCTATGGCGTAGGTCATCTCGATCGGTCCAGAGGGGCGCCGGCGGGGCCCGGAACACAACAGGTGTGCACAATAGGTGCTTGATCCCTTGAGCGCACCGCGCGGCGACGCCGCCGGGTACTTTCGGTGCGCTCACAACCCTGAGAGGTTTCGATGAAGTTCTTCCAGCGACTCGGCAGATCCCTGATGCTGCCAGTGGCCGTTCTCCCCGTCGCCGCCATCCTCAATGGCCTCGGCTACTGGATCCTCACCGCCACCGGCGACGAGAACAATCTTGCCGGTGTCTTCCTCACCACCGCCGGCGGTGCGCTACTGGGGAATCTCGCGCTGCTGTTCGCCATCGGTGTCTCCATCGGCATGGCCACGAAGCCCGACGGCACCTCCGCATTGGCCGGTCTGGTCTCGTGGCTGACGGTGACCACGCTGCTGAGTCCGGAGAGCGTGGCGCTGTTCCGGAGCATCGAGGAAGGCGCCGTCGATCCGGCCTACGGCCAGGTCGAGAATGTCTTCGTCGGCATTCTGTGTGGGCTCATCGGCGCCTACACCTATGACAAGTTCAAGGACACGAAGCTGCCCGACGCACTGGCCTTCTTCTCCGGCCGCCGCTCCGTCGCGATCATCACCGCCGGGATCTCGCTGGTTCTGGCACTGGCGCTGTTCTTCCTGTGGCCTCTCGTCTATGGCGGCCTGGTCGACTTCGGTGAGTTCATTCTGACCCTCGGCCCGCTGGGTGTGGGCATCTACGGATTCCTGAACCGTCTTCTGATCCCGCTGGGCCTGCACCACGCGCTGAACTCCGTGTTCTGGTACGACGTGGCCGGGATCAACGACCTCAACAACTTCCTGGACGGCTCCGGCACCTACGGGGTCACCGGCCAGTACATGACCGGATTCTTCCCGGTGATGATGCTGGGGCTGCCCGGCGCGGCGCTGGCGATGTATGTGACCGCGAAGTCCTCGCGCCGCAAGATCGCCGCCGGCGTGCTGCTCTCCAGCGCGATCGCGTCCTTCTTCGTGGGTGTCACCGAACCTCTCGAGTTCTCCTTCATGTTCCTCGCCCCGGGTCTGTACGTCGTCCACGCCCTGTTCACCGGCATCTCCATGGCGGTCAGCGCCATGCTCCCGGTACGCATGGGCTTCGGCTTCTCCGGCGGCTTCATCGACCTGGTGCTCGGCTGGGTCAATCCCATGGCTCAGAACCCGTGGCTGATCCCCGTGATGGGCGTGTTCTGGTTCGTCGTCTACTTCGTGGTGTTCTACGCGATCATCAAGCGTTTCGATCTGAAGACGCCCGGCCGTGAGGACGAGGACCTCGTCGGCGCCCCGGCCGGCGGAGACGCCGCCACCGGCGACGAGAAGTATCTCGCCACGGCGACCTCGTTCCTCGGTGCCCTGGGCGGCAAGGACAACATCCTCGACCTCGAGCACTGCGCGACCCGTCTGCGGATGCAGGTCGCCGATCCCTCGGTGATCGACGACGCGGCGCTCAAGCGCGCCGGGGCCGCGGGCACGATGAAGCCCGGTGGTGGCTCGGTCCAGGTCATCTACGGACTGAACGTCCAGTTCGTCAAGGACGCGATGGACCGGATCATGAGCGGGCAGGCCGCCCCCGTCGCTGATCCCGCCGCGGTCGCCGAGCCGGAGCGCGGCGGGGACGAGGGCTCCGCCGCGGCCGATGCGCCGGCCGGCGGCCTCGCCACCATGACGCGGGCCGGTCACCTGGTGCGTCTGCGCCGCCCGCTCCAGGGCGCCGAGGTTGCACTGGCCGACGTGCCGGACCCGACGTTCGCGCAAGGGATCATGGGTCCCGGCATCGCCATCGAGCCGATCGACGGCGAGGTCGTCGCCCCCGCCGCCGGCACCGTCAAGCATGTGTTCGAGACCGGGCACGCCGTCGCGCTGCTGCTGGACGACGGCACCGAGCTGCTGATCCACGTGGGCCTGGACACCGTGCAGATGAAGGGCGAGGGCTTCACCCCGCTCGTCGAGGTCGACCAGCGCGTCAGCGCGGGGACGCCCCTGCTGCGGGTCGACCTGGGAGCGATCCGCAACGCCGGGCATCCGACCATCACTCCTGTCATCGTGCTCAACGACAAGGACGCCACGATCGAACTGGTCTGATGTGAGCTGTCCCTGAGGGGACTCTCCAGAGCCTGCGCCGATGTGCGCCGGCAGTGGAAGCGGACAAGGACGCGGCCGCCCGGATCTCTCCGGGCGGCCGCGTCCGCATCAGGGGAAGGGCCGCGGGTTACTCCTCATCCTGCGGGTCCGCGGGCGCGGGGCTCCGGCCGGAGCCCTTGCCGTTCCCCTTCCCGTTGCCGTTGCCATGACCATTGCCGTTGCCATTGCCGTGACCGTTGCCGCTGCCATGACCATTGCCGGGCTTGTCCGGGCCCGGTCCGGGCTCGCCACCGACCACGGTCACGGTGCTCTCGGCGCTCCGGCCGTTCACCGTGACCTGCACCGTCGCGGTACCTGGGCGCAGCCCGGTGATCTCGCCGGTCACCGGGTTCACCCGGACCACGGCGCCGGCGTCGGCCTGCTCCGGCGCGTCACCGGAGGCCACGGTCGCAATCTCTGCCCCGTCGGCCGGAGAGGTCGGTGAGCCACCGTCGACCTGCACGCCCTCACCGCCCCACTGCGCGGTGACCGGCCAGGCCACCGGCACGGTGCGGCCGTCCTGCGTGAACGACGCCGCGGCGGAGCCGACGCCACCGACGGGCAGCCCCGAGCTCGCCTCCAGGGAGATCTCATCGACCCACGGATGGGTCTCGGCGGCGAGCCAGTTCACCCGGTCGGCCGTGGTGGGGTCCTGTCCCACCACACCGGCGCCGGGACTGATCCCCAGCATCGTCCACCCGGTGAAACCGCCGGTCTCCGGGGTGCCGGCAGGCGACTTCCCGGAGTTGCCGTTGATCAGGGTGGTCACGCCCTCGACCGCCGAGCCGTGGAAGACGCCCACATGGGAGTTGATCAGCGCCGCCGACTTCCCGGAGGAACGGCGGAACTCCGCCAGCGCGTCCTCCACCGCCCGCGCCTCGCGCTGGTCGGCGAGCTGGCTGGCCTTGCTCGGCAGCGGATCCGTCGGCGGATGGTGGAAGAAGACCGTCACGCCCGTGAGCGTGTCCGAGGCGGCGACCTCGCTCAGAGTCTCCTCGAGCTGGGCGATCTGGTCGATCCCGCCGCCGGCGAGGGTGCCGGAGGCGGTGTTGAGCGTGACGACCTTGGTGCGCCCCAGGTTCCGCTCGGTGGTGATCGGCCCGAAGGCGTCCTCGAAGTTCGCGATGTCCCCGCCCATGATCTCGTGGTTGCCGGGCACGTAGACGTAGTGGATGTCCTCGCCCCACTCCTCATCGAGGATCTGCTGGGCCAGGGCGAAATCCTCCGGCGAGCCTTCGTCGACGAGGTCACCGTTGATCACCAGCAGGTCCGGCTGGGCAGCCTTGATCTCCTGCAGAGTGCGCCGGGCGCCCTCGACGGCACCGCTGTCCGGGTTCGCGGCGATGAACTGGGCATCGCTCATCACGGCGATCTGCTGGGGGCGATCGGCCACGCTCCCGTGGCTGAGCAGGGCGGCATCGTGGACGCGCGGCTCCTCGGGAGTGTCCGCGACGGGAGTGGTCACCGTCTGCAGGTTCGCCACCGCGATGTCCCCCTGATACTGCGCTTCGGGGCGCGTCTCCATCATCCGCAGGCGCTCGACGGTCAGTGGCTGGGCGAGGCCCTCGGGCACGGTGAACCGCACCTGCTGCCAGCCGTCGAAGGTGATGTTCTCCGCGTCGAGGTTGGTGACGGTGCCCTCCGCATCGCGCACCTGGAGCCGGGGCCACACCCCGCTGGAATCCCCTCGCACATCGAGGGTGAAGGCGAGCGCCGTGCCCTCGACCTGCTTCGGCTCGTTCGCCACCAGGTAGAAGCCACGAGTGGCGGTCGAGGCGGTGAAGTCGTAGGTCATGCCGATCGCGGAAGTGGCAGCGCCGTCCTCGCCGACCGGACCGTCGGCGGCGGCGATCTCACCGCTGGCGCGGGCGGTGGCGGTGCTGAACGCCGCCGGATCGGTGAGGTCGAAGACCGGCTGGGTCTCGGTGCCCTGGGTCAGGGCGACCGTGGTGGACAGGCCGCCTGCTGTGAACGTCACGGCGCCGGAGCCGGAGTCGCCGGTCGCGCGGACCGACCAGCTGCCCACACCGTCGGCGGCGACCTCGAAGTCTCCCTCGACGTCGATCTCGGCGTCCCCGGTCTCGATGCGGGCACGCTGGCCGTCGCTGTCCAGGCCGGACAGCGTCAGCTGCGCGGAATCCTCGGCGTCGGCGAGGTTCACGGCGCGCCGATCGGCCTGCAGGACGACGGGATCGCCGAGCACGCGCAGCTGCTGACGGGCCTCGTGACCCTCCGCGGCGTAGGTCACCGTCGCCTCACCCTGCTCGGTGCCGCGCACGACGGCGCCCTCGGCGTCGGAGGTCTCGACCCGGGCGGGACCGTCGGCGGTGAAGGAGCCGTCGGCCATCAGCGGTTCGAGGTTGGCGCCCAGGCCGGTGGCCTCGTAGGTGCGCCGCATGCCGGGGAAGACGGCGTCGGCCTCGTCGATCGCCGGGGTCGCCTGCACGTCGCTGAGCTCTTCGGCGGGGGCGTCGGAGTAGAACACGAGCGCGTTGGGGACCTGTCGCACCTCGCCGTCCGAGGGACTGTTCCAGATGGCGGAGCTCTCGCTGCCGGCCGTGCGTGCGGCCAGGGCCGAGGAGCCGCCGCCGTCGAGGTTCAGCGCGTTGTAGGCGCCCATGTCCTGAAGGATCTTGCCCGCCTCGGGCAGCGTCATGCCGCGCGAGGAGGACGAGCGGCCGTCGATGACCATGACGAACAGCTCGGAGCCGTCCTTGCTGACGCCCACGGCGGTGCGCGGGTGCTCCCCGGTCACCAGCGAGCCCGAGCCCATGTCCGGCACTGTGCCGTCCTCGAGGATCTGATGGGAACCGGCGATGCCGAGATCGACGTCCTCGCTGGGGCCGACCTCGATCTCGACGCTCTGACCCACCTCGAGAGCGGCGACCGCGTCGGCCCCCGCCTCACGGCCCAGCAGCACCTGCTCGCCATCGGCGATGTCGGGATCCCCGGCGGTCTCCTGGATTCCGCTGACCTCGGTGACCACACCGTCGACGACGCTCGCGCGTGCCACCTTCCCGGCCGGGGCATCGGGGGCGCCGACGGGCCGATCCAGCGTGTAGTCGCCCCAGGCGGCGGTGTACAGGCCGATGCCGTCCTCGGAGATCGAGGGGTTGTTGACTCCGGCGAGCTCCTGGCTGCTGCCGTCGTCCAGGGTCAGGGTGCCGGTGGCCGAGAGTGCCTGCACGGCGGCCTGGCCGTCGGCGACGGTGAAGGCCGGGCGGGGCGTGGGCGAGCCCATCCGGACCCCGTCACGGGAGACGGAGGTGTAGATCGGGGCGTCGGAGTGGTTGATGTCGAAGAAGGTGCCGTTGACGGCGGCGACCGCCTGGTCGCCCTGCGGACCAGAGGTCATCACGTCCTGCAGCGGGGCGCGACCGGAGACCGACCCTCCGTCGGCGACGTCCATCGAGAGGCTGGATTCGCGCAGGTCCGCCGTCAGCACGCTGCCCTCGTTCCACCCGCCCGACTCCAGGCGGGAGAAGTTGGTCAGCTCGAGCCCGGGGGCGACCCGGTAGTTGCGGGTCTCCGGCAGGACGCCGCCCTCGGCGAGCTGCTCGTCGGTGACCTCGGCGGATGCCGACGGGGCCTGCAGCGCCTGCAGGGCGAGCAGCGAGGGCGTCAGCAGCGCGAAAGCTGCGACCAGGGAGAGCAGCCTGGTCAGGGATGAGCCCGATGACGTGGCCGGGCCACCGGCGGGGAGGAGAGGGGCGGGAGAGGAGGAGGATGCAGACATGAGGAGGTTCCCAGGGGGATCGAGGACTGGAAGCGCTCCCAACCTAAGGACCGGACGCGACCTCTGTGAGGTCACTCGATGAACGCTGGATGAATCCCGATGTCCCGGCCATGGTGGCCGGATGGCCGTCAGGGCGTCATGCTGGAGGGATGTCGGACAAGAAGCGCCACGGGCACCCGCAGGACGAGCACGACTCGGCCTCACGGCAGCAGTGGCAACGGGAAAGAGAGCAGGTGCTGGCCGAGTACGGAACATGGCGCAGCAGCGATGACGAGCGTGCCGATGTCGCCACCGAGGTGCAGACCCTCGAGACCCTGCTGCGGCTGAAGGCCGAGCAGCAGGGCAGCCCGGAGCCCGGCGTGTGGCGGGAGGAGCAGACCACGGCGCTGCTGACCGAGGTCGTCCCGCGCACAGTCATCCAGCCTCGCGAGCAGGTGATGGATCTGGTTCCCACCCTGAAGCAGTTCTTCGCCTACCTGCGGGCGACCGGCAGGTGGGATCCCGATTCCATGCGTCCCCAGGAGGCCCCCACTTTGCTGGGCAGCCTCGAGTTCGCAACGCTGGAGGCGGCCGACGATCCGTCCCGGCGCTCGTTCTCCACGAACATCCTCGGCTACGGCCTCGCCCAGGGCGTCGACCTCGAGGACGACGCCGAGCTGGCCATCTACATGAACTGGTACAACTCGCTGCCCGACGAGGAGCGCCTCGAGCTCAGCGAGACCGGCCGGCTGGCGAATCCCTCGACGCCGTTCGATCCGGACACCGCGCCGCGCGAGAGCCCCGCCGCCGGCGTATCGACCTCGGCCTGGCCCTGGTTCCTGCCGGCCCCGGACGAGGACATCGGCAATCCGCTGGCCGGTACCGACCCCGGCCAGGAGCGCGAGGCGTTCGCCGCCAACTCCTTCGTCCAGCGGGCGGTGGCTGTCCTGGAGTTCGTCGGCGACGGCCGCCGGGTCACCGG
The DNA here is from genome assembly GCF_042666305.1 of Brachybacterium sp. GCM10030268. NCBI lineage: Bacteria > Bacillati > Actinomycetota > Actinomycetes > Micrococcales > Dermabacteraceae > Brachybacterium > Brachybacterium sp. GCM10030268. Next base: position 469,759 of record NZ_JBHTCW010000002.1, on the reverse strand, counting down.
TACCGACGCCCTCGGCCGCGCCGATTCTGCAGCCCTGCTGGAACAGATGGGGATCGAGCGGGGCGTGCGGAGCATGTGGGACCACCCAGAGCTCGCCGGGCCGTGGATCGCACTGCTGGACGGGGGATGGCTGGAGATCGGCGCCGGCTGGGTGCGGCGCGAGACGGGGCCGGTCCGCTTCGTCCCGGCGTCCGAGGATCCCGACGGGTTCGTCGAGTTCGGTCACGCCGTGCTCACCGCGACACTGTTCGGCAAGGACGCTCGCGACGGGGCGGACGGTGGATTCATGGGCATGCCGGATACGATCGCGGCCCTGCTGGTGGCGTGCGGTCCGGGCGGCCTGACCTTGCACGACGCCCTCTCGGAGGAACCCGATGCGCCGGAGGTCCCGCAGGATCCGTCCACCGGAGAGTGGGACCGTGATGAGCTGAGGCGCCTCTTCGCCGTCGCCCACGACCTCTCCGACCTCGCCGCCATGGGCGTGCTCGAACGCGATGGCAACCGCTACAGCGGGTCATCGGCGGTGATGGTGGCTCTGATCGAGCTGATCAAGGAGCACGGCCCGGGGGAGAGCGAGAGCCGCTAGCGGGGATGGACGCCCGTTCACGCCCCGGCGAACCAGAAGTCCTCGAAGCCGTCCTTGTACACCCGGTACGCCATGCTCTGGGAGTCGTAGCGGTACTGCGCCAGCGGGGTGCCGTCGGCCGCGCGCTCGGAGAACTCGTTGTACCGGCCGGAGTTGACCACGAGCGGATCATCCACGGTGCCGCCGCCTAGTCGTTGGACGTTGGAGACCACGGAGGAGTAGGCGACGTCGACCCGCAGGTCCTCGCCGAAGGTGCCCGCGCTTTCGTCGACGAGGTACCGCAGGATGTGACTGGTGCCCTCCATGTCGTCCGTGCTGGATCCCTCCGGCTGCAGGTCCAGCCAGTCCTCCTCGTCGCGGGTGCCGAGGTTCCACCAGTTGTTGTTGTACATCTCGAGGTAGTACTGCCCCTCGGGCAGGGAGTCGTCGTCGATCCGCCGCACCGAGTGCTGACCGGCGATCTCGGTGGGGGAGCCGTCCGGGCTGAGGAACTGGTCCTCGTGCTCGGTGCCCGCGTACAGGCCTTGAGCTCCGATGAGCCAGCGCACCGAGGGGTCGGAATCGGCCTCGAGCGCATCGTCCAGGGCGATGATGGTGGAGGTCTCGCGGCTGGAGAGGTACATGACCCCGCCGGCGACGTGGATGGAGTTGATGTGCGTCCAGTCCTTGCCCTTCGCCGTGGTGCCTCCGGCCTCTCCCTCCTGGGTGTGCGCGAGCTTCTCGTACTCCGGGAACACTTTCTGCAGGTCCACGCACTCGGCGGACTCGCCGGAGGTGAGGTCGATGCGCATCACCCGGTCCTCGACCCGATCGGTGTTCTCGGCCGAGGTCAGCAGGTAGGCGACGTCCCCCACCACATCGAGGTCGTGATGGGCGAGATGACCGTCGATATCGATGATGATTCTCGCGTGTCCCAGCGGGTCGATGACGGAGACCTGTCGCCCACCGGTGGTGGTCACCAGGCGTCCGTCCTCGCTCACGAAGTTGTGCTGACTGTGGTCGCCCGAACGGAACTCTGCGCGCAGCACGCCGCGTTCGTCGAACAGGATCGTGTTGAAGCTGTTCTCCGGTTCCCGGCGGGTCACGCCGGCCAGGGCGAACAGACCAGGGGTCAGAGCCTGCTCATCGTGGATCTCGGTGGAGAGCTGCGTGCTGTAGTCCGACAGAGCGGCGGGGGCTTTGACGTGCACCCGGGAGGTGACCGTCTCGCCCCTCTCGGGCTCCCACGTCAGGGTGAGGTCGTTGTGCGCGCCGGGGACCAAACCGATCACCAGCCCCTCGAAGCCGGACCCGTCGGCCGCATGGTTCGCGGCGGTGCGCGAGTAGTCCTCGGTGCCGAGGACCTCGACGGAGTACGAGAGCCGCCCGGCGGCGGCGACGGTGAAGTACACGTACAGACCCGTGCGCGTGGTTCCGTAGGGGTCGAGCACCAGCAGCGGCTCCTGCGCCGTCCACTCCTGCTCCTCCTTGGCGGCCTGCAGCACGTCGTGGCGGGCCGACTGTCCCTGTTCCGTGTACGTCTCCGGCGCGGCCCCGCCCTCGGGGACGTCGAAGCCGACCTGACGGATCGGATGGTCGCCGTACGCGTCGGCGTACTCGGAGAGCTTCGCGGTGGCCTTGGCCGTGGACCCGTCGGGATCCTCGGTGCACCCCGCCAGGGCGAGCGCGCCGACGCCGGAGACGGCCAGCAGGGCACGACGCGTCAGCGACGCACGCGGTCGGTCGGAGGTCAGAGCCATGGGTGCTTCCTTCTGTTCTCGGTCCGACGAGTCTAGAGCGCCGGATCGACCCAGCCGTGCTCACGCGCCAGGGCCTCGGCCTCGGCGCGATTGCGGGCACCGGTCTTGCCGATCGCCGAGGAGAGATAGTTGCGCACTGTCTGTTCGGAAAGGTGCACCGACGTGGCGATGTCGGCGACGGTCGCGCCCCCGCGGGACCGCACCAGCACCTCCGCCTCCCGAGCCGTGAGCGGATTGGGCGGGGCGCTCAGGGCGGCGGTCGCCAGTCGCGGCTGGACGACCCGCTCCCCGGCGAGCACTCGACGGATCGCTGCGGCCAACTGGTCAGCAGGATCGTCCTTGACCAGGAATCCCCGCGCGCCGTCGGCCATCGCCTGACGCAAGTACGCCGCGCGCGCGAAGGTCGTGACGATGATGGCGGCACACCAGGGTGCTTCATCGGCGAGGCGGGGGAGTGCCTCGAGTCCGCTGCCACCCGGGAGGTCGATGTCCAGGAGTGCGACATCGACCCGGTGCCGCCGGACAGCCGGCAGTATCTCGTCACCTCGTGCCACCTCGGCGACGACCTCGAGGTCGTCTTCGAGCTTCAACAGCGAGGCCAGCGCGGATCGCAGCATCGCCTGGTCCTCGGCCAGCAGTACTCTGGTCACGGCGACGACGACTTCCTTTCATGAGGCGACGCGGCCCAGGCCGCGGATACCGGGAGGGTGGCCTCGAGACGGAAACCGTCGTTCGTCGGCCCGGCCGTGAGCGTTCCACCATGCTCATCGATACGCTCTCGGAGGCCTCGCAGACCCGCTCCGGCACGGAACGGTCGGGAGGTCCCGGGCCCGTCGTCGGCGACGACGAGCTGTGTCGCATTCGCGTCGACTGCCGCGACGATGTGGCAATGCTGCGCCCGCGCGTGGCGGACCACGTTCGTCACGCCCTCGCGGATCACCCAGACCAGGACGGCCTGAGAGTCCTGGTCGAGCCCGGGCGGAGGCGGGTCGATCCTGACGCGGATCCCGGCGGCACGCAGCGCCGCCCCGGCACGGGTCAGCTCGTCCTCGAGTCCGCCGTCACGGTAGCCCGCTACGGCGTCCCGGACCTCCGCGAGCGCGGTGCGCCCCAAGGACTCGATGTCTGCGCCGTGGGCGGTCGCCGATGCCGGATCGGCCTCGGCCAGCCGACGCACCGCTTCGGCTTTCACCACGATCACCGACAGGGTGTGGCCCAGCAGATCATGCAGGTCACGCGAGAACCGCAGCCGCTCGGCCGCCACCGCTGCCTCGGCCAGCTCGCGCCGGGTCCGGTCAAGCTCGGTGACCGTCGCAGCGAGGCGGTGGACGACGTAGGAACCCATTCCGCTGAGCAGAGTGGTGACGGCCAGGCCAGCGACCACGCCCGCGTCGACGCGGGCCAGCATGGCCACGGCAACCGTCACGACCGTGATCAGGGCGATCGCTGCCGGACCGGTGTCGGGCGGGAGCACCACACTGGCGGTGATCGCGACCAGCGGCAGCGTCGCGAAGGCGAGGCCCGGACCGTCGGCTGAGGTGCCGGTCAGGAGAATCGCACCGGCCAGGACGCCCTCGAGGGCGAGGAGCAGGACGGGCGTCAGCCGGCGCCGTCGGGCTCGTGAGGGGCGGAGGACGACGATCATGGCGGCCGCGAAGGACGCGCACAGCGCGAGCATGAGGGCCAGGTCGAGCCAGCGTCGCTCCTGCACGGCCACGACCAGGAACGCCCCCAGCAGCAGGGGAGGCCACGCCAGCACCAGCCACGGGCCGAATCGTCTCCACCGGCCGCCCCTCGGGCCGGGCAGGTCGGGGCAGCGGCCGGCCGCGGGACCCGACGCGGCATCGGCACGGCCATCCGTGTCCATCGTCCTCGTATCCCGCGCAGTCATCGCGCGCAGCGCTCCGTCGTCGGCGTCGTCGGCAGTCTCGTCTCATCACGGTCGAAGGGGCGGGCCCCGGCAGAATCGCGGGCCCCGGCAGAATCGTACGCGCAGCCGCGGCTCCCGGGACCCGGGCCCATGGCGACCGCGGCTGCGGGCCGGCCTGCGCCGTGGGATCGGGCCGTCATCGGGACTCGGCCGGTCGCACCGCGGGCTCGGGACGCCCGGTGACGCCGGTGAATGCTCCCACGACCACGGCGGCCACCACGAGGTGGAGCAGGCTCAGCGTGATCGCGGCGCCGACGTCGCCGGTCATGGTGAGCGGTGAGGCCAAGGAGAGGACGGCGATGGTGACTGCGATGCCTCGCCACAGCCGTGGGCCGCGAGCCGTCCACCTCTCCAGGACTGCGAGGACGATCCAACCGAGCGCTCCGCTGAGCAGGGAGGAACCCACGACGGCAGCGAGCCCCACCGTGCGAGCACCGACGGGTCCGCCGGGGACCTCGGCGACATCGAGTTCGACGCCGAGAACGGGCACCGCGATGGTCCAGACGGCGGCGGCCATGGCGGCGGCCGCGAGCAGTCCCATGAACCGGCGGAGACGGCTGGGCCGCGCGGAGCGGGGTGGGCGTTGGTCAGGTGACTCGTGCGATCCATGTCCGCGACACTATGAGCGGCGGCACCGGTCCCGGCAGTGCGCGTTGTCCCCGGGCCGGCGGTACGAATGTCCTCGTCGAGCGGGCGGCCTCTCCCTGGGAGCGTGCAGTATCGCCCGCAGGCAGGCTGGTCAGAGCACCCCGCGCATGCCCTTGGTCACCGGCTTGGCGATGGCGAGCATGATCAGGCCGATGCCGATGGTCACCGCGCCGAGCACGCCGAAGTAGGCGACCTCGTTCTCGGGCGAGTAGAACTGCGCCAGCGCCCCGGAGAGCGAGGTGCCCAGCGCCACCGAGAGGTTGTACAGCGCCATCATCATCACCGGGAACGCCGAGGGCGCCAGCTTCGTGGCCAGGGACAGACCCACCGGGGACAGGGAGAGCTCACCGAGCGTGGCGACCAGCATGATCATCGCGACCCACAGCACCGGCACGGCGACCACGGAGGCCATGGGCAGGAACAGCACGAAGGCGGAGCCCATCAGCATGATGCCGATCGCGAACTTCACCGGGGTGCCCGGCTGGCGGCGGCCGAGCTTGGTCCACAGCGCTGCGAAGAGCGGGGCCAGGACGATGATGAAGAACGGGTTGAACGACTGCACCCATGGGATGGGCATCTCCCAGGTGGGGATGCCCAGGACGCCGAACAGCTCCCGGTCCAGCCGGCTGTCCGAGTACAGCGTGATCACGGTGAACTGCTGCTGGAACAGCGCGAAGAACGCGGCGGTCCCGATGAACAGCGGGATGAACGCCACCACCCGGGACCGCTCGTCGGCGGTGACCTTCTTCGAGATCAGCAGCATCGCGAAGATGACCACGGCGCCGGCGACGGACAGGCCCGTCATGATGTTCGCCAGATTGCCGGGGTGGATCGCGCCGGCGAGGACCAGGGCGATCACCAGGGCCACGACGCCGACGGCGACCGCCGCCCACACCGCGAACTTCGAGCGCGGCAGGGGATCCGGGACGACCTGGGCGGTGGCCGGCAGGCCACCACGGGTGAGGACGTACTGGGTCAGTCCGATGGCCATGCCGGCCGCGGCGAGGCCGAAGCCGAGGTGGAAGCCCCACTGCTGCTGGGCGAAACCGGTGATCAGCGGGCCGAACAGGCCGCCGATGTTCACACCCATGTAGTAGATCGAGAAGCCCGCGTCACGGCGCGTGTCCCTCACGTCGTACAGCGAACCGACCAGGGTCGCTGCGGTCGCCTTGAGCCCGCCGGAGCCGACGCCCACCAGCAGCAGACCGGCGATCAGACCCGGGACGCCCGGCACCAGCGCGAGTGCGATGTGGCCGAGCATGATCATCACGGCGCTGATGAACAGCGTCTTCTCCGGGCCCAGCAGGCGGTCGGAGACCAGCGCGCCGATGATGCAGAAGATGTAGACGGAGCCGCCGTAGGCGCCGACGATGCTCGCCGCCACCGTCTCGTCGATCCCGAGCCCGCCGCGGGTGACCTCGAAGTACATGTACAGCGCGAGGATGCCCTGCATGCCGTAGAAGCTGAAGCGCTCCCACAGCTCGACGCTGAAGAGGTTCGCCAGCGGGCGCGGCTGTCCGAGGAAGGTCTTGCCCGAAGGATTGTGCAGATCCTTCTCGCCGGTGGCGACGGCGGTCGCGCCACCGTCGCCGCCCGGCTGATCGGGCAGCGGCGCGGTCGGATCGGGGGTGTCGGAAGAATTCACGGTGAGCGATCCTGCGCCAGATACGGCGCGCGCGGCAATGTCACCGGCGCGGATGTGACGAAGCTGTCGGCGTGATGGGGCTCATGAAACGGGCATTCCCGGGCACGCCGGGAGAGCTCATCGCGCGGGCGACCCGGCCACCGGCGGCTGTCTGTCACCGGCAGCAGCCGGGCCGCCCCGGATGGTTCAGGACGCCGAGGCGGAGCGCGCCGAGCTGCGCCGTCCCGTCGAGCCGCCGCCGACGAAGCGGTCCAGGGCGATCGTTCCGGGGCCGACGGCGGCGAGCACGAGTGCGGAGACGCCGAGGACGCCGACGAGCTCCCAGCCACCCTCGGCCACGAACAGCCCGGCGGGAACGTGGACCATGAAGGCGGCCACGGCCATGTCGACGGCGAGGACCACGCCGGCGAGCCCGGTGAACAGGCCCAGGATCAGCAGCGCGCCGCCGATCAGTTCGGCGAAGGCGACGACCGGCGCGGCGATCCCGGGAGCGGGAATGCCCATGCCCTCGAATCCCTGGGTGGTCGCCCCGAGTCCGTTCTGGCCGATCTTCTGCCATCCGTGCGCCATGAAGACGACGCCGACGACGAGCCGAGCGATCAGGAGTGCGGGGTCACGGAGGGCAGGGAAGCGGGATGCGGAGGAAGAGGCCATGTGAGCGTCCTTTCGGGGGACAGAGCGGCACCCGGAGGCTCCGGGTGGCCTCCACGGTAGAAGAAAGATCAATCAGGACTCCACCCCGGGCCGTCGGCAGAACTCACCGCACGGAGTGGGCGCGCTGGATCAGCGGGCCGGCACGCTCAGGTGCGCAGGCGCCTGGTACTCAGCCGCTCAGGCAGTCGGCGGGGCCGAACCGGCGGGGCCCAGATCCGGCAGCTCGTCGATCCCGAACTCGCGCTGCAGCACGCGCTGCGCGGCGTGCCAGCCGCTCATGCCGTGGACCCCCGGGCCGGGCGGGGTGGCCGCCGAGCAGAGGTACCAGCCGGTCTCTGCCAGCCGGTACGGATCCCACCGTGCGGTGGGGCGGGCGATCATGTCGGCCATCGTCACCCGGCCCATGGAGATGTCCCCGCCGACCAGAGCAGGATTGTGCTCGGCCATGTCCGCGGCACAGACCCCACGGGAGGCGACGACCACGTCGCGGAACCCCGGCGCGAAGCGCTCGATCTGGCGGATGACCAGCTCTGTCGGGTCCGTGGTGTCTCCGGCCGGCACGTGCGCGTATGCCCACACGGGGCGGAGACCGTCGTGGATCCGGCCAGGATCGGCGATCGAAGGATCGCTGACCAGGGTCACGGGGCGCGCGGGAACCCGGCCCGCGGCGACGTCGGCCTCGGCGGCAGCCATCTGCTCCCGGGTGCCGCCGAGATGCTGGGTCCCGGCGCGGGCCACGTCGGGATCGCGCCAGGGCACCGGGCCGGAGAGGACGAAGTCGACCTTCGCGGCGGCGTTGCCGTGCGGAAAGCGGCGCAGGGAGCGCTCGAGGGAGCGGGGCAGACGGTTGGCGAGGATGTCCGCCGCCGCCCCGGCAGGCGTGTCGAGCAGGACCGCGCGGGCGGGTGGGACGTCGCGCCAGGTTCGCACGCGGTGGCCGGTGCGGATCTGCCCGCCGTGCTCGCGCAGGTCCGCGGCCAGCGCGTCGATGATCGTCTGGGAGCCGCCGACGGGGATCGGCCAGCCGGTGCCGTGGGCGAGCGTGCCCAGCAAGGACGCCGTCGCACTGAGGCCCAGGGAGGGCATGCGGCCGATGGCGTGCGCGGCGACGCCGCCGAGCAGTGCGCGCGCCCGATCCGTGCGGAAGGGGAGATCCCAGGCCGGCGTCCCCTGGGCCCCGAGCAGCGCACCGAACAGCGGTGCCACCGCAAGGGTGCGCGGGGTCAGGGCCGCTGGTGGCACCGAGCGCTTGTCGCCGAGGGCGAGCTGGACCACCAGCTCCCAGTTCCTCGACAGCGTTCCCAGGGTCGCGCGCCAGGCCGTCCCGTCGGCGCCGAGCCCGTCGGCCGTGCGCTCGACGTCATGCCAGGCGATCGCCGCCGGTTCGTCATCCAGCGGCTGCGCGTAGGAGGCCTCCGGGGCGACCATGGTCACGCCGCGGGAGGCGATGTCGAACGCGCGGAAGAAGGGGCTCGCCAGCGCCATGGGCTGGACCGCCGAGCAGATGTCGTGCACCAGCCCGGGGGCGAGCTCCAGATCGAGGGTCCGGGCTCCGCCTCCGACGGTCTCCTGCGCCTCGAGCACCTCGACCGTGAGCCCGGCCCGGGCCAGGGTGACGGCAGCGGCCAGGCCGTTGGGGCCGGAGCCGACGACGACGGCGTCGACCTCGGGCGAAGGGGATGCGCTCACAACGGTGAGCCTACGCGGAACCGCTCCGGTCGGACAGGTCCGGAACGCACTGTCGCGCGGGGTCCCGATCTGTTCGTCCGCACGGAACTGATCGGAACCGACACGGCGGTCGGGGCCGCAGCGGGGCGCGGGCCGCCCCGGGCAACTATTTACGAAACAGGGTCGTCGCGTAATGTGGGACGCATGGAGAGCACCTCAGCCGGATCCGCGTCCACCGCCACCGCACAGCGCGGACCCACGCGACCGCGGAAGCAGGCCGTGCTGGAGGTGACGGGCAAGACCCGCATCTCGCCCCGACTGCTGCGGGTCACGCTGGGCGGTCAGGAGTACTCGCAGCTGAACCGCAACGATCACACCGACGCCTACGTCAAGCTGCTGATCGCCGATCCGGCCGCCGGGCTGCAGCCTCCCTACGACCTCGACGCGCTGCGAGAGCAGCACCCGGATCTGCTGCCCGCCCGGCGTACCTACACCGTGCGCCACTGGGACGACGAGGCCCGGAGCCTGGATATCGACGTGGTCCTCCACGGCGACGGGGAGGACAGCGGCGTGGCCGCACGCTGGGCCGACGGCGCGCTTCCCGGTGACCGCATCGCCCTGATGGGCGCCGGCGGCGACTACACGCCGGCCGCCTCCACGGAGTCCCACCTGCTGATCGGCGACCACGCCTCCCTGCCCGCCATCGCGGCGTCCCTCGAGGCCATGGACCCCTCCGCCACCGGCGTGGCACTGATCCACCTCGATCACGACGAGGACCAGCTCGACCTGCCCCACCCGGCAGGGATCGAGCTGCGCTGGGTGATCGGGGCCCGCGAGCAGCTGCTGGAGGAGGTCTCCGCGCTCGATCTCTCCGTCCCCGAGCGCTTCGGGGTCTTCTGCCATGCCGAGCGGGGCCTGACCAAGCAGCTGCGCCGGATCCTGGTCAAGGAGGCCGGCATTCCGCGTGAGCAGGTCTCGATCTCCGCCTACTGGGCGCTGGGCCGCATCGAGGACCAGTTCCAGGCCGAGAAGCGCGAGCCGATCGGCGCGATCGATGACTGAACCCGGCCCGAGCTCCCCGGCGGGTCCGGGGGCCGAGGCGCCGGCGCCCGTCCCCGCAGTGGTGGTGGGACCGGACGGGCTCGCCCGGCCCACGTGGGCCTCCGTGCACGACGACCTGCGGGAGTACTACGACACCGAATGGGGCATGCCCGTCCGCGACGAACGCGGAGTCTTCGAGAGACTCGCCCTCGAGGGCTTCCAGTCGGGCCTGAGCTGGGCGACGATCCTGCGTCGGCGCGAGGGCTTCCGCCGGGCCTTCGCCGGGTTCGAGGTCGAGGCGGTCGCAGCTTTCACGGCGCAGGATGTGGAGCGGCTGCTCACCGACACCGGCATCATCCGCCACCGCGGCAAGATCCAGGCCACGATCTCCAACGCGCGCGCAACCATCGACCTGCGCAGCGCCGAGGGGATCGGCGCCCGTGGCGACCTCGGCCCCGGGGCGAGCCTCGCCGACCTCGTGTGGTCCTACCGTCCCGAGCGCACCCCGATGCCCACGACGCCCGCCGATGTTCCCACCACCAGCGCCGAGTCGATCGCCGCCGCCAAGGAGCTGAAGCGTCGTGGGTTCCGCTTCGTCGGCCCGACGACGATGTTCGCGCTGATGGAGGCGCTCGGGATCGTCGACACCCACCTCGTCGGCTCCCATCGCCGCGGCACCTCCGGCGTCTGGGCGGCGGACGGCACCCCGGCCTGAGCCCAGACCCCGCAGCGGCCTCCTGTCCGTCGGCCGTCCGAAACAGTTCGTCACAGTCCTCGTCGCCAGGACGAAGCGTCCTCGATCCTGACAGGACCGCGATCGAACCGAGGTCGCCGATGAACGACGCACCAGGGAGGCCCTTGTGAGCACCGCAGCGATACACGCCGGGTGGCGAGGCGACGACACCCATGGCGCCGTCGTGCCTCCTGTCTACTCCACCAGCGCCTACGCCCACCGCGACCACAGCTCCCTGAAGGACCTGTTCGCCCGGCGCTGCGAGGGCTTCGCCTACTCACGATCGGGGAACCCCACCACAGCCGTGCTCGAGGAGCGGATCACCGCGCTCGAGGGCGGGATCGGAGCGATCGCCGTGGCCAGCGGACAGGCGGCCACCACGATCGCCCTGTGCGCCCTGCTCGAGCCCGGCAGCCACGTGGTCGCCTCCGAGCTGCTGTACGGCGGCACCACCGAGTTCCTCGACGACACCCTGGCCGACCTCGGGGTCACCACCACCACGGTCGACCCCTGGGACCTGAACGCGTGGGAACAGGCCATCACGCCGCAGACCCGCGCGGTCCTGGTCGAGTCCATCGCCAACCCGGGCGCCCAGCTGGTCGACCTCGATGCCATCAGCGCCATCGCCCACGCCCGCGACGTGCCCGTGGTCGTCGACTCCACCCTGGCCAGTCCGGCGCTCTACCGCCCGGGCGAGCACGGGGCGGACATCGTCGTCCACTCCGCCACGAAGTACCTCTGCGGCCACGGCACCACCATCGCCGGGCTGATCGTCGACACCGGCAGCTTCGACCCGCGCCGATGTCCCGAGCGGTGGCAGCGGCTGACCACCCCCAATCGCCGGTTCGGCGTCACCTTCGCCGACGAGTACGACGGCGGCTGCTCCGGCTTCCTCGCCTACGCGCGCGCCAAATACGTCACCGACTTCGGCGCCACCCTTCCCGCGGCCAGCGCCCAGCAGATCCTCGTCGGCATCGAGACCCTCGACCTGCGGATGCGCAAGATCAGCGCCGACGCCGCAGCCCTGGCGGCTCGGCTGCACGGCTCCGCCGGGCTCACGCGGGTCAACCACCCGAGCATCCCGGGCCGGCCCGACGCCGCCGTCGCCGACCGCGACTTCCCTCGCGGGACCTCCGGCGTGTTCTCGCTCGAGCTCGACGGGGGAGAGGCGGCCGCCGCGGCCTTCTGCGATGCGCTGACGCTGTGGACCCTCGCCGTGAACATCGGTGATGCGCGCTCCCTGGTGTGCCACCCCGCCACCACCACCCACTCCCATCTCACCGAGGTCCAGCGCCTCGCCTGCGGCGTCGGCCCGGGCACCGTGCGCCTCAGCGTCGGTCTCGAGGACCTCGAGGATCTCGCCGCCGATCTCGAGCGCGGCCTGGCGGCGGCCCGGGCAGCCGTCCCTGGAACCGTCTCCGCCTCCCGGAGCGCGAGCATCGACGATCCGGATGGTCGGCCGGTCACCTCCTCCACGCCGGCAGAGGCCCCGGGGCCCTCAGAGCTCTCGCAGCCGCCGGTGCCCTCGTCCCAGAACGCCGTACCCGCCCCTCAGAGGTGACACAGCTCGCCTCCCGGAACAGCGCAAGCGGCCGGGAGGTTCGAGGGGGTGTGGAGACCTCCGTGCGCACCGCCGACGTCGTGGTGATCGGGGCCGGGCAGGCCGGCCTGTCCGTCGCCTATCACCTGCTGCGTCGTGGGGTGCGTCCCGCAGCCGGCGCCGACCGGCAGACCGCGGACGCGCTCGGGGAGAACCCGGTTCCGGGCGTGGGGACCTTCGTGGTACTGGATGCCGAGACGGGCCCGGGCGGGGCCTGGCGCCACCGCTGGGAGAGCCTGACCATGGCCACCGTCAACGGCATCCGCGAACTGCCCGGCATGCCCCGGGTGGACGCCGCTGCCGACGTGTCCGCGCGCCGTGCGGTACCCGACTACTTCGCGGACTTCGAGCAGCGCTTCGAGGTCCCCGTCGAACGCCCCGTCCGCGTGACGCTGGTCGAGGAGGACCCGTCCGCCGACGCCGCCACTGATGCCGACGTCGGTCCCCGCCGCGACTCGGGCTCCGGGGCGGGCCGTGCCCCGCTGCTGGTCCACTCCGTCGGCGCCGACGGCACGCCTCGGGCACCGATCCGCACCCGCGCGGTCCTCAACGCCACCGGGACCTGGACCCGGCCGTTCCGGCCCGCCTACCCGGGGGCCGGAGACTTCCGGGGCCGTCAGCTGCACACCGTGGACTATGTGCGCGCCGAGGACTTCGCGGGGCAACGCGTCGCAATCGTCGGCGGCGGTATCAGCGCCCTCGGTCACCTGCAGGAGATCGCCGAGGTCGCGACCACCTTCTGGTACACCCGCCGGGAGCCACGCTTCGAGGACCGGCCCTTCACCGAGGAGTTCGGTCGGGAGGCCGTGGCAGCAGTCAGCGAGCGCGTGGCCCGCGGACTGCCGGTGCGGAGCGTCGTCTCCGCGACCGGATTGGTGTGGACTCCGGCTCTGCGCGAGGCCCAGCGTCGCGGCATCCTCGAACGTCGTCCCATGTTCACCCGCATCACCGAGGACGAGGTTCTCGAGGCCGACGGGAGCGAGACCCCTGTGGACGTGATCCTGTGGGCCACGGGGTTCCGGCACGAGCTGCGACATCTCAGCCCACTTGGGCTGCACAACGAGCACGGCGGGATCTCCCTCGAGGGCACCGCCGTGGCGGGCGATGCCCGTGTCCATCTGCTCGGGTACGGACCGAGCGCCTCGACCATCGGTGCGAACCGGGCAGGTCGCACCGCCGTCCGGGACCTGATGCGCGCTTTCGCCGCGTGAGGACGCGGCGCGCGCCGGTTCAGGCCCCGTAGCGCTCGATCAGCCGGTCCAGCGCGGCATCCAGTTCCGGGTCGGTCTCCTGGCGCAGATCGTCGGTGAGGTACCACTCGACGATCTCGCGCGAACCCTCGGAGAAGGGTGTGGTCGCTTCCCAGCCGGGGACCAGCTGCTTGATGCGGGAGTTGTCGAACAGGACCGAATGGGCCTTGTCGCCGACCAGGCCCGGCCCGATCGACGGGATCTCCCGCGCGATCGCCTCCGACGTCACGTGGACGATGTCGACCTCTCGTCCCAGGGCGCGGCCGAGCTGCCGCGCGATCTGGTCCCAGGTCAGCGACTCATCGCTGGTGATGTGCACAGCCTGGCCGATGGCGTGGGGATTGCCGAACAGGCCCACGAAGGCCCTGGCGAAGTCATGGGAGTGCGTCAGCGTCCACCAGCTGGTGCCATCGCCGTGGATCACGATCGGCCGGCCGTCCAGGATGCGCCGGAGGGTGGCCCACTTGCCCTCCAGGGGGATCAGGGAGGGGCCGTAGGTGTGGCTGGGCCGCACGATCGTCATCGGGAATCCCGTCTCCCGGTAGGCCGCGACCAGCAGGTCCTCGCTGGCGATCTTGTCGCGGGCGTACTTCCAGAACGGGTTGCGCAGCGGGGTGGATTCGACGATCGGCAGCTGCGCGATCGGCTTCTGATACGCGGAGGCGCTGGAGATGTAGAGATACTGCTCGGTGCGGCCCGCGAAGATGCGGATGTCGTCGGCCGCCTGCTGCGGACTGAACGCACGGAAGTTCGCGACCACATCGAAGGTCCGGGAGCCGACAGCCGCCTCGAGCGAGGAGGGATCCCCGGCATCCCCGACGAGCGTCTCCACACCCTCGGGCACGGGGGAGCGCCCACGATTGAGGACCGTGACCTCATGGCCGCGCTCCAGCGCGACCCGGGTGACGTAGGAGCTGATGTTTCCGGTTCCACCGATGAGCAGGATACGCATGCTCATCACGCTACCGTCGGTGCTCCCTGGTGGCTACGGTGAGAGCAGGCCCCGCGCAGTCATGCGCAGCCCTGCACAGTCCTGAGGAGCACAGATGCCCACCGACCCCTCGCCCGGCGGCACCCTGACCACGGAACCGTCCCCGCTGCCGCCGCTGCCCGAGCATGATCTGCGCCGGGTGCTGTGCATCGTGGCCCATCCCGATGACATGGAGTACGGAGCCTCGTCCGCGGTCGCCGCGTGGACGGCAGCCGGCGTCGAGGTGACCTATCTGCTGCTGACCCGCGGCGAGGCCGGGATGGCCGATGCCCCCGAGATCATCGCCCCGCTGCGGGCGACGGAGCAGCGTCGCGCCTGCGACATCGTCGGCGTCGGCGACCTGCGCATCCTCGAGCACCCCGACGGCATGCTCGAGCCGAGCCTCGCCCTGCGCCGCGACGTCGCCCGGACGGTGCGGCAGGTACGCCCGGACCTCGTGCTGACCGCCAACTTCGACCTCGAGGCCTACGGCAGCCTGAACCAGGCCGATCACCGCGCCGCCGGGCTCAGCGCCGCCGACGGCACCCGGGATGCCGCCAATCCCTGGGTCTTCCGCGAACTGCATGAGCACGAGGCACTCGCCCCCTGGCAGGCGCGCGCCCTCCTGGTGGTCGGCCATCCCGAGCCCACGCACGCCAAGACCGTCGACGGCGATCACGTCCGGGCCGCCGTCGCCTCTCTCGGCGCCCACGAGGCCTACCTCGAGCACGTCACCGGCCATCCGGCCCCCGGCGACTTCATCCCCGAGATCCTGCGGGCCGGGGGAGAGGCGGCCGGCGCCGAGTACGCCGTCACGCTGCGAGTCCACGACCTCGGCGGCCTGGAACCGCCGACGGCGTGACGGCTCTGACCGCCTGGTCGCACCGCGGCATTGCCGCACCGGGATCCGGCTCCTAGGGTTATCAGCACACAGGACGACGAGCCACGGACCCGTCGGCGGCGTCCCGATACTCTCCGCCCCGGGGTCCGGGAAGGAGAAGACATGACCACGTCCATCCAGGAGAACTCCGACCTCGACCAGGTCCGCGAGCTCGCCGCGCAGCTGCGCGTCGATTCCGTCCGCGCCTCCACCAGCGCCGGCTCCGGGCACCCCTCCTCGAGCATGTCCGCCGCAGACATCCTGGCGACGCTGACCTCGAGGCACCTCCGCTACGACTGGGATCAGCCCGATGCCCCCGGAAACGACCACCTGGTCTTCTCCAAGGGGCACGCCTCCCCGCTGCTGTACTCGGTGTACAAGGCCGTCGGAGTCGTCTCCGACGATGAACTGATGAACGGCTACCGCCGCTTCGATCATCGGCTCGAAGGCCACCCCACCCCCGCACTGCCCTGGGTCGACGTCGCCACCGGCTCCCTCGGACAGGGCCTGCCCGACGCGGTCGGCATCGCACTGGCCGGCAAGTACCTCGAGAAGGCCCCCTACCGCGTGTGGGTGCTGTGCGGCGACAGCGAGATGGCCGAGGGCTCGATGTGGGAGGCGCTGGCCACGGCGTCCCACTACGAGCTGACGAACATGGTCACCATCGTCGACGTCAACCGGCTGGGCCAGCGCGGTGAGACCGCCCTGGGCTGGGACCTGGAGACCTACGCCGCACGGGTGGAGGCCTTCGGCGCCCGCGCCGTCCAGATCGACGGGCACGACCTCGAGCAGATCGACGAGGCCCTCGCCCTGATCGACGAAGACCCCGAGCGTCCCCTGGTGATCCTCGCCAAGACCGTCAAGGGCAAGGGCTACACGCCGATGGAGGACGCCCTGGACTGGCACGGCAAGCCGTTGCCGGAGGACAAGTCCCGCGAGGCGATCGAGGAGCTCGGCGGCGAGCGGAACCTGCAGGTGCGCGGCCCGAAGCCGCCCGAGGTCCAGCGCCCCGACCTCAGCACCGGCCAGGTCGAGCTGCCCACGTTCGACAAGGGCGAGGAGATCGCCACCCGCAAGGCCTACGGTGCGGGCCTGGCCGCCGTCGCGGCGGCGGACCAGCGCGTGGTGGCGCTGGACGGCGAGGTCTCCAACTCCACCGGTGCCGCCACCTTCGTCGACGAGTACCCGGACCGCTTCTTCGAGATGTTCATCGCCGAACAGCAGATGGTCGCCGCCGCCACCGGCCTGTCCACGCGCGGATACGTCGCCTTCGCCTCGTCGTTCGCGGCGTTCCTCACCCGCGCGGCGGACTTCATCCGCATGGCCCCGGTCTCCCAGGCGGACCTGCGGCTGGTCGGCTCGCATGCCGGCGTCGAGATCGGAGCCGACGGTCCCTCCCAGATGGCGCTGGAGGATCTCGCCCTGTTCACCGCGACGCAGGGATCGACCGTGCTGTACCCCTCCGACGCCACGTCGACGGTCGCGCTGGTCGAGCAGATGGCGGCCACCTCGGGCGTCAGCTACCTCCGCACCACTCGCGGCGGCTACCCCGTCCTGTACGAGGCGGGGGAGACCTTCCCCGTGGGCGGGTCCAAGACGGTGCGCAGCTCCGACAGCGACGACGTCACGATCATCGGCGCCGGCGTGACCGTGCACGAGGCGCTCTCGGCGGCGGAGACCCTCGGTGAGCAGGGCACCCGTGCCCGTGTCATCGACGCGTACTCGATCAAGCCGATCGACGTGGAAGGGATCCGGGCGGCGGTGGAGGCCACCGGTGGTCGCGTGGTGGTGGTCGAGGACCATCACCACGAGGGCGGCCTCGGCGCCGCCGTGCTGGCGGCCCTGGCGACTGCGCCGATCAATGATCTCCACTTCGAGCACCTCGCCGTCGACGGTGTGCCCGGCTCCGGCACCACGGCGGAGCTGCTCGGGTGGGCCGGGATCGACGCCGAGCACATCGCCAGCGCGGCCCGGAGCCTGCTGGAGGCCTGAGAGCCGCCGTCCTCTGCGCCAGCGCCGTCCTGTCGACGACCGGTGAGGCAGTCCCCGGCGCACGGAGCGGGCCGACGAAGACGGACCGGCGCAGACGGACCGACTCAGACGAAGAGCCGCCCCTGATCATGGATCAGGGGCGGCTCTCTGCATGCGGCGGGTCAGGTGCTGCTGGAGCCGCTGCGCTCCCGGCCGAGCTTCAGGTCGTCCATGTCCTCGAGCTCGCGATCCTTGGTCTCCGGCACCCGCAGGAACACGAAGAGGAAACTGACCAGGGCGAACGCCGCGTACAGGCCGTAGGCGAAGGTCAGTCCGATGTTGGAGAGCATCGGGAAGGTGGTCGAGACCGCCCAGTTCGCGGCCCACTGCGCGGCGGCCGCCACGGCCAGCGCGGAGGCACGGATCCGGTTGGGGAAGATCTCTCCCAGCAGCACCCACACCAGCGGGCCCCACGTCGTGCCGAAGAAGATCACGAACGAGTTGGCGCCGATCAGGGCGATGATCGACCAGGGCTGCTCCAGCGTGACGCTCTCGGCGCCGTCGGTGGCGTGGGCGAAGGAGAAGGCCAGCGCCATCACCCCGAGCGAGACGGTCATCCCGGCGGATCCCACGAGCAGCATGATCCGTCGGCCGACCCTGTCCACCAGGATGATCGCGAGGATCGTGGCGAGGATGTTGATGACGGACGTGATGGTGCTGGTCAGCAGCGCCTGGGACTCCTCGAAACCGACCGAGCGCCACAGCGTGGTGGAGTAGTAGAAGATGACGTTGATGCCCACCAGCTGCTGGAACAGGGAGAGCAGGATGCCGATCCACACGATCGGCTTGAGACCGAAGCTGCCCCCGAGCAGATCGCGGAAGCTCTCCTTCTTCTCGCGCTCCAGCGAGTGCTGGATCTGCTGGATCTTCAGGTTCACATCGAGTTCACCGGTGAAGTCGTAGAGCACCTTGGAGGCCTTGTCGCGCTCGCCCTTGCCCACCAGGAAGCGGGGGGACTCGGGCAGGAACAGGGCCATGACGCCGTAGACGGCGGCCGGGATCGCTTCGATCACGAACATCCATCGCCAGGCGCTGACCCCGAACCACAGGGTCTCGGCCGCGCCGCCGGCGACCCCGGCCAGCAGCGCGTTGGACAGCAGCGCGACGAAGATGCCGAGCACGATCGCCAGCTGCTGCAGCGACCCGAGGCGGCCGCGGAATCGGGCCGGTGCGACCTCGGCGATGTACGCCGGGGCGATGACGCTCGCGGCGCCGACCCCCAGCCCGCCGATCATGCGCCAGATGATGAGGTCGACGACCCCGACGGCGAAGCCCGAGCCGAGCGCGGAGACGAAGAAGAGGCTCGCGGCGACCACCATGACGGTGATGCGCCCGTAGCGGTTGGCGAGACTGCCGGCGAACCATGCGCCCACGGCGCACCCGATCAGAGCGGAGGAGACGGCGAAGCCGGTGAGGCCCGCGCCGAGCTCGAAGTCGGCGGAGAGCGCATCGACGGCACCATTGATCACCGAGGTGTCGAAACCGAAGAGGAATCCGCCGACTGCGGCGGCCACGCTGATCACGATCACCTTCGGGTTCAGGTGCGTAGCCTGCGTCTCGCTCGACGAGCCGGTGGGCTGATCTGCTGAGGACATGGGACAGCTGCCTCCCGTGCGGGGACGATGAGCCGGGCCAGGCTACCGGCCCCCGATGCGTGGCGTGGGGATCAAGACCGGACGGTCGAGGCGTCGCGAGGGGGACCACCACCGGGGCGGATCCCCACCGGGTCCCGCCGGATGTGTCCGGGGTCATACCGATATTCCCTCGGCATGGCGGCGCTGGCCGGGAATAGGCTGAGCCCTGACGCGGTTGTCGAAGTGTCGGAGTTCCGGCCCGGCCCGTGGCGGCGGGCCGTCGCTCTGCCATGGCCGCCCGTGCCACCACCTTTCTTTACCCCTCCCGCACGTCGGCGGCCTCCGCCGGGGTGCGCTGACCGTGCAGGAGTCGCATGACTACGACCGACACCGCCACCGCGCCGCCCTCCCAGCCCCAGATCAACCCGCAGGGAATGCGGGTCATCTGGCTGCTGCTGGTCGCGGCGTTCGTCGCCATCCTCAACGAGACCACGATGGGTATCGCGATCCCGCACCTCAATGCGGATCTCGGCCTGCCGCCCGAGTTGGGTCAATGGCTGACCAGCTCCTTCATGCTCACCATGGCCGTGGTCATCCCGACCACCGGCTTCATCCTGCAGCGGTTCACCACGCGCCAGGTGTTCCTGGCCGCGATCACCACGTTCGCCGTGGGCACCCTGGTGTGCATGGTCGCCAGCGGCTTCCCGATGCTGCTGGCCGGCCGCATCATCCAGGCCGGAGGCACCGGCGTGATGATGCCGCTGCTGATGACCACGATCATGGACGTCGTGCCCCCGTCCTCGCGGGGCCGCATGATGGGCCGGGTCGGCATGGTCATCTCGCTCGCACCGGCGATCGGCCCCACGATGTCCGGCATCGTCCTGGACACCCTGGGCTGGCGCTGGCTGTTCGGCATCGTGCTGCCCATCGCCATCGTCGCGCTGCTGCTCGGCGCTCGCTGGATGACGAACCTCGGTGAGTCCACCCGCGCCCCGATCGACATCTTCTCGATCGTCCTGTCGGCCCTGTCCTTCGGCACCATCGTCTACGGGCTCAGTCTGTTCGGCTCCGCCGAAGGCGCGGAGATCTCCGCCGCCACGATTCCCGGCACGTCCGCCATCGGCACCGGCGTCATCCTGCTCGTGTTCGGAGCGGTGGTCCTGGCCGGGTTCGCCTGGCGTCAGATCGTCCTGCAGCGTTCCGGCGCCGCGCTGCTGGACCTGCGCGTGTTCCGTTCGCGCAACTTCACCCTCGCTGTCGTCATCATGGGCATCGTGGCGCTGGCGATGTTCGGCACGCTGAACCTGCTGCCGCTGTACCTGCAGGACGTGGTCGGTCTGAACGCCGTGACCTCCGGCCTGATCCTCATGCCCGGCTCCATCCTGATGGGCCTGCTGGGCCCGGTGATGGGTCGCGTCTACGACGCCCGCGGCCCTCGGACCCTGCTGGTGCCGGGCACGCTGCTGATCGCCGGGGCGCTGCTGTTCTACTCGATGACCGCGCACGGCACCCCGGTGGTGGTGCTGATGATCGTCCAGGCCGGTATGTCGGTGGGCCTTGCGATGTCCTTCACGCCGCTGTTCTCGGCGTCGCTGGGCTCGCTGGTCCCGAAGCTGTACTCGCACGGTTCGGCCGCGCTGAACACGCTGCAGCAGGTCGGCGGGGCCGTCGGTGTGGCCATGCTGATCGGGCTGTACTCCAGCGTCCTGCACGCGGGTCAGGCCGAGGGCCTGGAGACGGCGGCGGCCGGTGCCCCGGGCGCCCGCACTGCGTTCCTGCTGGCGGCGATGATCGTGCTGGTGCCGGTCGTGCTCGCCTGGTTCGTCCGCAAGCCGGAGGAGTTCGACGAGATCCCGGAGCCCGCGGGCCACTGAGCCGTTCGCGGCCCGGGAGCCTGCGGCTCGGGATCCCCGCGGTCCCGGGCGGCGCTCACCCGGGGCGCCGGATCGCCTCGGCGTACTCATCGAGGATGTCCAGGATCCCCGAGTGCTGCCAAACGCGGTTCCGCGAGGCGCCTGTCCGCTCGGTGAGGATCTCAGCGTCGGCGAGCTGCGAGATGGCCCGCTGCGCGGTGGTGTCGGACGTGCCGAGCGCAGAGCGCACATAGGCGGCGTTGAGCACCGGCTGTCCCACCAGCAGCGGCAGCAGCCTCCACCCCGCCGCCTGGGGGCGCAGACCCCCCAGGCGGCGGCGGTCACCATCCAGCTGCGCCGACAACGAGCCGATGAGCTGCCGGCCGGTCGCGGCGGCGTATCGGGCCGCCTGCGCGAAGCGCTCGACCACCGGCCGTGCATCCCCGGCGCGGAACGCCGTGAGCGAGTCGGTGTATCCCTCCAGCTCCCGCAGCAGGCCGGCGGAGATCGGCGGCGCGAGGGTCGAGAGCAGTCCCTTCCCGTGCAGCATGGCGTGCACCAGCGCGCGACCGGTACGACCGTTGCCGTCGGTGAAGGGATGGATCGTCTCGAACTGTGCGTGCGCCAGCGCCGCATGCAGCAGCACAGGCAGGTCCTCACGGCCGACGAACGCCATCAGGTCCTCCATCGCCGCGGGGACGTCCGCGGGCTCCGGGGCGACGAACACGGCGCCGACGGGTGAATGGCCGTTGCGGCCGATCCATACGAGCTGCTCGCGCAGCCCGGCGGCACTCTGTCCGTGCACCGCGTCCTCGCCGAGAAGGGCGTGCTGCATCGTCAGCACCGCGCCGACATCCAGCCGGCGCGACAGGGCGATCGCCGACTCCATGGCACGCACGTTCGCGACCACCACCCGGGCATTGGCGCTGGCCGACTCCTGCAGCTCGGCGAGGGCCAGCTGGCGGGCGCCCACGGTGAGGTCCTCGATCTGCGAGGACGACGCCGACTCCGTGCGCAGCAGGATCGCGCTCATCGGACCGAGGACCGGTCCCCGTGATGGCGACGCGTCGCCGGTCTGTGGGAGCGAGGTCGCGGCGTCGCGGTCCAGGGCCACCAGAGCGGATTCGGCGTCGGCCACGTCGGCCGCGAGATCGGAGGGGACGCGCCAGTCGCTCTCGGCGAGCCGAGCGGGCACGGCGGCGTGGTACCTGCCGGTGCCCGCGGTCCTCGCCCGCCGTGAGTGCAGTCCGGTATCGGGCACGGTCCAGGTACCCGCCCGCTGACCGATCGGCGGCACGGGGAGGCTCGAAGTCATCGGCGAGGCGGCGTCGGCGTGCGAATGATCTGTCCCCATGGTGGCCCCTTACTGACAGTTCTCGAGAAACTGTAAGTAGCAAGCCTACGCTCTGTACCGTTCCGGTGCCCCGGCCCGGCCGGGGATCAGTCCTCCGCCGCCGCCTCGAGGCGCTCGAGCTCCTGCTCCGCGACCGCCGGGTCGAGCTTGACGAAGATCGGGGTGGGCTTGACGACCGTCTGCCCGACCGCGACGGGACGGTGTCCCCACGCCGGCACGTCGGTGTAGTCACCCGTGATGATCGGGTACCCGGGGCCGCCGTCGAGATCCTCGACCTCCTCGATCCGGGGCATCGGCGCCATCTGGCGGTCCCCGCCCAGCGCCTTCTCCACGGCGTTGGCGGACTGCGGCAGGAACGGGGCCATCATCGTGTTGAGGTCGGTGACGGCCTGGGCGAGCACGTGCAGCACCGTCAGCAGCCGCGGCCGCTGCTCCTCGCTCTTGAGCTTGAACGGCTCGGTCTCGGAGACGTAGCGATTGGCCTCGCCGACCAGCCGCATGACCTCGGCGATCGCGGCGCGCTGACGGTGGGCCTCGATCAGCGAGCCGACGGTCGTGAAGCCCTCTCGGATCGCCGCCAGGAGACGCTCGTCGATCTCCTCCAGCTCACCGGCCGCCGGGATCTCCCCGACGTTCTTGGCGATCATCGCGGCGGTGCGGTTGATGAGGTTGCCCCAGCCCGCGACCAGCTCGTTGTTGGTGCGGGAGACGAAGTCGACCCACGTGAAGTCGGCGTCCTGGTTCTCCGGACCGGCGGCCGAGATGAAGTAGCGCAGCGCGTCGGGCTGGTACCGCTCCAGCACGTCGCGCACGTAGATCACCACGCCCTTGGAGGAGGAGAACTTCTTGCCCTCCATGGTGAGGAACTCGCTGGAGACGACTTCGGTGGGCAGGTTCAGCTCCCCGAAGGTCCCGGGCTCGCCGCCCTTGTCGCCCGCGCCGTTCTGCGCGATCAGCTCGGCCGGCCAGATCTGGGAGTGGAAGACGATGTTGTCCTTGCCCATGAAGTAGTAGTTCAGGGCGTCCGGATCGTTCCACCAGCGACGCCAGGCCTCCGGGTCACCGGAACGGCGCGCCCATTCGATCGAGGCGGACAGGTAGCCGACCACGGCGTCGAACCAGACGTACAGGCGCTTGTTCGGCTGGTCCTCCCAGCCCGGCACCGGGATGCCCCAGTCGATGTCGCGCGTCATCGCACGAGGCTTGATGTCCTCGAGGATGTGCTGGCTGAATCGGATCACGTTGGGTCGCCACAGACCCGTCCCCTCGCGCTCGTCCAGCCACCGGCCCAGTTCGCCGGCCAGGGCCGGGAGGTCCAGGAACCAGTGGGAGGTCTCCACGAACTGCGGGGTCTCGCCGTTGATGCGGGAGACGGGGTCGATGAGGTCGGTGGGGTCGAGCTGATTGCCGCAGTTGTCGCACTGATCGCCGCGGGCGCCGCCGGCGCCGCAGATGGGACAGGTGCCCTCGATGTAGCGGTCCGGCAGAGTGCGCCCGGTCGAGGGCGAGATGGCACCGGAGGTGGTCTTCTCGATCATGTACCCGTTGTCACGCACGGTGACGAACATGTCCTGGACCACCTGCTGGTGGTTACGGGTGACGGTGCGGGTGAAGAGGTCATAGGACAGTCCCAGGGCGACGAGGTCCTCGACGATGAGGCGGTTGTTGCGGTCGGCGAGCTTCTGGGCGCTGACGCCCTCGGCGTCGGCGGCGACCAGGATCGGCGTGCCGTGCTCATCGGTGCCGGAGACCATGAGCACGTCGTGACCGGCCATGCGCATGTAGCGCGAGAAGACGTCGGAGGGGACGCCGAAACCGGCGACATGGCCGATATGGCGGGGACCGTTGGCATACGGCCAGGCGACCGCGGACAGGACTGTGCTCATAGCGCACCAGTCTACGAACAAGCTCGCCCCCGCGCGGACGACCTGCTCGGCGCGGTGCACAGAAGCGTCTGCGGGGCGGCGCGGACAGCACGGTGTGGACAGCACGGTGCCGGCGCCCGCCCGGATGGCAGAATCGGCGGCCAGCCCGCTGACGGCCGCCGACGACTCCCGAGGAGCACCCATGCCCCGTGTCCACACCTCGCACGTCTATCTGCCCGGCGGCGACCCGGCCTCGGGGCGCCACGAGTACGACGTGGCAGAGCTGCGGCCGTTCTTCCTGGTGGGTGACGAGGACGATGCGGAGTTCGGCTCCGACGGGTTCGTCACCGCGGCCTCGGCCAAGGATGCCGATGTCCTCAGCACCCTCCCCAAGCGTCCCCACGGCCCGACGCTCTCCTACGAGTACTACCCGGGGCGCGGGTTCTCCTTGGCCTGGAGCCGCGTGGAGGCGGACGGCCGCCTGCAGCCGACGGTGATGAGCGTGGGAAACCGGCAGCTGCTGCACGGGTTCCTGGTGAAGCCGAATCAGGCACAGGTGCCGATGGGGACGTTCATCAGCGGTGAGCTGGCCTTCCGGGTGCTCGAGGACTTCGCCGCCGCGCCGGACCGTCTCAGCGGTGCGATCGACTGGGTCGCCGCGAACGATCTGGACTGGCCCGACCCGGAGGAGTGAGCCGGGACGCGGCATCCGCGAGCACGCACCGGATCGCGTCGATCGGATGGTCGGCGTCGGCGATGCTGCGGCGACGGGAGCCCGATACCCTGTGGCCATGAGCACTGAAGGACTCTCTGCAGCGCAGAAGAAGATGGCCGACGACGGAGTCGCGCAGACCGCGATCGACGTCTTCACCCACTACTACGGTCAGCTCGAGGAGGGCGTGACGGGAACGATCCCCGAGGACACGATCGAGCCCTACCTCGATCCGCCCCGCCTCGAGGACGTCACCATCGATCCGGCGCACGCCAAGCAGGTCTTCGATCAGCTCGCCGTCATCAACCTCAACGGCGGCCTCGGCACCTCGATGGGGCTGGACCAGGCGAAGTCCCTGCTGCCTGTGCGTGAGGGCAAGAGCTTCCTGGACATCATCGTCGAGCAGGTCCTGGCGGCGCGGCAGGGGACCGGATCCCGGCTGCCGCTGATCTTCATGAACTCCTTCCGCACCCGCGAGGACACGCTGGCGGTGCTCGAGAAGTATCCCGACCTGCCCGTCGGCGACCTCCCGCTGGACTTCCTGCAGAACAAGGAACCCAAGCTGCGAGCTGACGATCTCACCCCGGTCCAGTGGCCGCAGGACCCGGCGCTGGAATGGTGCCCGCCCGGCCACGGCGACATCTACACCGCGCTGCAGACCTCGGGCGTTCTCCAGCAGCTGCTGGATGCCGGCTTCAAGTACGCCTCCGTCTCGAACTCCGACAACCTCGGCACCGTGCCCAGTCCCGTCCTGGCGGCCTGGTTCGCCTCCACCGGAGCCCCGTACGCCGCCGAGCTGTGCCCCCGCACCCCGGCGGATCGCAAGGGCGGACATCTCGCCGTGCGGAAGTCCGACGGGCGGCTCATCCTGCGTGACACCGCGCAGACGCCGGAGGAGGAGATGGACTACTTCACCGACGAGCACCGTCATCCGTTCTTCCACACCAACAACCTGTGGTTCGACCTCGAGCAGCTGTCCGCCGTGCTCGAGGAGCGACAGGGCGTGATGGGGCTGCCGCTGATCCGCAACGAGAAGACCGTGGATCCCGCCGACAAGACCAGCCCGAAGGTCTACCAGATCGAATCCGCGATGGGCGCGGCGATCGAGGTGTTCGAGGGGGCGACCGCGATCGTCGTCGGCCGCGATCGGTTCCTGCCGGTGAAGTCCACCAGCGACCTGATGCTGGTCCGCTCCGACGCGTACACCCTGGACGGGCGCGCCGCGCTGGTCCAGCAGGTCGACTCCGCCCCGACGATCACGCTCGCCCCGGAGCCCTACAAGCTGATCCAGGACTTCGAGCTGCGCTTCCCCCAGGGCGTGCCCTCGCTGCGGGAGGCGAAGAGTCTCGATGTCCAGGGGGACTGGACCTTCGGGGCAGACGTCTCCGTGATCGGTGACGCCGTGCTCGGTGAAGAGGGCGGCGAGGTGCCCGAGGGCGCCCGCGTCGGCTCCATCAGCAACGCCTGACCGCGGCGCGGGGTCCTGGCCGCTCAGCGTCGGCCAGGACCCCGCGTGCGTGTCTCGTCGTGCCGCGGGTCAGCTCAGGTGCTGCCAGAGCGGACGGGGCATGACCGCGAGGGCGAGGCTGCGGGCGAAGCCGGCCTGGTCCAGGAGGTGCACTCCGGACTCGCTCTCGCGCGAATCGGTCACCAGACCGGTCTCGGGATCGCGGCGGTTCTCCCACAGTCGCTGTGCGTAGGCCTGGGTAATCGCGCGACCCTGGACCTCGCCACCGAGGATCGACTCGGCCATCAGCAGGTTCGAGAGCATGATGGCGGAGAACTGGATGGGCTGTGCATCGAGCTCGCCGCCCTCCTCGAAGGGCTGGAAGTGAGCGATGATCGCCTCCACCAGGCTCAGAGCGTTGTCCAGATGCTCCCGGTCGCCGGTGATCTGGTACGCCAGAGCCTCGGTGCCCAGCGGCACGCCCTGGTTGTACGCCCAGAAGGTGCGGTCGATCTCCCCGTCGGGCTTGATGTTGTCCCAGTACAGACCTTCGGGAGCCAGAAGGGTCGAGCGTCCCCAGTCCATCCAGCGCAGAGCGTCCTCGAGGGCCTGCTGTTCACCGGTGATCTGGTGGAGGCGCAGGGCGACCTTGGCGGAGGGGAAGGTGGAGACCGTGTTGCGATCCTGGTTCCAGTCACCCTGGGTCCATTCGATGCCACCGGGGGAGGCCAGGCTCGGGTCGGTGGACTCCCCGGAGCGGAACAGGTCCAGCAGCTGGCGGGCACGGTCGAGGTCGCCCTTCTCGCCGCCGCTGAGCAGATGCTGCTCGATCTCGATCAGCGCGATCCAGTCGTTGTCGTCGTAGAAGAAGTCGCCGTGGGCGCCCTGCTCCGAGTCCGTGGCCGCGGTGTACCCGGGCAGCCCGGTGGTCCCGCCCTGCGGGTACCAGTAGTGCTCCTGGGCGCGGATGAGGGAGGCGTCGGCCGCGTCGAGGTCCAGGTCGCCGGTATCGACCTTGGGGCCGCCCTTGGCGAACGCGGCGATCAGCTCGGTCACGGCGGCGCGGGCCTGGGACAGTGGCCAGACATAGCTGAACTCCGGATCGCCCTCCTGGCGCGGGTACTGCTCCAGGAGCATGTCCGGATCGTTCTCGGCGGCGAAGTATGTCAGCAGGGCGTCGGTCGCCGCGACCGCCCGAGCGGCCGCCTCCTTCGGCGGCACCGGCCGGCCGTCCGGGGCCGGCTGCTCGGCCGGCACGGTCACTGCGGGCGGCGTCGGCGCCGCGAGGGCCGACGGGGCCGCGGCGAGGGCGGCGGTGCCCGTGACCGCGCCGGCGGCGAGCATGCCGCGTCGCGAGGGGCCGGAGCTGCCGGGAGCATCTCGGGCCGAGCGACGGTGTGCGGCGGGGAAACCCTGGTCAGTCATGGAGAAGCACCTCTGTGTGCGTTCGGGGGAGGGGGCCGATCCACGCTACAGCCTTCTGTGACGCAGCGCACCAGCTTCCCCGGGAACGTTCCTGAACGCCCGAGATGTCCGGTACCGGGTCCTGCGCCCGGCTCCCGCGGCTCAGCCGGTCGGGGCCGGACCGCGCGACCAGCCCGCACCACCGGTGAGGTCCAGCCGGTGGGGCAGTGGGTTGCCGTAGCGATGATCGGTGGCGCTGATGGCCTGTTCGCGCAGGAACGAGAGCAGCTCGACCCGGCCGCTGGCGACGACCGCTCCGGTGAACAGGGCGATCTCGGTGTGTGCGGCCATCGCGGTGCGGAGCGCCTCGTCGGCGTGCCCGATGAGACGGATGCGCGGCTGCGGGACCGCGGGGATCCGCTCCGCGAAGGCGCCGGAGTCCTCGAGCCGAACCCGGGACTCCGCGACGCCGGCCGCCAGGGCCACCTGCACCAGTTCCCGATCCGCGACGGACACCTCGATCTCGGCGCCGACGGTCGCGGCGGCGTGCAGCACCCGCTGCAGGTCGACGGGACGGGTGCCCGCGGCGGCCCGCACCAGTGTGGGGATCGGCAGGTGGCGCAGCACATTGATCTCGCCGTGCAGATCCTGCACGTCGCGCGGGGCGAACGTGCCGGCCCAGTACTGGCGATCCGAGTGGCGTGCATCCTCCAGCCATGCCGCCTCGTCGCGGGCCGCGACGTCCTCGGGATCGGAGGCGTCCATGAGATGGACGAGGTAGTTGGGGCCGCCGGCCTTCGCGGTCTGCCCGATCGAGGAGCGCTTCCAGCCGCCGAACGGCTGACGCTGGACCACGGCTCCGGTGATACCCCGGTTCACGTACAGGTTGCCCGCCTCGACATGCTGGCTCCACCAGGCGATCTCGTCGGGGTCCAGCGACTGGAGCCCCGCGGTGAGGCCGAAGTCGGTGCCGTTCTGGAGGCGCACCGCGTCCTCGAGGGTGTCGGCATGCATGACACCGAGGATCGGTCCGAAGTACTCGGTGAGATGGAAGGCGGAGCCCTCCTCGACGCCGGTGCGGACACCCGGGGTGAACAGGCGCCCCTCGTCGTCGAGCTGACGTGGCCTGGCGAGCCAGGTCTCCCCGTCCCCGAGCTCGGTCAGCCCGGAGGCGAGCTTCTCGCCGGGCTGCTCGATGACGGGCCCCATCTGCACGGTGCCGTCGTTCGGCTCGCCGACGTGCAGGCTCAGCACCGCGTCGGCGAGCTGGGCGGAGAACCTGCGCGAGTGGGAGACGGAGCCGACGGCGATCACCAGTGAGGCGGCCGAGCACTTCTGCCCGGCGTGACCGAAGGCGCTGGCGGCGACGTCGCTGGCCGCGAGGTCGAGGTCGGCATGCGGGGTCACCACGATTGCGTTCTTGCCGCTGGTCTCGGCGAGGATCCGCAGCCCGGGCCGCCACGAGGCGAACATCGCGGCCGTGTCGGCGGCGCCGGTCAGGATGAGCTGGGAGATCCGGGGATCGGTGACCAGCGCCCGGCCCACCTCGTTCTCGGGCACGTCGACGAGGGTGAACACGCCCTCGGGGACACCGGCCTCGAGCAGGAGCCGGCCGATGAGTGCTCCGCAGCGGCGTGCCTGCGGAGCGGGCTTCATGATCACGGCGCTGCCGGTGACCAGCGCCGCCAGTGTGCCGCCGGTGGGGATCGCGACCGGGAAGTTCCAGGGCGGCGTGACCAGAGTCAGTGCACGCGGTGAGAAGCGCACGTCACTCAGGGCGTCCAGTCGCTCGGCCTGCTCCGCGTAGTACAGGGCGAAGTCGATGGCCTCGCTGACCTCGGGGTCACCCTGGTCGAGCGTCTTGCCGGTCTCCGAGGCCATCACCTCGAGCAGCTCCGCGCGGTGAGCGGCAAGGGTGCCCGCGACGCGACGGAGCACCATCGCACGCTTCTCGACACCGAGTGCCGCCCACCCGTGCTGGGCGTCCAGGGCGCGGCCGATGACCTCGCCGACTCCCTCGACGCTCTCCACGCGCGCCGCGCGCACCTCGTCCTCACCGAGCGTGGAGGCGCGTACGCGATGAGTGATCCGCTCGGCCCACGCCTGATTGGGCGCGGTGGACATGTCGGTGTCCGGAGTGTTGCGGAAAGCCCCGGGGACCGCGGGCAGTGCCGGGGACCCGAGCTGGGCCGGACCGGCGTCGCTCTCGGCGCCCCGGTCCTGGTCGCGATGAGTGGGCACGGACGTCGTCCGCAGAGCCCGGTCCAGGGCGCGCGCGAAGCGAAGCTCCTCGCGGTCGAACAGCTCTGGTGAGGTGTCGAGCTCGAAGGCGGCCGAGAGGAAGTTCTCCGAGGAGGCGTTCTCCTCGAGCCGACGCACCAGGTAGGAGACGGCCACATCGAAGTGACGGGGGTGGACCACGGGCACGTACAGCCGCATGGTGCCGGTCGCCTCACGCACGACGGCCTGCTGGCCGGGTGCCATGCCGGCGAGCATCTCGAACTCGACGCCGCTGCCGGGACCGGCCGGGATGCCCCGTTCGCGCATCAGCAGGTGCGCGAAGGCCACATCGAAGAGGTTGTGGCCGGCCACGCCCAGGTTCACGGCCTCCAGCCGCTGCGGGTCCAGCGCCTCCATCAGCATCCGCTTGTACTGGGCGTCGGTCTGCTCCTTGGTCAGCAGCGGAGCCTGCGTCCACCCGTGGATCGAGGCGTCCACCTTCTCCAGCGCCAGGTTCGCACCCTTGACCAGCCGCACCTTGACGGGCGCGCCGCCGGCCGCGACGCGGCGCTCGGCGAAGGCGCGCACACGGGCCATCGCGCTGGGAGCATCGGGCAGGTACGCCTGCAGCACGATGCCGGCGCGCAGATGCGCCAGCTCGGGACGGTCCAGGAGCTTCTCGAAGACCTGAAGCGTCAGCTCCAGGTCGTGGTACTCCTCCATGTCCATGTTGATGAAGGTCGGCTCGTCCTCGTGGGCGGCGTCCAGGTACAGCGGCAGCAGCGTCTCCACGATGTGGTCGACGGTCTGGGAGGCGGCCCACAGGGGCAGGTGGTCCACGATCGAGGAGACCTTGATGGACACGTAGCCGACGTCGTCTCGAGCGACGAGCTCGCGCACACCCTCGAGCCGGCGCGCCGCTTCCTGCGCCCCGAGCACGGCCTCGCCGAGCAGGTTGATGTTCAGCTTCGTCCCGTCGGCCGTGAGACGGGCGATCGAGCGGGACAGCGGGCCGCTGCGGGCGTCGAGGATCAGGTGGGAGACCATCGCGCGCATCGCGGCCCGCGCGGTCGGCACCACGACCGACGGTGCCACCCGCGAGCCGGTACCTCCCAGGGCCACGACGCGACGCAATGCCGGCGGCAGGAACGCCGGTGGATCCTGGGCCAGACGGCGCAGCTCGACCGCGGCGGCGCGAGGGTCCTCGGTGCGGATCACGCGATCCACGAACGACAGCGTGAAGTCCAGGCCCTGCGGGTCGCGCAGCAGGTCGGACAGCAGCCTGGCGGGGCCCGGGACGGGGCGCTCGCGAGCCGCCTCGAGCCAGGTGCGGACCTGAGCGGCGACGTCCTCGATGGTCAGCGTGGTGGAGCGGCGCTCGGAGCGCGGGGCGTGCGGCGGGGATGACGGGGACAACGTGGTCCTCTCCTCTGTCACCGTGCCAGGAACGGTGGACGTGGGGACGGTGAGATCTCGGCAGAGGGCGCCATCGCCCTCGGACACGATCGTAGGGCTTCCATGTGGGGCGTGCGCACGCGCAGGGGACCGGCGCGGTGGAGGTCCTGTGACCAGGATGGGACGGATCGGGGACGGGGCAGCGCGCGCTGAACCGCTCGGTCAAGGCATGGCGAGCCCCTGGGTGGCCTGTGACACCATGCGGAGCACAACCCCGAGGATCCCTGGAGGCAGTGATGAAGAAGTTCATTTTCCTGGCCGGACTCGCGATCGGGTTCGTGGTGGGCTCCCGCGCGGGGCGCGGCCCCTATGAGTCCCTCGAGCGCACCGCGCGGCAGGTCGCGGAGGATCCGGAAGTCCAGCGCCGGACCGCGCAGGCCAAGGAGACCGCGGAGCGGGTCGCCCATGACACCGCCGAGACGGTCAAGAGCAAGGCCCCCGAGGTCGCCGAGAACGTCAAGGGCAAGGCCCAGGAGACGGCGTCGGCGACGAAGGAGAAGGCGGAGGGGACCGCCACCTCGGCGAAACAGCGCCTGGGCAAGGACTCCGGCTCCCACGCCGCGGACGCCACGGACGCCTCCTCGACGGGCTCGGCGTCCGGTGAGGAGCCCGCGGACGTCGGCGGAGACGGCGAGGTCGGCGAAGGCCGCCCGCTCAGCTCCTGAGTCCGTTCTGGGCGACTCGGTCCGCTGCCCGGCACGCCCGGGCGGCGGACCGATCTCCGGTGCGCCGCGGTCAGTGCGGCCCCGGCGTCAGCCGCCGAGCACGGAGACGCCCGCAGTCTGCTGCTCCTGCATGAAGCACGGCCCGCACAACGACACATAGGTCACCGAGCCGGTCGCGAGATCATCGATCGCCACCTGGTCACCTTCGAAGACGTGCCGGCCATCGACCACACGGCAGTTGAACTCGGCCTGTGAGCCGCAGCGGCACATGGTCGGCAGCTTCTCGACGTTGTCCGCGAGCTCGAACAGGCGCGCCGCGCCGGGGAACATGTGGGTGCGGAAGTCGGTGCGCAGGCCGTAGCAGATCACCGAGATGCCGTCCTGCTTGGCGATGCGGAACAGGTGATCGATCTGGACCGGATCGAGGAACTGCCCCTCATCGACCAGCACGCAGTGCAGCGGCCGCAGTCCCCGCTGATCGGCCACGGCGTGCACACGCTCGCGCAGATCCTGCCCGGGATGCGCCAGCACGTCCACCCGACGCTGGGCGCCGCCTCGGGCCACCACCCAGTCCTCGCCCTTGGTGTCGAGGACCGGCTTGACGGTGATCGTGGCCAGACCGCGCTCGTCGTAGTTGTAGGCGGTCTTGATGAGAGTGTCGGACTTGCCGGAGTTCATCGCTCCGTACTTGAAGTGCAGCTTGGCCATGCGGGAGAGCTCCGAGGTGAGGGCGGGGACAGTGACCGGCGAGGGGCGGGCCGGCGCGGCGGGCGGAGCCGTCAGAGTACGGGCGCGATGCCCTCTGCCGCGACCGGCGCCGGATCGGGCATCTCTGCTCAGAAGGCGCGGATGACGCTGCTCAGAACGCCTGGATGACGCTGCTCAGAAGGCGTCCATGACGCTCGGGCGCGGCCCGGCCAGGAGAGCGTCGAGGAACCGCTCCGCGGGCGCATCGGCGCTGAGACTCAGTCCCAGCCGCCGGGCGTCGGCCACGGTGCGGCCGCCCACGAGCAGCAGCGAGGCGGCATGGATGTCCAGCCGCACCTCACCCAGCACCTCGGAATCCGAGGGCGCGGCGGTCGATCCCGCAGAGTCGGTCGATCCCGCAGAGACGGCCGTGATGTTCCCGTCGGCCGCCGAGACGATCCAGCTCCCCGCAGACCGGCAGGTCCCCGCCGGGACCGTGTCGTCCTCGACCGTGAGGCGCACCGCGCCGCCCAGACCCGCCGGGGCGCGTCGGGACTCGAGAGTCGCTGCGGTGTCGATCACCCGCATCATCACCAGCGGCAGCACTCCGGGATCGGGGCGCAGGCGTCCGCCCGGCAGGGCATCGAGCACCGGGTCCTCGGTGCGCACCCGCAGCCGCGCCAGCTCGGTCACCGTCGACCACGAACCCAGGGAGCGCAGCAGTGCGATGCGGTCCCCCCGAGTACGGCCGAAGATCTCGTGGACGTCGAGACCGACCCCGTCGTGCTCGCCGCCCCTGCGGGTCCAGGAGATGTAGCCGTGGTCGGTGCCCTCGGCGTCCTCGAGCAGCAGCGCGGACCAGCCATCGCCGGGCAGGGTCTCGGGGAACAGCGGCGGCTCCCGCAGCAGCATCGCGTTGTCGCCGGCGCTGAGCTCGCGGTACACGGCGCGCAGACGCGGCATGGTCTCCTCGGTCACGGGCACCAGCCGCCGATCGGGGACGGCAGGCAGCCTCTGGAGGTCCACCAGCGGCACGATCAGCTTCTGCATGGAGGCGACCACCTGGTAGCCGAGCCGGCGGTAGATCGAGGGGTTCGAGGGGTACAGCATCGACAGCGCCATCCCCTCCCCGGCGCATCGGGCGATGACCCCGGTCAACAGCTCCCGGAAGACACCGCCGCCGCGGTGGGCCGGATGGACCGCGAGGCCGCCGATCCCCCCGCAACGGGCGACGCCCCCGCCCAGCGTGATGCGGTCGTGGCGGATGCGGGCGCCGGCGGCCAGCACGCCCTGGACCCCGCCCGGCAGCTCCTCGGAGTCGATGCCGATCGCCGTCTCGCCGGGATCGAACGGCTGCGGTTCGATGTCGGTGAACCGGCCCGAGAAGGCTCCGGCGGTCATGGTCCGATAGGCGACGTAGTCGTCGGCCGTGAGATCTCGAAGGCGCATGGCGACGAGTCTAGGCGGGGCCTGTTGCATACTGTCTGCGGCCGCCGGCCGCCGACCGTTGAGGAGCAACCGTGAGCCCACGCCGTGATCGCCGCGCGAGGAGCGCGCCGCGCAATGGCGCACGCAAACCGTATACGCGGCCCAATCGCGCCGGGCAGGCGAGTCGGGACGCTCTGTACAAGCGGCTGTCCGCCGGCGACCCTCGCAGCGAGCAGGACCCCCAGCGCCGGATCCCGGTGGGGCTGTCGACCTCGTCCGTGTTCCCGGCCGGGGTCGAGGAGTGCTTCCGGCTGGCCGCCGAGATCGGGTACGACGGCATCGAGGTGATGGTCTCCTACCCCAAGGACAGTCAGGATCCCGAGCTCCTGCGGGAGTACTCCGAGCGCTACGGCCTGCCGATCCTGTCCCTGCACGCGCCCACCCTGTTCTTCCTGCAGGGCCTGTGGGGCCGCGACGCCTGGGTCAAGGTCGAGCGCACCGTCCAGATCGCGCAGGAGCTGGGGGTCGACACGGTCGTCGCGCACCCGCCGTTCCGGTGGCAGCGCCGCTACGCCCGCGAGTTCGTCGAGGGTGTCGCCGAGCTGGAGGCGACGTACGGCGTGGACATCGCGGTGGAGAACATGTACCCGTGGCGCCTCGGCGTGCGTGAACTGATGACCTACCTTCCTGACCACGACCCCACCGACGAGGACTACGCCCACGTCACCGTCGACCTCTCCCACGCCGCCACCGCGGGCGACGATGCGCTGGAGATGATCGACCGCCTCGGCGACCGGCTGAGCCATCTGCACCTCGCCGACGGGTCCGGCCGCACCACCAAGGATGAGCACCTGCCGCCGGGGGAGGGGAACCAGCCCTGCGCCGAGGTGCTGCGGCGCCTGGCCAACCGCGGCTGGCACGGCTCCGTGCTGCTCGAGGTCAGCACCAGCGGCAACGCCGACGGCCGCGAGCAGATCCTCCGCCAGTGCCTGGCCTTCGCCCGCCACCACCTGGGCCACCATCTGGACGAGGGGACCAAGGGGGCCGACGGGAGCAACGGGGCCGACGTCGAATCCGACACCCCCTGAGGCAGCCCTCAGCTCCCGGTGGGAGAATGTGCGGTGCATGAGCCCGACCCTG
The DNA here is from genome assembly GCF_042666305.1 of Brachybacterium sp. GCM10030268. Classification (NCBI taxonomy): domain Bacteria; kingdom Bacillati; phylum Actinomycetota; class Actinomycetes; order Micrococcales; family Dermabacteraceae; genus Brachybacterium; species Brachybacterium sp. GCM10030268. Next base: position 434,580 of record NZ_JBHTCW010000002.1, on the reverse strand, counting down.
TCGCGGCCGAGCGCCCCGGCGCCGGCCCGTCGGTGCCGGCGTCCGTCCCGCGGCCATGCCACATGATTTGCACGAGACGAACGAGGTAGCGCACGCAGATGGGGAACGGCAACACAGGCTTCGTCCACAGGAACGCGACCCTGCTCTCGGTCGAGATGTCCCTTCCGCAGGTCACCGTCACCTCGGATGAGATCGACGAGATGCTGGCCCCGGCCCGCAAACGACTGCGGCTGCCCAAGGGGGTCCTCCAGCGCGTGGCCGGCGTCTACGAGCGCCGGTGGTGGCGCGATCCCCGCGACGGCTGGAAGCAGGGCGTGGTGCTCGCCGCCGAGCGTGCCATGGCCAAGGCCGGCATCATGCGCGACCAGGTCGGGCTGATGATCAACGCCTCCGTGTCCCGCCAGCACCTGGAACCGGCGGTCTCCACCGGCATCCACCACTCGCTCGGGATGCCGCCGAGCTGCATGAACTTCGACATCACCAATGCGTGCCTGGGGTTCGTCAATGCCATGTCCATGGCGGCGGGGCTGATCGACGCCGGTCAGATCAAGTACGCCCTCATCGTCGGCGCGGAGGATGTCGAGGAGGTCCAGCGCGGCACCATCGACCGCCTGAACTCCAAGACCTCCACCCGGGAGGACTTCAACAACCAGTTCGCGTCCCTGACCCTGGGCTCCGGAGCTGCCGCCGCCGTGATCGGGCCGGCGGACGAGCATCCCGAGGGCCACCCGCTCAAGCTCACCCAGGCCCGCGCCGGCACGGAGCACCACGAGCTGTGCGTGGCGGACATGCAGGACATGCGCACGGACTCCGCCGGCCTGCTGGAGAACGGGATCAGCCTGATCCTGGACACCTGGAAGGGTGCCAACGAGGCCGGCCTGGACTTCAAGAGCATCGAGCACGTGATCCCCCATCAGGTCTCGATGGTCTACACCCGCAACTTCTCCAAGATCACCGGCGTAGGGATGGAACGAATCCCTGTCAGCTTCCCGGACTGGGGCAATATCGCCGCGGAGGCCGTCCCGATGACCCTGGCCGACCATCAGGACAAGATCTCCCGGGGTGAGCGCGTCCTGCTGATGGGCGTCGGCTCCGGCCTGAACACCGCGATGCTGGAGGTGCAGTGGTGAACGCCGCCGCCACGGGTCGTCGCCGGGCCGCGCTCCCCGAAATCCCGCTCGAGCAGAGCTTGCCGGGTGTCGACCCGCGCATCAGCCGCACCCTGGAGGTGCGGGATCACACGGGCGAGCCGCGCCGCTGGCACCTGCTGGACTCCGGCCCGCTGCTGGCCGAGCGCGGCATCGCCCCGCAGGGCACGATCCTCGCCGTCCACGGCAACCCGACCTACTCCTTCCTCTTCCGCTCCCTGGTGCGCGAGGACATCCCGTGGCGCGTCATCGCGGTCGACCAGCTCGAGATGGGCTGGTCCGAGCGCACGGGCATCACCCGCCGCCTGCAGGACCGCATCACCGACCTCTCGCTGCTGACCGACGCGCTCTCGGTCCGCGGGCCGGTGGTCACCGTCGGGCATGACTGGGGCGGCATCGTCTCGGTCGGCTGGGCCCTGGACAACCGCCACGACCTCGCCGGGATGGTGCTGACCAACACCGGGATCCACCAGGAGCTGGGGGAGTCGCTGCCCAAGGCGCTCCAACTGGCGACCGCGCCGGCGTTCCTGCCCGCGTCCACCTCACTGACCGATGCCTTCCTGCGCACCACGCTGTCGCTGTCCAAGCCGCCGCTGCCGCAGGACGTCCAGGACGCCTACCTCGCGCCGTACCGCTCCCGCGCCCGCCGCAAGGGCATCGAGGACTTCGTCGCCGACATCCCGGCCGACGCGCACCACCCGTCCCGGCCGGCCCTCGAGCGGCTCGCCGAGGGGATCCGTCACCTGGAGGTGCCGACCCTGTTCGCCTGGGGCGTCCGGGACATCACCTTCTCCGACCGCTACCTGCGCGACCTCCTCGAGCGGGTTCCTCACGCCGACGTGCACCGCTTCGAGAACGCCTCCCACCTGGTGTGGGAGGACGCCGACGTCGCCGGGACCGTCGCCGACTGGCTCCGCGACCGGGTCGGATCGGGGGCCGGGATCGGGGCCGACGCCCACCCGGTCACGTGGCGGCCCGTCTCCTCCTTCGCGGAGCCCGCGCCGCAGCGGCACATCGGCGAGCCGATCGCCCGCCTGGCCGCCGACCGCACCCACGCCCACCTGCCCGCAGTCGTCGAGATGCCCGGCAAGGGCAGCCCCGGCCGCGAGATCTCCTGGTCGCTGCTGAATCGGCGCATCGACGACATCGCCGCCGGCATGCTGGGCCATGGGATCCGCCCCGGGGACCGCGTCAGCATCCTGATCACCCCGGGCGCCGATCTCACCGCCGTGCTCTACGCCTGCCTGCGCATCGGGGCCGTCGCGGTGATCGCCGACGCCGGGCTCGGCACGGCGGGCCTGACCCGCGCGGTCATCGGCTCCCACCCGGACTGGCTGATCGGCATCAACAAGGCGCTCGTCGGCGCCCGTGCGATGGGCTGGCCGGGCCGGCGCATCAGCGTCGACCAGCTGCCCACGCTGGATCGGGCGGCGCTCGGCGTGGAGACCTCCATCGCCCAGCTGGCCACCTCCGGCTCCATGATGCGCGAGCTCGGAGCTCCCCTGGATGCCGCCTGGCCCGACCAGGACGCCGACGCCGCGATCCTGTTCACCTCCGGCTCGACCGGGCCGGCCAAGGGCGCCGTCTACACCCACCGCCAGCTCAGTGCGATGTTCACGGCGGTCGGCGACACCCTCCAGCTCGACCCCGAGCGGGGCCTGGTCGCCGGCTTCGCCCCCTTCGCGCTGCTGGGACCGGCCCTCGGCGCACCCTCGGTGGTGCCCGACATGGACATCACCCGCCCCGGCGAGCTGACCGCACCCGCCCTCGCCGACGCGATCGCCGCCCTCGGCCGGCCCGCCGTGTTCACAGCACCAGCGGCACTGCGCAACATCCTGGAGACCGCTTCCAACCTCGACGAGCGCGGGCGGGCGGCCTTCGCCGGTGCGGCGAGCTTCTTCTCCGCCGGCGCCCCGATCCCGGCCCACCTGCTGCGCGAGCTGCGCGCACTGATGCCGCGGGCGAAGGCCCTGACCCCGTACGGCATGACGGAATGCCTGGCGGTGGCCGCCATCGACCTCGAGGGCATCGACCGGGCCGGCGAAGGATCCGGCGTCTGCGTCGGCACCCCGGTCCCGCGGGCCGAGATCGCCATCGCCGTCATGGACGCCGAAGGCCGCACCTCCGGCGAGATCACGCAGGAGCCCGGCGCGACCGGTGAGATCCTCGTGCGCGCCCCGCACGTGCGCGACCGGTACCTCATGCTCTGGCGCACCACCCGCACCTCGATGCGCTTCGAGGGGTGGCACGCCACGGGCGACGTCGGCCACCTCGACGAGGCCGGTCGCCTCTGGGTCGAAGGTCGTGCCGACCACGTCCTCGCCACGGCCGAGGGACTGTTCACGCCGGTCCAGGTCGAGGAGGCCGCCGAGAGCGTGCCGACGGTGCGCCGCGCGGGCGCCGCCGCCATCGGACCCCGCGGGACCCAGCAGATCGTCGTCGTCCTCGAGACCGAGCAGGGCTACCGCCCCGGGAAGCCTGCCCGGCCGCGTCCCGCGGAGACCTCCCTCCAGGAAGCCGTGCGCCGCGCCGTCCGCGAGCGCACCGGAGCGGACGTCACGGCGGTGTTCACCACACGCACTCTGCCCACCGACATCCGCCACAACTCCAAGATCGACCGGGCGGCCCTGGCGCGATGGTCCGGTCAGACCCTCCGGGGAGAGAGGCCCGACCCGCTGTGAGCACCTCGACGATCCTGGTCACCGGCGCCTCCGGCATGCTCGGCGGAGCCGTGGCCGCCACGCTGCGCGACCGGGGCGCACGGGTCCGCGCCTTCCAGCGACGGCCCGCCGGCATCCCGGGGGTCGAGGACGTCACCGGCTCACTGACCGACGCCGAGGACGTGCGCCGCGCGGTGGATGGCGCCGACGCGGTCATCCATCTCGCCGCGAAGGTCTCGATCTCCGGTCCCGAGCACGAGTACCGTGCCATCAACATCGGCGGCACCGAGAACATCCTCGCCGCGATGCGGTCCGGCGGCGGCGGAAAGCTTGTGAACGTCTCCTCCCCGTCGGTCGCCCATCTGGGCCGCGCCATCGAGGGCCTGGACGCCACCCCCGCCGACCCCGGCCGCGCGCGCGGTCCCTACTCCCGCACCAAGGCCGCCGCCGAACTGCTGGCGATGGACGCCGACGGCCGCGACGGCATGCTCGTGACCTCCGTGCGCCCCCACATCGTGTGGGGACCCGGGGACACGCAGCTGGTGGGGCGCATCGTCGACCGCGCCCGGCGGGGACGGCTGCCGCTGCTGGACCAGGGAATGGCGCTCATCGACACCACGTACGTCACCAATGCGGCCGACGCGATCGTCGCCGCCCACGACCGCATCGAGGACGTCCATGGTGAGAGCTTCGTGATCACCAACGGTGAACCCCGCACGGTGCGCGACGTCTTCGCCGGCTGGTGCGATGCGGCCGGCGTCCCCCGCCCCAGGATCACGATTCCCGGCAGCGTGGGCCGCCTCGCCGGCCGAGTCGTCGAACGGGTCTGGGAGATCCGTCCCGGCCACGACGAACCGCCGATGACGGAGTTCCTCGCCGAGCAGATGTCGACGGCGCACTGGTTCGACCAGCGCCGCACCCGCACGCGGCTGCAGTGGAGACCTCGCGTCAGCATGGACGAGGGCAACGCACACCTCGCCGCCTGGTTCGCCGAGCATCCGGTGACGGCCTGATGCCCGGGACTCGATCGCACGGAGGAAGCGCCGACATGAGTGAGAACGACTCCGCCGCACGATCTGCAGGCCCCGACCGGACCGCCGGCGCCGAGGCGAGCGATGAGGAGCTGCTGGCCGAGATCGACGCGGAGCTGGCGGCCGAGCGCACCGCCAGGTCCCGCGCGGGTTCCCGGCTGACCGGTGCTGTACTGCTGCTCGGCGGCCTCATCGGCTGGATCGCCGCGCTGATGCTCACCATCGACAAGGAATACCTGCTCGCGAACCCAGGCGCCTCGTTGGCCTGCGACATCAACCCGTTCATCTCCTGCGGCAATGTGATGATGACCTGGCAGGCCTCAGCACTGGGCATCCCCAACCAGGCGATCGGGCTGGCCGGCTTCGCCATCATGGGCGTTGTCGGATCGCTCATGCTCAGCGGCGGCGCCCTGCCCGCGTGGTTCCGCTGGGCTCGCCTGGGAGGCATGACGTTCGCCTTCGGCTACATCCACTTCCTGGCGATCTCGACGATCTTCGTCATCAAGGCGCTGTGCCCGTGGTGCATGGTCATCTGGACCGTCACCGCGCCCATGTTCTTCTCCACTCTCGCGCACACCGTCGAGAGCGGTCAGCTGCGAGTGCCCGGACCCCTGGCGGGCGTGCTGCGCCGCTGGGTGGTGCTGACCATCGCCTGGTACGTGCTGGTCATCCTCGTGATCCTGGCAGCGTTCCACCGTCAGTGGCTGATGATGCTCGGCCTGGGCTGAGGTTCCTCCCCAGAGCATCTGCGTCCCCAATTCAGCACCCTGCGCTGACCGGGGCTCTCCCGCCTCCCTAGGGTCGCGGCCATGGGAGCACACGGACGATCCGGGACGACGGGGCGCGGCCGCGCGGGAAGGCACCGGCGCAGCGGTCAGGCGCTCATCGAACGCCGGGATCACCGCGACGCGCGTCCCGAGCGCCGCTTCTCCCTGCCGTCCCCGGCGCCGTCGGCCCTCGTCGGCATCGCCGTGCTGGTCCTGATCGGGATCGGCGTCATCCACCTCTCCAGCGCCGGCTCCGCCGTGCCGCTGGAGGAGGAGAAGCCGGCGGCCGCCGGTGATCCGAGTCCGGGTGGGGAGGGCAACGGACTCGACGGAGGGGATGACGAGCCCGCCTCCGATGCCGACGGCGGGAGTGAGGGGCCGGGAGAGCCCCCGAGCGGTCCGTCGGACTCCTCCGATGCCGGGGACGCCGGGAACGCTGGCGGCTCGGAGACGACAGAACCCGGGGACCGCAGCACCGGGGCTGACGGCGACCGGAGCAGCGAGGGCACCGACCCGTCCGGCGGCCTGGTCGTCCACGTCGCCGGCGCGGTCGAATCTCCCGGTGTGGTGACCCTCCCGGAGGGCTCGCGGGTCGACGATGCACTCCAGGCCGCCGGAGGAGCGACCTCGGAGGCCGACCTCTCCGCCGTGAACCTCGCCCGCCCGGTCGCCGACGGCGAACAGATCCATGTCCCACGGCCTGGAGAAGATCCCCCTTCCGTACCCGCTCCCTCGGCCGCCGGCTCCGGTTCCGCAGACACCGAGGGATCCGGCGGAAGCGGCTCCGGGTCGGGTTCCACCGCGCCCGTGGATCTGAACACGGCCGACGCCGCTGAACTCGAGCAGCTGCCCGGAGTCGGCCCGGCGATCAGTCAGCGGATCATCGAGCACCGCGACAAGAACGGGCCCTTCGAGTCCGTCGACGAGCTGCTCGAGGTCTCCGGGATCGGGCCCGCCACCCTGGAGAAGATCCGTGAGCACGCGAGCGTATGACCACCTCGGCGCCGACCCGACCGGCACCCCGTGAAGCACGCCGACCTGCGACTGATACCCGCCGCCGCCTGCATCTGGATCCTCGCGGTGCTGGGCGTGATGGTCAGTACCGCGGCAGCTGTCGCCGCGTGCGCGGTGATCGTCGCGCTCGCGCTGAGCGCGATCATGCTCGCCGGCGGCTCCCGTGCCGTCCACGTCCTCTTCGCCCACCTCGGCATTCTCGTCCTGGCCGGGGCACTGCTGTTCCCTGCGCTGCAGCGCCATGGGCAGACGGACCACCTGCTGGCGGAGGCCGCAGAGGACGCTCTGGTGGTGGAGCTGAACGTCGTGGCCGGGGCCGATCCCGCCCCACCGGCTTCCGGCCCCGCCTGGTCACGCAGCGGGATACAGGTGATGACCCGCACCGTCCGGGGCCCCGCGACTCTGGGCCGGCACGACGTCCAGCTGCCCGCGTCCCTCCCCGTACTGCTCCGCGCCGCACCCCGCGCCGCAGACGGACTCTCCCAGGCGCGCGACGGCGACACGATCCGGGTCCGCGGTGTGCTGAGCGGCAGCGGGAACCTGACCGTCCTCACCGCGAGCGAAGCCGTTCCGGTGGCCACCGCCGGAGTCTCCGGGGCCATGCAGGCCGCTCGCCAGCAGCTGCGCCACCAGGCCCGAGCGGCCACCTCTCACCTCCCGGCCGACGAGGCCGCGCTGGTGCGCGGCATGACCAGTGGGGACACCACCGGGATGGGGGAGGCGACCGAGGAGACCATGCGGCGGGCCGGGATCTCGCATCTGGTCGCCGTCTCCGGTGCCAACATCGCCCTCGTACTCGCCGCTGTCCTGGGGGTGCTGCTGCTGTGCGGAGTGAGACGCCGACCGCGTCTGCTGGTCGCCGGCGCCGTCCTGGCCGGATACGTCTGGCTGGTGGGCGACGAACCCAGCGTGCAGCGGGCCGCGACCATGGCGACCCCGCTGCTGGTGGCTCGTTTCGCCGGGGTCCGCGCCTCAGCGGTGGCGTCCCTGGCACTGACCGTGGCCCTGTGGTCGGTGCTCGATCCGGTCACCGCCGCGTCCGTGGGGTTCCTGCTCTCGGCGCTGGCCACCGCAGCGATACTGGTGGCCGCCCCGCCGCTGGCCACGGTGATCACCGATGCCAGCGGCGGCCGCCTCGGCCGTCCCCTCACGCTGGTGGTCGCCGTCCCGCTGGTGGCGCAGCTGATCTGCACACCCCTGCTGGTGCTGCTGACCCCGGAGATCTCACTGTGGGCGGTCCCGGTGAACATCCTCGTGGGTCCGCTCGTCGCCCCCACCACCGTGCTCGGACTGATGGCGCTCGTGATCGGCACGATCTGGCCCGCCGCGGCCGTCGCGCTGAACACGGCGGCGGCAGGCGGCGCCCACCTGGTGCTGCTGATCGCCCGGGCAGCCGATTCCCTGCCCGGGTCACGGATCGCCGTGCCCGAGGGAGCGACGGGGGCTGTGCTCGCTCTCGCGGTGGTGGCCGGGGTGGCGGCGGCGATAGCCGCTCGGCGCTCGCCCGCGGTGCGATGGATCTCGGCCGCGCTGCTCGTCGTCGCCCTCGCCCCGAGCATCGGGCGCATCGCGCCGATCGGATCGTCGCCGCCCTGGCTCGTCGCCGTATGCGCCGTCGGCCAGGGGGACGCCGTCCTGCTGCGCTCGCACACGCCGTCCGGGACCGCCACCGTGCTCATCGACACCGGCCCCGAGCCCGCCCCGCTGCGCCGCTGCCTGGACCGGCTGGAGATCACCCGCATCGATCTGCTCGTCCTGACCCACCCCCATGCGGATCACACGGGGGGCCTCGGCGCCCTCACCGGTGCCCGGGCGCCGGCCGGGCAATGGATATGTCCCATCCCGGAGGCGACCGACGACGTGGTTCCCGATGTGCCCACCGGCGTGGCCACCACCGGGGACACGTGGCAGCAGCACGGGCTCGTCCTCGAGGTGCTGTGGCCCGTCTCCGCCGACGGTGCGATCTCCGCCTCCGCCCGCGAGTCCGGGGCGGGCGAGGGAGACAACGCCAACGACTGCTCGATCGCCCTCTCGGCCACCTGGGCCGGCGGCACCCGCCTGGTGTCCCTCGGCGACCTCGAGCCGGCCGCCCAGCAGGAGCTCGCCGGCCTGGACCCGGGCCCGGCGGACATCGTGAAGGTCGCCCACCACGGCTCGCGCCGTCAGTCCCCGCAGCTGTACGAGCATCTCGACGCGGATCTCGCCCTGATCACCGTGGGTGCCGAGAACACCTTCGGCCACCCCACCCCGACCCTGCTGGATCTGCTGGCGGCCTCCGACACCCGCGTGGTCCGCACGGACGAGGACGGCACCGTCATCCTGCCCACCGAGGACCCGGCCGCGCCGCGGTCCGTCGGCCCGGCCCGTTAGGATCGACCAGGTCCCCGAGCAGTGAGGAGCTCCCGTGAGCGATGTCGAGTGGCACAGTGTCGCCCTCGCACCGGTGGTGCTCGTCCACGGCACCGAGACCCTGATCGCGGACCGCGCCGTGCAGCGCCTGCGCGGCCTGGCCAAGGAGGCCGATCCCTCGGTCGCGGTCCACGACCTCTCCGGAGAGGCCGCCACCGCCGGGGCCCTCACCCAGGTTGCCAGCCCGTCGCTGTTCGGCGAGCCGCGGCTGGTGCTCGTGCCCGATGTGCAGGCGGCCCCTGACGCGCTGGTGGCCGAGATCCTGGACTACGTCAAGAGCCCCGAGCCCGACGTGAACGTGGTGCTGGTCCACCGCGGGGGCAACCGCGGCAAGAAGCTGCTGGACGCTCTCAAGAAGTCGGGGGTGCCCCGGGTCGATGCGAGCCCGGTCAAGCGCTACGGCGACAAACAGGCCTTCGTCGCGGCCGAGTTCGCACGCGCCGAGCGGCGCATCCAGTCCGACGCGATCGGTGCCCTGGTCGACGCCTTCGGCACGGACCTCGCCGAACTCGCCGCGATCAGCCGCCAGCTCGTCGAGGACACCACTCCGGAGGAGGGCGCTCCGGCTCCCGCAGTGAGCGTCCAGGACGTGCACGCGCTGACCGCCGGCAGGGTCGAATCCACCGCGTTCGCCGTCGCGGACGCCGCCATCTCCGGGCGGGAGCAGGAGGCCCTGCAGCTGCTGCAGCAGGCACAGCTCGCCGGCGCCGATCCCGTTCCGATCGTCGCCGCGATCGCCTCGAAGATGCGCTCGCTGGCAAAGGTGACCGCCCCCGGTGCCAACGCCCGCACCCTCGGTATGCCGGATTGGATGCTGCGCAACCTCACCCGTGAGGCACGCTCATGGACGAATCGCTCACTGGCGCGTGCCCTCGAGGCCGTCGCTCGCGCGGATCACGAGGTCAAGGGCGCAGGCCGCGACCCGCGGTGGTCGGTCCAGCGCATGGTGATGGAGATCTGCCGTGCCCGCCGCGCCCGCTGAGCGGACCCATCAGGCGCAGGCAGCGCAGTCTCACCCGTCCGCACCGGTCTCTGCGGGCACCCCGCCGCTCGTTGCGGGCGGCGACTCGCCGCTGCACGGTCTCGAGGACGCGGCCTGGCCGCTGACCGCCGGTGCGCTGCGCATCCGGCCGGCGAGGCTCGAGGACACCGAAGTACTGCATGAGTACTGGCGACTCCCAGTCACCCAGGAGTACACCGACCGCTCCATGGCGACATGGGCCGAGACCCGCGCAGATCTCGCCTCCCGACTGGCGCGGGAGGACGTTCTACTGTGCGTCATCGAGCGCGAGGGCAAGGGCGTCGGTGACATCGGCGGGCGGATCCGACGCCCTCATGCGCTGGGCCGGGAGGCGCCCGTATGGGACATGGAGCTCGGGTACGCCGTCCATCCCGACCACCATGGTGAGGGGATCGCGGCGACTGCCGTCGGCGAGTTCACCCGGTTTCTCCACGAGGACCTGGGCATCCGGCGCATCATCGCGATGGTCTTCGCGGAGAACACCGCGAGCCTCCGGGTGCTGCGCAAGAACGGGTACCGGCTGGAGGGCACCCAGCGGGAAGCGGTGCTCGGCCGTCGGGGCCGGTGGCTGGACGATTGCACACTGGTCCACCGGTACGCGGACGGATCCTCAGTGGACCCGAATCTGACGGCTCTACTCGAGGCGGGCGCCGATCCAGACTCCGTCGAGCAGCCGGCCGGCGGCTTGTCACCAGAGCGTCAGTTGTCGGCAGGCACTTCCTGGACGACGAGGTCGTAGACAAAGACCCATCGACAAAGACCCATCGACACAGAAGAGCCCCACATGCCAGGCATGTGGGGCTCTTCGATCAGCTGATCGCGGGGCGTCAGCTCTGGACGTCGGCGACCAGCTTGGCGAGACCGGACTTGCGGTTCGCGGCCTGGTTGCGGTGGATGACGCCCTTGGAAACGGCCTTGTCGAGCTTGCGGGAGGCCGTCTTGAGGGCCTCGCCGGCGGCATCCGCGTCACCGGTGGAGACGGCGTTCTTCACCTTGCGGGTGTACGTCTTCAGCTCGGACTTCACGGCCCGATTGCGCAGACGCGCCTTCTCGTTGGTCTTGTTCCGCTTGATCTGGGACTTGATGTTTGCCACGAAGACTCTTCTCTTGTGCTGCTCTTGTGCTGGATCATCCGGGGCGGCCGAGGAACGGGACCGGCGGGGACGGCGGTGGGGATTCGCCTGGAGACGCCGGTACCGGGTCGCTGCCCCGGGTACTCGCCCGGGTCGCACGAACCGCCGAACTCCGACACGGAGAAGACGACGGCGTGCGCACACCGAACGGTATGTCACACATACGGGTCACGACCTTACCAGAGCCGCCCCTTTGCACGAATCGGGTGTGCGCCGTGTCTCCTGCGTGTCGCTCCAGGTCATGCCGTCGAACACGCGGTGACGGCGCTGGCACCGGTGATGCTCACCGTCCCCGGTGATGCTCACCGTCCCCGGTGATGCTCACTCCAGCCTGCGGGCTCATCCGCGCCAGCCGTGGACCTCCCGCACCACGGCGGCGACCCGTTCGAAGCGGGAGCGATCCAGGCGCCCGCCGTCGCGGCGCACGGAATCCGGGTCCAGGCGCAACAGCCGATCGGCCCGTACCTCCGAATCGCGATCCTGGCTGTCCCAGTCCCCGGAGCCGATGTCCACCCAGGTCGAGCCGTACTCGTCGGTGCTCACACCACCGGAGGCGGCGCGATCGCGAGAGGTGAGCATCAGCGCGATCAGCACCTCACCCGATCCGTCACGTCCTCCCGCGGATGCCTCTTCCCGGGCGAGGACCAGCACCGGACGATCCTTGCCCTGACTGCTGTCCTCCTCGAACGGCACCCATGCCCAGACGATCTCCCCGGGATCCGGGCGATCATCGGGGCGCGGCGCATACGAGAAGGACATCGGCTGGGAGGCGTCCCGGTCGGCGAGAGCGAGCGAGCTCTCACCGCCGGGCGCGGAGGCGGGCGAGCCGCCCGCGGACGCAGGGGCTCTCGAGGCCGACGGACCGGCGGAGCCTCCGCGGCGATCCTGGACCGCGCGCATCGCAGAACGCCCCAGGTTGCGTGCGCCGCGGCGGACGGCGGGGGAGCGGGCGGCGATGCGCAGCACCGAGGACAAGCGGGAGGCCAAAGACATGGTTCTCGATTCCCGGGCGAGGGGTGCCCGCGTCGGAAGAGGTGACGGTGTTAGATGGTAGGCATGTCGGCCACCTCTCTGTTCCAGCATGTCGAGACCAGTTCGGGCGGGGACGAGATGTTCGCGTCCGACGGCTCGGTGCGCCCTACGTACAGCGCGCTGCACTCGGCTCTGGCCGGGCTGGGCCTGGAGGAGTTCCGCGCGCGCTCGGAGTCGCTGGCCCGCAGCTACCTCGACCAGGGCATCACCTTCGACTACGCCGGGGAGGAGAGACCCTTCCCGATCGACGCGATCCCGCGGGTCATCGCCGCCGAGGAATGGGCCCGTGTCTCTCGCGGCATCGCGCAGCGCGTGCGTGCCCTCGAGCGTTTCCTGGACGACCTGTACACGGATCGACGGGCGATCAGCGACGGGGTGATCCCCGAGAAGCTGGTGTCCTCCTCGACGTACATCGCCGAGCCGATGCGGGGCTATCGCCCGCCCAACGGCGTGCGCATTCACATTTCGGGCATCGATCTGGTCCGCGACGGCGACGGAGAGTTCCGCGTGCTGGAGGACAACGTGCGCACTCCCAGCGGCGTCAGCTACGTCCTGTCCAACCGTCGGGCCATGGCCCAGACCTTCCCGGAACTCTTCGCCCACCGTCCCGTGCGCCGGGTGGGCGAGTACCCGGGCCGCCTGCTCGGCGCGCTGCAGGCGGCGGCGCCGGATACGGCGGGGGAGGAGCCCACCGTCGTCGTCCTCACCCCGGGCCGCTACAACAGCGCCTACTTCGAGCACTCGCTGCTGGCGCGCACGATGGGGGTGGACCTCGTCGAGGCCGACGATCTCGTCGAGCGCAACGACCGGGTCTACATGCGCACCACCGCCGGCCTGCGCCGGGTGGATGTGATCTACAAGCGCACGGACGACGACTTCCTGGATCCCGAGGTGTTCCGTCCCGATTCCGTGCTTGGCGTGCCGGGACTGGTCCGCTCGATCCTCGCCGGCAACGTCGTCGTCGCCAACGCGATCGGCAACGGCATCGGCGACGACAAGCTCACCTACACCTATGTTCCGGCGCTGATCCGCTACTACCTGGGCGAGGAGCCGATCATCCCCAACGTCGACACCTGGCGCCTCGAGGAGCCTGACTCCCGCGCCGAGGTTCTCGACCGTCTGGACGAACTGGTCCTCAAACCTGTCGACGGCTCGGGCGGCAAGGGCATCGTGATCGGTCCCGCCGCGTCCCGGACGGAACTGGACACCTTGCGCAAACGGCTCCAGACCGATCCGCGCGGCTGGATCGCCCAGCCCGTGGTCCAGCTGTCCACCATCCCCACGCTGGTGGACGAGGGACCCGCTTCGCGCCACGTCGACCTGCGACCCTTCGCCCTGAACAACGGCGGGGACGACGTGTGGGTCCTGCCCGGAGGACTGACCCGCGTGGCTCTTCCGCGCGGGGAGATGATCGTGAACTCCTCGCGCGGCGGCGGCTCGAAGGACACCTGGGTGCTCGCCGCCGAGCGGCCCGTGCCCTCCCCGGCCGCCCCGGAGGCCCGCGCCCTGGCGAGAGAGGAGGAGCCCATCGAGGATCCGCTGGATGAGAACTACGAGGAGTTCGACGACCCGCCCCGGGAGGAAGCCTCCGAGGAGCAGCGGCGCGAACCGGACCCCGTCACGTCGGCCATCCCCATCATCGATGCGGAGGACGCCCCGGAGTCGGAGCTCGCCGGAGCGGACGGAGTCCAGGGGCAGAGCATTGCTGCCGAGGATCTTCCGGGCATCGTCACCACCGAGCCCGCGGGAGACGGCTCGCAGCCGGCGGGCCCCGGCGAGGCGGACGGGCTGCAGCCGCCCGGTGGCAGTGATCCTGACGGGGCGAAGCCGTCCGCCGCCACCGACCAGCGCCAGAGCGAGAAGGGGGCCGACGATGCTCAGCAGGATCGCTGACTCGATGTTCTGGATCGGCCGCTACGTCGAGCGCGCCGATCAGACGGCCCGGATCCTCGACGTGAAGCTGCAGTCGATCACCGAGGACGCGACCCACGAGGCCCCCCTCGCCTGCGACCGTGTCTACGAGATCTTCGGGGTCCAGGACATCGAGCAGAGCGATCTCACGGTCCAGCGCGTGCTCGACCGTCTGGTGACCGACCGGCAGAATCCCTCGTCGGTCGCCGGGGCCCTCCAGACCGCGCGCGAGAACGCCCGGGGCGCCCGCGAAGTGCTCTCGACAGAGGTGTGGGAATCGCTGAACACGACCTCGCTGGGGATGCCCCGCGGGGTCCGGCCCTCCCGCATGCACGGCGCCTTCCAGTTCGCCAAGGACCGCTGCGCGGTGGTCAACGGCCTGGTGGATGCCTCGATGACCCGTGACGAGGCCTGGCTGTTCCTGCGCATCGGCCAGCTCCTGGAGCGCGTGGACATGTCGGCGCGCATCCTTCAAGCCCATGACCTGGAGGATTCCTCCGATGCCGCGACGGTGATGCTGCTGCGCAGCTGCAGCGCCCATGAGGCCTACATCCGCTCTTACCGCGGGCGCGTGCGAGCCTCCCATGCCATCGAGTTCCTGCTGCTGGATTCGATCTTCCCGCGCTCGGCGGCTCATTGCCTGCTGGAGGTGGACGAAGCCCTCGAGACCCTGGCCAAGCTGCACGGGAACTCCTTCGACCGCATGGGCACGTCCGAACCGGGCCGCCGCATCGTCGGCCGCGCAGCGGCGAGCCTGCGCTTCCGGTCGCTGGATGACATCGTGGCGGATTTCGAGGACGAGATGGAGCAGCTGCAGATGGTCACCGGTGCCGTCACCCGCGCGCTGGGGACGACCTACTTCCATCCGGCCAACTGAGCGAGTCGTCGTGACGCCACCGTCGGCACGGCTCGTGCTCTCCCTGCCCGTCCGAGGGCGCTGGCTCACGCAGAACAGCCCGGCGAACCGGGTGCCCAGTCACGGCACCGAGCTGTTCGCCCTCGCGCACTCGATCGACCTGGTCCCGGTCGGTGCTCGCGACCGGACCGCTCCCCTGACGGTCATGTCCTTGCTCCGGCCCCAGGCGCCGGCGGAGTTCCCCGGCTTCGGCAGGCCGGTGCTGGCACCGCTGGCAGGGACCGTCCACGCGATCCATGACGCCGCGGAGGACCATGCGGCACACCGCGGCATCCCCTCGATCGGATACGCCCTGAGCCAGGCGCGTCGAGCAGCAGAGGGATGGCCCGCACTGGCCGGGAACCACGTGATCCTGCAGGCAGAGCGTCCCGGCCCCGCGGTGTTCGTGGCGCTGTGCCATCTGCGGCGCGGCAGCGTCACCGTGCGCCCCGGGCAGACCGTGGGGGCCGGTGAACAGATCGGACGGTGCGGAAACTCCGGCAACAGCACCGAACCGCACCTGCATCTCCAGGCGATGGACGCCGCCGACCCGTCGGCCGCCGGTCCCGTTCCCTTCAGCTTCCCGCCGGCCGTCTGCCCCGCGGGGCTGCCCCGGAACGGCGAGGTCGTCGACGCCGGATGACGGGCCGCCCGGGCGCTGCCCGGGCATGTGACGTCCACCTGTGACCGGGGATGGGGCGGGAAGGCCGCGGCCCTTCATGAGACGATGAACCGATGCCCCGTGACTGTGCGGGGGACCACGAACGAGGAGAGGACGTAAGCCGGTGACCCCGAGGATCGCGGCCGACGAGGCCCGGGACATCCTTCCCGCGTCGACACCCCAGGAGCGCCTGCGCAACTTCTGCATCATCGCGCACATCGACCACGGGAAGTCGACGCTGGCCGACCGCATGCTGCAGATGACCGGCGTGGTCGAGGAGCGCGCCATGCGCGCCCAGTACCTCGACCGGATGGACATCGAGCGCGAGCGCGGCATCACCGTGAAGAGCCAGGCCGTGCGCATGCCGTGGCAGGTCGACGGCGTCAACTATGCGCTGAACATGATCGACACCCCCGGCCACGTCGACTTCACCTACGAGGTCTCCCGGTCGCTGGCCGCCTGCGAGGGCGCGATCCTGCTGGTGGACGCGGCCCAGGGCATCGAGGCCCAGACGCTGGCGAACCTGTACCTCGCCATGGAGCACGACCTCACCATCATCCCCGTGCTGAACAAGGTCGACCTTCCCTCCGCGGACCCCGAGCGGTACGCGGCCGAGATCGGCCAGCTCGTCGGCGTCGATCCCGCGGACGTCCTGCGCGTCTCCGGCAAGACCGGGCTCGGGGTCGAGGACCTCCTGGATCATCTCGTCAAGACGCTTCCGCCGCCGACGGGGGACGCGGACGGCCCCTGCCGCGCGATGATCTTCGACTCCGTCTATGACACCTATCGCGGCGTGGTGACCTACATCCGCGTCTTCGACGGGTCCCTGACGTCCCGCCAGCGCATCACCATGATGTCGACCCGGGCGCAGCACGAACTGCTGGAGATCGGCGTCAGCTCCCCGGAGCCCCAGCCCACGCAGGGCATCGGCCCGGGAGAGGTCGGGTACCTGATCACCGGGGTGAAGGACGTGCGCCAGTCCAAGGTCGGTGACACCGTCACCAGCTCCGTGCGCGGCGCGACCGACCCCCTGGCCGGCTACTCCGAGCCCAAGCCGATGGTCTACTCCGGGCTGTTCCCGATCGACGGCTCGGACTACCCCGTGCTGCGGGATGCCCTGGACAAGCTGAAGCTGAACGACGCCGCCCTGAACTACGAACCCGAGACGTCCACGGCGCTGGGCTTCGGCTTCCGCGTCGGCTTCCTGGGACTGCTGCACCTGGAGATCATCCGGGAGCGCTTGGAGCGGGAGTTCGACCTCGACCTCATCTCCACCGCCCCGTCGGTCGTGTACCAGGTGGTGATGGAGGACGGCACCGAGGTCGAGGTCATGAACCCCTCGGACTTCCCCAGCGGCAAGATCCGCGAGATCAGCGAACCGATCACCAAGGCCACCATCCTCGTGCCCAGCGAATTCATCGGGGCCGTGATGGAGCTGTGCCAGTCCAAGCGCGGCAACCTCGGCGGCATGGACTACCTCAGCGAGGATCGCGTCGAGCTGCGCTACACCCTGCCTCTGGCGGAGATCGTCTTCGACTTCTTCGACCAGCTGAAGTCGCGCACCCGCGGCTACGCCTCCCTCGATTACGACGTGGCCGGTTCCCAGACCGCCGACCTCGTCAAGGTCGACATGCTCCTCCAGGGCGAACCCGTGGACGCGTTCAGCGCCATCGTGCACCGGGACCAGGCCTACGGCTACGGCGTCGAGATGGCAGGAAAGCTGAAGAACCTCATCCCGCGCCAGCAGTTCGAGGTGCCCATCCAGGCGGCCGTCGGCGCCCGGATCATCGCCCGCGAGAACATCCGCGCGATGCGCAAGGACGTGCTGTCCAAATGCTACGGCGGTGACATCTCCCGCAAGCGCAAGCTCCTGGAGAAGCAGAAGGAGGGCAAGAAGCGCATGAAGAACATCGGATCCGTCGAGGTTCCGCAGGAAGCCTTCATCGCGGCCCTGTCCTCCGACGGCGCCAGCGGCGGCGATGGCAAGGCCAAGGACGGCAAGAAGAAGTGACCCTTCCCGATACCTCCCTCGCCACCACCTCCCTCGTCACCGATATCGCGGGGTCCCCGACTCTGCCGGCCGGTTCCGCCGGGACCATCGAGGCCGTGTGCGTCGTCTCCCAGCTACGGCCCGATTCGGGCAGCGTGGGCACCACGGGCATCGACAAGCGCCCCGTCGACGGGCCGGTGCCGGTCGCCGAGCTGGGCATATACGGCGACGTCCAGGCCGATCGCAAGCACCACGGTGGCGCCGACCAGGCCGTCTACGCTCTCGACGCCGCGGAATCCGCGCACTGGGCCGAGGTGCTGGGCCGCGAGGTCCCTGCCGGTTCCCTCGGCGAGAACCTGCACGTCGGCGGCCTTGCCGTGGATGATCTCGAGCTCGGGGCGCGGGTCCGGGTCGGGACCGCTCTGCTGGAGGTGACCGCGCCGCGCACCCCGTGCGCGACGTTCGCCCGGTGGATCGGCCGAGAGGATTTCCGCGCCATGTACCATGAGCGGGGCCGTACGGGCGTGTATTTTCGGGTGCTCAGGCCGGGCGCCATCACGGCCGGCGACGCGATGGTCGTCGACGAGACCCCGGGCCACGGCATCACGGTCGCCGGCATCTACCGCGGAGCGCGGGACCGGGACCAGGCCCGTCGCCTGGCGGACTGGTCACGCAGCTCCGGCATCGCCCTGCACCGCGAGCTGCAGCGGCGGGTGGAACGTCTGGCACCGGCCCCGGCATGACAGTCCTGGACACCGGCGCCGCCACGGCCGGGGCCCGCACCGCCCCGGCGCGCACTGCCACCTCCTCACCGCGCCCCGGGCGCGAGCTGTCGGTCTACATCCATGTGCCGTTCTGCGCCGTCCGCTGCGGCTACTGCGACTTCAACACGTACACGGCGACCGAGCTGGGCGGCGGCGGCTCGCAGGCGGAGTACCCCGCCAATGCCATGGCCGAGATGGATCTGACCCTCGCCGAGGACGCGGCCGCCGGGTACACCTACGACAGGGTCTCCACGGTGTTCTTCGGCGGCGGCACGCCGACACTGCTGCCGGCCGACGATCTCGTCGCGATGCTCGATCACCTCCGCGGCCTCATCCCGCTGGCCGAGGACGCCGAGGTGACCACCGAGGCCAACCCCGACTCCGTGACCCGGGAGTCCCTAGCCCGACTCGCCGAGGGCGGCATCACCCGCGTCTCCTTCGGGATGCAGTCCGCCGTGCGCTCGGTGCTGGCCACCCTGAACCGCACGCATGACCCCGAGCGCGTCCCGCAGGCGGTGGCCTGGGCCCGCGAAGCCGGGCTCGACGTCAGCCTGGATCTGATCTACGGCACACCGGGGGAGACCCTCGCCGACGTCGAGACATCCGTGAAGGCCGCCCTGGCCTGCGACATCGACCATCTCTCCGCGTACTCGCTGATCATCGAGGGCAATACGGCGATGGCCCGTCAACTGCGCCGCGGCGAGCTCCAGGCCCCGGATCCCGACGACATGGCCGACAAGTACGAGCTGGTCGACGACCTCGCCGTCGCGGCGGGGCTCGACTGGTACGAGGTCTCGAACTGGGCGCGCACCCCCGAGCAGCGCTCGCGGCACAACCTCGCCTATTGGCGGGGCGGGGACTGGTGGGGGATCGGCCCCGGTGCGCACCGTCATCGCGACGGGCTGCGCTCCTGGAACCTCAAGCATCCCAGCCGGTACGCGGCCACCCTGGCCGAGGGCTCCCTCCCGGTCGCCGACTCGGAGCAGGTGCCCGACGAGGACCGCGCCGTGGAGCGGATCATGCTCGAACTGCGGATCGCCGACGGGCTGGCCGTGGAGGCCGTTCCGGAGCAGACCAGGGCGATGCTCGCCGTCCACCGCGACCGGGGCCATCTCGAGCCCGAAGCGCTGACCGAGGGACGTGCCGTGCTGACTCGTCAGGGTCGTCTGCTCGCCGACGCGGTGATCCGCGACCTCGTGTCCTGAGCCGACGGTTGCAGCGCGCCGGCGCCGGGAACGACGCGATGCCGCTTTCGCGAGCACCGTGATGCCAGCGCCTGGAGTGACGTCATGCTGCTCGTTCTGCTGTGTGCGCCGCGTTCGTCGTAGCTGGTGACCACCGACGGGACGTGAATCGAGGGTGCCCGGTGTATAGGGCGGCAGATGCGATCCACGTCCCGCTGACGGTCACGGCCGGCCCGGTCCGCGGACCGGGCCGGGACGTCACTTCACCAGACGCAGGTTCACCGGGTAGTTCCACCATTCGCCCTGGTACGCCTTCACCGCGCCGATGATGGCGAAGATCGCCTGGACCACCTGGGGGATGAACAGCAGACCGAACAGGAACGACCCGATCCCCAGGGTGATGACCGTGATGATCGCGAAGGCGATCCCCAGGACGAAGGACGTGATCATGGCGGCGATCGTGCCGTTCAGCGCCTCGGCGCCGTTGTAGCGCACGAACCGGTTCCGATCCTTGAAGATCACGAACAGGACGATCTGCGCGACAAGGCCACCGAAGAACGGGATCGCGAACTGCAGCAGGGCGGCGAGGTGGACCACGAGAGCCCACGTCCTGGCATCAGAATCCTGCATCGGCTGACCGCTCAGCGGGCCGTCGTGCACGCCCTTGATTCCCGGGGGCGGCGTGTTGAGGTCGGCCGCTCCGGGCGCTCCGCCCTGAGCGCCGTGGCTCTGCTGCCCGTACTGACCCTGGGCACCGTACTGGTGCTGACCGCCGGGCTGACCCTGCGCGCCGTACGGGTTCTGCGGGCCGCTGCGGCCGGGGGCACCGCCGGGGTAGCCACCCTGTCCGGCACCGGCGCCGGCACCGGAAGCCGGCGCGGCGTAGTGGGGCTGGCCATCAGCCGACGGCGGGACCTCGTACGGATCCTGGGCAGCGGGTGAAGCGGGCACCCCGTACGGATCCTGTGCGCCTGCCGGTCCGGAGGCCGAAGGGTCCTGGGCGGGCGGCACCGAGGCGGTTCCGCCGGGCGAGGTGGCCGCGGACTGGGAGCCGGCGTCGTACGCGTACGGGTCGTGCGGGTGCAGGGCCGGATCCGAGGTGGGGCTGCCCACCTCGTCGTCGCCGGCGGGACCGCGAGGCGACGCCTCGGTCTGCCCGGCGCCGGGCTCGTCAGCGGCCGCGGACTGCGAGGCCTCGGCAGGGCCCGCGCCGGGCACGGACTGACCGGTCTCCTCGTGCGAGCTGCTGTCGGCCGGAGCGGGATCGGAGCCGGGTGCCGGAGTGGCGGGCTCGGTGCCGAACGGATCGTGTGGATGCGGAGTCTGGCTCATGATTCCCTCTTCGAGGACGGGCCGGCCCCTCGGGCCGGCGTCGGGCTGACACGACCAGCCTAACGAGCGCAGTGGCCCAGGTCTCCAGGGCGAACCGCCGGGTCCGGTGGGGGATTTCCCCCGCTAAATCAGCTGGGGTCGACCGTCACGAAGTCGATGAGCTCCTCGATGCGTCCGGACAGGGAGGGCTCGACATCTGCATACGAGCGCACGGTCGCCAGGATCCGCTGCCAGCCCTGGCCGACGTCTGCCTTGTCCGCGTGGGGCCAGCCGAGCGCGGCGAGCGTGCCGACCTTGATGTCGGTGCCCTTGGGGATGTGGGGCCACGTCGTCAGGCCCACCCGAGCAGGTCGCACCGCCTGCCACACATCGACGTAGGGATGCCCGAGCACGGAGACGTTGCCCCGCGCACCGGGAAGCCTCATCACCTCGGCGGCGATCCGCGATTCCTTGGAGCCGGGCACCAGATGGTCCACGAGGATCCCGAGCCTGCGGCCGGCAGACGGCCCGAAGTCCTGGACCCGCTCGACGAGGTTGTCGGCGCCTTCGAGCTGCTCCACGACGATGCCCTCGATGCGCAGGTCATGGCCCCACACCTTCTGGATCAGCTCGGCGTCGTGGGTGCCCTCGACCCAGATCCGCGACGCACGCGCGGTGCGGGCCTTCGCCCCCTCGACATAGACCGAGCCGCTCGCGGAGCGCTTGCGCACCGGGGCCTGGCTGCGCGGCGCGGGACGGGTGAGCACGACCGGCTTGCCGTCGATCATGAAGCCGGGGCCCAGCGGGAAGGTGCGGCGCTTGCCGCGGCCGTCCTCCAGCTCGACGATCAGCTCACCGGCGATCTTCTCGACGCGGGTGATGGCCCCGGTGAAGCCCGTCGAGGCCTCCTCGACGACGAGGTCGCGCTGCGCGGCGACCTCACGGGCCACGGGGCGGCGGCGATGATGAGCGGGCGGACCGGAGGAGAGCACGTCGGAGCCGTACCGGTCAGGGAAGCGATCGGATGCTGCAGGCACGCGCGACACCGTACACCGGTGGCGAACACCTCCCTGCGAGCCCCGCCGGGGACGCGTAGGATTGGCACTCGGCAACGGTAGGTGCCAGCCTCGTTCCCGGTGATCCGTCGGCGTCCAGGAGCCCGTCGGCCCGCGAGCGGCTCGAGCACCGGCCGGAAGCCGACATCGAGATCGAGATGTCCGTACGCAGAGCAGGAGGTGAGGGACACGGACGCCCGGAAGCTGCAGATCCTCGGCGCGATCGTCGAGGACTACGTCTCCACGCGTGAGCCCGTGGGCTCCAAGTCCCTCCTGGAGCGGCACGAGCTCGAGGTCTCCGCCGCCACCGTGCGCAACGACATGTCGGTGCTGGAGGAGGAGGGGCTGATCCATCAGCCCCACACCTCGGCCGGCCGGGTTCCCACGGACAAGGGCTACCGCGCCTTCGTCGACCACGTGGCGACGGTCAAACCGCTCTCGGCCCCTGAGCGCCGGGCCATCCAGACCCTGCTCGAGGACGCCGGTGACGTCGAGGAGCTGCTCGGTCGCACGGTGCGGCTGATGGCTCAGCTCACCCAGCAGGTGGCGATGGTCCAGTACCCGGCGCGCCGCCAGGCCCGGATCCGTCATGTCGAGCTGGTCAAGGTCGCCGAGTCCCTGCTGCTGATCGTGCTGATCACCGAGTCCGGCCGCGTCGATCAGCGCACCGTCCCGGTGCTGGCCGCCCGGCCTGCCGAGTTCTACGTGGATCTGCGCGACCAGCTGAACCGCTACATCGCCGGCCGCGAGGTCACCGACCTCGAGCGGCCCGTGGCAGACCTGCTGGAGGTCACCCCGCACGCGGACAAGGCCTCCGTCGCGGAGGTGACCGAGGCGCTGTCGGCCCTCGCCGCCACCCGCGCCGAGGACCGCATCATGCTCGCCGGGACCGCCAACATCGCCCGCTCCGCCGAGGACTTCGCGCGGGATGTGGAGCCGTTGCTGGACGTGCTCGAGGAGCAGCTGGTGCTGCTGCGGCTGTTCACCGAGATGCACGCCTCGCCGGGGTCCGTCGAGGTGCGCATCGGCTCGGAGCTGGAGGACCAGGTCCTCCAGCAGGCGGCCGTGGTGGGCGCCGGGTACGGTGCCGGCTCGCACCTGGCGATCCTCGGCCCCAGTCGTATGGACTACGTCAGCGGCATCTCCACCGTCCAGGCCATCGCCCGGTACGTCTCCCGCTATCTCGAATGACCCGCGCGTGCGCGCACGCCTCGCACCGCGTTCCCGACCGCAAGCAACCACCGCCCCGCGCCCGCTCGCCGCACGCCGCGACCCCCGGACGCCCCGACTCCCCGGTAAGGATCCTTCACCGTGAACGATGACTACTACGAGCTCCTCGGCGTCTCCCGCGACGCCTCCACCGAGGAGATCAAGAAGGCGTACCGGAAGCTCGCCCGCACCCTCCACCCGGACGTGAACCCCGATCCCGAGGCCTCCGAGCGGTTCAAGAAGGTCTCCCAGGCCTACGAGACGCTCTCGAACCCCGACAAGCGCCGCCAGTACGACATGGGCGGCGGCCCGGGTATGGGCGGCGGGTTCCCCGGCGGCGGTGGCGCCGGATTCGACTTCAACGACATCTTCGACATGTTCGCCGGCGCCGCCGGCATGCGCGGCCGCGGCCAGGGTCCGGTGCCCCGTCAGCGCCGCGGAGGCGATGTCCTGCGCCGGGTCAAGATCGACCTGCGCGACGTCGTCTTCGGCACCGAGGAGGAGGTCACCTTCCGCACCGCAGTGCGCTGTGAGCGCTGCGACGGCTCCTGCTGCGAGCCCGGCACCAGCCCCACCCGCTGCACCGCCTGCAACGGCAGCGGCCACGTCCAGCGCGTCGCCCAGTCGCTGCTGGGCCAGATGGTGACCATGGCACCGTGCCCGACCTGCGAGGGCCACGGCGACGTCATCGAATCCCCCTGCACCGCCTGCTCGGGCCACGGACGCACGCCCGCTGAGCGCAGCGTGACCGTGCGCATCCCCTCCGGCGTCGAGAACGGCACCCGCATCCAGCTGCGCGGCGAGGGCGAGACCGGTGAGGCCGGCGGTCCTGCCGGCGACCTGTTCGTCGAGCTCGCGGTCAACGAGCACGAGATGTTCGAGCGCGACGGCGACGATCTCGTGGTGACCATGTCCGTGCCCATGACCTCTGCCGCCCTGGGCGCGACGATCCCGCTGGAGACCTTCGACGGCACCGAGGAGATCGACGTCAAGCCCGGCTCCCAGCCCGGCGAGGAGATCACCCTCAAGGGCCTCGGGGTGACTCCGCTGCGCCGTGAGCGCCGCGGCGACATCCGCGTCGTCCTGGACGTCTCCGTGCCGACCTCGCTGAGCGACGAGGAGCGGGAGCTGCTCGAGCAGTTCGCCGCGATGCGGGGAGACGAGAGCACCCGCCGCCGCGGCCACGGCCCCTTCGCCAAGCTCCGCGACCGCCTGCGCGAGTTCTGAGCCGGCGCCGACGGGAGAGGTGAGCGCCCATGCCGACGACCCCGCCCGGCTTCCTGGTCCTCGATGATGCCCTTGCCGCCGCCCGCGCGGGTGAGGCGCTCACGCTCGACGGCGACGAGGGCCGGCACGCGGCAAAGGTGGCCCGCATCGGCGTGGGCGAGCAGGTGCTGCTCACCGACGCCCCCGGCCGGCAGGTCCTCGCCGAGGTGACCGTCGCGCACAAGGACGCCCTGGAGCTGGAGCTGCTGGCCGATCCGACGCCGGCCGTGCAGCGGCTGCCCCTGCTCAGCCTCGTCCAGGCACTGGCCACCGGTGGCCGCGATGAGCAGGCGATCGAGTCCGCGACCGAGCTGGGCGCGGATCGGATCGTGCCGTGGATCGCGCAGCGCTCCGTCTCCGTCTGGCGCGGGGAGAAGCTGCGCAAAGGCAGGCAGCGCTGGGCCGGGACCGTGCGAGCGGCCGTGAAGCAGTGCCGCCGTGCGGGGATCCCCGCGGTCGACGAGCCGGTGACGACCAAGGAGCTCGTCGCCGACGTCAGGTCGCGCACCGAGGGCGGCTCGCTGGTGCTGGTCCTGCATGAGCAGGAATCGGTGGGCCTGATGGACCTCGCCGATCAGCTGCGCCGGGCGAGCGAGGACGGCACCGAGGAGATCATGGTGGTGGTCGGGCCCGAGGGCGGCATCTCCCCGGAGGAGCTGGACGCCCTGCATGCGGCGGGCGCCCGCTCCGTCCTGCTCGGTCCCGAGGTGCTGCGCTCCTCGACCGCCGGTCCCGCGGCACTCGCGGTTCTCAGCAGCCTGGTGGGGCGCTGGGGCTGAGCCTGCGGCGGGAGTCGACCAGCCAGGGTGCGCGAGAACCTCGCGCGGGAGCCTCGATCAGCCCGCGTGCGCGGGAACCTCGGCGGCCAGGGCCTCGGCGGCCTCGTGCAGCTGAGCGACCTTCTCCTCGCGGACCGACAGCTCGCCCTCGGCCGAGAGGTCCTCGCCGAAGCCCAGCCCGATGGTGTCCACCACGTCTGCGCCGACGCGCGTCATCAGCGCCTCCAGCACCGGCAGCACCTCGTTCGCATCCCGCCAGCCGTAACCGATCAGCAGGGTGGGCAGGTCGTTCCACTCGGCGTAGAGGAAGTCGATCGCGTTCTTCAGGGCGCCGGGGTAGGAGCCGTTGTACTGCGGGGTGAGGATGACGGTGGCATCCAGCGCGGCGATGCGCTGCGCCCAGCTGCGGCCGTGAGCGGTCGTCTTGTCCCCACCGGCCCGAGGGGCGACGGGCTCGTCGAAGGCGGGGAGTGCGACCTCGCGCAGGTCGATGAGGTCCACGTCGAAGCGGTCGCCGACGGTCTCGGCGACCCACTGGGCGACGTGCTCCCCGACACGGTTGGGGCGGGCACTGGCGATGATGATTCCGAGCGTAGTCATGATGATTGAACGTTCTCATACATCGGCCGGGGTATGGCCAGCTGGTACGCGCCGCGTGTGCGATGACTCGCTCCCGGCCGGTACCGCTCCCGTAGACTTCGGGCATGGGAAACACCGCCGCCGACGACCGCGACCCCGACTGCATCTTCTGCAAGATCGTGGCCGAGGAGATCCCCTCGGACCGCGTGTACGAGGACGATCAGGTGATCGCCTTCCGGGATCTGCATCCGAAGGCGCCCCTGCACGTTCTCGTGGTCCCGCGCCGGCACCGGCGCGACGTTCGGGAGCTGGCCGAGCAGCCCGAACTGCTCGCCCGCACCGCCTCCGTCGCCTCGAAGGTCGCCTCGGACCTGGGCGATGGCGATTTCCGTCTGATCTTCAACACCGGCGCCAGCGCCGGGCAGACCGTATTCCATGTGCACGCGCACGTCCTCGCGGGCGGATCGCTCGCAGAAGAAGAGATGTGACCGACTTTGACTGATGCTGTGAACCCGCCCCCGGGCCGCACCCCCGAGGTGCATGAACGGAGGCTGGCGATCCCCGATCACCTCAGCCCGTTCCAGGTGCTCGGCGAGAACGATCAGGCCCTGGCCGCCCTCGAGGACGCCGTCCCCGACACCGATGTCCACGTGCGCGGCCACCAGGTCACCCTGCGCGGCACCGAGGACGCCCTGCGCCGCAGCGAGCACATCATGCGCAGTCTCATCGGACTCGCCGGCAGCGGTCAGGCCGTCACCGCCGAGGCCGTCCAGCGCGCGGCGAACCTGTACGGCGACGAGCGTGCCCAGGGCGAGCAGCTCGAACAGGTGCTCTCACGCACGATCCTCTCCTCCCGCGGGCGCAGCATCCGCCCCAAGACCCTCGGACAGCAGAAGTACATCGAGGCGATCGAAACCTCGACCATCACCTTCGGCATCGGCCCCGCCGGCACCGGCAAGACCTACCTCGCCGTCGCCATGGCGGTTCAGCAGCTGCTGAACAAGGAGGTCAACCGGATCATCCTCACGCGGCCCGCGGTGGAGGCGGGGGAGCGGCTGGGTTTCCTCCCGGGCTCGCTGAACGAGAAGATCGATCCCTACCTGCGGCCGCTCTACGACGCGCTGCACGACATGCTCGATCCCGAGTCGATTCCGCGGCTGATGGCCGCCGGGACCATCGAGGTCGCACCGCTGGCCTACATGCGCGGGCGCACCCTGAACGACGCCTTCGTCATCCTCGACGAAGCGCAGAACACCACGCCCGAGCAGATGAAGATGTTCCTGACCCGCCTCGGCTTCAACTCCACCATGGTCGTCACCGGCGACGTCACCCAGGTCGACCTGCCCGGCTCCCAGAAGAGCGGACTGCGAGTGGTCGAGCAGGTCCTCTCCGGCGTCGGCGACATCTCGTTCTGCCGGCTGTCCCCGCGCGACGTGGTCCGCCATCGGCTCGTCACCGACATCGTCGAGGCCTACGGACGCTGGGAGGTCGGCCCCGGCGGCAACCGCGAATCCCGACGCCGCGCCACGAAGGGCAATGGATCATGACCATCGAGATCCGCAACGAGACCACCACCAGCATCGACGAGCGCGAGTTCGTCGAACTCGCCCGCTTCGTGTTCGAGACGATGCACCTGAATCCGGCCACCGAGATGTCGATCCTCTTCGTCGACGAGGAGGCGATGGAGAAGCTCCACGTGCAGTGGATGGACGAGCCCGGGCCCACCGATGTGCTGAGCTTCCCCATGGACGAGCTGACTCCGGGCACTCCCGAGCATCCGGCGCCGGAGGGTCTGCTCGGCGACGTCGTCCTGTGCCCCAGCGTCGCGGCGAAGCAGGCCGCCACGGCCGGCCACAGCGCCGTCGAGGAGATGATGCTGCTGACCTGTCACTCCATCCTCCACCTGCTGGGATACGACCACATGGAGGAGGACGAGCGCCGCGTCATGTTCGACCTCCAGCGCAAGCTGCTGCTGACGTTCCTCGCGTCCCGGCGCGAGAGGTGACCGCCGACCCCGCGCCGCGTCCCATCCCGCGGGACGGACCACGCACATGCTGACCGGTGCCCTCCTCATCCTGACCCCGCTGGCGCTGGCGGCACTCGTGATCGCTGCCCTGCTCGGCGCCGTCGACTCCGCGCATCTGGTCGTCTCCCGCGGGACCCTGGAGAAGGCCGTCGGGGACCGGCCGGCCCCGGTCCGGCACCGTGTCCTGGCCCAGCACGCCGATGCCGCACGCACCCTCGCCTCGGTCGCGCTCGGTCGCGTGCTGGCAGAGACCCTCGCCGTCGTCTCGGTCGCGGGCATCGCCTACACCGCCCTGGACGTCCCCGGCGCAGCGGGATGGGCACTGCCCGCCCTGGTCACCGTGGTGATCGCCGGGACGCTGCTGCTGACGGTCCTCGCGATCTCCCCGCGAGCCATCGGCCGCCGCCGACCCGAGTCGGTCCTCATCGCCAACCGCCTGCTGGTGGCCGCGGCCCGCGGGTTGCTGTGGCTGCCCGCCGGCGCGCTGGCACGGGTCGGGCAGAACCGCGCAGCGTGGTCCGGTGGGCAGGAAGGCGGCGAGGACGGTGCCGAGAACGCCCGTCGCACCGTCGACCGCGCCCTGGAGGACGAGCACGTCGCCGACGGCGAGCGGGACATGATCCAGGGAGTCTTCGACCTGCGCGGCACCATGGTGCGGGAGCTGATGGTCCCCCGGACCGACATGGTGGCGATCGCCGAGGACGCCCCGGCGCAGGAGGCTGTCCGCCTGTTCGTGCGCTCGGGCTTCTCCCGCATCCCGGTGATCGGCGAGAGCGCCGACGATCTGCGCGGCATGCTCTACGTCAAAGACGTGCTCAAGGCGATCCATTCACCGTGGGATCCGAGCCCGGACCGTCCTGTCGCGGAGATCATGCGTCCCGCCCGGTTCGTGCCCGAGTTCGTCGTTGCCGACGAGGTGCTGCGGCAGATGCAGACCAGCCACGTCCACATCACCGTGGTGGTCGACGAGTACGGCGGCGTCTCCGGCATCGTCACCATCGAGGACATCCTCGAGGAGATCGTGGGCGAGATCGCCGACGAGCACGACCCTGCCGAACCCGAGATCGAGGACCTCGGGGACGGCCGCTACCGTGTGCCCGCACGGGCCGGGCTCTCGGAGGTCGGCGAGCTCTTCGACCTCGAGATCGAGGACGACGACATCGACAGCGTCGGCGGGCTGCTGGGCAAGGTGACCGGCCACGTGCCCATCGTCGGGTCCCGCGCCGAGGCCTACGGACTCGCCCTGGAAGCGGAGCAGACCGCAGGGCGACGCCGCCGACTCTCCACCGTGATCGTCTCGCGGGCGCAGCCGCCCGAGGACCCAGCGGCGGAGACCGACCAGGAGGACGAAGATGACTGATCACCAGGACAGCAATGACGAACAGAGCCCGAGCATGAACACCGAGCAGGAATCGCCCGTCCATCGCGCGGGCTTCGTCGCCCTGGTGGGCCGGCCCAACGTCGGCAAGTCCACCCTGACCAACGCTCTGGTGGGGGAGAAGGTCGCGATCACCTCCACCAAGCCCCAGACCACCCGGCGTGCGATCCGCGGCATCGTCACCGGGCCCGAGTCCCAGATCATCCTGGTCGACACCCCCGGTATGCACCGGCCCCGCACGCTGCTGGGGGAGCGTCTGAACGACCTGGTGCGCGAGACCCTCAGCGAGGTCGATGTGGTGGGCTTCTGTCTGCCCGCGGACCAGAAGATCGGTCCCGGTGACCGCTTCATCGCCCAGGATCTCGCCGAGATGCGCAGCGGCCGGCGCGGCCCCCGCCTGATCGCGATCGTGACCAAGACGGATCTTGTGGCCCGCGACCGGCTGGCCGAGCACCTCATGGCCGTGGACCAGCTCATCGACTTCGACGAGATCGTGCCGATCTCCGCCGTCACCGGCGAGCAGGTCGACGTGCTCCTGGACGTGGTCGCCACGCACCTGCCCGAGAGCCCGCAGCTCTACCCCGACGACCAGCTCACCGAGGAGACCCGCGATGACCGCATCTCCGAACTGATCCGGGAGGCGGCGCTCGAGGGCGTGCGCGACGAGCTCCCGCACTCGATCGCCGTGGTGGTCGAAGAGGTCGTCGAGACAGACCCCGACGGGGACCCCTTCGCAGAGGTCGCACCGGGCGCGGGACGCCTGGTGGTGCGTGCGACGCTGTTCGTCGAGCGCGACAGCCAGAAGGGCATCATCATCGGCAGGGGCGGGTCCCGGCTCAAGGACGTCGGCTCCCGTGCCCGCACGGAGATCAACGAGCTGCTGGGGCGCAAGGTGCACCTAGACCTGCGGGTGAAGATCGCCAAGGACTGGCAGCGCGATCCCAAGCAGCTCGGTCGCCTGGGCTTCTGACGTGCGCTGTCTCGGATCGCGAGCGTCGATCGACGTCCGCTCGCGCGGTGCTACCGTGACCAGCGTGAGTGGATCGCTTCTGCTGCTTAGCCGCCGCGTCGGGACCTGAACGCCGGGACCCCGCCGCGGCTGACGTGCTGTCCGGCGACCGGTACCCCAGCGAGAAGGATTCCCTCATGAACGAGACCACCACCTCGTCCGCCGCCACCTCGTCCGCTGCGCCGTCCGCGCCGGAGATCGCCGCCGTCGGCGATCCGTCGGCTCCCGTCCTCGGCTCCACGGGCGATACACCGCAGCAGCCCTCGGGCATGCCCACCCACCGGTATCTGCCCTTCCACGAGCAGATCCGCGTCGAGCTGCCGGACCGCACCTGGCCGACCCGGCGCGTCACCCGCGCCCCCCGCTGGTGCGCCGTCGACCTGCGCGACGGGAACCAGGCCCTCATCGACCCCATGAACTCCGAGCGCAAGCTGCGCATGTTCGAGCTCCTGGTCGCGATGGGATACAAGGAGATCGAGGTCGGGTTCCCGGCCGCCTCCCGCACCGACTTCGACTTCGTGCGCACCCTCATCGAGGAGGACCGGATCCCCGAGGATGTGTCCATCCAGGTCCTCACCCAGTGCCGCGAGCACCTCATCGAACGCACGTACCAGGCGATCGCGGGCGCGAAGCGGGCGGTCGTGCACCTGTACAACTCGACCTCCGTCGTCCAGCGCGACGTCGTCTTCCGGGCCGACGAGGACGCGGTCCTGGACATCGCCGTCCAGGGCGCGCTGCTGTGCACCAAGTACGCCGAGACGATCCCGGAGACGGCGATCACCTATCAGTACTCCCCGGAGTCCTACACGGGCACCGAGCTCGAGTACGCCCTGCGCGTGTGCAATGCGGTGATCGACGTCGTGAAGCCGACGCCGAGCGACAAGATGATCATCAACCTGCCGGCGACCGTGGAGATGGCCACCCCGAACGTCTACGCCGATTCGATCGAGTGGATGCACCGCCACCTCGACCGCCGGGATTCCCTCGTGCTGTCCCTGCACCCCCACAACGACCGCGGCACCGGGGTCGCCGCCGCCGAGCTGGGCTACCTCGCCGGGGCCGACCGCATCGAGGGCTGCCTGTTCGGCAACGGCGAGCGCACCGGCAACGTCGATCTGGTGACCCTCGGCCTGAACCTGTTCACCCAGGGGATCGACCCGCAGATCGACTTCTCCGATCTCGACGAGGTGCGCCGCACGGTCGAGCACTGCAACCAGATGCCGGTGCCCGAGCGCAGCCCCTACGGCGGCGACCTCGTCTTCACGGCGTTCTCCGGCTCCCACCAGGACGCCATCAAGAAGGGCCTGGAGCGGATGCAGAGCGACGCCGAGGCTGCCGGGAAGGACGTCGCCGACGCCGTCTGGCGGGTCCCGTATCTGCCGGTCGACCCCAAGGACCTGGGACGCTCCTACGAAGCGGTCATCCGCGTGAACTCGCAGTCCGGCAAGGGCGGGATGGCCTACCTCCTGCGCACCGAGCACGGCCTCGACCTCCCGCGACGCCTGCAGATCGAGTTCTCCGGCATCGTCCAGGACAAGACCGACTCGGACGGCGGTGAGGTCTCCGCCGAGCAGCTCTGGGACGCGTTCACCGACGAGTACCTGCCCTCCCACGAGGAGGCCCGCCGGTGGGGACGCTTCAGCGTGCGCAGCATGACCCAGGAATCCACCGGCGAGGGCGCCGACCGCATCACCGTCCAGCTCGTCATCGACGGGCAGGAGCACGAGATCACCGGGATCGGCAACGGTCCGCTCGATGCCTTCGTCAAGGCCCTCGCCGAGCGCAAGATCGACGTGCGGATCCTCGACTACGCCGAGCACGCCCTGACCGAGGGCGACGACTCCCTGGCGGCGTCGTACATCGAGTGCGAGATCGGGGACCGGATCTTCTGGGGCGTCGGCATCGACGGATCCATCACCCGGGCATCCCTCGAGGCGATCATCTCCGCCCTGAACCGCGAGCACCGCGCGCGGCTCTGAACGCCTTCCGGGCCCTGAGCGCGCCGCAGGCTCAGAGCGTCTCGGAGCCGGAGCGGCCGTCCTCGCCCGGCGCTCGGGTCGCCGTCGGCGTGTCGTCGACCCGGGCGTCCGGATCAGGAATCACGGGCATCTCGCCGGTGAGGGTGGACTGGGTGGGCGCTGGCAGCTCCCAGTCCGCCGCTGGATCGCCGTCAGCCGCGCCCGGCGCCTCGGACTCGGAGCCACTGCGTGCCTGGTGCGCCGCCCGGTGGCTGGTCACGGTGACGCCGATGCTCGCTCCGACGACGAAGACCGCCGCGGCGACCCGCAGCAAGGTGGCCTCCTGCCCGATCATCACCACGCCCGCGATCAGCGCGACCACCGGTCCGAGGCTGAGCAGGATCCCGAACACGTGGCGGGGAAGGCGCCGGAGAGCAGCGAGTTCGAGGCTGTAGGGCAGCACGGACCCCAGCACGGCGGTGCCGGCGGCCAGAGCGAGGAGCTGCGGGTCCATGAGTCCGATCAGCGCTCCCGGGGCGCCGAGGGGCAGCACCACCAGCGCCCCGATCGCCATGGCGACCGCGAGCCCACCCTGGCCGGGCACCAGCTTGCCCACCCTGGCGCTGGCGAGCACGTACAGGCCCCAGCAGGCGGCCGCGAACAGAGCGAACAGCACCCCGATCCCGTCCAGGGCCCCCGCGCCGGTGAAGGATTCGAGACCGAACAGGCTGACTCCGGCGAGGGCGAGCGCCACCCACAGCAGATCGGTGCGACGTGTCGAGAGCACCGCCGAGACCGTCAGCGGTCCGAGGAACTCGATCGCGACCGCCGTGCCCAGGGGGATGCGGTCGATCGCGCTGTAGAAGCTGCCGTTCATGGCGCCGACGATGACTCCGAAGGCCGCCACCGCGATCCACTGCTGCCGGGTGAAGCGGTGGAACTTCGGGCGGACGATGGCCATCAGCAGCACGGCCGCCAGGCCCAGGCGCAGCGCCGTGGTCCCCCAGGAGCCGAGCGCGGGGAAGAGATGGGTCGCCAGGGCCGCCCCGAACTGGACCGAGAAGCACGAGCCCAGGATGAACAGGATGGGCACCACCGGCGGGCCCGCAACGACCGTGCCGTCCGCCGCAGTGCCGGCGGTGCCCGCCGGGGCCGGACCGGCCTGCGCCCGGCCACTCGATGTGCCGTCGGCCGGAGCGGGTCCGGACGGTGCAGGGCCGGACGGTGCGGGGCCGGCGGAGTAACCAGGTGTCTTCACGACTCCACTGTGCCCGGCCGGGCCCGGCCGGTCCACTTCGCGGGCGCGCAGGTCACATCTCGTTCGGGAGAACGACAGACAGGGCCGTGGGGGTCCGGGTACACAGGTGCCATGACGACGCACTCGGAGGACGAGGCCCCGCTTCCGCACAGTACGAGCTCCGCACCCGAGCCCGGCGCTCACACCGACCCTCAGCATGGCGACACTCAGGCCGGAGCACCGGGCCATGCGCACGGCGAGGGAGGCGGCACGCTGCTCGGCCGATGGCAGGGCTTGGCACTGCTCGTGGTGCTCCTGGCCGCCGCCACGATCGGATTCTCCTCCCGGGGCGTGTGCACCCCGGTCGGCGCCGATGCGAGTTCGGACGTCTTCAGCGCTGCGCGGGCGAGCGAGGCCGCCGCGCCCGCGGTCGCGGAGCCTCGGCCCGTCGGCTCCGATGCCGATGCCGAGGCCCACGCCCTGCTCTCGGACCGTCTGGCCGAGCTCGGCTTCGAGACCACCACGCAGGAGTCGATCGGCACCCGGACAGTCTCCGGTGTCGATACCGACACGGGGGCCGGCTTCGGCTCGGCGGGCTACACCCGCAACCTGGTCGCGACCCGACCCGGCACCGACCCCACGGGCACCATCGTGCTGGGAACGCACATCGATTCGGTGCCCAATGCGCCGGGGGCGGCCGATGCCGGGGTCGGGCTCGCCGTGATCCTCGAGACCGTCCGCGCCCTGGGACCCGAGGCGCAGCGCAACGACCTCGTGATCCTCCTGGTCGACGGCGAGGAGCCCGGCCTGCTCGGCTCGCAGGCCTTCGTCGACGCGCACGCCGGTGACCTCACCGAACCTGTCGTGGTCCTGAACCACGAAGCCCGCGGCGTCTCCGGTCGCCCCACGGTGACGCGATCGAACGGGCCCATGCACCCGGTGTACGGCGCCATGCCGCATCCCGAGTTCGAGTCCCTCACCGGCGCCCTGTTCGAGTTCATCCCCAACGACACCGACTTCACCGTGTACCGCGAGGCGGGCTGGTGGGGCATGGACATGGCGATCACGGACGACTCGTGGGCGTATCACAGCCCCCAGGACGACGCCGCCCATCTGGACCGGGGCACCCTCCAGCACTACGGCGACATGACCCTGGCGCTGACCCGGGACCTGGCGCAGCGGGATCTCGGCGCGCTCGAGGAACGGGCCGGGGAGCAACCGGTCCAGACCACCGCTCCGTGGGGGATCATCGCGCTGCCACCGGCCGCGGTGGGCGTGATCAGCGTGCTCGCCCCCATGGCGCTGCTGGCGGCCGTGCTGGTGCGGCGCCGGCGCGGCGAGCTCACCCTTCCCGGCGTCCTGGGCGGCGTGCTCGCGGGCCTGGGTGCGGTGATGTTCGGCGCCGGAGCCGGGGCGCTGCTGTGGGAGGCGGCCGCCGCAGCGAGCCCCGAGATGCTCTCGCAGACGACGGGCGAGCCCGTCCGCGCCGAGCTGTTCTTCGTCGCCGAGCTGATGGCCGCTGCGGCCGTGGTGGCGGGCGCGTGGGTGCTGGCACGGATCCTGATCACGCGCCAGGCTCTCCTCCATGGCGCGGCGATCACGATGCTGCTTCTGCTGACCTCTCTCGGCCTGCTCCTTCCCGGTCTCGGGATGGCCATGATCCTGCCGGCCGCAGTCGCCGCGATCGGGGCGCTGGCCGCGGTGCTCCTCCCGCCCGCTGTGGGACTGGTGGTGCGGGCGGTGGCGCTGGTGGTCGTCGGCTGGACGCTCGGCGCGCAGATCTCGGCGCTGATGGAGTTCGGCATCGCCTCCTCGGCCGGTGGGCTGGCCGGGACCACGATCCTGACCGTGGCGGCCGCCGCGCCACTGTTCCTGGGTCGTCAGGTGCGGGCGCGCCACCGAGCTCGGCGCCCGCATCGCGTGCTGATCCCCGTCCTCCCGGCGGTGCTCGCGATCGGACTGACCCTCGGAGCCTCCGCCGTCACCCTCGCCTCTCCGGAGCCGATCCAGGAGCGCGTCACCGCACATGTGGACGGGTCGAGCGGGCAGACGACCTGGGAGGCCACCGGCACCACCGACTGGGGTGAGCAGCTGGACGGGGCGACCGCGACCACCGAGCTGGAGCCGCTGACGTACGACCTGCGGGCCGACACGGCCGACGGGAGGACGGACGCGGAGCTGACCATCACCGCGCCACGGGACGCCTCCGAGTGCCTGCTCGTGCCGGAGGAGGGGACGCTGACCGACGTCACGGTCGACGGGACCCCCGTCGATGCCGAGGGCGGCCTGGGTGAGGTCCGCATCGTCGGGGTGCGCGCGGGGCAGACGATCACCATCGAGTTCTCGCTCGCCGCCGGCGCCGAGCTGACGGTGCGCGAGACGATCTTCGAGCCGTCTCTCGCCGGTGGCTGGACGGAGCCCGCGGAGGACGTCTCCCTCGTGCAGCCCCGCGTCACGGTGAGCTCCACGATCCGGACGAGCTGAAGAGGGCATCGAGAACACCAGGGCGACTCTGCGCGCGGCATCGCGAGAACTCCGGTCCCGATCCGGTCATCGTCCGTGGGCCGGCCTCACCCTCCCAGCGGGACGGCGCCCAGCACCTCGTGCAGCGGACCCCCGGAACGGCCCTGCCCGAGGCGGGAGGTGACCAGCTCGATCTCGTCGGTCCGCCACATCGGTCCGCGGTAGACGGAGAGCGCATGGACGGCGTCGGCGAGCATCACCTGCGTCGGATCCGGCTGCGGCGGGTCCCAGCGCGAACGACGGCGGCGCGCTCGCGGTGCCCGGGCGGAGACCCGTGCGACCGTGAGGTGGGCCCGCCGGCGCTCACGATCCTCCTCGCCCAGCAGCTGTTCGCTCATCAGGGCGCCGAGACGATCGACCTCCCCGCCGACCCCGATCCACAGCGTGCGGCTGCTGAACGTCCCCGCCCCGGAGAGCTGCAGATCCATCGGCTCGTGCCGCGCGGCCACCTCGGCGAGCGAGGCCAGGGCCCCATCGACCGCCCCGTCGGGCAGGTGGGGACGGAAGGCGAGAGTCAGATGCCACTGGGCGGCGTCTCCCCAGCGCAAGGAGAGTCCCGTCCGCGACCGCACCTCGTCCAGTGCGGAGGCGAGATGGTCCAGGGCATCCGGTGAGGGCCGGATCGAGACGAAGACCCGCATCATGCGGCCGGCGGGAAGCTCTCCCTGGCCGCCTTCGCGATCCGTGCCAGCTGAGCACGGTCTCCGATGGCCCCCAGCACGCCGCCGAGGCCGGGGATCGCCTTGCCGAACAGACGCACCGAGCGCAGGCCGAACTTGCGCAGGATCCGCCCGCCGATGGCGCCGGCGACGGCGGACTGAGGACTGGTCGGCAGGCGCTTGGCGACGGTGCGCGTGGCGACTCCGGCGACCGGACCGAGCCCGACGTTCTTGAGCACGTCCCCGGATTCCTCGCCCATCAGCGCTGCCAGGACGCGGACCCGGACGTCCTCGTCGTCGACGTCGTACCCGCGCACCACGGCGATGGCGCCGACCATGCGGGTGGACTGGACGTAGAACTCGACCACGTTGGTCGGCAGCAGGATGGGGAGCGTGAAGATGCCGCCGAGACCGGTGAGGAAGCCCGCCACGGTCACGCCGCGGCGATGGCGACGCACGATGCGGCGGATCGCGACCTCCGGGCGCTTCCGCCCCCGGCCGCGCTGCGCCCACCGGGCGATGTCCTGCGCCGAGGAGTAGCTGAGCTTGCCGTCCAGTCCGATGTCGCGGAACGTCTCGACCAGGCGCTGGAGCGCTCCACCGCTCGCGTCCGCGGCGGCCGGCTCGCTCTCGGCGCGAGGACCTCTGCGGGCCTCCTTCAGCGCCTGACGTGCCGTGCTGGTGGTCCTGCGGTCACGGCGCAGCATTCCGAGGATGCCCACGGCGAATCCCTCCTCGTCTCGTCTCCGGCTGCCCGGACGGGCGCCCATCGCGTGCGGCCATCATGCCGTCGTCGGGCGCTGACGGCGACACGTCCCGACCATTCGGTGCGGCGGGCCGGGGCCCTCGGCGCCCACCATGGCCCGGGACCACCGATCACGCGGGTCGCCCTGAGCACCGACGTGATGGACCTCCTGGCCGACACCGCTCGCAGGTGCGCCCGTCCGTGAGCCCCTGGTCGTAGGCTCGAGGCACCATGCAGCAGAAGCTCTATCGAGACGATGCGATCGTCCTGCGCACCCACCCCTTGGGCGAGGCCGATCGCATCATCACGCTGCTGACCAGGCGCCACGGCAAGGTGCGTGCGGTCGCCAAGGGCGTGCGCCGCACCGGCAGCCGCTTCGGTGCCCGTCTGGAGCCGTTCAGCCTCGTCGACCTCCAGCTGCACGCGGGCAAGAATCTGCACACCGTCACCCAGGTCGTGACCATCGAACCGTTCGCCGTGGCGATCAGCGCGGACTACGGCCGCTTCACCGCCGCCAGCGCCATGCTCGAGACCACCGACCGACTCACCGACGAGGTCGTCGATCCCAGCCAGCGCGGTTTCCTGATGCTGGTCGGTGCGCTGCGCGCGATGGGGGAGGGCCGGGTCGCACCGCCCCTGGTGCTGGACTCCTTCCTCCTGCGCACCCTCGCCGTCTCCGGGTGGGCCCCCGAGCTGCGGATGTGCGCCTCCTGCGGCGCTCCCGGCCCGCATCACGCCCTGGACGTCCGCGCGGGCGGGCTGGTCTGCACCGGGTGCCGCCGTCCCGGGGCGATCGCGGTGCGGCAGTCGGCGATCGAGCACATGATCTTCCTGCTGGCGGGGGACTGGGAGAATGTCGTCCCGGCCGAGGACACGGTGGCCCACGAGGCCGGTCGCCTGATCAGCGACACCGTGACCTGGCACCTGGAGCGTTCGGTGCGCTCCCTGAGCTACGTCGAGCGCTGAGCGCGTCCGCGCGAGAGACCCTGGAGGAGACCTTATGCCCGGCGCATCCGAGCGCGGAGGCGAGCAGCCGTTCGAGCACCCCAGCGGCGCGCAGCCCCCCGATCTGCCCGCACCCACCATCCCCGCCCATGTCGCAGTGGTGATGGATGGCAACGGCCGCTGGGCCAACCAGCGCGGACTGCCGCGCACCGCCGGTCACGAGGCCGGCGAGGCTGCACTTCTGGACGTCGTCGCCGGCGCTCTCCAGATCGGCGTCACGCACCTGTCCGCCTATGCCTTCTCCACGGAGAACTGGAAGCGGTCCCCCGACGAGGTCCGCTTCCTGATGGGCTTCTCGCGCTCGGTGCTGCGCCGCCAGCGGGACACCTTGAATTCCTGGGGCGTGCGGATCGTGTGGATCGGCCGCGCGCAGCGGCTGTGGGGCAGCGTGATCCGGGAACTCCAGGAGGCCGAGCAGCTCACGCGCGGTAACACCCGGATGACGCTGTACATGTGCGTGAACTACGGGGGCCGCGCCGAGATCGTCGACGCCGTGCGCGCCGTCGCCGAGGAGGCACGCGCCGGCCGGCTCAGCGGGCGCGGGATCACCGAGAAGACCCTCACCAGGCATCTGATCGACCCCGGTATGCCGGACGTGGACCTGTTCCTGCGCACCAGCGGGGAGCAGCGCACCTCGAACTTCCTGCTGTGGCAGTCGGCCTACGCGGAACTCGTGTTCGTCCCGGAGCTGTGGCCCGACGTCGACCGCCGGGTCCTGTGGCGGGCGATCACCGAGTACGCGCGCCGCGACCGCCGTTACGGGGGAGCGATCGATGCGCTCGCGGCCGACGAGCTCCCGGCGGGCGATGGCACGTCGACGGGATCCGCGCCGGCTCGGTCCTGACTTCGCCCGCTGCTCAGCGCATCCCATCGGTCCGCTCAGCGCATCCCGTCGGAGCCCTCGCCCGTATCGACCGCCGCCTCGTCGGGGTCTGCGCCCACCTCTGCGGGATCGGCTGCCCGGCGCCCGCGCGCGCGACGTACCAGGACGAGGACGCCGGCCGCGAGCGCGAGCAGCACCACGGCGGCGACCCCGGGGCTGCGCAGGAACAGCTCGACCCACAGGAACAGCGCGGTGAGGCCGACGGTCGCGTAGACCACCGCCCATGCGAGCCCGCCGATGGCCAGTGCGGGCAGGTAGCGACGCAGCGGCATCCCGGTGAGCCCGGCGGCGGCATTGGCGGCCGTCTGGAATCCGACGGTCAGGAAGCTGATCGCCACGACGGGTGCGCCGCGGCGGTTGACGATGCCGATGGCGCGGACCACGCGCGGACGGCGCAGCAGATCAGCGACGCGACCGCGGTCCGCGAGCCGGTGCGCACCGCGGCCGAGGGCATAGGTGCCGCCGGCGCGCAGAAGGATCACCAGATAGAGCAGAGCGATCGCCGGCAGCAGCGGCAGCGATCCGATCCACTCCATCATCTGCTCGGCTCCGTCATCGGGGTCATCGGGCCCGCTGCGTCATGATGTCTGCGCCATCATCAGGTCGCCCTCATCCGGAGACGGCCCGGTCCGCGGGAGCGTGCTCGGTGCACAGCCCGAAGACCTCCAGCGTGTGGTCGAGGTCGGTGAAGCCGTTCCTGCCGGCGATCGAGGTCATGGCGGCCTCGAGCTCGGGAGCGAGGAACTCGACGGTGCGCCCGCATTCGCGGCACACCAGATGGTGATGGTGGCCGCTGTCGGCGCACTGGCGGTACAGCGCCTCGCCGTCATCGGCGACGAGCACGTCGAGGCTACCGGCCTTGCTCAGCGCCTGCAGATTGCGGTACACGGTCGCCAGGCCGACGGTCTCCCCGTCGGCCTTCATCTGCTCGTGGATCTGCTGGGCGCTGCGGAAGTCATCCTGTCGCGAGAGCGTCTCGAGGATCGCGGCACGCTGGCGGGTGTTCCGTTGCATCCCTCCATTGTCCCTGATCCGGTTCGGGACCTCCATCCCGACGTGATCGGACGGACTCATCCGCGCGCTGCGTCCATCGCCTCGGGCTCCGGCGGCGCGGCGGTGAGGTCGCGATTCCGCCGTGAGCGGGCGGTACCGCGGGCCGCGGCGATGACGAGGCCGACCGCGTAGACCGCGATGGTCAGCAGCACGATCACCCCGCCCGGCGGGAGATCCACGTTCACGGTGATAAGCAGGCCGCCCAGAGCGCACGCGACGGCGATCACCATGGCGGTGCGCATGGTGCGGGCGAAGCCCACCACCAGGTTCTGTGCCGCCGCGACGGGCACGATCATCAGTGCCGAGACCATCAGGGCGCCCACGATGCGCATCGACAGCGTCACGGTGAGAGCGGCCATGACCGCGACCAGAATGTTCACCAGCCGCACCGGCAGACCGGATGCGCGGGCGAACTCCTCGTCGCTGGTGACCGCGGAGAGCAGGCCGTTCAGGCCCAGCCCGATGGCCAGGACCACCACGGCCAGCGCCACGGCGATGGTGACGTCGGGCAGGGTCACGGTCGACAGGGACCCGAACAGGTAGCCCATGAGGTTCTGTGAGGTGCCACCGGCGAGCTGGATGATCACCACGCCGCCGGCGATGCCCCCGTAGAACAGGATCGCCAGGGCGACGTCGCGACTGGTGTGGCCGAACTCCCGCACGTACTCGATGGCCAGCGCCCCGATCACGGAGGCGGCCAGCGCGCCGGGGATCGCCAGCAGATCGGCGGGGGTGGCGGCGACCCACGCGCCGACCAGCCAGCCGACGGCGACACCGGTCAGAGCCACATGGCCCAGGCCATCGCCCAGCAGCGACAGACGCTTCTGGACCAGGAAGGTACCCACCACCGGGGCGGTCAGACCGATCAGCACCGCGATGATCAGCGGGTACCGCAGCACGTCGTAGGTAAGGATGTCGAGCGGAGAGATCATGCGGGGTGGATCTCCTGTCCGAGGCACTCGTCGATCCGGTCGATCGGGCCGGTGTGGTCGTGACCGGGGTCCAGTTCGGGGCGCTGCGCCTCGGGCCCGTCATGGACCACGCGCCCGTGGTCGAGCACGACGGCGCGGGTCAGCTGGTCCTCCAGGGCACCGGTCTCGTGCAGGACTACCAGGATGCTGGTGCCGCGGGCGGAGAGCTCCCGGAACAGGCCCGCGATCAGATCCTGCGTACCGACGTCGATGCCGGCGAAGGGCTCGTCCAGGACCAGCACCTCGGGGTCGCGCACCAGGGCGCGGGCGATCATCACGCGGCGCCGCTGACCGCCGGACATGCGGGTGATCGGCCGGTCGACGAGGTCGACCAGACCGACCGCCTCCAGCGCCCGCTCGATGCGCGGATCGCGGCGACGGAGGAACCACGAGCGCGATCCGAGCAGGCCCGTGGCGACGGTCTCGCGCGCCGTGGCCGGGATGGAGCCGGCCGCCGGATTGTCCTGCGGGACGTACCCGAGACGATCATGCGAGGCCCGCTTGCGCACGGACTGCCCGAACAGGCGCACGGTGCCGGCTTCCAGCGGCAGCACCCCGAGCACGGCGCGCAGCAGCGTCGACTTCCCGGAGCCGTTGGCACCCAGCAGCGCGACCAGCTCACCCCGGTCGAGGCGGAGGTCGACGTCGTGGAGGACGCGGTTGCCGCCGAGAGCGACCCGCGCGCCCTGGACCTCGACCACCGGGTCCAGAGCGCCGGCGGGTGCCGGCGAGTCCGTGGCGGCCGTCATGACCAGCTCTCGACGAGCTTGCGGCTGTTCTCGCGCATGACCTGAGGATAGTCGGCGTCCTCGGAGAGCTGCGTGGCGAGGTTGTCGAGCTCCTCCGCCTCGACGCCGACGTTGTCGGCAAGGGTCTGCGCGACCTTCGGGCTCGCCGTGGTCTCGAAGAAGATCGTGGTCACGCCGGCCTCGGCGATGACCCCCTCGAGCTCCAGCAGCCGCTGCGGCGAGGGCTCGGTCTCCGGATCGATACCCGTGATCCCCACCTGGGTGAGATCGTAGCGATCGGCGAGATAGGAGAAGGCCGTGTGGCTGGTCACGAAGGTGCGTTCGCCGTCGGCGGCACCGAAGCTCTCCGCGAGCTCCGCATCGAGATCCTCGAGCTCGGTGCGGACCGTCTCGGCGTTGGCGGTGAACGTCTCGGCGGCCTCCGGAACGATCTGCCCGAGACGCTGGGCGAGGGCGTCCGCGATGTCGGCCATCCGTGCGGGGTCGTGCCAGAGGTGGGGGTCGTCCCCGGCGATGCCGTGGTCATGGCCGTCACCGCCCGCCTCGGCGCCGCCCTCGTCGCTCGAGCCCGAGCCCGCTGCCTCGTCGTGCTCGCTCCCCTCGTGCTCGTGCTCATGCTCATGCTCGTGGCCCTCGTCGGCCGAGAGCATCGAGACGACCGTGGAGACGTCCAGCACGTTCTCGTCGCCATGGGAGCTGATCGCATCGTCCAGTGCGGTCTGCAGCCCGGGGATCTGGACGACGAGGGCCGCCTCCTGGATCTCGATGACCTGCTTGGGGGAGAGCTCGATGCCGTGTGCATCGGCCCCGGGCTTGGCCAGCTGGACGATGTCGATCTCTTCGCCGCCGATCCGGTCGAGGAGGTACTCCATGGGGTAGCACCCGGCCACCACCACCGGCGCCGTGGACCCTTCGCCGCCGGCCCCGCAGGCCGCGAGAGCCCCGGCGCCCGCACCGAGGCCGGCGAGGGCGAGGACGGAGCGGCGGGACGGACGCAGGGCGGAGCTGTGCAACATGACAATCATTCTCACCAGCGGTGGGGCGGGAGGCAAGTCGCGCCACGCCCTGCGGCCCCGTTCGTGCCCACGATCACAGCTGGGCCGGGCCCGGTGCAGGTCGGCTGAGGCCGCCCCAGGGCCTCCCGCGCGCGGCCACGCCGCGACCTGGCTATCCTGGGGCGGACCATCTCACCCGTCACCAGGAGTCTCCCCGTGGCCAAGGCCCCCGCCAGCACGCTGGACAACGTCATCGCACTCGCGAAGAAGCGCGGCTTCGTGTTCCCGGCGGGAGAGATCTACGGCGGTACCCGCTCCGCGTGGGACTACGGTCCGCTCGGCGTGGAGATCAAGGAGAACATCAAGCGCCAGTGGTGGCGCACGTTCGTCCAGTCGCGGGCGGACATGGTGGGCCTGGACTCCTCGATCATCCTGCCCAAGCGCGTGTGGGAGGCCTCCGGTCACGTCAAGACGTTCACCGATCCGCTGGTGGAGTGCAAGAGCTGCCACAACCGGTTCCGCGAGGACCATCTGCTCGAGGCCTTCGAGGCGAAGAAGGGGCGGGCACCCGAGGGCGGCCTCGCCGAGGTGCCCTGCCCCAACTGCGGCACCCGCGGGGAGTTCACCGAGCCCCAGCAGTTCTCCGGGCTGGTCAAGACCTACCTCGGCCCCGTCCAGAGCGAGGCCGGGCTGCACTTCCTGCGGCCGGAGACGGCCCAGGGCATCTTCGTGAACTTCCTCAACGTCGTGGGCGCCACCCGCCAGAAGCCGCCCTTCGGGATCGGGCAGGTCGGCAAGGCATTCCGCAACGAGATCACCCCCGGCAACTTCATCTTCCGCACCCGCGAGTTCGAGCAGATGGAGATCGAGTTCTTCACGCCGCCCGCGGAGGCCGACGAGCACTTCGAGACCTGGGTCGAGGACTGCTGGAACTGGTTCACCGACCTCGGGATCTCCGAGGACAACCTGCGCCGATTCGACGTCCCCGAGGACGAGCGGGCCCATTACAGCGCGGGCACGATCGACATCGAGTACCGCTTCGGCTTCTCCGGCAGCGAATGGGGCGAGCTCATGGGCATCGCCAACCGCACCGATTTC
This sequence comes from Brachybacterium sp. GCM10030268, assembly GCF_042666305.1. NCBI lineage: Bacteria > Bacillati > Actinomycetota > Actinomycetes > Micrococcales > Dermabacteraceae > Brachybacterium > Brachybacterium sp. GCM10030268. The sequence continues at coordinate 390,472 of NZ_JBHTCW010000002.1, read as the reverse complement.
GACCTCGCCAGCCACACCGAGGGCTCGGGCACCAAGCTGCAGTACTTCGACCAGGCGTCGAACGAGCGCTACACGCCCTACGTCATCGAGCCGTCCTTCGGTCTGACCCGCTCGATGATGGCCTTCCTCGCCGACGCCTACGCCGAGGACGAGGCCCCGAACTCCAAGGGCGGTGTCGACAAGCGCACCGTGCTCAAGCTCGACCCGCGCCTGGCTCCGATCAAGGCCGCCGTGCTGCCCCTGTCCAAGAGCGAGGACCTCGTCCCGCGTGCCACCCAGCTCGCCGACCAGCTGCGGAAGCACTGGAACGTCGAGATGGACGTCACGCAGGCGATCGGTCGCCGGTACCGTCGCCAGGACGAGATCGGCACCCCGTTCTGCCTCACGGTCGACTTCGAGACCGCCACCGATCAGGCCGTCACGATCCGCGAGCGGGATTCCATGTCCCAGGAGCGCGTGGCGCTGGATCAGGTGGAGTCCTATCTCGCCGCGCGGCTGATCGGCGCCTGAGGGCGCCCGGCGTTCCCCGCGACCCATGGCAGCCGGCGGCGGTGCGGAGCTCTCGCAGGCGTACTTCGAGGATCTCGTCCAACCGCTGCTGACCCGTCATGCTCCTCAGCTGGGGTACGCCGCAGCCCGGCTCGGCTCGGGCTCCGACGTGCTGGGCTTCGATGATGCCCAGTCCCGCGACCACGACTGGGGTCTTCGCCTGACACTGCTGGTCGAGGACGACCGGGCCGATCCGATCGACGCCCTGCTCGAGCGCGAGCTGCCCAGGACCTGGTGCGGACATCCGACCCGTTTCGCGACGACCTGGGACCCGCAGGTCCGTCACCGGGTCGAGGTGGCCTCGGCCGCCGACTTCGCGCGCTCCCGGCTCGGTCTCGACCCGACGCGAGGACTCACCGTCCTCGACTGGCTCTCGCTGACCGGACAGTGCGTCCTCGAGGTCACCGCTGGGCCCGTCTTCCACGACGGCACCGGCGCCATCTCCCGGATCCGCGAGACCCTGGCCTGGTATCCGCGCGATCTCTGGATCTACGCCGTGGCCGCCGACTGGTCGCGTCTGGGCCAGGAGTTCCCCGACGTCGGCCGCGCGGGCCTGCGGGGCGACGAGGACGGGTCGTCGGTGATCGCCGCTCGTCACGTGCGCACGATGCTCCACCTCGCGCATCTGCTCCACCGGCGCTGGCCGCCGTACGGGAAGTGGCTCGCCCACTCGGCCGCGGGGCTCCCGGGTGGAGGAGCTCTCCGCATCGCCGTGCACGAGGTGCTGAGGGCGCGGGACTGGCGCACACGCCAGGGCGCCCTGGCCGACGCCGTCGAACTGCTCGCAGCGGCCCAGGGTGAGATCGGGCTGCCGACGCTGCAGCCGGCGACCGAGGCCTTCTTCGAGCGCCCGCATATCGGGGTGCGCGGCATCCCCGAACTGCTCGGGGAGACGATCACCGATCCGGCCGTGCGGGCGCTGCCGGCCGGCGTCGGCACCGCCGAGCAGATCAGCGATAACGTGACCGTGCTGGTGGACGCCGACGCCCGGCGCCGCCTCGTCGGCGGCTGAGGCCGACGCTGCCAGACGCTGTCTCGTCAGCGGCCGACCCGACCAGGGGCCCGGCCCCGGAACCGAGCCACCGCTGTCCCGGTGGCGCGGACCCTCCGCTGTGCGCTGATCAGCGCACGACGGATCTGTCCTCGCGCCGCCGCCCGCGGGATCAGGCTGGTCCCATGACACCCATCGCATCCCCTTCACGACTCGAGACCACCCCCGATTCGGCCCCGCCCCAGGGGCTGGGCGACCTCACCGCGACCCGCCTCCTCCACCACCGGATCCTGCTGCTGGACCGTGAGCTGGATCAGGACAACGGCGCCCGGCTCAGCGCACAGCTCCTGCTGCTGGCCGCCGAGGACCCGCAGCGCGACATCACCCTGCTGATCAACTCCCCGGGCGGACTGGTCCCCGCGATGCTCGCCATCGGCGACCTCATCGACCTCGTCCCGTGCGACGTGCGCACCATCGCCCTGGGGATGGCCTACAGCGCCGGGCAGTACCTCCTGACCCACGGCACCCCGGGCAAACGGCTGATCCTGCCCCACGGCAGGGTGCTCATGCACCAGGGGTCCGCCGGGTTCGCCGGCAGCGCGGCGGACATCGAACTGCAGGCCGAGGATCTGCGGCGCGGCCGCGATCTGCTGATCGCCATCACGGCGGAGCGCACCGGACAGAGCGAGGAGACCATCGCGGCGGACTCCGAGCGGGACCGCATGTGGGATGCCGCCGGCGCCGTCGACTACGGGTTCTGCGACCGCATCGTCACCGCCCTCGAGGACGTGCTGCCGATGGGGGTCCCGGCCCGCACCGCCCCGTCGCTCGGACTGACCAGCGCCGTCCCCTCCACGTATCAGGGTCCGGCCCACGGAGGCGCGCGATGAGCAGCTACACCATCCCCAGCGTCGTCGAGCGCACCGGTGCCGGCGTCGAGCGCAGCGCCGATGTGTACTCGCGCCTGCTCTCGGACCGGATCATCTACGTGGGCACCCCCATCGACGACGGCGTTGCCAACACGGTCATCGCCCAGATTCTCCATCTGGAGAACGACTCGGCCGACGCACCGATCCACCTCTATCTCAACTCCAGCGGCGGTGAGGCGCAGGCGGTGCTGGCCATCTACGACACCCTGACCTATGTGCGCAGCCGGGTGGCGGTGACCTGCGTCGGCCAGGTGGTCGCGGCGCCGGTGGTGCTGCTGGCCGCCGGGACGCCGGGGCTGCGCTGGGTGCTGCCGCACACGCGGGTCGTGCTGCATCCGCTGGAGGCGCAGGGGCGCGGCGCCGTGCCGGACCTGATCCTGGCGACCGAGGAGGTCGAACGGATACGCCGCGCGCTCGAGGCGCTGATCGCCGAGCATTCCGGGCGCTCCCTGGACCAGGTGCGCCGGGATCTGGAACGAGAGCAGGTGCTCGACGCGGAGGCGACCGTCGCCTACGGACTGGCCGACGAGGTGCTGATCAGGCGGCCGACAGCACGGTGAGGCCGGCGCCGGCGGTCCGGCCGTCGCCGTCGAAACGGATCTGCCGGCGCCCCGGACCGGAGAGCGAGGAGAGCTCGAGCCGCACCGGCTCCGCCGCGGCGAGGCCCGTGACCGCGGCGCCGTCGGCCACCCGCAGCAGCAGGTCGGGAACCGTGAGGGCGAGGGCGCCGGTGATCGCGGCGAGCAGCTCGGAGGAGGGGTCCTCGCGCCCGCGCTCCACGTCGGACAGGTGCTGCATGCTGATGCCTGCGGCATCGGCCACCTGTGCGAGCGTGCGGCGCTGGCGCGTGCGCTCCTCGCGGAGCGCGGCGCCGACCAGCTCGCGCAGCAGAGGTTCCAGATGCCCGTCCATGGCCCGAGGCTACGCCGGACTCCTCCTCGGCGCCGCGTCCTCTGCTGAGAGCAGAAACCGGAGCTGTGCGGCCCCTGCCGTCAACCTCCGCCACTGTCCTCGCCGTCCCCGCATCCCGGTCCCTCCCCAGCCCGGTTCGATGCACATCACCCCCGTCCACCCTCCCCGCCGGCACGGCCAGGTGGGACAATCAGTCCGATGACCACCCTCGACGCTTTGCATTCCGGGAGCGGGCATGCCGTGACCGGGCCCGCTGCGACGCCGTCGGCCGTGCCTGCCGATGGCCCGACCCGTCGCGCCCTGACGATCGGACCGCACACGATCGACACCCCGGTGGTGCTCGCACCGATGGCCGGGATCACCAACATGGCCTTCCGCCTGCTGTGCCGCGAGTTCGGGGCCCTGCACAGCGAGCACGACGGGGGACTGTACGTCTCGGAGATGGTCACCACCCGCGCCCTGGTGGAGGATCACCCGGAGTCGTGGCGCCTGGTGACCATGGGCGAGCGGGAGACGCCGCGCTCGGTGCAGCTGTACGGCGTGGACCCCGCCACGGTCCGCCGGGCGGTCGAGATGCTGCGCGAGCGCGACCTCGTCGACCACATCGACCTCAACTTCGGCTGCCCGGTGCCCAAGGTGACCCGGCGCGGCGGGGGAGGCGTGCTGCCGTGGAAGACGGAGCTGTTCACCCAGATCGTCCGCGGCGCCGTCGAGGCCGCCGGGCCCGACGTGCCCGTGACCGTGAAGACCCGTATCGGCATCGACGACGAGCACGTCACGTACCGCGACGCCGGGCTCATCGCCCAGGAGGTCGGGGCGGCCGCGATCGCCCTGCACGGCCGCACTGTCGTCCAGCATTATTCCGGGACCGCCCGCTGGGACGCGATCTCCGATCTCAAGGAGCTGGTGACCGACATCCCGGTGCTCGGCAACGGCGACATCTGGTCCGCCGAGGACGCACTGACGATGATGGAGCAGACCGGCTGCGACGGCGTCGTCGTCGGCCGCGGCTGCCAGGGACGGCCCTGGCTGTTCGCCGACCTCGCCGCGGCCTTCGCCGGCCGACCCGACCGCATCCGCCCCTCGATGGGGGACATCGCGAGGATCCTGCGCCGGCACGCGGAACTGCTGGTCGAGTTCTTCGAGGACGAAGGCCGCGCCCTGCGCGACCTGCGCAAGCACGTGGCCTGGTACTTCAAGGGGTACCCCGTCGGCGGCGAGATGCGCCACCGCCTGGCCACCATGGAGTCGCTGGCCGACCTCGACGCGAAGCTCGCCGAGCTCGATCTGGACTCCCCCTACCCCGGAGAGGCCGTCGAGGGCCCGCGCGGCCGGGCCGGCAGCCCCAAGCGCGCCGTCGTGCCCCAGGGGTGGATGGAGTCCCGCGCGATGACCACCGACCACGCCGAGCGGCTGCACGAGGCCGAGCTCGACACCTCGGGGGGCTGAGGGGATGACCACGCCCGCGGGATACACCGAGGCCGACCTCGAACGCTGGGTGAACGAATCCGCCAAGTCCCAGGCGCGCACGCCGTTCCAGCGTGACCGCGCCCGGGTGCTGCACTCCTCGGCGCTGCGGCGGCTCGGGGCGAAGACGCAGGTCCTCGGCGCCGGCGCCAACGACTTCGTGCGCACGCGCCTGACGCATTCCCTCGAGGTCGCGCAGGTGGGCCGGGACATCGGTCTCGAGCTGGGCTGCGACCCCGACGTGGTCGACGCCGCCTGCCTCTCCCACGACCTCGGCCATCCCCCCTTCGGCCACAACGGGGAGAAGGTGCTGGCCGACCTCGCCGCCGATTTCGGCGGCTTCGAGGGCAACGCCCAGACCCTGCGCCTGCTGACCCGCCTGGAGCCGAAAGTCATCGGGGAGGAGCGTCCCTACGGGCTCAATCTCACCCGGGCGAGCGTGGACGCCGCGATCAAGTACCCCTGGGCCCGCGGACAGGGACCGGACCCGGACTCTCCCAAGTTCGGGGCGTACGCCGACGACCTCGACGTCTACGAATGGGCCCGCCGGGGCGCCGTCCCGGGCCGCAAGTGCTTCGAGGCGCAGGTCATGGATCTGGCCGACGACATCGCCTATTGCGTTCACGACATCGAGGACGCCGTCACCGGACTCACCCTGGACCTCGCGAAGCTGCAGGAGCCGATGGAGCGCTCCGCGGCCCTGTACGTGGTCCAGGACTGGTACATGCCCGATGAATCCATCGACGCGCTCGACGCCGCCCTACAGCGCCTCGAGGCCGAGCCGTACTGGACGCCGTCGTTCACGGGCACGATGCGCTCGGCGGCCGCGCTGAAGAACATGACCAGCCAGCTCATCGGGCGGTTCACCCGCTCGGTGGTCACCGCCACCCGCACCGCCCACGGCGAGGAGCCCATCGCCCGCTACAGCGGGGAAGCCGTGGTGCCCGAGCAGACGCACCTCGAGATCGCCGTGCTCAAGGGGCTGGCCGCTGCCTACGTGATGTCCTCGGCCACCCAGCAGCCGGTCTACGAGGCGCAGGAGGAGATCATCCGCGACCTGTACTCGCGGCTGTGGAACACCGGCACGGTGTATCTCAGCCCGCTGTTCGCCGAGCTGTGGGAGGCTGCCGGCGACGACGACTCCCGTCGACGCGTGGTCGTCGATCAGATCGCCTCCTACACGGACGTCACGGCCCGGCGCCTGCACGAGGTGCTGTTCGACCGGGAGCTCACGCATGTCACCGCAGCGGACACCCCGCTGCCCGGACTCGGATCGGAGCTGTGATCGGGTGGCCCAGGGACTGATCAATCGCGACGACATCAACCTGGTGCGCGAACGCTCGCGCCTGGACGAGGTCGTCGCCGAGCACGTCACCCTGCGCACTGCCGGAATCGGCTCGATGAAGGGCCTGTGCCCCTTCCACGACGAGAAGACCCCGTCGTTCAACATCCGGCCGCAGCTGGGCCAATGGCACTGCTTCGGGTGCGGCGAGGGCGGCGATGTCATCTCCTTCGTCCAGAAGATCAATCACCTCAGCTTCGTCGAGGCCGTCGAGCTCCTGGCGGGCCGCTACGGGATCCAGCTGCGCTACGAGGAGTCGAGCTCGGGCGGCGGGCGCGGTGACCGTCCCGACTTCGGGACCCGTCGCCGCCTGCTGGATGCCCACGCCATCGCCGAGGAGTACTACTGCGAGCAGCTGGCCGGTCCGGCCGCCGAGGTGGGCCGCCGGTTCCTGACCGAACGCGGCTTCGACCGGGAGGCCGCCGAACGCTTCGGCGTCGGCTTCGCCCCGGAGGGCTGGGACTCCCTGACCTCCGTCCTGCGCGGTCGCGGCTTCACCGAGCAGGAGCTGGTGGCCAGCGGGCTCGTCTCCCAGGGTCAGCGGGGCGTCTACGACAGGTTCCGCGGGCGGCTGGTGTGGCCGATCCGCGACATCACCGGCAACACCATCGGCTTCGGGGCGCGCCGGCTGCTGGAATCGGACAAGGGCCCGAAGTACCTCAATACGCCCGAGAGCCCGATCTACCACAAATCCAACGTGCTCTACGGCCTGGACCTGGCGCGCAAGGAGATCTCGAGACAGCGCCGCGTGGTGGTGGTCGAGGGGTACACCGATGTGATGGCCGCGCACCTGGCCGGCGTCACCACTGCCGTGGCCTCCTGCGGCACCGCGTTCGGCGCAGACCACGTCAAGATCGTCCGGCGCGTGATGGGGGATTCGAACCCGTCCTCGGGGCTGCAGCTGAACGCCGACGGCCGTGGGCTCTCCGGGGAGGTCGTCTTCACCTTCGACGGCGACGCCGCCGGACAGAAGGCCGCGCTGCGCGCCTTCGATGAGGACCAGAAGTTCGTCGCCCAGACCTACGTCGCCGTCGAGCCCGAGGGCATGGACCCGTGCGAGCTGCGCATCGCTCGAGGGGACCAGGCGGTCGTGGACCTGATCGAGGCCCGCAAGCCCATGTTCGAGTTCGCCATCCGCTCGGCGATCTCCCAGGTCGACCTCGACACGGTCGAGGGCCAGGTCAGTGCGCTGCGGATGGCCGCCCCCGTGGTCGCGCGCATCCGCGACCGGGCGATGCGCCCCGAATATGCCCGACGCCTGTCGGGATGGCTGGGCATGGATGAGCGCACCGTGCTGCGGGCCGTCCATGACGCCTCCCGCAGCGAAGAGCGCGCCGGCAGGCATGCTGACGAGCCGCTGAGCACGGAACGCCCCGGCACCCCGGCGGCGAGCGCGGGGGAGCAGCCCGCGGTCCCCGTCGCGCGTCTCGCCGACGCGGTCGGTCCCCGCGACCCCGTCGGACAGGTCGAGACCCAGTCCCTCGCGGTGATGATGCAGACCCCGCACCTGCTGGACACCGAGACGGTGGCAGCCCTGCCGGACGACGCCTTCCACGTGCCGGCTCTGCAGAGCGTGTGGGACGTGATGCTGGCCGCCGGAACACTGCTGGACGCGACCGAGGGGACTCTCCACCCCGCCCGCTACCTCGAACAGGTCCTCGAGATCGCGGGGGAGACCGTGCGTCCGCTGATCGTGGAAATCGCGAATCTCGACCTGCCCGCCCGCGACGAGGAGGGGCTCCAGCGACTGGCCAACTCGCTGCTGGCTCGTCTCAGCGAGCTGTCGATCACCCGAGAGTATTCGGTGCTCAAGCAGCGTCTCCAGCGCACCGATCCCTCGGACGGGGAGCGATACCAGGAGATCCTGGGCCGCCTCGCGCAGGTGCAGGAGAAGCGCCGCGCACTGCGCCAGAGCGTCGAGTGAGCGTCATGTGGAGGTGCTGACGCCACCGGGTACGGGGCCATGCAGGGACGGAGCCGTGACCGGACGGAGCCGTGACCACCGTTAGCCGTGGAGCCATCACGGAGCCATGGAGCCACGGGGTCGCTGCGCCGTCGCGCCGTGGAGCCACGTTCTGTCCGGAAAACCGGAAGCCGGTCTAGGGCCTGCCCCCTGAGGCCGATGTCGCCGCGTTGGTAGCGTTCCCCGAGCGCGCAGACCGGCGTGCCCCGTTCCACGCCCTATGCTGCCGAGGCGATCCCTCGCAGCCACCCGGAGCTGCCCCCATGCGACTGCCCGACCTCTCGAGGTACCAGCTCCCGCGCGAGTACACGCGGCTCGCGCGGCGCGCGGTGCGTCACGTCGTGGGAACCGTGCTCGGACTCCTGATCGGACCGCTGCTCGTGCTCGCAGCCCCGCTGCAGTTGATGCGCCTGCGGGCCCCCTTCCGTCGGGTGCGCCGCTGGGAGCTGTACCGCTTGCGCCGCTTCTACCAACTGCAGGTCGGGGCAGGGGACGGTGCCTTCCTCGGCGGACGCCGAGCGCTGCTGCACGGGCCGTTGTCGGCGGTGCTCGGGTACGTGATGTGCGATCTGCTGCTGCTGGTCGCCGCGGTCGTCCTGGGCAGTTTCACCCAGCTGCTGGCGGCCGGTCCCGTGGTGCTCGAGTTCGCCGTGTGGACCATCAGTCGTCCTGCGCTGCCGGTGCTGGTGATCTTCGGGACCTCCAGCCTGCTGGCCACGGCCCTCTACGCCGAGTTCGCGGTCTGGTTGCAGGCGAAGCTCCTGGGCCGCTGGACCGCGATCACGCGCCAGGATGCGCTGGAGACCCGCATCAGCCGCCTGCTGACCACGCGCCGCGGCGTGGTCGTGGCGATCGACGACGAACGCCGCCGTATCGAGCGCGATCTGCACGACGGGGTCCAGCAGAACGTGGTCTCGCTGTCGGTGACGCTGGCCCGGGCCCGGCGCGCCACGGATCCCCACCGTTCCGCCCAGCTGCTGGAGCAGGCTCACGGCCAGTCCCAGGCTCTGATCGAGGAGGTCCGCCAGGTGGCCTGGCGGATCTACCCGACCACACTCGACGAGCACGGACTGGCCGCCGCCCTGGACGGTGTCGCCGCGACCAGCCCGGTGCCGGTCCACGTGGACCACAGGATCGAGGCCGAGCTGCCTCCGGCGGTCGAATCGGCCGCCTACTTCGTGGCGCGGGAAGCGGTGACCAACGTGGTCAAGCATGCCGGTGCCCGCAGCATCCGGATCACCGTGGCCACTGAGGGCGAGCCCGACCGGCGCGTCCTGCGGCTGGCGGTCCACGACGACGGCACCGGCGGGGCCGATCCCGAAGGCGGCGGACTGCAGGGCCTGGCCAGGCGGGTCGCAGCGCTGGACGGTAGCGTGAGCGTGAACAGCCCGCCCGGCGGCCCCACCGTCATCACCGCGGAGATGCCCTGTGACTGAGCCCCACATCCCTTCGATCCCTGAACAGCCCGACGGGGAGGGTCCCCGCGCGCCGCTCAGCGTGGTCCTCGCCGACGATGCGGTGCTGCTTCGTGAGGGTGTCCGCAGCCTGCTGGTCGACGAGGGCATCGACGTCCTCGCCTCCGTGGGGGATGGAGACGCCCTGCTGAGCGCGGTCGCCGCGCATCATCCGCGCCTGGCGATCGTCGACGTGCGCATGCCGCCCACCCACACCAACGAAGGGCTGCTGGCCGCGGTGCGGATCAAGCGCGACCACCCGGACGTCGGGGTGCTCATGCTCTCCCAGTACGTGGCGCGCGAGTACGCCAGCGAGCTGCTGGGCACCGAGACCCCCGGCATCGGGTACCTGCTCAAGGACCGCGTCACCGAGATCGACAGCTTCCTCGACGCCGTCCACCGGGTCGCCGACGGAGGCACCGTGATCGACCCGGCCGTGGTCCGTGCCCTGCTGCGCGCGCCGGAGCAGCAGAAGGCGGTGAGCCGCCTGACGCCGCGGGAGATCGAGGTGCTCGAGGCGATGGCGGAGGGTCTCTCGAACCGCGGAATCGCCGAGCGCATGTTCGTCTCGCTGAGCACGGTGGAAAAGGCGATCAGCGCCATCTTCGACAAGCTCGAGCTGGCCGGGGACGAACAGACCAGCCGCCGTGTCCAAGCTGTGCTGCGCTACCTCGACGACCGGTAGACCCGTCGCGGTCCACCATCGCGCCTCGTCCCGGTCGAGCGGTACGGCTGGCCCAGCTCCTGGTGGACCGGCTCCTGGCGGACCGGCACCGGGCCGGCCATCGCCCCGCGGACCGGCGTCCGGGCGCGTTCAGACGAGATCGAGCGCTCGGGCAGTGGCATCCTCGACCCGTCCGCGCGCCGAGGCGTACAGCAGCCCGGTGGTGAAGGCGTTGTGGCCGCTGCGGGCACCCAGCGCGGCGTGCTCTCGCAGGAACTCGCACGCGACGACCGCGTCCTGCAGGTCTCCCAGCACCTGCTGCACCGTGGTGGCCCGCTCGAGGTGCGTGGCCGCCGCGGGCTCGGCGTCGGCCAGCAGCTCGGCTGCGTACCGCCACCGCTTGGCGGCCTTGCGCGCCGAGTGCAGTGCGACGGGGTGCCCCTCGGAGCTGCGGATGCGGCGACGGACTCGACGCCGGGACTTCTTGAGGGTCTTGGCGACGTCCTGCCCCGTCAGGGCCGGCGGGTCGCTGCACCAGGCGGTCAGCTGTTCCGTCGCAAGTCCCCATCGCGGGTCCTCGCAGGCCGCCGACAGTGCGTCGAGTCCTTCTCGCCGACGCGCTGAGAGCGCCTCGGCGAGGTCGCGGCGCGCCGGGCCGAGCACGAGCTCATCGGGAAGGGCCTCCAGTTCGGGCAGCAGGCTGCTGGCGAGGACATCGGCGTCGCGGATCCGTCCGAGTGCCAGGGCGACGAACCGCAGATCCTCATCGAGGGCGCCGGGCTCCGGGAAGGAGCGGGCGAAGGTGCGTACCGTCGCCCGCAACCGGCGCAGGGAGGTTCGCGTGTGGTGGACCGACTCCACGTCGGCGTCCCGCGCGATCGACTCGAGCCCGCTCAGAGCTCGCTGGGCATGCTCCCGGACGTAGCGGGCCAGGGGGTCCTCAGCACTCACCGATCGTCTCCTTCGTCCCCTCGAGCATCGTTGCTCATCCGGCCGGGCCACGAGAACGTCTTTCTGCGACCGGCACCGGCCGGACGGCGTCGGGGTAGGCCAGGCGGGGCTTGAACCCGCGACCGACGGATTATGAGTCCGCTGCTCTGACCGGCTGAGCTACTGGCCCGTGCGCCCTGGGCAGGGCGTCGTCGAACTTACCACGGGCCGAGCCCATGACCTGGCGCGATGTGACGCGTGCACGCGGTACGACGGCCGTTGAGCGCCGACCCGGAGCCAGGACGTGCCGCGCCCCGGCACGGGTCCACGGTGGTGTGGTTAGATGCGTCATAGTGCCCGGCGGGACGCCCGCTCGGAGGTGCGCCCAGGTGCTGCTCCTGCTAGAGTCTTCCAGGTCGATCCCGCATAGCTCAATCGGCAGAGCATTCGACTGTTAATCGAAGGGTTGTTGGTTCAAGTCCAACTGCGGGAGCCACAGGAGGAGAACAGCCCCGGGGTCACTCCGGGGCTGTTCTTCGTTCACCAGGTTCTCGTGAAGGAGCAGGACGATGTCCTCTGTCCCCGATGATCGCTTCGAGCTCCCCGAGGACTTCGGCCCGGGAAGCGTCTGGGCCGACCGCTCCGGCCACCGCACCCTCGTCGGCCGCAACCAGCGCGGCGTCGAGATCCCGATCGGACTGGGCGAGGGCGAGATCAGCCCCGGCGAGCTCCTGAAGCTCGCCGTGATCGGCTGCGCCGGTATGAGCAGTGACGTCAACCTCTCCCGCCGTCTGGGCGAGGACTTCGACATGCGGCTGTGGGCGCACGGTCTCTCGGAGGACTCCGACAACCGGTACCACTCGATCGCCGAGCAGGTGCAGCTCCCCGTGGAGCAGCTCACCGAGGCCGAGACCGCTGAGATCACGAAGGTCTTCGGGCGCGCCGTCGCCGCCGGATGCACGGTCGAGCGCACCATCGTCCCCGGCGTCGAGGTCACCCACGAGGTGCTCGGCGGAGCCGGGGCCGCCGCGGAGGCGGAGACCGCGCACGGATCCGCGGAGAGCTCCCTCCCTGCCACGGGCGAGGACGCCGAGGCGACGGGGCAGGTTGAGCGATGACCATCCGGCCCATCCGCATCGTCGGCGACCCGGTTCTGCGCACCCCGTGCGACCCGATCAGGACGGTCACCGACGCCACCCGCAACCTTGCCCGGGACCTCATGGACACCGTCGACGACGAGGGCCGCGCCGGCGTGGCGGCCAATCAGATCGGGGTAAGCCTGCGCGCGTTCTCCTGGAATCTCGAGGACCACGGCGTCGGGCACATTCTCAATCCGGCCATCGTCGAGCTCTCCGAGGAGACCCAGGACGACGACGAGGGCTGCCTGTCGATTCCCGGTCTGTTCTTCCCGCGCACCCGCAGCGCCTATGCACGGTGTGTGGGCACGGACGTCGACGGCAATGACATCGAGCTGGCCGGAGAAGGAATCGTCGCCCGGCTGATCCAGCACGAGGTCGCACACCTCGATGGCGAGCTCTACATCGACGGGCTCGAGAGGTCCGTCAAGAAGAAGGCATTGCGCCAGATCAGAGAGACCCTCTAAAGTAAGGCCAGGACACAGACCCGGTCTGGCATCTCATTTCCGTCCGGACGGTACCGATTCGTTGGGGAAGACGCATCGGAAACCGGAAGGAACGAGATGACTCAGGGCGTTCTGTATGTGCACTCCGCTCCGCGAGCCCTCGCGCCGCATATCGAATGGGCCGCCAGCGGAGTTCTCGGCATGCCCTCGCGCATCCGTTGGGATGAGCAGCATGTCGGCCGCGGGCTGGTGCGCGCCGAGATGACATGGCGGGGCCGCGAGGACACCGGCGCGCGACTCGTCAGCGCACTGCGCGGCATGCACGAGGTGCGCTTCGAGGTGACGCAGGAGGCGACCGCGTCCACGGGCGGGGCGCGCTGGAGCTGCACACCGGAGCTCGGCATCCACCACGCCGCGACCGACCATGCCGGCAACACGGTGCTCACCGAGGACCGCGTGCGCGGGTGTATGGAGCGTGCTGGGGATGACCCCTCGGCGCTGCGCCGCGAGCTGGGCATCGCGCTCGGGGAGCCCTGGGACGAGGACCTCGAGATCTACCGGCACGCCGGCGACGGCGTGCCCATGCGCTGGCTGCACCGCGTGGGCTGATTCCCGCCTCGCCCTCGTCGGGCCACCGGCAGGTCGGGCACTGCGCCCGACGCGAGAGCGCCGCATCTGGCCAGGAGATGCGGCGCTCTCTGTATCCTGCGTGGTCGCGGTGAGATCCTGCGTGGTCGCGGTGAGAATCCTGTGGTCGCTGCGCGACCCGGCGCTCAGGCGCTGGTGAAGAGCACGGCGACGTCGTGCCCGCCGAAGCCGAAGGCATTGTTGAGCACGGCGATGTCACCACCGGGGAGGTCCACCGGCTTGTTCTGAGCCACGTTCAGCGAGACCTCGGGATCGAGGTTCTCGATGTTGATCGTGGGCGGGGAGACGCGGTGGTGGGAGGCGAGCACCGAGAAGACGGATTCCAGCGCGCCCGCGCCGCCGAGCAGGTGGCCGGTCATCGACTTGGTCGAGGTGACCACCAGCTGATCGGTGACCCCGTCCAGTGCATCGGAGACGGCGTTGAGCTCGCTGATGTCGCCGAGCGGCGTCGAGGTGCCGTGGGCGTTGACGTGGACCACGTCGGCCGGCGCGACGTCGCCGTCGGTGACCGCCTCGCGCACCGCGCGGGACTGCCCCTCGAGCGAGGGGGCCGAGATGTGGTACGCGTCCGAGGCCATGCCGCGTCCCGAGGCGTAGGCGTACACGCGGGCACCGCGGGCGGCGGCGTGCTCCTCGCTCTCGAGCACGAGGATGGCTGCGCCCTCGCCGAGGACGAAGCCGTCACGGTCCACGTCGTAGGGCCGGGAGGCGTGCTCGGGATCGTCGACGCGGGGGGAGAGGGCGCGGATGTTGGCGAAGCCGGCCAGCGGCAGGGGGTGCACGCAGGCCTCGGTGCCGCCGACGACCACGACATCCGCGCGGCCCGAGCGGATCATGTCCATCCCGCCGGCGACCGCCTCGGCGCCGGAGGCGCAGGCCGAGACCGGCGTGTGGGCGCCGGCGCGGGCCCCGAGCTCGATCTCGATGTGCGCACTGGAGGAGTTCGCCATCAGCATCGGGACGGTGAAGGGGTTGACCCGGCGGGCGCCGCGCTCGCGCACCACGTCCCACTGGTCCAGGATCGTCCAGACTCCGCCGATGCCGGTGCCGACGACCACGCCCAACCGGGTGGGATCGACGTCGGGCGTTCCCGCATCGGCCCAGGCCTCGCGGGCGGCGATCATCGAGTACTGGCCCGAGGGGTCCAGCTTCTTCGCCTCGGGTCGGGCGAGGTGCTCGAACGGGTCGATAGCGATCTGGCAGGCGAAGTCCACGGCCAGGCCGTAGCGCTCCTTCCAGTCGTTCTCGAGCGTACGGGCGGTGGAGGTACCGGCCAGCGCGGCGTTCCAGGTGGAGGCGACGTCACCGCCGAGCGGGTTGACGGTGCCGAGACCGGTGACGGCGACACGGGAGCGGGAAGCGGACATGCGGACCTCCAGGTCGGGTGGGCGAGAAGGCGGCGACGCCCGGGACGGGAACGTCCCGGGCGTCAAGCGGGGATCAGGACTGCGCGCCCTCGATGTACTTGACGGCGTCGCCGACGGTGGCGAGGTTCTTGACCTCTTCGTCGGGGATGCGCACGTCGAACTTCTCCTCGGCGTTGACCACGATGGTCATCATCGAGATCGAGTCGATGTCGAGGTCGTCGGTGAAGGACTTCTCGAGCTTGACGTCCTCGGTGGCGACACCCGTCTCCTCGTTGACGATCTCGGCGAGGCCCTCGAGGATCTCGTTCTCGGTGTGTGCCATGGGTTCTCCTTAGGTCTATGGAATGTTGGCGGTCAAAGACTACCCGCGTCGCGGCCGGGGATCCGGCAGCCGAGGCGTGATAGTGGCACGGGCGTGACGCGGGTGACAAGCACCCCGGCGCGATGTGTCCGCAGCGGTCAGGGGAGGACGAGCACCTGGCCGGCGTAGGCCAGGCCCGCCCCGAAGCCGAACTGGACCAGGACGTCGCCGCTGCGGACGGCTCCCTCCTGGATCAGGCGGTGGGTGGCCAGAGGGATCGAGGCGGCCGAGGTGTTCCCGGTCTCCGCGATGTCCCGGCCGATGACGACGTCCTCGCGCAGCTGCAGCTGCTTGGCGAGCTCGTCGACGATGCGCATGTTGGCCTGGTGGGGGACGAACACGTCGACGTCCTCGACGCTCAGCCCGGAGGCGTCGAGCATCTCGCGGACCTTCTGGGCGGTGTGCCACACGGCCCAGCGGAACACGGTTCGACCGTCCTGCTCGAGCGTGGGCCATTCGCCCGTCCCGTCACGGAAGTCGATCATCGAGCCCGTCATGCGGATCGTGTCCCAGCTGTCCCCGTCGCTGCCCCATACGGTGGGGCCGATCTTCGGCTCGTCGCTGGGCCCGACGATCGCCGCACCGGCGCCGTCGCCCAGCAGGAAGGAGATCGAACGGTCGGTGGGGGAGACGAAGTCGGAGAGCTTCTCGGCGCCGATGACCAGCACGTGGCGTGCCGCTCCGGTGCGGATCAGGGCGTCGGCCTGGCCGATGCCGTACGCGAACCCGGCGCAGGCCGCGGAGATGTCGTAGGCGATGACATCGGGGCGGCCCAGCTCGCCCGCCAGCAGCGTCGCCAGCGACGGCGTGGGATACGGGAAGGAGATGGTCGAGACGATGATCGCATCCAGCGTCTCGAGGTCGATCCCGGAACTCTCGATCGCCTCCTTCGCCGCGGTCAGCGACAGGTCCTTGACGCCGACGTCCTTGCTGGCTCGGGTGCGGGTGATGATCCCAGTGCGCTGACGGATCCACTCGTCCGAGGAGTCGATCGGGCCGACCAGGTCATCGTTAGGCACGACGAGATCGCCGCGGGCGGCACCGTAGGCAAGGACCTGGGATCCCGGGACGGTGGGGCGGTGCTGGAGGGAGACTCGCGCTGCCATGTCAGTGCTCCTGGCCTTCGGACGCGGCGACACCGGCGTGCTCGTGCACCAGGTCGCGGGCGGCCTCGAGATCGTCGGGCGTGTTGAGGTTGACCGTCGCGACGCCCTTGAGGTCGCGCTTGGCCAGGCCTGTCAGGGTGCCGGCCGGCGAGAGCTCGACCATCCCCGTCACGCCGCGCTCGCGCAGCGCGCCCATGCACGCCTCCCAGTCGACGGGGGAGGCGACCTGGGTGACGATCAGCTCGAGGTAGCGGGACCCGGTGGAGACCGATTCGCCGCCGGCGTTGGAGATCAGCGGCGAGGACGGGTCCGCGACGGAAAGCGTGGGAACGAAGCCGGCGAGTTCATCGCGGGCTCCGGCCATGTACGGCGTATGGAACGCGCCGGCAACCGGGAGCGGGATCACCCGCGCCCGCGACGGCGCATCCTCGGCCAGGGCGGCGAGAGCGTCGGTCGAGCCGGCGGCGACCACCTGCGCGGCGGAGTTGATGTTCGCGGCGTGCAGTCCGTGGCGCTCGATCGCGGCCAGGACCTCGTCGCGGGCCCCGCCGACGACTGCGGCCATCCCCGTGGGCTCCGCGGCGGCGGCCTTCGCCATCGCCTGGGAGCGGACGGCCACCAGACGCATCGCATCCTCATCGCTGAGGACGTGGGCCAGGGCGGCGGCGGTCAGCTCGCCGACGCTGTGGCCCGCGATGACGTCGGCCGGCGGCAGATCGGGGCCGTCGTCCTGGGGACCGAGCTGGGTGCCGGCGATGATGCCCGCCGCGACCAGCAGCGGCTGAGCGATGGCCGTGTCGCGGATGGTGTCGGCGTCGGACTCGGTGCCGTGACGCAGGAGGTCCACGCCGGCGGCCTCGGACAGTGAGGCGAGCATCGCCTCGACGCCGGGCAGCTCACGCCACGGGCTCAGGAATCCGGGCTTCTGGGCCCCTTGGCCGGGGCAGACGATCGCGAGCACGAGGACCTCCAGGACGGGGGGATGCGGGGAGCGGCGCTCGGGGGTGCGGCGCCGTGAGGGGAAGCGGACGCCGGGTCATCCATCGCGCACGAGGGATGACCCGGCGGTGATCAGGACTCGCCGCCGAACGAGCCGGACTGGCCGGCGTTGACGTTCAGCAGGTCGTACTTGTCGATGGCCTGGCGGACCACCGCGGCGTCGATTTTGCCCTCGCGGGCCAGCAGCTGCAGGGTCTTGACGACCATGGAGTGCGCGTCGATCTTCAGGTGGCGGCGAGCCGCCGGGCGGGTGTCGGAGAAGCCCCATCCGTCGGCCCCGAGCACGCCGTACTGCCCCGGGACCCATTCGCGGATCATGTCCGGGACCATGAAGTCGTAGTCGGAGGTCGCCACGAACGGGCCGCTGACGCCCTCGAGGCGCTGCGAGATCCACGGGGTGCGCTGATCCTCGGGGCTGAGCAGGTTGTGCTTCTCCGCCTCCAGGGCCTCCTTGCGCAGCTCCGTCCAGGAGGTCACCGACCAGACGTTGGCGCGTACGCCCCAGTCCTCGGCCAGCAGCTCGCGGGCGTGGCGGGCCCACGGCACGCCGACGCCGGAGGCCAGCAGCTGTGCCTCGGGCCCGTCGCCCTCGGGCAGGCCCTCGACGACGTACATGCCCTTGAGCAGGCCTTCGACGTCCAGATTCTCCGGCTCCGCGGGCTGGACGATCGGCTCGTTGTAGACGGTGATGTAGTAGAAGACCTCCTGCAGGCGGTCGTCCTCGCCGTACATGCGCTGCAGACCGTCGCGGATGATGTGGCCGAGCTCGTACCCGTACGCCGGGTCGTAGATCACCGCGCCGGGGTTGGTGGCGGCCAGGATCGGCGAGTGGCCGTCCATGTGCTGGAGGCCCTCGCCGGCCAGTGTGGTCTTGCCGGCCGTCGCGCCGATGACGAAGCCCTTGGCCATCTGGTCCCCGGCGGCCCAGAAGAAGTCGCCGGTGCGCTGGAACCCGAACATCGAGTAGAAGATGTACAGCGGGATCATCGGGAAGTCGTGCGTGGCGTACGAGGTGCCCGCGGCGGTGAAGGCTGCCGTGGAGCTGATCTCGTTGATGCCCATGTGCTTGATCTGGCCGGAGGTGGACTCCTTGTAGGCCAGCAGCAGGTCACGATCGACCGAGAGGTAGTTCTGCCCGTCGGGGTTGTAGATCTTCGCCGTCGGGAACAGCGAGTCCATGCCGAAGGTGCGCGCCTCGTCGGGGACGATCGGGACCCAGCGCTTGCCGGTCTCCTTGTCACGCATGAGGTCCTTGAGCAGACGCACCAGTGCCATGGTGGTGGCGATCTCCTGCTTGCCCGACCCGCGACGGGTGACCTCGTAGGCCTTGTCGCCGGGCAGCTCGAGCGCCTTGTGCTCGGTGCTGCGTGAGGGCATGGGCCCGCCGAGCTCCTCGCGGCGCTGCTTGAGATACTTCATCACCGGGGCGTCGTCATCCGGCAGGTAGAGCGGGGCGTCGTAGACGCTGCCGGACTCGAGCTGCTCATCGGTCACGGGGATGCGCAGCGTGTCGCGGAGCGCCTTGAGATCCTCGAGGGTGAACTTCTTCATCTGGTGGGTCGCGTTGCGGCCCGCGAAGTTCGTCCCCAGCCGGTATCCCTTGACGGTCTGGGCGAGGATGACGGTCGGCTTGCCCTTCTGGGCCATGGCGGCCTGGAAGGCGGCGTAGACCTTCTGGGCGTCGTGCCCGCCGCGGTTGAGCTTCCACCAGATGTCGTCGTCGGAGAGGTCCTCCACGAGCGCCTTGGTGCGCGGATCGCGCCCGAAGAAGTTGTCCCGGATGAAGCCGCCGGATTCGGCGCGGTACGTCTGGTAGTCACCATCGGGAGTGGCGTTCATCAGGTCGATGAGCGCCCCGTCGGTGGACTTGGCCAGCAGGGGATCCCAGCCGGAGCCCCAGACGACCTTGATGACGTTCCAGCCCGCGCCGCGGAACTGCGCCTCGAGCTCCTGGATGATCTTGCCGTTGCCGCGCACCGGCCCGTCGAGCCGCTGCAGGTTGCAGTTGATGACGAAGGTGAGGTTGTCCAGGTGCTCCTTGGCGGCGATGTGCAGCGCGCCGCGGGACTCGACCTCGTCCATCTCGCCGTCGCCGAGGAACGCCCAGGTGTGCTGCTCGCTGGTGTCCTTCAGCCCGCGGTTGCTGAGATAGCGGTCGAAGGAGGCCTGCTCGATCGCCGCGACCGGGCCGATGCCCATCGAGACCGTCGGGAACTCCCAGAAGTCCTGCATCGCCCGCGGGTGCGGGTACGAGGGCATGCCGTGCTCGCTGGAGAACTCCTGGCGGAAGCCGTCCAGATCCTCCTGGCCGAGGCGGCCCATCATGTAGGCGCGCGCGTAGATCCCGGGGGAGGCGTGGCCCTGGAAGAAGACGTGATCGCCGCCGCCGGGGTGGTTGCGGCCACGGAAGAAGTGGTTGAAGCCGACCTCGTACATCGTGGCGATGGAGGCGTAGCTGGAGAGGTGGCCGCCGACGGCGACCCCGGGGCGCTGGGCGCGATGGACGAGCATCGCTGCGTTCCAGCGGTTGATGTTGCGCAGCTCCTTCTCGAGCTCCACGTCACCGGGGTACTCGGGCTGCTCCTCGACGGGAATGGTGTTGACGTAGTCCGTGGTCAGCGACTCCGGAAGCTCCAGGTCGCGTTCACGGGCGTGCTGGATGAGGCTCTGGACGACCTCCGAGGCGCGCTCGTCGCCCCGGTGCTCGACGAGTCCGTCGAACGAGTCCAACCACTCCTGCGTCTCCTCCGGGTCGGGATCCTGCGCGTGACTGGGCAGGTTGATGCCGATGGGACGAGGGGTCTCGTGCGAACTCACACTGTCCTTCTCTCTTCGGGAGGCGATGGACCGGCCGTGGGAGCAGTGGAACGCCGGCGGGCCCGGCTCCTTCGGCCTCGGTCCGAGCAAGCCTACCGTCGCCGGGGCGTGGAGGGACCTTCACGATCCCTCCTCAGGTGTGAGACGCCGGACACCCCGTACGGGCGCGTCGGAGTCACAGGCCCGCAGGTGGCGGAGGGTGCGGACGGCCCTCATCGCCCGGTGCCACCTCGAATCTCACCCGCGTGCGCCCCTGTAGTGCAGGAGGGTGGCTCGTGACATAGAATCGGCGCGCAGAGTTCGGTCCACCGTCCCCTCGGGCACGGCCGGACCTGCCGTATCTGCTTTGCCCCATCCTGTGAGGAGCCTTTTCTTGTCACCGTCGGCCGACGCCCCTTCGCCCAGCTCTCTTGCCGAGGCGCTGACGTTCACCTCGGGCCAGATCGTGCAGGAGTTCGGCTACGACGATGATGTCGACCTGGATCTGCGCGACGCGATCGAGGACCTCATCGACGGTGAGCTCGAGGACGAGGACTGCCAGGAGATCGTCGACGCCGTGATCATGTGGTGGCGCGATGGTGACGGCGACCTGACCGACGCGATGGTCGACACCCTCACCACCCTGGCGCCCGGCGCGCCCGTGTGGGTGCTGACCCCCAAGGCGGGCCGCGACGGGCACGTGCCCCCGGGAGAGATCCAGGAGAGCGCCGGGGTCGCCGGTCTGCGCGTCCTGACCACCGTGAGCCTCGCGCCCGATTGGACGGGGACCCGCCTGGCCAGCCGCCCGAGCTGATCACCGCCCTCGCGGCGGCCTCGCCCGCGAGGTGACCGCGCCTCGCGCGCGGGCGCGCGGCGTGCGATAGAAAGGGTCACCTGAAGGAGGTCCGGGGGCGCAGCTCCCGTCCGGGTCGTTAGCTCAGCTGGTCAGAGCGTCTGGTTTACACCCAGAAGGTCGGGGGTTCGAGCCCCTCACGACCCACCACGAGACACGGTGCACGGACACCGCTCAGCTCCGGCTCGCGCCCGGCGACGGGGTGCACCGACCTCACCGCATGCACCGCCTCACGGGGCGCACCGACCTCACGGCGTGCGCCGGGCTGTGGACCCTCGGAGCGGGGTGTGCGTCGGCCGGAGGGAAGCGTTCGTCAGCGGGTGACGACGTAGGCGAGCACCAGCAGGCACGGCACCGCGAGCGCCGCGCAGCCCCACACGACCGCGGTCCGCCGGTCCTGGGCACGTTCCTCATCGGTACGGGGCCGCTCACCGCCGGGGAAACCGGCCGCCTCGGCCTCTTCACGATCACGGTTGCGACGCACCAGCAGCCGGCCGATGATCACGATCAGGAAGGCAAGGATCGTCACGCCGAAAAGGAGCAGGATCAGGGTGTCGATGGCGGATCCTCCTGACGGGATGGAACGGATGTGGACAGGATCTCATGGCCTCGGGCAGCCGCCTGGGCGGTTCCTATACTGGAGGACCATCGCGGCAGGCTCGGACCGTTCTCGCACAGTTCGCCCGGGTGACCGCGACCGGCACCTATCGAAGGAGGAGCCGCGCAGGTGAGTGCACCGAGCAGACCGTTCGACGTCGAGGCGATCAGGGCGGATTTCCCGATCCTCGGCCGCATGCTGGACGAGGACACCCCGATGATCTACCTGGACGGGGGCGCCACCTCGCAGCGGCCCCAGCAGGTGATCGACGCCGAGGTCGCCTACCTGACCCACGACCACGCAGCGGTCAAGCGCGGCGCTCACCGGATGGCCACGGCCGCCACGGACGCCTTCGAGGACGCGCGCGAGACGGTGGCCGCGTTCTTCGGCGCCGCCACACCCGACGAGATCGTCTTCACCGGCAATGCGACCGAGGCGCTGAATCTGGTCGCCTACTCCCTCGGCAACGGTGATGAGTCCACCCCGGAGCACCTGCGGGTGCACGAGGGCGACGAGATCCTGGTGACGGAGATGGAGCACCACGCCAACCTGGTCCCCTGGCAGGAGCTGGCCCGGCGCACCGGCGCCACGCTGCGCTGGATCCCGCTGGCCGACGACTTCACCCTGGACCTGACCGGTCTGGACGCACTGGTCACCGAGCGCACCAAGGTCGTCGCCTTCGCCCACCAGTCCAATGTGCTCGGAACCGTGAATCCCGTCGCACGGCTGGTCGAGGCCGCACAGTCCGTGGGCGCGCTGACCGTCCTGGATGCGGCCCAGTCCGCCCCGCACATGCCGATCGACCTGGCCGCACTCGACGTCGACTTCGTCGCGCTGTCCGGCCACAAGATGCACGGCCCCACCGGCATCGGCGTGCTGTGGGGCCGCTACGAACACCTCGCGGCGCTGCCCCCGTTCCGCACCGGCGGATCCATGATCGAAGTGGTCCATCTCGACCACTCGACCTTCGCCGCGCCGCCGGCCCGGTTCGAGGCCGGCACGCCCCCGATCAGCCAGGCCGTCGGCCTCGCCGCCGCCTGCGATTACCTCACCGCTCTCGGCATGGAGCAGGTCGCCGAGCACGAACGGGCCCTGACCGACCGGGCGCTGCGCGGGCTGGCAGCGATCGACGGGATCCGCATCATCGGCCCCGCCGCCTCCCCGGAACGGGCGGGCGCGGTGTCCTTCGCCCTGGCAGGCCGCCACCCGCACGACGTCGGCCAGGTGCTCGATTCCCTCGGCCTCGAGGTGCGCGTCGGGCATCACTGCGCCTGGCCGCTGCATCGCCGCTACGAGCTGCACGGGACCACCCGCGCGAGCTTCTCCCTCCACACCACCGCCGCGGAGGTCGACGCTCTCATCGCGGGCGTCCGGCACACCGCCGACTTCTTCGGATCATTCTCATGAGCACAGCACTGAACTCCCTGTACACCGAGCTCGTCGTCGAGCACGACAAGCGCCCTCTGCACGAGGGCCTGCGCGAGCCGTTCGACGCTGAGGTCCACCACGTCAACCCCACCTGCGGGGATGAGATCACCCTGCGCCTGCATCTCAGTGGCAGCGGCGAGGGCCAGCGTATCGAGGACGTCTCCTATGACGCGATCGGCTGCGCCATGAGCCGGGCCGCCGCGTCGATCATGGCGGACCTCCTGATCGGCCGCACCGTGGCCGAGATGGATCCGGTGCGGGAGCACTTCGAGGCGGCCATGGGATCGCGTGGCCGCATCGAGGGCGACGAGGAGCTGATCGGTGACGGCGTCGCCCTGCTCGGAGCCGCCAAGTTCCCCGCGCGCGTGAAGTGCGTGCTGATGCCGTGGAAGGCCTACCAGGCGGCGCTGGTCGAGGCCCGGGCGCTCGGCTCATGAGCCGCCCGCACACTGTCGGTCCTCTGGCGGCGGCCACGGTGGGATCCGTGACCGGTCTGCTCGAGGAGACCTATCCGCTGTCCTGGGCGGAGTCCTGGGATCGGGTCGGTCTGGTGCTGGGGGAGCGAGGGGCCGACGTCCGACGGGTGCTGCTGGCCGTGGACCCCACAGTGGCGGTCGCCGAGGAGGCCGTGGACCGCGGCGCCCAGCTGCTGGTGACCCACCACCCGCTGCTGCTGCGCGGGGCCAGCTTCCTGCCCGCGGACCAGGGCAAGGGCGCCGTCGTCACGGACCTGCTGCGCGCCGGCACCGCCCTGTGGTGCGGTCACACCAACGTCGACCGGTCCACGCTCGGCACCGTCGGCGCCTGGATGAGCGCCTTGGATCTCCAGGATCCTCGGGCCCTCGTGCCGCCCCCGGAGAGCACGATGGCAGCCCACGGGTCACAGCTGTTCGGCCTCGGGGCGATCGGCAGCCTGCCACGGGAGATGAACGTCGCCGAGTTGACCGCAGCCGTGGCCGGCATCGTCCCGCCCACGGCCCGCGGAGTCGTCCACACCGGCCCGGCGAGCCAGCCTGTCCGGACCGTGGCCGTGTGCCCGGGCGCCGGCGACTCCTTCCTGGAGCAGGCCCTCGCCGCAGGTGTGGACGCCTACATCACCTCGGATCTGCGCCACCATCCCGCTCTGGAGCACCTCGAGGCCGCTGCGGACCACGCGGCGGTGCCGGCGCTGATCGACGTCCCGCACGCGGCGAGCGAGGCGCTCTGGCTGCCGCTGGCCCGCGACCTGCTCAGCGACGCCGTGCCCGGCCTGGACGTCGTGATCAGCGAGCACACGACCGATCCCTGGGGCGGCCGCGCCGGCTGACCCGCCGCCCAGCGGACCAGCCGCCCAGTGGACCAGCCAGGTCAGGCGATGTGGTCGACGATGACGAGGCGGTCTCCCTCCAGTTCCACGCGGAGACCGCCGCCGAGGGCCGGCTGCAGCAGATCCACGACGTCATCGGCCGAGGCCGGAGTCGTGCCGGCCGCCAGCAGCGATCGCGTGACGAGTCCGCGGTAGCGCTTGGCATCGTGGGAGACGACCTTGCGCGCACCGCCGCGCTCCTGGACGGGTGAGACCTCGAGGACCCGCACTGCCGGGTCGGTGCGCAGCTGCATCATCGAACGGTACGAGCCGGAGCGGCAGTCGATGACCACCGGCGATCCACCCTCCGCCTGTTCCTTCTGCAGGCGCTGCGCCGTCGGCCGCAGCCTCTGGGTCCACCAGGAGCCGGCCTTCCCGAGTCGGGAGACGGCGGAGGTCGCCGAGAGCCGGTAGGCGGGGATCCGGTCGGTGCCGGCGTCGACGAGTCCGAACAATGCGCTCTGGACGAGAAGGCGGCGGTCCGGCGCGGGGCGGTGCGCGGGGTCCAGCTGGTCGTAGAGCACCCCGGAGTACACCGCGAGCGGGGGAGCGGCCGGCTCGTGCTCGAGGTCTGCCATCCGCTGGACGAGCTCGGGGGAGGAGGCTGGGACACCGAGCTTCGCGGCGGCGTCCTGGGTCCCCGCCGTCCGCTGGGCGGCCCGCAGCATGGTCCGTCGGGCCTCGAGCAGCTCGGGCAGCGCCATCGCCTCGAGGTCGAGCGGGCGGGCCTCGGCCTCGGGTGGTCGTGTCTTGGTCTCCGAGGGCGGCAGCAGGATCAGCATCTCTCCATTCTCGGAGGCCGATCCGCCCTGCCATGGCACCTCGGGAGGCGCAGTCGCGAGACTTTGCGCACGTCAGCGCACCGTCGGTGACGACCTCACTGGCGGCCCGAGTGCGCGGTCGGCGTAAACTGGACGGCGGACCAGTCGGCCGGGCAGTCGCGTCCTCGGGGCTCGCGCTCCGGGGCCGAGGAAAGTCCGGGCTCCGCCTGGCACGGTGGTGGGTAACGCCCACCCGGAGTGATCCGCGGGACAGTGCCACAGAAAGCAGACCGCCGCCTGAGCCTTTCGGGGCGCGGGCGGTAAGGGTGAAAGGGTGGTGTAAGAGACCACCGCGGTCTCGGTGACGAGGCCGGCACGGTAAACCCCACCGGGAGCAAGGTCGTACAGGGAACGTTCGAGGGTGCCAGCCCGAGTTCCCGGGTGGACCGCTGGAGGTCGTCGGCAACGGCGATCCGAGATGGATGACTGCCGCTCACAGAACCCGGCTTACAGGCCGGCTGGTCCCTCATCACCCTCCGCCACCGCTGCGCCGGTAGGGAGGTGCAGCAATGTGGCGGTCAGCGCCGAGTCACCCTGCCTGAGCGTGCTCACGTCGTGCACCAGACCAGGAAGTTGCGCTCACCCCCGGGGCGGCCTGATCGGCAGACGCGTCCGGCCTGCCTGCTTCCCGCCGGACCCCTACTTCCGCGCAGAGCTCTTCTTCGGCGCAGAGGTCTTCCTCGACCCCGACGACTTGGTCGACCCTGACGACTTGGTCGACCCTGACGTCTTCGCCCCGGACGACGACCGGGACGAAGACGCCGACGTGCTGTTGCCGCTGCGGGCCGAACTCTTCGAGCCGGAGCTCTTCGACGCGGAAGCGGTCTTCTTCTGACCGGAGGTGGCCGAGCCAGAGTCCTTCTTCTGCGCCGAGGTCTGCTTCCGGCTGGAGGCGGACCGGCCGGAATCCTTCTTCTGGGCCCCGGTCTGCTGACGGGTCGAGGCGTCGGACCCCGAGTCCTTCTTCTGACCCGATGTCGACTGCGCCGAGTCCTTCTTCTGACTCGTGGACTTCTTCTGGCTCGTGGTCTTCTGACCGGACGTGGTGGCTTTCGTGCCGGAGCTCTTCGCAGACGACTTCTGCGCGCCGGTGGCCTTCCCGGACGAGCTCTTGGTGGCGCTCGATGCCTTCGTCGAGGCGGTGCTCTCGGCGGATTCCTCGGCCGGTGACCTGGTCGACGTCGCAGCGTTCTCCGTGGCATCGGTGCTCGCCGCGGACGTCGTCGAGCTCGCCTGCTTCGACGACGTCTTCGAGTTCGCCTGCTTCCCCGAGGACGCCGTCGACGGCGAGGACGTCTGCTCGCGAGAGGACGTCGAGCCGGATCCGTCGACATCATCCTCTGACCGTCGCGCAAGTGCCGCAGCGCCGATGATGCCTGCCTCGTTGCGCAGCTCCGCCGGCACGATGGGGGTGTTCAGCTCCAGGCGCGGGAGGAACTTCTCGTGCTCCTTGGAGACCCCGCCGCCGACGATGATGAGGTTCGGGCTGAAGAGGAACTCGACCAGGGAGAAGTACTTCTGGAGCCGCTTCGCCCACTTCTTCCAGGACAGGTCCTTGCGCTCACGAGCGGATTCGGCCATGTACTTCTCGGCCGAGTCGCCCTTGAGCGGAATGTGCCCGAGCTCCGTGTTCGGCACCAGCCGCCCGTCGACGAACATCGCACTGCCCACACCGGTGCCCAGCGTGATCACCAGCACCACGCCCTGCTGGCCGCGGCCGGCACCGAACTCCATCTCCGCGATGCCGGCGGCGTCGGCATCGTTGACCACGAACACGTCGTGCCCGGTGCGCTCGGTGAACAGGGCGTCGGCGTCGGTGCCGATCCAGGACTTGTCGACGTTGGCGGCGGTACGGGCCACTCCCTGCTGGATGACGGCCGGGAAGGTCACGCCGACGGGCATGCCCTCGCTGATGTCGAAGCTCTCGATGAGCTCGCTGACCGTGTCGGCGACCGCGTCCGGTGAGGAGGGCTGAGGGGTCTTGATCCGCAGCCGGTCCGCGGCGAGCGCCCCCGACGCAAGATCCACGGGCGCGCCCTTGATGCCGCTGCCGCCGATGTCGATGCCGAACGCCTGCTCGGTCATGATCTGTCCTCGTTCCGTGTGCCGGGTCCCGGCGGTCTGTCCGCCCATCGCTGGCCATAGTGTGCCAAACAACCCGGATCCCCGCCGACGAGCCGCGCTGCCGACCCCGCCGACGAGGCGGCCGGCGGTGGCCCGGGCGAGTGCGGGACAGTCCGCTCAGAGGACGGTGAGCAGCTCCGGACCCTGGTCGGTGATGACCATGGTGTGCTCGAACTGGGCGCTGAAGGAGCGGTCCTTGGTGACCACGGTCCAGCCGTCGTCCCACTGCTCCCAGTCCTGCGAGCCCATCGCGACCATCGGCTCGATGGTGAACGTCATGCCCTCGGCGATCACGTCGTCGAACATCGGCGCGGAATCGTAGTGGGGGATGACCAGGCCGTTGTGGAAGCCCTCGGCGACCCCGTGACCGGTGTAGTCGCGCACCGACTCGTACCCGTGGCGGGCGACGAACTTCTCGATCACGCGCCCGATGACATTGACCTGGCGGCCCGGCTTCGCCGCCTTGATGCCCCGCATCATCGCCTCGTGGGACTGCGAGACCAGGTCCTGGACGCGGGGATCGACCTCACCGACCTCGAAGGTGGCGTTGGTGTCTCCGTGGGCCCCGTGGATGTAGGCGGTGACGTCCACGTTGAGGATGTCGCCGGACTGCATCACCGTCGAGTCCGGGATGCCGTGGCAGATCACCTCGTTCAGGCTCGTGCAGCACGACTTCTCGTACCCGAGGTAGCCGAGAGTGGAGGGGTAGGCCCCGTGCTGGATCAGGACGTCGTGGACGACCTCGTCGATACGGTCGGTGGTCACGCCCGGCTGGGCGGCCTCACCGGCGGCCTGCAGAGCGATCGCCGCGATGCGCGAGGCCTCGCGCACGCGCTCGATGACATCCGCGCTCTGGATGTGGGGCCCGGTATCGGAGACGGCCTCGTCCTTGTCGACGTACTCGGGGCGCTCGATGCGTGCGGGCACGGGACGACGGGGGCCGACGGTGCCGGGAACCAGCACCTCTCGTCCTTCTGGACGGATCCATTTCTGCTCTACAGTCATATCCACCAGTCTCTCACCGATGCGGAAAGGAGCCCGACGTGACGGAGGGCACCGAGTTCTACTACAACCTCACCACGGGCAACGTCGAAGAGGGCCGGCAGTCGCCCGGCACCGAGCTGATGGGGCCCTACTCCACGCGCGCGGAGGCCGAGAAGGCGCTGAAGATCGCTGCGGCCCGGAACGAGGCGTGGCAGGAGGAGGACCAGGAGTGGGAGGACTACGGCGGATCCGCGGAAGGGTCCGAGCCGAAGAACTGACCCTGGAGCACTGACCCCGCGGCGCTCGTCGCTCGGCCGGCTGAGGTCAGTCGAAGGAGTGCTCCGGGCCGGGGTAGGACCGCTCGGTCACCTCGTCGCGGTACTGCGCGGCCGCGCGCTGGAGATCGGCGCGCAGATCTCCGAAAGCCTTGACGAACTTGCCGTGGAATCCGGACATGCCGGCCATGTCCTGCCACACCAGCACCTGCCCGTCGCAGGAGGGGCCGGCACCGATACCGACGGTCGGCACATGCACCACCTCGGTGATGCGTGCGGCGACCTGCGCCGGGACGAGTTCGAGCACGATCGCGGAGGCCCCGGCCTCCTGTAGCGCGACCGCGTCCTCGGCGAGCTGATCGGCTGCCGCGGCGTCCCGGCCCTGGACCCGGTGGCCCGATAGCGAGTTCACCGATTGCGGGGTGAAACCGAGGTGCCCCATCACGGGGATGCCGGCCTGCGTCAGCGCCTGGATCTGGGGGACGATGGCGTGGCCGCCCTCGAGCTTGATCATCTCCGCGCCGGCCCGGATCAGCTCGACACCGTGACGGACCGCGTCGGCCGGGCCCGTCTCATAGGTGCCGAAGGCGAGGTCCGCCACGATCAGCGGGCGGTGGACGCTGCGGGCGACGGCACCGGTGAAGGTGAGCATGTCCTGATGGGTGGTGGCGGTGGTCGAGTCGTGGCCGAGCACGGTGGTGCCGACGGAGTCGCCCACCAGCAGGACGTCGATCCCGGCCGCCTCGAAGGCCTGGGCGGAGAACTGATCGTAGGCAGTGAGCATCGAGAACGGCCGGCCGCGCTCCTTGGCGTCCTGCAGATGACGGATGCGGACCTTGGCGGGACCGGAGGATCCGGTGCCGGAGGGGGTGCTCACGATGTGCTCCTGGAGGCGCATGGACGACGAGGGTCGCGGGACTCCTCGATCGCGCCCCGCGGCCCGGACCACCGGCAGCTGCGGCAGGTCCGTACCCGGCAGTCTAGTTCCGCGTGCCCGCCGAGCCGGCGAGCCCGATCGATTCCGGGCACGGTGCGCCAGGCCTCGTGGGGCGGCCATATGGGAGCCTTGTGGCCCGTCGGCATCCGCGCCGGCGCCGAGAGGGAGGATGGATGATGAGTTCGATCATGCGCACGACGGTTCGCCGCGCGGCTGCAGGTCTGGGCGTCCTCGCCATCGCGGCGGGGGCGGGGGCGTGCACCGGCGGCGACGAGGGGGAGACGGGAGGCCAGGAGACCGCGTCGCAGGAGAGCGACCCGGAGGCCACCCGCGAGGCCACCGGTCCGAGCGACGGTGGCGGCGAGGCTCCCTCGGACGCCGGCAGCGGCGAGAACGCGGGCGAAGTCGGCGAGCAGGACGTCTCGGCGGCGAAGGAGCAGATGATCGGCTTCATCCAGGCCCTGGGGGACAAGGACGCCGAAGCGGCCTGCGGCTTCGTCCTGGCCCCGGCCACCGATCAGCCGGTCGAGGGGGCCTCCGCCACCGCCTGCGTCGAGACGATCACCGACAGCGACCAGTACCAGGCCCTGTCGCCGCAGGCGGCCGCGATGGTCACCGAGGACATGCTCGAGGCCGAGCCCCGGGACGACGGGACGATCGCGATCAGCGTGCCCGGGATCGACACCGAGGTGCCGATGGCGCGGGGGGACGACGGCAGCTGGTACATCAAGGCGCTCTGACCGGGATCGGGCCGCGGCCGCCCGCGGCCCGTTACCCGTTGCCCGCTGCCCGTGCGGCAGACTGGTTGCATGGAACATCTCCACGATGACGTCATCCGGACCGTCTCCGACCGCGACGTGCGGTTCATCCGTCTGTGGTTCTGCGACATCGCCGGGACGCTGAAGTCCATCGCGATCTCTCCGTCGGACCTCGAGACGGCCTTCACCGAGGGCATCGGGATCGACGGCTCCACCATCGAGGGCCTGACCCGCAGCTACGAATCAGACATGATCCTGCGCCCGGATCCAGGCACCTTCGAACTGCTGGCCTGGCGCGGCGAGACCAATGCGACCGGACGCATGATGTGCGACGTCCTCACCCCCGACGGCGAACCCGCCGCCGCCGACCCGCGTCGCGTGCTGCGCGACATCCTCGCCCGCGCCGAGGAGAAGGGCCTGGAGCTCTTCGCCCACCCCGAGATCGAGTTCTACCTGTTCGAGAAGCCCTACACCCAGGGCGACCGGCTGGTCCCGATCGACAACGCCGGCTACTTCGACCACGTCCACCGCGGCCAGGGCCAGGACTTCCGTCGCACCGCGATCGAGCACCTGGAGGCTATGAACATCCAGGTCGAGTTCTCCCACCACGAGAACGGGCCCGGCCAGAACGAGATCGACCTTCGCTACGCCGACGCGCTGACCACGGCGGACAACATCGTCACCCTGCGCACCGTGGTCAAGGAGGTGGCCCTGTCGATGGGGCAGGTGGCCACCTTCATGCCCAAACCGATGATCGACCAGCCCGGCTCCGGGATGCACACCCACCTCTCGCTGTTCCAGGGCGGCAAGAACGCCTTCCACGAGCCCGGCGCCGAGTACGGCCTCTCCCGCACCGGCCGCCAGTTCATCGCGGGCCTGCTGCAGCACGCCCCGGAGTACAGCGCCGTGACGAACCAGTGGGTCAACTCGTACAAGCGCCTGTGGGGCGCGCAGGAAGCGCCGAGCTACATCTGCTGGGGGCACAACAACCGTTCCGCGCTGGTGCGGGTGCCCTTCCACAAGCCCACCAAGGGCACCAGCTCGCGCGTCGAGTTCCGGGGGCTGGACTCCGCGGCGAACCCGTACCTGGCCTTCGCAGCCCTGCTGGCGGCGGGCATGGCCGGCATCGAGGGGGAGTACGAGCTGCCTGAGGGCGCCGAGGACGCGGTGTGGGACCTCACCGAGCGCGAGCGCCGCGCCATGGGGATCGAACCGCTGCCCACCGACCTGTTCCGGGCGCTGGAGAACTTCGAATCCTCCGAGCTGATGGCCGGCACCCTCGGCGAGCAGGTCTTCGAGTTCTTCCTGCGCGACAAGAAACAGGAGTGGCAGCGCTATCGCGAGCAGGTGACCGACTACGAACTGGCCTCCACGTTCGGCCGGGTCTGAGGTGCGCCGGCCGATGACCTCCCAGCCCGCGACCGGTGCCGGCGGCCTCGCCCGCCTCGGCTTCACCCGGACCGACCGCGTCAGTCGCTTCCTCGCCGACCCGGCCCTGGCCGGGCTGCCCCAGGGAGCCGTGGCCCGCATCGGTGCCACGGCCGACGGCGATGATGCGGTGATCGGTCTGCTCCGCCTGGCCGAAGCCGCCGAGGGCTGCGGACGCAAAGCGCTGAAGGACGAGTTCCTCGCCGGCATCGGGACGCCCGGCAGCGCCGGCGACCGGCTGATCCGGCTGCTGGGCACGTCCGTCGCGCTCG
Organism: Brachybacterium sp. GCM10030268; assembly: GCF_042666305.1. Classification (NCBI taxonomy): domain Bacteria; kingdom Bacillati; phylum Actinomycetota; class Actinomycetes; order Micrococcales; family Dermabacteraceae; genus Brachybacterium; species Brachybacterium sp. GCM10030268. The sequence continues at coordinate 358,589 of NZ_JBHTCW010000002.1, read as the reverse complement.
GCGACGTCCTCACCCGGCACCCGGAGCTGCTGGAGGCGCTGCGCGAGGGCGATGACGAGCTGGCCACGCCGGCCGCCGCCGTGCGCGAGCGGCTGCTGCGGGCGGTCGGCGCCGACCCGTCGGCCCCCGTGCCCGTCGCCGCCGAGGCCGGGCGGGAGGCCCGCGACGACCTGCGGGTCGCCTACCACGAACGACTGATCCAGATCGCCGCCGCCGATGTCCTCGCCGCGTCCCCCGAAGCTCTCCAGCCGCGGGTCTCGACCGCCCTCAGCGACCTGGCAGACGCCGCCCTGGATGCGGCCGCCGCGATCGCCCGGGCGACCGTCGAGGACCACGAGAAGGTCCGCTGGTCCGTGATCGCGCTCGGCAAGACCGGAGCGCGCGAGCTGAACTTCATCTCCGACGTCGACGTGATGCACGTGGTCGCCCCCGTCGACGATGCCGCCGAGGAGGAGCTGGTGGTGATCGGCTCCGCCCTCGCCCGGGAGCTGGCTCGCGTGTGCTCGGACCGCACGGCCGAGGGGTCCCTGTGGCAGGTCGATGCGAACCTCCGGCCCGAGGGCAAGGACGGTCCGCTGGTGCGGACCCTGGACTCGTACCGCCACTACTACACCCAGTGGGCCCACTCCTGGGAGTTCCAGGCCCTCCTGAAGTCGCGCGCCGCCGCCGGCGACCTCGAGCTGGGCCGGGAATTCGAGGAGATGGTCGAGCCCTGGGTGTGGAAGGCCTCCACCCGCGAGGGGTTCGTCGAGGACTCCCGCGCGATGCGCCGCCGGGTCATCGCCCACATCCCGCACGGCGAGGCCGACCGCAACATCAAACTCGGCCCCGGCGGCCTGCGGGACGTGGAGTTCACCGTGCAGATGCTGCAGATGGTCCACGGCCGCACCGATCTGGGTCTGCATGCGCGCTCCACGCTCCAGTCGCTCGCCCGGCTGGGCGAGGGCGGCTACATCTCCCGCAACCACGTCGCCGAGATGGACGCCGCCTACCGGTTCCTGCGCTGCGTCGAGCACCGCATGCAGCTGCACCGACTGCGCCGCACCCAGGTGCTGCCCACCTCCCCGGCCGACCTGCGACGCCTGGCACGCACTCTGGGCCTGACGCCGGACCAGTTCGACCAGAAGTACAACCGCACCCGCCGCCGCGTGCGCCAGCTGCACGAGGAGATCTACTACCGCCCCCTGCTGGAGACGGCCTCCACGCTCAGCGACGGCGAGATCCGGCTGAGCCCGGAGTCGGCCACGGCCCGCCTGGCAGCGATCGGCTACCGCGACGGGGCCCGCGCCCTGACCCACATCACCGCCCTGACCGAGGGCATCTCCCGGCGCGCGAAGATCCAGCGCCAGCTGCTGCCCGCGATGCTCGAATGGTTCGCGGACGGCATCGATCCCGACCTCGGCCTGCTCGCGTTCCGCCGGCTCTCGGACACCATCGGCTCCGCCCACTGGTACCTGGGCCTGCTGCGCGACTCGGGCCTGGCCGCGAAACGGCTGACCCGGGTGCTCTCCGGCAGTCGCTTCGTCGGCGAACAGCTGGTGCAGATCCCCGAGGCGGTGCGCTGGCTCGCCCGCGACGAGCATCTGCGCCCGCTCTCCCGCGACGTCCTGGGCCGGGAGTTCCTCGCCGTCATCTCCCGGGTCGACTCCGTCGAGGTGGCCCGCGACGTCCTGCGGCGCACCCGCAACCGGGAGCTGCTGCGGATCGCCCTGGCACACCTGACCGGTCTCTCCTCCGCGACCGAGGTCGCCCGCGCCCTCACCGACCTCGCCGAGGCGGTGCTGGAGGCGGGGCTGCTGGTCGCCTTCCATGTCGTCGCCCGCGAGCGCAAGGTGGTCGGCGCCGGCGCCGAGACCCTCGACAGCGTCGAGGAGGTCGATGTCGACACCGCCAAACGCCTGCGCGAGCGCCGCTCCGACCCGGCGCGCGCCCTCGGGGTGGAGATGGCGATCGTGGCGATGGGCAGCTTCGGTGCCCGCGAGATGGGCTACGCCTCCGACGCCGACGTCCAGTTCCTCCTCATCGATCGCGGGGCCGGGCACGCCGCCGGCGAGATCGGGGTGGCTGTGGCCACCCAGGTCCAGCGCATCCTCAACGCCCCCGCCGCTGGCACCGACATGAAGGTCAGCGCGGACCTGCGCCCCGAGGGGAAGAACGGCATGCTCGCCCGCAGCGTCGAGGCATGGATCGAGTACTACCGGCGGGACGCGCAGACATGGGAGAAGCAGGCGCTGCTGCGCGCCCGGCCCGTGGTGGCCTCGGAGGCCGTCGCGGCGCAGCTGCGGGAGGAGATGGACCGGCACCGCTACCCGGCGAGCGGGCTCGACGAGCGCGCGCGGCGGGAGATCACCCGCATGAAGGCGCGCGTGGAGTCCGAGCGCCTGCCGCGCAACGCCGATCCCTCCCGCCAGGTCAAGCTCGGCCGCGGCGGGATGACCGACGTCGAGTGGAGCGCCCAGATCCTCGCCATGGAGCACGCTCACGAGGTCGACGGGCTGCGCACCACCAGCACGCTGGGCCAGCTCGAGGCCGCCGCTGGGGCCGATCTGATCTCCGCCCGGGAAGCCGAGGAGCTCTCGGAGGCATGGAAGTTGGCCTGGCAGGTCCGCCGCTGCCTGTTCCTGTGGAAGGGGCGCGAGGGCGACGTGCTCCCCACCGACCGCACCGAGCTGCGGGCCCTCGCCCAGCTCATCGATGGCGAGGACGGCTCCGCCTCCGAGCTCGAGGAGCGGTACCTGCGGCTGACCCGCCGGGCCCGGCTGATCGCCGAGCGACTCATCTTCGGCCCCGAAGGGTGACCCGCCGCCGCGTGATTCTCGGCGCGTACGGCGCTGTCACCACGGCCGGAGGCCGCCGTCGGCGTACCGTGAACTCCGCCCCCTGTCACCGACCCGCGTCCTATCGCGTCCTCCCGAGGAGCCATGACGACCCCCACTCTCAGCGCCGACACCCCGCGTGGCCGCATGTACCGCCTCGAGCCCGACGGACCGCTGCTGTACCCCTCGATCACCACGGTCGCGGGCATGCGCGCCAAGGACCACCTGCAGGGCTGGTACGCCACCATGGCCTCCAAGCGAGCACTGGAGATGTACGCGTGGCTGGACCGCAATCCCGGCCGGGCCGCGGCGGAGATCGCCCGTGTCGCCCGCGACAAGTGGGGCACCCAGAAGCGCATCGCCGCGGCCGCCACCGAGTACACGCGCACCGCGGCGGATTTCGGCACCCTGGTCCATTCCGCCTGTGAGCTGTGGGGCACCAGCGGGGCGCGCCCCACCGCCGCCCAGATCGGCGAGCTCGCCGACCACATGCGCTCCTCGCAGGGAGCCTTCGCCGCCGAGAAGGACCCGCAGGCGCTGATCACCCGCGCCGACGTGCGCCTGGACGGCTACGGCCGGTTCCTCGAGGACTACCAGCCCGAGTTCGTCGAGGTCGAGCAGACGGTCGTGAACCATACCGTCGGCTACGCCGGGACCACCGATGCGATCGTCCGTATCGGCAACACGCTGCTCAGCGCCGACATCAAGACCTCGAAGAAGGTGCGCGGCGACTATGCGCTCCAGGGTGTGGCCGTGGTCCGCGCCGAACAGCTGCTGGATGACGACGGCACCGTGCGGGAGATGCCGGACCTCACGGGCGCGTTCATCATCCACCTGCCCGAGGCCGGCGGCTACCAGGTGGTGCCGCTGCGCACCGGTGACGCCGAGTTCGAGGTGTTCCGCTCCCTGCGCAGCGCGTGGTCCTTCGAGCCCGACGAGTGCGCCCTGGAGGCGTCGTCGGGTCCGCAGGAACTGCTGCTGTCGCTGCTGCGCGCCAAGGGCGGGATGGCCGCGCTGGACTGACCCAGCCGATTCAGGGGACCGGGCCGCCCGCTCGCTCCGTGATCTGGGCGGCCGTCAGCTCCCGGCACCGCTGGACATCCCGCAGGAGGCCGCGACGGCGCCGACCCTCGGGGCGGGCGCGGATCGCAGCGATCTCCTCCTCGGTCCAGGGCATCACGTCGCGGGTGCCGCCGCGGGCGGCCCAGCGCCGGTACCAGCGCGGCGCGAGGCGAGCGGGCCACCAGAAGCAGGACACGGCGATCACGAGCATGGCCAGCCAGATGAACGGCAGGTTCCACCACAGCTGCCGGAGATCCTCGCGTCCGAAGAACTCGAACACGGTCGCCGGCAGGGACATCAGCAGTGCTCCGCCCACCCCGGCCATCGTGAACGGCCAGGTGTTGCGGGAGGCGATCTGTGAGGCGTTGTAGGGCGGCTTGACCACCCACGAGCGGCGCGCCCCGGACAGCGCACGGAGACCGGGCGCCACGACGGCGACGACCACCAGGTGCATCGCCAGTCCGATCACGAGCACGTCGGTCGTCATGTACATCGCGTGCGAACTCCGTTCTGTCAGGTGACCGAGCCGTGGCGCCACGTAGGGGGGCAGCGTCGACGTCGATCCGAAAGCGGAGGCGCCGGGGCATGGCAGGTCAAGCCACGTCGCTGGGCACCGCGGTCTGATTGATGTGGTTCAGGGTGCCGACGATGACCTTGAGGTCGGAATCCGGGAAGAAGAAGTCCGGCCCCCTGGGAGCGTGGTCGGTGTAGGGAGATTCGAACAGACGCGCCGGGTGCATTACCCCGTTCCTGGTGAGTTCGTCGACGATCAGATCTACGAAGCGCACCTGATCCGCCGAGAACCTGGTCCGGTCGAGGTAGTCCTCGAAGGCCTCCTGTGCTGCGGAGCGGTCGAGCCCGACCAGACTGCGCACGAAGACACCGAGGCTCCCGGTCTGTTCGCTGGCCCACGCGATGTCGGCCCTGTGGGCGCCAGCCGCGATGAGCATCTGCTCGAGCTCTTCGAGGTCCTCGGGGGTGAGCTGCTTGTTGCGACGCAGCCGCTGCAAGGTGAGGTTCTCAAGGTGCTCCTTGAGGTACGCCTCGGCTTTGGCCCGGAAGCGCTCGAAGTTGGTGCCGGGGGTGGTGCCCTGGAGGTCTATCTCCGACTCCTCGCCGAGGACGTCCTCGAAGTCGGTGTAGACGGGGTTGCGGATGGTCCTCTCGATGAACCGCACCAGGGACCGCAGGCGAACCCGCGCGAGCTCCAACATCGGCAGTGTGACATCGACCCACCACTCGTCACCGGCCACGGACTCCAGCAGCACGGCCTGCTCCGCGACGGAGGGGATGGTGGTCTTGCCCAGCAGATCCTGCGCGATCGACTGGATCGTCTCGCGCAGCTTCTCACCCGCGACGGCGTCGCCCTCGAGCTGGGCGAGCTGGCGGCGCAGCACCAGCAGGTCGAACCGCTTGGCGTCCTCGTCGTCGTCGCGCTCAGTGGTGGGCAGGCCGGCCAGCGGGAGCGCGTCCTGGGCATCCTGCGGGGTAAGAGTTCTCCACGCCTCCGGATCGGAGAACCGCTCGACGGCCCGGCGGTGCCTGCGCACCATGAAATTCTCGAGGGTCATCCCCTCGACGATCGCGTGCAGGATCGCCGCGGTGGAGGCACGCAGCTCGGGTTCCTCGGAGCCGAGCGTGGTGACCAGGCCGAGTCGCGCCTCGAACAGGCGCTGCGAGAGGGACTTCTGAACCTGTCCTTCTGAACCGGGGAGATCCTGGCTGAAGAACTCGAGATTGCCGCAGAAGTCGAAGACGAGGAAGTCCTGCTTGTCGTCGCCGGGGCCGAACAGGTCCGGACACAGCCGGGTGCCGCGGCCGATCATCTGCCAGAACTTCGACTTCGACCGCACCTGCTTGAAGAACACGAGGTTGACCACCTCGGGCACGTCGATCCCGGTATCGAGCATGTCCACGCTGATCGCGATGTGCGGGGCCTTGTCCTTGACGGAGAAGTCGTCAATCAATGAGTGGGCATATGGGGAGCCGTGGGTGACCACGCGAGCGAACGTCCCGGCGTGCTCGGGGTAGGCGAGGTTGAAGCGCTTCTCGATGAACTCCGCGTGCTTCTGGCTCTTGGCGAAGATGATCGTCTTCCCGAGCCGATCACCGCCGGCCACGCGATAGCCGCGGGTCATGAGGGTCTCGAGGACCTTGTCCACGGTGTCCTCGTTGAACAGGAACCGGTTGAGCTCCTCGGCGCCGACCTCGTCCGGCGGGCCGTCCTCTCCCCAGTCCAGGGTGTCCCACTGGTCCTTCTCCTCCTCGGAGAGGTCCTCGTACCTGATGCCGGAGCGCAGGAACTGGGTTCCCACGCTGACGCCTTTCGGTGGTACGAGATACCCGGCCTCGACGGCTTCGTCGAGGCTGTAGTTGTCGGTGGGGACGCCGTCCTCCAGATGGAACAGGCGGTAGGTGTTGTGGTCGACCTCGTCCTTCGGTGTCGCGGTCAGCCCGACCAGGAAGGAGTCGAAGTACTCGAAGATCGCCCCGTACTTCGCGTACACGGAACGGTGGGCTTCGTCGATGACGATCAGGTCGAAGTAGCCGGGCCCGAAGCGGCGTGTGCCGCCGTCGACGTCATTGATGAGATTCAACATCGTGGGGTAGGTTGAGACGAAGACGCGCCCGTCTTTGGCCTTGTCGGTGACGAGGTTGACCGTGGTGGACCCGGGCAGGTGCGCCCGGAATGCGCCCGCGGCTTGCCGGACCAGGGCGTTGCGGTCGGCGAGGAACAGCACGCGCTTGACCCAGCCCGCTTTCTGCAGCATGTCCACGAGGGCGATCGTGGTGCGGGTCTTGCCCGAGCCGGTCGCCATCACCAGCAGGGCCTCGCGCTGCTTGCGGTCGAAGGCGTCGGCGATCGACTTGATCGCGCGCACCTGGTACGGGCGCCCGGCGATGTCGGTATCGACGCTTGCGGTCGTGAGGGGCAAACGGGCGCGACGGCGCTGGATCATCAGCTCCAACTCGTCGCGGGTGAAGAATCCCGCCACCTCGCGCGGTGGGTAGCCGCCGGCATCGTCCCAGATGTAGTGCTCGTAGCCGTTGGAGTAGAAGATCACCGGCCGACGACCGAACTGCGTCTCCAGGCAGTCGGCGTAGAGCTTGGCCTGCTGCTGGCCGACCTCGGGCGAGGAGGAGGTGCGCTTGGCCTCGACGACAGCGAGCGGCAGGCCGTCCTCACCCCACAGGACGTAGTCCACGTAGCCGACGCCCTGGATGTTGGGCATGCCCGTGACCTCGTACTCACGGTCACGATCCTGGTCCAGCTCCCAGCCGGCCTCGTGCAGCAGGTGGTCGATGAACACGTCGCGAGCGCCCGCCTCATCGTAATCGCGATCGTCGGGTGCGGTGGCGGCCTGTGCGGCAGCGATCTGCCGCCGGAGCGCCTCGATCTCCGCCTCGTGGGCGGCGAGCCGCTCCTCCTTCTCAGCGAGATGCTTCGCGTGCTCCGCGTCCTGCTCCTGGAATTTTTCCGCCAAACGGGCGACCTCGGAACGCGACAGGGGTGCGGCACGCGCGGCGAGCTTCGGGTCGAACAGCGCCCGCAAGGGGACTGCGTCCGGGTGCGGGGAGTGGTGGTAAGAGGTCCACACCAGGATGTGCAGCAGCTCCCGTAGCACGATCTGCGAGGCGTCCGGCCGAATCGAGCGAGAGTCGTGGACGGCGTTGTTGCCTATCCGCCGGATCATCGTCATCTTCTGCGTGATCTCGTGCGGGACTTTCGCCTTGAATGCCGGATCCGCGATCCGTGCGGCGAGGTCATCACGGTACGGCGTGCGCAGAGAGAGAACCTCGTAGAGGTAGCCGACGACTTCCTCGACTACGCGCCGCGCGTAGAAGCACGCCGACCGTGGGTCCGCGGCTAGGTAAGACTCGGCGCGGGTACAGTCCTCGTGGATCGACGGAAGGGTCCGGCCGACGAAGGCGAAGTTACTCATGGCTGCTCGGTCACATCCTCATCGATGGCGGTAGCGTCGGGACATCAGAGTTCACCCCGGAAGGCGCGAGACTGGAGGGCGTTGTAGAGCTCGTCGATGCCGGCAATAGAACGGAGTATGGCGGCGCGTTCTGCCGCGACCGCTCTTACAATCGTCGCGAACTTATACTGTTGGTCGAGTGGTGGGAGTGGCACCTGGATATTGCGCACGTCAGTCTGGTTAATGCTCGATTGATTTACCGCGTCCTTCGTCATCGGAGCAATCTGCGCCCGCGCGTCTCGGCTTTGCATGAACTCTGCAGCGAAGATGGGGAGGATCCTCTCGTGATCGAGTCGGATACGCATTATGTTCGACTCGAAGACCGTCTGCTCCCCCAAATCGCTGACGAGGGCCGCCTTCCCAACGTGCTCGCGGCTGTTCACGCGATTCACAAGTAGATCGCCGGGTGCGAGCGCGAACTCGGCAATCTGTCCGTTGGATGCCCGAAGACGCTTCAACGAGTCAATCTCAATGACACTGGACCCGGACTTGAACGAGTCGATCCGAACAATAGGCGTGCCTGAACCGTAGTCCGAACTCGGTCGGTACAGCCCGTTCTTCGGGCCTTCCACGATCAATTCCCCGAGCGCCACACGTCCGAAACCGGTGCGAAGCAACTTGTGCAGTACGGACGGGACGAGGGAGTCCAGATGGGCGAGCACCTGGCGACGATTGGCGCGGAGGGCGTCGGCGTGGTCAAGGATCGCGGCGATGCGGCGCTGTTCGTCGAGGGGTGGGAACCGAACCTTCAATGAGCGGAGTGCGGCCTCCACCGAGAGGTTCTTGATGGTTGCACCCCGTATGAATGGTGCAATACCGAGCTTGAACCGATCCGAACGAAGATAATGGAACACGAACCGCGGCGATGTGGAGTCGGAGTTAACCCGTAGTACGCGAATGAAGTTTGTCGCCGCTGTGGGGACGACCGGATTGTCAGATATGAACGCAACGTTTCCGCAGTTACCTGACGACGTGAGCAAGATGTCGCCGCACTGCAGAGTGGCTTTAGCGGCCTCGCGGCGCGTGAAACTCCGAGTTGGCACTTTTTCCCAATGCACTTCACCGGTGGTACCGACGTCGCCGTTCCGAACTGCCCGCATATTTACGTCGGCCGCGTCGGGCTCTTTACCCCAGTAACCGCCAAATCGAACTGGGAAAATGTCGGCCAGCGCCGTCACGACAGCATCGCCTTCAGCTCATCCAGCCCTTCGGCGATCTCGCTCTCGAGCTGCTCGATGTCGGCAATGATGTCCAGCGGGGAACGGTGCTCGACCTCGTCGTACTCGATCTCCTTGTAGCGATTCAGGGACAGGTCGTAGCCCTGGGCGGCGATGTCGGCCTTGGGGACGAGGAAGGACCGGTCGGTGCGGACGCGACTCGTCTCGGCCTCGAGATTCTGCCATCGAGCCAGCACGTCGGGCAGATCGTTGGCCTCGCTAGGGCTGCGCTTGTCGTCGAGAGAGAAGCCGTCGGCCTGGACGTCGTAGAACCAGACGTCCTCTGTGCCACCCGAGTTCGTCTTCGTGAAGAAAAGGATCGCGGTGGAGACCCCGGCGTAGGGCTTAAAGACCCCGGAGGGGAGCTTCACCACGGCATCGAGCTTCTGGTCCTCCACCAGGATCTTGCGGAGAGTCCTGTGCGCCTTCGATGAGCCGAAGAGCACCCCGTCGGGCACGATCACCGCTGCACGTCCGCCGGGCTTCAGGAGCTTGAGGAACAGGGCGACGAACAGCAGCTCGGTCTTCTTCGTCTTCACTGTGCGCTGGAGGTCTTTGGAGGTGGACTTGTCGTCCAGCGAGCCCGCGAACGGCGGGTTGGCGAGGATCAGAGAGTACTTCTCAGCGTCTGCGCTCGCGCCCTCGGACAGTGAGTCTCGGTAGCGGATGTCCGGGGACTCCACCCCGTGCAAGAGCATGTTCATGCTGCCGATTCGCAGCATGGTCGAGTCGAAGTCGTAGCCGTGGAACATGCTGCGGTGAAAGTGTGAGCGCTGCGTCGTATCCAGCAGGGCGTCGGCGTGGGAGTCGCGGATGTACTCGCTGGCTGCGACAAGGAAGCCGGCTGTGCCGCAGGCCGGGTCGCAGATCTCGTCCATTGGCTGGGGTGCGGTCATCTTCACCATCAGGTCGATGATGTGCCGCGGGGTGCGGAATTGACCGTTGGTGCCGGCGCTGGCGATCTTCGAGAGCATGTACTCGTATAGGTCGCCGTTGGTGTCGCGAGCCTCCATAGGGATGTCGTCGAGCATGTCGACCACCCGCGAGAGCAATGCCGGCGTGGGGATCGTGAACCGGGCGTCCTTCATGTGGACGCTGTAGGTGGAGCCATCCCCACCGAAGCGCGTACCGAGGTCCCGCAGGAAGGGGAAGACTTCTTCGGACACCGTCCGGTACATAACTTCGGAGGAGGAGTTCTTGAACACGCTCCACCGCAGATGATTCTGCCCGTCCAGGAACACTGGATCCTCGATCGCCCCGCCGCCGAAGCGTGCCTTCTTCTCGGCGAGGGTCTGGAGGTCGTCGAGCCTGCGGATAAACAGCAGATAGGTGATCTGCTCGATCACCTCGAGCGGGTTACTGATGCCGCCGGACCAGAAGGCATCCCAGACGCGGTCGAGCTTGGACTTGAGTGCACCGGTAATCACGGGGGTAACTCTACTGGTCAGCTGGCGGAGTGGATGACCATTTCGGGGGCGCGCCCAGCGGCAGAGTGGCCCCGTCCCGAGTTTCGGTCGAGGATCCACGACGCGTTCTCGGGCCTCCAGGTCGCGTGAACCGTCTCTCCGCGCAGCACCGGGTCGGCGAAGGCCGTGCGCGGGACACTTCGCACAAGTGGTCTTGGTGTGGAGGGTTACCTACACCGTCGACGACCCAGTCCGCGCGCGGCGACGACGACTGTGGCCTGATTGCCCAGCACGACCCGCCGGCCGTTGCCCGCCCATCCATCGGGCGCCCCACCCACGAAAGCGGCCCCCGCCCTGCACGGATGCAGGTCGGGGGCCGCTGATCGAGCTGACGGCTCGGGGAGCGTCAGCTCGAGAGCCCAGAGGGCTCAGATGTCTCCGTCAGCTCAGATGTCGTAGTAGAGCTCGAACTCGTGCGGGTGCGGGCGGAACCGGAAGGGATCGATCTCCTGGGTGCGCTTGAACTCGATCCAGGTCTCGATGAGGTCCTGGGGGAACACGTCGCCCTCGGTGAGGTAGTCGTGATCGGCCTCGAGGGCGTCCAGGGCGGCGCCGAGGGAGTCGGGCAGCTGACGGATCTGCTGGTGCTCCTCCGGGGGCAGCTCGTAGAGGTCCTTGTCGATCGGCTCCGGCGGCTCGATGCGGTTGCGGATGCCGTCGATGCCGGCCATCAGCTGGGCGGCGAAGGACAGGTACGGGTTGGCCGAGGGGTCCGGTGCGCGGAACTCGATGCGCTTGGCCTTCGGGGTGGAACCGGTGACCGGGATCCGGATCGCGGCCGAGCGGTTACGGGCCGAGTACACCATGTTCACCGGCGCCTCGAAGCCCGGCACCAGACGCTTGTAGGAGTTCACCGTGGGGTTGGTGAAGGCCACCAGCGAGGGCGAGTGCTCGATGATGCCGCCGATGTACCAGCGGGCGATGTCCGAGAGGCCGCCGTAGCCGCGCTCGTCGAAGAACAGCGGCTCGCCGTCCTTCCACAGCGACTGGTGGGTGTGCATGCCCGAGCCGTTGTCGCCGAACAGGGGCTTGGGCATGAACGTCGCGGTCTTGCCGGACTCCCACGCGGCGTTCTTGACGACGTACTTGAACTTCATGACGTCGTCGGCCGCGTTCAGCAGGGTGTTGAAGCGGTAGTTGATCTCCTGCTGGCCCGCGGTGCCGACTTCGTGGTGGGCTCGCTCGACCTGCAGGCCGACCTGGTCCAGGACCGCGCAGATGTCATCGCGCAGATCGGACATCTGGTCGTTCGGGGAGACGGGGAAGTACCCGCCCTTGACGCGGGTCTTGTAGCCCTGGTTGCCGCCGAACTCGGACTCGTCGCGGTCGGTGTTCCACACGGCCTCGTCGGAGTCGATCTGGTAGAAGCCCGAGTTGATGCTGGTCTTGAACCGCACGTCGTCGAAGATGTAGAACTCGGCCTCGGCGGCGAAGATCGCCGTGTCGGCGATGCCGGTCGAGGTCAGGTACTCCTGGGCCTTCTGGGCCACCGTGCGCGGGTCGCGGGAGTAGGGCTCGTCCGTGAACGGGTCGACGATCGAGAAGTTGATGACCAGCGTCTTGCGCTCGCGGAACGGGTCCACGTACGCCGTGCGCAGATCAGGGATCAGCTTCATGTCGGACTCGTGGATCGCCTGGAACCCGCGGATGGACGAACCGTCGAACAGCTGACCGGTCTCCATCGCCTCCGCATCGAACGTGCTCGCCGGCACGTTGAAGTGCTGCATGATGCCGGGAAGGTCGCAGAAGCGGATGTCGATGAACTCGACGCCCTCTTCCTCGATGTACTTCACGACCTCGCTGGGACTGTTGAACACATTTCCTCCATCCGCGCCCATAGGCGCGTGTTTGTGCTGTCGAACCCCGAGGGGGTCATCACCATGTCGAGATCCGGGCACACGGGTGCGGACCGCATCTCGGGTGCCGTCCACCATATGCGCCGTCGGTGCGAGCCGGTTCCCATGACCGCAGAGCGGGCAGCCGCTCCCAGATCCGGGGTCTAGGGTTTCCGTCGTGGTCGAGCGCAAGGATCTGGGGTCGTGGATGGGCGGCGTGCCGTCCGATCCGGACTATGTCGCGGGGGCGGATCTCGGCCTGCCCGCCGAGGGGTCGGGGTCGGTCGCCCCGTTCTGGCGCCGTCCCGTCTCGGTCGTGATCGACTGGGGCCTGTGCGTGGCCATCTCGGCGCTGTTCTTCCAGTACGACGCCACGGCCAACCTGGTCCTCTTCGTGGTCGTGAACCTGCTGTTCATGAGCCTTTTCGGGGCCACGCCGGGCCAGTTCGTGATGCGGGTCCGGATCCTCCCGGTGCGCGGACGGATGCCGATGCCGCTGCGAGCTGCGGTGCGCACGGGTCTGATGCTGCTGCTGATCCCGGCCGTCGTGTGGAACAAGGACGCGCAGCCCCTCCACGACACGGCCGCCGGCACCGCCGCCGTCACCGTCTGACGGCTCTGCCCTCGCGACGGGTCTGCCTCTCCGGTGCCGATGCGCGGGGCACCTCATCGCGGTCGCGCGGCGATCCTCTACGCCCGTCACCCTCGTGCTTCTACGCCCGTGACCTGGTGCGATAAATATGGTCACGTTTCGATAACCCACGTAACGGAGAGATAACCACGGCTCGCGGGGAGCCGAGCCGGTGAGGAAGCGTCCCAGGTTTCCGACAGACGAAACCCCCGCGCGGTCGGAACCGGGCGGGGGCGTCAGGAGGGGAGGCGCCGCGAGTCAGCGGCCGCGCATCGCCTTGCGGTTCGGGCGTGCCCGCATCGGGTCCACGCCCTTGGGAACAGCCTGACGGATCGAGCGGTGCAGCGCTGTCAGCCGCTTGCTGACCTGTGCGGACTCATCCTTGGTGAGGACCTTCTTCATCCGCGTCATGTGGGTCGGCAGCTTGTGCAGCGGGACCTCACCCTCGCCGTCGCCGACGACGATCTGGTGGACCGGGACGCCTTCGTGCTGGAGCACCCGGCGGATGTTGCGCCGCTCCTTCTCCAGCAGCTTCATGGAGATGGCGGAGGAATCCTCCGCCACCACGGCGATCCCGGCGCGGCCGGAGGCGCGGAAGAGCATCTTCTGGCTGCGGGGATCGACCTGGACGGGCTCGTCGGCGACGTCCCAGCCGCGGCGTATCGACTGCATCGCGGCCAGGGCGGCGCCGGGCTGGCCCTTGATGCGGCTGAAGGCGGCGCGCTCGGCCTTGCGCGCCAGGATCAGCATCGCGACCAGCACGCCGACGGCCAGTCCGAGGAAGATGCCGTACCAGGGGCTGTTGAACACGAGCCAGCTGACCAGGATGCCGGCGGCGATGGAGGCCACCACCGCGAGGATCATCAGGGGCAGGGTGGTGCGGTCGACGTCCTGGGTGTACTTGAACACCTCGAGCATCTGCTTCAAGCGCCCCGGCTTCTTCGAGCCGTCGGCGTTCTTCGCGCCCTTGGCGGGCTTGGTCTCGCTGTTGCGGGCCATGGGTGTGGGTCCTCTCGGGGGCGCGCGAGCCTCAGCTCGCGGCAGCCTGATTGCTGCGGGCGACGACGCTCGCAGCTTCCTGACGGGCGGGCTGGTCCTGATCCAGATGGCGGAGATTCTCCGGGATCTCCCGGCCGAGCTTCCTCATCGCCTGCGCCCAGAGCTTCCCGGCGCGGTAGGAGGAGCGGACCATCGGTCCGGCCATGACACCGAGGAAGCCCATCTCCTCGGCGGCCTCGGAGAGCTCGACGAACTCTTCGGGCTTGACCCACCGGTCGATGGGGTGGTGCTTCTTGGACGGGCGCAGGTACTGCGTGATCGTGATGAGATCGCAGCCGGCGTCGCGCAGCCGCTGCAGGGACTCGAGGATCTCTCCGGTCGTCTCACCCATGCCCAGGATCAGGTTGGACTTGGTGATCATGCCGGCGTCCTTGCCCAGGGTGATCACGTCCAGCGACCGCTCGTAGCGGAAGGCCGGACGGATCTGCTTGAAGATCCGCGGGACGGTCTCGAGATTGTGGGCGAACACCTCGGGCCCGGCCTCGAAGACCTGCTGGAGCGCCTCGCCGTTGCCCTTGATGTCGTCGATCAGCAGCTCCACGCCGGTGCCGGGGCTGACCGAGTGGATCTGGCGGCAGGTCTGTGCGAACAGGCCGGCGGCGCCGTCGGGCAGGTCATCGCGGGCGACGCCGGTGATCGTGGAGTAGCGCAGGCCCATGTCCTTCACCGATCGGGCGACCTTCACCGGCTCCATCGGGTCGACCGCCATGGGCTTGCCGGTGGCGATGTCGCAGAAATCGCAGCGACGGGTGCAGGTGTCGCCGCCGATGAGGAAGGTCGCCTCGCGATCCTCCCAGCATTCGAAGATGTTGGGGCAGCCGGCTTCCTCGCAGACGGTGTGGAGGCCCTGCCCGTGCACGCGCTTTTTCATGGCGCTGTACTCGGGACCCATCACGGCGCGGGTCTTGATCCATTCGGGCTTGCGCTCGATGGGTACCTCGGCGTTGCGTGCCTCGACGCGCAGCATGCGCCGGCCTTCGGGAGCGACAGTCACCCTCATGCCTCCTACGTTCGACGTTCCGGGAAGTCTACCGAGCGGGCCTGGGCCCGGCGCACGTCATACCACGGCAGCAGAGGTGCGGTGCGCCACCAGTTCCGTCATCGCCTCTTCGGCCTCGTCGATCACATCGGCCACGGCGATGCGACGGCCCGCCTCGCGGCTGAGGCTGGTCACGCCGGCGTCGTCGATACCGCAGGGGATGACGTTCTCCGCCCAGCTGAGGTCGTTGGCGCAGTTCAGGGCGAAGCCGTGCATGGTGGCCCGCTTGGAGACCCGCATCCCGATCGCGCAGACCTTGCGGGCCTCCTCGCCCTGCGGGGCGACCCATACGCCGCTGCGACCCTCGATCGGGAGCGTGTCCACGCCCATCTGCCCGCAGACGCCGATGAGAGTGTGCTCGAGCGCGCGCACGAAGCCGACGACATCGATCGGGATCGGGAGCTTGACGATCGGGTAGCCGACCAATTGCTGCGGCCCGTGCCAGGTGATCTTCCCGCCGCGGTCGATGTCGATCACCTCGGCGCCGTCGCGGGGGCGCTCGTGATCAGCGGTGAGCTTGCCGGCGGTGTACACGGCCTGATGCTCCAGCAGCAGCAGCGTGTCCGGCCGGATGCCGGCGACGACCTCGGCGTGGAGGCGGCGCTGGATATCCCAGGCGGAGCGGAAGTCGACCGGACCGGGAGGCAGGTCGAACTCCTCATGGCGGTCTCCCTCGGGGAGGGGTTCGCTGAAACCGAGGCGGATGACGTCGAGCACGCACACAGGCTACTCCGGCCCTCACCAGTGCGTTGTGGACGGCCAGCGGTCGGCACCGGAGTGACGGGGTTCACTGGACCCATGGAGGACTTCGATCAGGAGCGGTTCGAGCACGGGCCGGGCCCCCTGCACGGTGGGCTGGGACGCTCCGCCGGGGCAGGGCGCCGCCTGTTGTCCGAGCTCGGCGCCGCGCAGCGGCGAGACCGCGATCGCGAGGAGACGCAGGTCCGTGTCCGGGGTGACCGTATGGCCCTGCACGTCCAAGCGCTCACGCCGACCGGCCTGGAGAGTGTGCGCGCCGAGATGCAGCTGCTCGCTGCGCTCGAGGTCGCCGGTGCCTCGGCAGCGCCGACGGTGCTGGAGATCGGGGACGAGGGCTACGTGCGGGAGTCCGCCCGGCCGCTAGACCTTCGCGGAGGCCGGCGCTCCGCGGTCGACGGCAGCCCGGCGACCGCCGAGCGGATGGCGCAGGCCCGCGCACGCGAGGATCTCGACGCGGTGGTGGACGCCCTGCATGAGCGGGGCTGGGCGCTGGGCGCCGCGCCCGGGCAGGGGATCGGGATCCGGGCCGACGGCAGCGTGGTGCTGCTCGACCTGACCGGCTTGGCGCCCGGGACCGAGGTCTCGGCGCAGCGCGCGGACCGGGCGTGGGTCGACTCCGTGCTCCAGGATCAGGAGCGCACCTTGCGGCGCCGGATCGACGAGCCGCGGCATGAGATGCCGCGGGAGGAGACGGGACCGCCGCCCGAGGACGACCCGGGGGAGGGCGCGGGAACGCCGCCCGAGGAGGCCTCGGGGGACGACGAGGTTCCGGCGAAGGGCTCCGCGGCCACTCGCGCTGCGGCGCCGTTGCCGGCTCCGCGCCTGGTCCGGGCACGGACGCGGTATGTCGGCGATACCGCCTCCCGCGACATCGGCGGCGGCGGTGTGACCGGCTCGTCGTGGCGGACCGGTGCGCGCGGGCTGGCCACGGCCGTCCGGCAGGTGCTGGCAGGGCGCCGCACTCGTCGCACCGCCGTGCTGTCCGCCGCGGTCGTGCTGGTGGCGGGCACGGTCCTCGGCGTCGCCAGTTGGCTGATCCTGTTCCCGGACTCGGGGCCACGGACCTCCGCTGAAGGAGCCGGCCCCGCTGCTGCTCCTGCCTCGGCCGAGGCCGCAGTACCGAAGATCGAGGATCCGTGGGCACTGGCCACAGAGCTCGCAGGGACCCGCCACTCCTACGTGACCGGCATCTCGGAGGAGCCGGCCGCCCTCGAGGGCAGCGAGGCCCTGGCAGAGGACGACCAGGTGCGTGAGGCCTACGAGGGGGTGGAGGTCCGTGGCGGCGGCCCGGTGGTCCATGAGGCCGAACTCGTCCGGGAACCGACTGCGGACGGTACGGCACGTCTGCAGATCGAGACGTCCACGGCCGAGCACGAGGTGATCGAGGCCGACGGCTCCACGCGGACCGTGCCGGCCACGGAGGCGACCGTCGTCGACCTGGATCTGCGCTGGGACGGCTCCCGGTGGCTCGTGCAGCGCACCCGGACGGTGGACGACACCGACGAGAGTCCCTGACCCGCAGGCCCCGAGGAGAACACCCGTCACACAGCGCACGAGGGCGCCGGCGACGGTTCGCAGGGCGTCCGAGCGCGATCTGGCGGCGGGCACAGCAAGAGCTGGCGAGGGCACAGCAAGGGCCCGGCACCGAATCGATCGGTGCCGGGCCCTGCGGATGCCGTCCGCCGCGCGAGGACGGGCGGGCTACGGGCTCAGAGGCCGAGTTCCGCCTCGAACGCGCCGTCCTCGAGACGCTTCTTCATGAAGGTGAGGAAGCGAGCGGCGTCCGCCCCGTCGACCAGGCGGTGGTCGTAGGAGAGGAACAGGTACATCATCGAGCGGATCGCGATCGAGTCGTCGCCCTCGGCGTTCTGGACCACCGCGGGCCGCTTGGTGATGGTGCCGGTGCCGAGGATGCCGACCTGCGGGCTGGGCACGATCGGGGTGTCCCAGAGTGCGCCGCCCGAGCCGGTGTTGGTCAGCGTGAACGTCGCCCCGGAGAGGTCGTCCGGGCCGAGCTTGTTGTTCTTGGCCTTCGAGCCCAGCTCGCCGATCTGACGGGCCAGGCCCGCCAGGTTCAGGTCGCCGGCGTTCTTGATGACCGGGACGACCAGCCCGCGCTCGGTATCCGCTGCCATGCCGATGTTCTCGGCCGCGGCGTACTTCACGGTGTCTCCGTCGATGGTGGCGTTGAGCTTGGGGTAGACCTTCAGACCCTCGATCGCGGCCATCATGAGGAACGGCAGGAAGGTCAGCTTCGCGCCCTCGCGCTGAGCGAACGCATCCTTGGCGCGGCCGCGCAGCTTGGCGATCCGCGTCATGTCGACCTCGACCGCCGTGGTCAGCTGAGCCTGCTCGTGCAGGGACTCGACCATGCGCTTCGCGGTGATCTTGCGGATCCGGGACATCTTCTCCTCGGTGCCGCGCAGTGGGGAAGCCTCGACCTTGGGAGCTTCGGCGGGAGCGCCCGCGGCCGGGGCGGACGCCGCCTCGGCAGCGGCCTTCTGCTCGTCGATGGCCTGCTGGACGTCCTGCTTGCGGATCCGGCCGCCCAGGCCCGTCCCGGTCACCGTGGAGAGGTCGATGCCGGCATCGGCCGCCATCTTCCGCACCAGCGGCGTCACGTAGCCGGAGGACTCGGCGCCGGTGACGGAGTCCGCGGCCTTCGGGGTCGTCTCGGGCACGGAGGGGTCCTGCTTCTCCTGCCCCTGGGGGGCATCGGCCTTGGCCTCAGCGGGCTGCTCGCTCTGCGTCGGCGCCGCCGACTGCTCGGCCTTCTCCTCCGCCGGCTTCTCCGCGGCCTGCTCGGCCTTCCCCTCGGCCGGCTTCTCCGCGGCCTCTGCCTGCTCGGGCTCCTTCTCCTCCGCCTTCTCCTCGGCGGCCGGAGCCTGCTGCGTCGGCTCATCGCCGCCCGCGGACGCTCCGGAGGAGTCGCCGACGACTGCGAGCACGGCACCGACCTCGGCGTCGTCGTCCTCCTGGACGCGGATCTCGAGCACGGTGCCCGCGACCGGGGAAGGGATCTCGGTGTCGACCTTGTCGGTCGAGACCTCGAGCAGCGGCTCGTCGACCTCGACGCTCTCGCCGACGCTCTTGAGCCAGCGGGTCACGGTGCCCTCGGTGACGGACTCACCAAGGGCCGGCATCGTCACCTCCTCGCCGGCGGCGGCGCCACCGGCGGCACCCGAACCGGCCTCGTCCGACGCATCGGCGGGCTTCTCGGACTCTCCGGCCGGCGCCTCCTCATCGGTGGAGGGGGCGACGGTCTCGTCGGAGGCGAGATCTTCGCCCTCGCCGGAGGGCGCGGAGCCCTGGTCGGAGCCGCCATCGGACTCGGTCTGCTCGTCGGAGGCGGCAGGAGCTTCCTCGCTTTCCTGCTGCGCGCCCGAGTCGCCGGAGCCCTCGTCGGAGGAGCCGGAGCCGTCGCCGATGACGACGAGATCGGCGCCGACCTCGGCGTCGTCGTCCTCCTCGACCAGGATCTTCTCGATGGTGCCGGCGACAGGGGAGGGGATCTCTGTGTCGACCTTGTCGGTCGAGACCTCGAGCAGCGGCTCGTCGACGTCGACGGTGTCGCCGACGCCCTTGAGCCAACGGGTGACGGTGCCCTCGGTGACGGACTCACCGAGCGCCGGCATCTTCACGGTTTCAGACATGGGGGTTCTCCTCCTGGTGGGCTCAGGCGTGGGCGTGCAGGGGCTTGCCGGCGAGCGCCAGGGCGGCTTCGCCCATGGCTTCGTGCTGCGACGGGTGGCCGTGGATGAGGGAGGCGACATCCTCGGGGTAGGCCTCCCAGTTGACGATGAGCTGGGCCTCGCCCATGAGCTCGGAGACGCGCGAGCCGATCATGTGCACGCCGACGATCGCGCCGTTCTTCTCGCGCACCATCTTGATGAAGCCGGTGGTGCCGAGGATCTGGGACTTGCCGTTGCCGGCGAGGTTGTACTCGTAGGTCTCCACGGCATCCTCGCCCAGCTGCTCCTTGGCCTGCTTCTCGGTGAGGCCGACGGAGCCCAGCTGCGGCTCGCAGTAGGTGATGCGCGAGATGCCGGACTCGATGATCGGGGCGGGGTTCTGGCCGGCGATGCGCTCGGCGACGAAGATGCCCTGCTGGAAGCCGCGGTGGGCGAGCTGGAGGCCGGGGACGATGTCGCCGACGGCGTAGATGCCGGGGACGTTGGTCTCCAGGGTCTCCATGTTCGCGAGGACGAAGCCCCGGTCCATCTCGATGCCCTGCTCCTCGTAGCCCAGCCCGGAGGTCGTCGGCCCGCGGCCGACGGCGACCAGCAGGTAGTCGCCCTCGAAGACCGTGCCGTCGGTCAGAGTGACCTTCACGCCGGAGTCGGTCTGCTCGGCCTTCTCCGTGAACACGCCCAGCGAGGAGGTGATGCCGCGCTTCTTGTAGGCCCGCTCGAGAGCCTTGGACAGCGACTCGTCCTCGTTGGCCACCAGATGGGGGAGGCCCTCGACGATGGTCACGGACTCGGCGCCGAGCGACTTCCACACCGAGGCGAACTCGACGCCGATGACGCCGCCGCCGAGGATGATCGGGTTCTTGGGCACCTCCGGCAGCTGCAGCGCGGTCTCGGAGTCGAGGAACCGGCCGCCGAGGTCGATCCCCGGCAGCGTCTTGGAGTAGGAGCCGGAGGCCAGCACGATGTTCTTGCCGGTCAGCTCGCGGGTGCCGGACTCGGTCTCGACGGTCACCGTCTGCGGACCGGTGAGACGGCCGAAGCCTTCGACGTACTCGACCTTGCGCGCCTTCACGAGGCCCTGGAGGCCCTTGTAGAGGCGGCCGATGATCTTGTCCTTGTAGCCGAGCATCTTCTCGACGTCGACCGAGCCGACGGTGAGCTCGAGCCCGACCTCGGACGCCTCGGACGGGGTGTCGGCGAGCTCGCCGACGTGCAGCAGCGCCTTCGTCGGGACGCAGCCGCGGTGCAGGCAGGTGCCACCGAGCTTGTCCTTCTCCACGAGAGCGATCTTCTGGCCGAGCTGGGCTCCGCGCAGCGCGGCCGCATAGCCGCCGCTGCCACCGCCCAGGATCACGACGTCGAACTGGTCAGTGGTTGTATCCGCCACCTGTGTGCTCCTCGGTGTGTGGGTGTTCTACGCGGCGCGCTGACCGGGCTGGTCGACGGCACCGCCTGCGGGTCCCATGCTAGGCCACCAGGCGGTGCCGTTCGGCTCGCTGCGCAGGATGCCCAGCGGGGCCGGGCATCCCGGGTCAGGCGGCGGGGGCGGAGGCGCGGTCCTCGAGCACCCGCAGCACGGTGCGCACGCTCATGCCGGTGCCTCCCTTGCCCATGTATCCCAGCGGGGAGGATGCGTACCCGGGGCCGGCGATGTCCACGTGGGCCCACTCCGTCTCACCCACGAACTCGGCCAGGAAGATGCCGGCGGTCAGGGCCCCGCCCCAGCGTTCGCCGATGTTGCGCAGATCAGCCACCCGACCGGTCAGGTCCGCCCGCAGCTCCGCCGGGAAGGGGAGGGGCCAGAACGGCTCGCCGGTCAGCTCGGAGGCCTCCATCACGGCGTCGCGACCGGCCTGGGTGCCCATCACCCCGGCGGTGCGCTTGCCGAGCGCCACCACGGCGGCGCCGGTGAGCGTGGCCACATCCATGACCAGGTCGGGCTCGTCGGCGACCGCGTCGACCAGGGCGTCGGCCATGACCATGCGGCCCTCCGCGTCGGTGTTGAGCACCTCGACCGTCTTGCCGTTGCGCATCGTGACCACGTCACCGGGGCGCTGGGCGCCGCCCCCGGGCATGTTCTCGGCCAGCGCCAGGAAGGCGGTGACCTTGACGTCGAGCCCGAGCCGGGCGGCGCCTACCGTCGCGGACAGCACGGTCGCGGCGCCGGTCATGTCCGAGGTCATGTCGTCCATGCCGGCGGCGGGCTTGATCGAGATGCCGCCGGTGTCGAAAGTGATGCCCTTGCCCACCAGCGCGACGGAGCTGCGCGCGTTCTCCGGCGCGTACTCGACGCGCACCAGACGCGGGGGACGGGTCGAGCCCTGGCCGACGCCGACGATGCCGCCGTAGCCGCCCTCGGCGAGCTGCTTCTCGTCCAGCACCGTGACCGTCAGCGGCAGGTCGGCAGCGACCTCCTCGGTCCGGCGCGCGAACTCGGCGGGGTAGAGCAGGTTCGGCGGGGTGTTGACCAGATCGCGCGTGAGACCGACGACGTCGGCGAGCACACCGGCACGCTCGGCCGCGGCGGCGATGGCCGGCGCGGCGGCGTCCTCGCTCAGCAGCGTGATCGAGCCCAGAGCCGGCTTCGGGGCGGACGAGCCCGAGCCGGTCTTGTGGGCGGTGAAGGCATAGGCACCCAGGGCCGCGCCCTCCAGAGCCGCGGCCTGCTGGGCGGCAGTGCCGCCGGGCAGAGCGATCGCGGCGCCGGCGGTGCCCGTCAGGGAGCGGGTGGCGGCGCCGAACGCCAGGCGGAGGTCCTCGTCGTCGGCCTCGGAGAGATCCTCCTCACCGATGCCCACGAGCAGGAGCGAGCCGGCGGAGGTCAGGCCGTAGGAGGGGATCCGGTGGAGGTCGCCGCGGGCTGCGGAGGCGTCCAGAGGTGCGATGACCTCGGAGATCTCCGGAGCTCCGGGGACGCTCGAGGGGGCGTCGCCGGCCCCGGCGAGCAGCGGCAGGATGAGGACGTCGGTATCGACGTCGCGCAGGGAGGTGTCAGACACGGTGATGGTGGGCATGGTTCCATCGTAGAGCTGGCGCGGACCTGCCGGTCGCCCCGTGCGGCCCGCTGACGCAGAGCCGGCAGGCCGTGGCATCTCCACGGCCCGGACATGACGAGGACGGGACGGTCGATGCTGGCGCTGAGCATCCTGGTGTCGGTGGTCTGTGTGGTGACCGCGCTGCTGGGCATCTACTACGCGGTGCGCGATCTGCGGGCCGATCTGGTCCTGCTCGGTGCATGTGCGCTGGTCGCGGTGGTCTGGGTCGTCCTCGCCGTCGTGCTGGGGCTGGAGGACCTCGCCGGCGGTGCCCCGGCCGACCGGGTCACCCTCTACGGCTATCTCCTGACCGGCCTGGCCATGGCCGTCGCCGGCGTGTGGGTCGGCGTGTGGGAGCGCAGCCGCTGGGGCAGCCTCGCGATCGCCGTGGTCGCCCTGACGTCCGTGGTGCTGCTGATGCGCCTTCATCAGATCTGGCCGGGAGGCTTCGCGTGAGCGATGACATGAGGCACACGACCGACGGGGAGAAGCGCCCCACCGCTGCGCCGCGTGCGGGGGAGCAGTCTCGCTCACGCGGCTTCGAGGCCGTGCTGATCATCGTCTACGGGCTGTTCGCCCTCTCCGCGACGGCCCGCAGCCTGGTCCAGATCCTGCGGGACTTCTCCTTCGCGCCCGTCGCCTATGGCTTCTCGCTGCTGGCGGCGCTGACCTACATCGCCGTGACCCTCGCCCTGATCCGCCGCGGCCGCCGTTCGCCCCTGGCCCAGGCGCTGTGCACCCTCGAACTGGTCGGCGTGCTGGCCGTGGGCACGCTGAGCCTGCTCGATCCCGAGCTGTTCGCCGACGCCACCGTGTGGTCGGTCTATGGGCGCGGTTACGGCTTCGTGCCGCTGCTGCTGCCGGCGGTGGCGCTGATCTACATGGTGCGCGGCCGACGCACCCGGTGAGCCGCGTCGGTGCCGGCCCCTCGGCCGCGTCCCGACGACGCCCGACCGCGTACGGTATCCCCGTGACCACAGACGACACCTCCCGACGCGGGCCGTACGAGACGCTGTTCCGCCGCGGCCTCAGCCGGCTCGATGCCGAGCAGGCGCACCGCCTCACGGTCAGCTCGCTGCGGGCGGCCCAGAACCTGCCCGGCGGTCGGCGACTGCTGCGGGCAGCCTTCGCCACCCCTGACCCGCTGCACGATCACCGTCCCGCCCGCCATGTCCTGGGCGCCGACCATCACAGCCCGCTGGGGCTGGCGGCCGGCTTCGACAAGGACGGTGAGGTGCCGCTGGCGCTGCTCGACCTCGGCTTCGGCCATGTGGAGGTGGGCACGGTCACGGCCAAGCCCCAGCCCGGCAATCCCCGCCCGCGATCGTTCCGGCTGATCCCGGACCGCGCCCTCATCAACCGGATGGGCTTCAACAATCACGGCGCCGAGGCACTGGCCCGGCATCTCGCGACCGCTCGCCGTACCGAGCGCGGCCAGCGCGCCGTGATCGGTGTGAACATCGGCAAGTCGAAGGTCACCCCCCTCGAGGATGCGGCGGAGGACTACCGCTTCTCCGCCCGTCTGCTCGCGCCGTACGCCAGCTACCTCGCGATCAACGTCTCCAGCCCGAACACCCCGGGGCTGCGTGACCTCCAGAGCGTCGACATGCTCCGGCCCGTGCTCGAGGCCGTTCTCGACGAGGTCTCCCGGGCACGACGACGCCTGCGCCGTGAGCTCCCCGTGCTCGTGAAGATCTCGCCTGATCTCCACGACGAGGACCTCCGGGCCGTCGCAGCCCTCGCCACCGACGTCGGCCTCTCGGGCGTCATCGCGACCAACACCACCATTGCCCGTCCCGCATCGCTGCGCACCGAGCCCGAGCGGCTGGAGACCATCGGCGCGGGCGGGCTGTCCGGACCCGTGCTCGCCGAGCGCTCCCTGGAGGTGCTGCGACTGCTGCGCACCGAACTGCCGGGCGAGGCCGCCATCATCAGCTGCGGGGGAGTGACCACCGCTGCCGACGTCCGCGCCCGCCTGGCGGCCGGGGCCGACCTGGTCCAGGGGTACACGGCGATGATCTACGAGGGCCCGGGCTGGCCGGGGCGGCTGGCCCGCGAGCTCGGTGGCGAGGCATGGGCCTGAGCGCGTCCTGCCGCCCGGCGGCGGTGCACGGCCGCGGGCGCAGGACCTGCGGCGCCGGCGTCCCCGACCTAGGCTGAGGGTATGGACGAGGACCTGTTCTCGCTCGGTGGCGATGCGCCGACCCCGCGCACGCTGTCCGACCGCAACCGCGACCATCGCGCCCCGCTCGCGGTGCGGATGCGCCCGCGCAGCCTCGAGGAGATCGTCGGCCAGCACGACGCCCTCGAGCCCGGCAGCCCGCTGCGCCGCCTGGTGGCGGCCGACGACGCCCGGACCGCGCCCAGCTCCGTGATCCTGTGGGGCCCGCCCGGCACGGGCAAGACCACCCTGGCCTACGTCGTCGCGCAGTCGGGGGACCGCGAGTTCGTCGAGGTCTCCGCAGTGCTCGCCGGCGTCAAGGACATCCGCGAGGTGGTCGACCAGGCGCGCTCGAGGCTGCGGACCGTCGGCCGCGAGACGGTCCTGTTCATCGACGAGGTGCACCGCTTCTCGAAATCGCAGCAGGACGCCCTGCTGCCCAGCGTCGAGAACCGCTGGGTCACCCTCATCGCCGCGACCACCGAGAACCCGTACTTCTCGGTGATCTCCCCGCTGCTGTCCCGCTCGATCGTGCTCACGCTCGAGTCGCTGGAGCGCTCGGATCTCGACGAGCTGATCGATCGCGCCCTGAACGACGAGCGGGGCCTGGACGGCGCGGTGACGCTGACGTCCGAGGCCCGCGAGGCCCTGCTGCGCCTGGGTGGGGGAGATGCACGCAAGATACTGACCTCGCTCGAGGCCGCCGCGGCCGCCGCACTGATGAAGGAATCCCGGGAGATCGACGCGGCCACCCTGTCGCAGGCGGTCAACCGCGCCGCGCTGCGCTACGACCGCGCCGGGGACCAGCACTACGACGTCACCAGCGCCTTCATCAAGTCCATGCGCGGCAGCGATGTCGACGCCGCACTGCACTACCTCGCCGTGATGATCGAATCGGGGGAGGACCCGCGCTTCATCGCCCGCCGCGTCGTCATCGCCGCGAGCGAGGAGGTCGGCATGGCCGACCCCGACGCCCTGCAGGTGGCGGTCGCCGCCATGCAGGCCGTCCAGATGCTCGGCATGCCCGAGGGCCGGATCCCCCTGGCCCAGGCCGTGGTGCATATCGCGACCGCCCCGAAGTCGAACGCCTCCTACCGGGCGCTGGATGCGGCGATCGCCGACGTCCGGGCCGGCAAGGGCACCGGGGTACCGGCTCATCTGCGCGATGCGCACTACGCCGGGGCCGAGAAGCTGGGCCACGGCACCGGTTACCGGTATGCCCACGACGCGCCGCACGGCGTGGTCGCCCAGCAGTACGCCCCGGACGATCTCGTCGGGGTGGACTACTACCGGCCCACGAACCACGGCAACGAGGACCGCACCAGCCGGCGGGTCGAGGCGCTGCGCAGGATCCTGCGCTCGGACGACGCGCGCGGCAGCTGAGGGCGGCGCCCTCCGCGGCGCTGTGGGGGACTCCACAGGACTCGGGCGCTGATCGGGGCCGATGTCCGTTGAGCAGCGGTGTGCGCTGGGGTAGTGTGGGGCGCTGAATCCGCGGCTGCAAGATCAGGATTCAACCACGCGAACAGAGGTAGACCTCGTGACCAACGTCACCCGTGCGCGCCGGCAGGCGCGCCTGTCCCGAGCCCTCGGGCTCCCGCTCACCCCGAAGTCGATCAAGTACTTCGAGAAGCGCCCGTACCCCCCGGGCGAGCACGGCCGTGCTCGCCGTCGGACCGAGTCCGACTACGCCGTGCGTCTGCGCGAGAAGCAGCGTCTGCGCGCCCAGTACGCACTGCGCGAGAAGCAGATGCACCGCTCCTACCTGGACGCCAAGAAGGAGGCGGGCCTGACCGGCGAGAGCATGGTCGAGCTGCTCGAGATGCGTCTCGACGCGCTCGTGCTGCGTGCAGGCTTCGCCCGCACCATCCTCCAGGCCCGTCAGGCCGTCGTGCACCGCCACATCATGGTCGACGGCAAGGTGGTCGACCGGCCCTCCTTCCGCGTGAAGCCCGGCCAGACCATCCAGGTCAAGCCGAAGGCTCAGGCCATGGACCAGTACCAGATCGCCGCCGAGGGCGGTAACTCCGACGTCTACGCCTCCACCCCGGTGTACCTGTCGGTCGAGCTCGACCAGCTCAAGGCCAAGCTGGTCTCGCGGCCCAAGCGCGCCGAGGTCCCCGTGACCTGCGACGTGCAGATGGTCGTCGAGTACTACGCGCGCTGACATGCGCTGATCGCGACGCGAAAGGCCCCGGCAGGAGTACTCCGGTACCCTGACCGGGGCCTTCGTGTCCGCACCGCCCGCCCGGCGCCGCCGCGGGCCCGCCCCAGGTGTCTCAGGAAGGACCTCCCCAGACATGCGCACCTCAGAGATCCATCGCCGCTGGCTCGAATTCTTCGCCTCGAAGCAGCACGAGGTCGTCCCCAGCACCTCGCTGGTCTCCTCGGACCCCTCGATCCTGTTCACGATCGCCGGCATGGTTCCCTTCATCCCGTACATCGTGGGCACCGAGAAGCCTCCGTACGCGCGCGCGGTCAGCGTCCAGAAGTGCATCCGCACCAACGACATCGAGAACGTCGGCCGCACCACGCGCCACGGCACGTTCTTCCAGATGGCGGGGAACTTCTCCTTCGGCGACTACTTCAAGCAGGGTGCGATCGACCTCTCCTGGGAGTTCCTGACCTCCAGCCAGGACGCCGGCGGGCTCGGCATGGATCCCGAGCGCCTGTGGTTCACCGTCTGGGAGCACGACGAGGAGTCCTACCGCCACGTCACCGAGGTGATCGGGCTCGAGCCCCGCCGCGTGGTGCGTCTGCCGCGCGAGGAGATCTTCTGGGACACCGGCCAGCCGGGTCCCGCCGGTCCCTGCGGCGAGTGGCACTACGACCGCGGCCCGGAGTACGGACCCGAGGCCGTCACCGGCACGGTCCCCGAATGGCCGGGTGACGAGCGCGCCGAGGACCGTTACATCGAGATCTGGAACCTCGTGTTCGACCAGTACCTGCGCGGCGAGGGCACGGGCAAGGACTACCCGCTGCTCGGTGAGCTCGACCAGAAGTCCATCGACACGGGGCTCGGTGTCGAGCGCGTCGCCTATCTGCTGCAGGGCAAGCAGAACATGTACGAGATCGACCAGGTCTTCCCCGTCATCGAGAAGGCGCAGGAGCTCACCGGACGGGTCTACGGGGCCGACGAGGAGGACGACGTCCGTCTGCGCATCGTAGGCGATCACGTCCGCAGCGCGATGATGCTGGTGGCCGACGGGGTCCGGCCCGGCAACGAAGGCCGCGGCTACGTGCTGCGCCGCCTGATCCGACGCGCCGTGCGCTCGATGCGGCTGCTCGGCCACACCCAGCCGTCCATGCCGCAGCTGCTGCCCATCTCGCAGTCGGTGATGGTGGAGTCCTACCCGGAGCTCGAGGCAGACTTCGGCCGCATCTCCGAGATCGTCTACGCCGAGGAGGAGGCGTTCCGCCGCACCCTCGAGACCGGCACCACGATCTTCGATCAGCTGGTGAGCGATGTGAAGGGCAGCGGGGGCCGCTCCGTCCCCGGCGAGGACGCCTTCCGTCTCCACGACACCTACGGCTTCCCGATCGACCTCACCGTCGAGATGGCCCACGAGGTCGGCCTCACGGTCGACGAGACTGCCTTCCGCAGCGCCATGCAGGAGCAGCGCGAGCGCGCCCGCGCCGACGCCGCCGCCAAGAAGTCCGGGCACACCGACACGGCGATCTACAACCGGCTGCTCACCCAGCGCGGCGAGAGCGTGCCGTTCCTGGGCTACACGGAGTCCACCGTCGCGACCACCGTCGAGTCGGTGCTGGTCGGCGGGGAGCTCGTCAACGCGGTCGATGCCCCGGCGGATGTCGAGGTGGTCCTCGCCTCGACCCCGTTCTACGCCGAGGCCGGCGGCCAGCTCGCCGATCAGGGCCAGATCACCATCGCCGGCGGCGGCCTGATCGAGGTCGACGACGTGCAGGCCCCGGTGCGCGGGCTCATCGTCCACCGCGGCCGTCTCGTCGAAGGCTCGGTCGCCACCGGGACCGAGGCGGTCGCCGCGATCGACACCGCCCGCCGCGGCGCGATCGCCCGCGCGCACACCGCCACGCACATGGTCCACCAGTCCCTGCGCGAGGAGCTCGGTGAGGGCGCGACCCAGGCCGGTTCGGAGAACTCGCCGGGCCGCATGCGCTTCGACTTCCGCTACGGCCAGGGCGTCCCGCACAGCGCGCTCGAGCAGATCGAGGGCAGGGTGAACACCCTGCTGCAGGACGAGCTCGCGGTCACCGACCAGCAGATGCCGATCGACGAGGCTCGCGCGCTCGGTGCCCAGGCCCTGTTCGGCGAGAAGTACGGCGACATCGTCCGGGTCGTCTCCATCGGCGGGGACTGGTCCCGTGAGCTGTGCGGCGGCACCCATGTCCCCAGCACCGGCGCCATCGGCACCGTGCAGCTGATGGGGGAGTCCTCCATCGGCAGCGGCGTGCGTCGCGTCGACGCTTTGGTGGGCCTGTCCGCCTACCGCTACCAGGCCAAGGAGCACGCCCTGGTCTCCCAGCTCTCCGAGCTGCTGAAGGTGGGATCTCCTGACGACCTGCCCGACCGGGTGCGCGCCCTGACCCAGCGGACCAAGGACATGGAGAAGCAGCTGGCCGCACTGCGCGGGCAGCAGCTGCAGGCCGAGGCCGGGCGCCTGGCCGGCGAAGCGGTCGACGTCGCCGGGGTGCGGCTGCTGGCCCACGACGCCGGGGAGGGGATCGCCGCCGGCGATCTGCGGACCCTCGCGCTGGACCTGCGCTCGCGCCTGGGCGACGACGCGCCTGCCGTGGTCGCCGTGGCCGGGCACGAGAACGAGCGCGCCGCGCTCGTCGTCGCCACCAGCCCCGGAGCCCGCGATCTGGGCCTGGCCGCCGGGAAGATCCTGGCCACCGCCGCCGAGGCGATGGGCGGACGCGGCGGCGGCAAGCCCGACCTCGCCCAGGGAGGCGGCGGTGAGCCCGCCCGCATCCCCGATGCCCTCGCCGCGGTGCGCAGCACTATCGAGGCGGCCGTGACCGCATGAGGCCATCCGACGACGTCCAGGATGTCGCGGGGCTTCCCCGCGGAGTCCGTCTGGGGGTTGATGTCGGAGATGTCCGGGTCGGGCTCGCCCGCAGCGACCGCGACGGGTTGGTGGCGACCCCGGTCGAGACCGTCGAACGGCAGTCCGCGGCCGCGCGCGTGGCGCTCGAGGCGCGCGAGACGGAAGCTCGTGTCATCATGGTCGGGCTTCCGCGTTCCCTGGACGGGACCGAAGGACCTGCCGCCGCCAAGGCCCGCGACTTCGCTGCAGAACTGGCCACGGTCCTGGCACAGGGCCCGCAGGACACCACGGGAGTCGGCGACGTCGAGATCCGCCTTCTCGACGAGCGGCTGACGACGGTGACAGCACACCAGGCGCTGCACACCTCGGGTCGCAAGGGACGCAAGCACCGGCAGGTCGTCGATCAGGTCGCCGCCGTGATGATCCTGCAGCAGGCGCTGGACATCGAACGGTCGACCGCAGCACGCGCCGGCGAGCTCGTGCCTGCCGCGCAGGACGATTCCGAGCAGGCGGAACGCACCGATCAGGAGGGCACCGCATGAGCGACGACGAGCTGTCCCTGGAGGAGCTCACACAGGAGGAATCCAGCAGCGGCGATCACGGCGCGGCGCCGGCGAAGGGCAACAGCCATCGAGGCCGCCGGCGCAGTCCGCGGCGCGGAGGGTTCGTGCGCTCGGTGCTCCCTGTGCTGCTGGTGATCCTGGTGGTCGCCGGGCTCGGCGTCGGCGGCGTCCAGGGATACCGGTGGCTCACCTCCAACGTCAGCGTCGAGACCGAGGCGGCCGATTACCCGGGGCCCGGCAGCGGGGAAGCCGTCGTCGAGGTCGCCGAGGGCGACACCGGCACCGACATCGCACAGACCCTCGTCGAGCACGACGTCATCAAGACCACGGGCCCGTTCGTCAATCTCTTCGCCAACACGCCCGACGCCTCGGGCATCGAGCCGGGCGTCTACCGGCTCCAGCAGAAGATGCCCGCCGCCGACGCGCTGGAAGCCCTGATGGATCCCGCGAATCTCGCCGGACACCGGGTGATCGTGCCCGAGGGGCTGCGTCTGACCCAGATCTGGCCGCTCCTGTCCGAGGCCTCAGGGATCCCGGTGGAGGACTTCGAGGCGGCTGCCGAGGACTACACCTCCTACGGCATCCCCGAGAACCCGGCGGAGTCAATGGAGGGATACCTGTGGCCGGGCCGCTACGACATCCCCGAGGAGGCCACCGCCGAGGAGGTCATCTCGATGATGTGGGAGCGCATGGAGGAGGAGCTGACAGCTCGCGAGATCCCGGAGGAGGAGTGGCACGAGTCGCTGACCATCGCCTCCCTCGCGGAGCTCGAGGCCAGCAACGCCGAGGACTACGGAAAGGTCGTGCGCACCATCCATAATCGGCTCGAGGGCGCCGGTGATGCCGGCGGCAAACCGATGAGGCTCCAGTTCGACTCCACGGTCCACTACGTCACCGGCAAGAGCGCCAGCGTCGGCACCACCGACGAAGAGCGTGCCACCGACAGCCCGTACAACACCTACGCCCACACCGGCCTCCCCCCGGGGCCGATCGCCGCCCCCGGGGGCGCGACGCTGGATGCGACCATCGACCCGCCCGAGGGCGACTGGCTGTACTTCGTGACGGTCAACACCGACACCGGGGAGACGAAGTTCGCCGAGACCTGGGCGGAGCACGAGAAGAACGTGGCCGAATGGCAGGCCTGGGCGGAGGCGAAGGGGTGACCGCCCCCTCCCGGTTCGCGGTGGTGGGCTCGCCGGTCGCGCATTCGCTCTCGCCCGTCCTGCATGCCGCCGCCTACCGCACCCTTGGTATCGAGGACGCGACGTACGAGCGCTACGACGTCCCCGCCGGCGAGCTGGAGGCATTCGTGCAGGGCGGCGCCGGCCGCGAGCTGGACGGCCTGAGCGTGACGATGCCCGGCAAGCCGGAGGCCTTCGCGCTGGCCGCCGAGTCCGATGAGACCTCGCGCGCCCTGGGCGTCTCCAACACCCTGATCCGTCGCCCCGACGGCACGTGGCGGGCGGAGAACCACGATGTCCACGGGATCGTGGCGGCACTGGGCGATCACGGCGTCGCACCCGCCGGCTCCGGAACTGCCGGGCCCGTGCGGGGCGCGGTGATCGGGTCGGGGTCGACGGCGCTCAGCGCGGTCGCCGCCCTGGTCGCTCTCGGGACCGGCACCATCGTGCTGACGGCACGCAGCCCGGAGAAGCTGGCACCGCTGGAGGCCCTCGCCGCCCGGGCCGGTACCCCCGTCGAGCTGGTGGCGTGGGAGGACAATCACGCTGCCCTGACGGCGGAGGTCGTCGTCAGCGCCCTCGCCGTCGGCGGCGCCGAGACGGTCGCCGCCGACTGGCGCCGGCGCGAGCCGCTCGCGGTGCCGCAGGTGTTCCTCGACGTGCTCTACGACCCGTGGCCGGCCCCGCTGGCGGCCCTGGTCGCCGAGCGCGGCGGCACCGTCGCCGACGGTCTCGAGATGCTGGCCCACCAGGCCGACATGCAGGTGCGCTCCATGCTCGCGGTCACCGCGGCCCCCGTCACCGAGATGCTGGCGGCGGCGCGCGGAGAGGTCGCCCGGCGCGCCTCGGGCCCCGGGACGCCGGGCTGACGACACCGTGCTCCCTTGTCGGGTTCAGCAAAGGAGTAGTAAAGTGGCGGCGCCCGACGGGTCTCGTCGGACGCCGCTGGATCGAGCACGAGGAAGTGACTCATGGACCTGGACCAAGGGCTCGGGGGCGAGAACGACCCCATCGACCCGCAGCGAGCCGGTTCTGCCACGATCGTCCCCGCCACGTCCCCGCCCACGGCGAAGTCCACAGCCGATCCGGCCACGGACACTGCGCCCATCGGCCCGGACGTCTCGACACCGCTGCTGCGACGCTGCACAGCACTGGCCACCCGGGCCCGGGTGGACCTGCTGACCGCGACCCAGCACGCCGCCTCCGACGAGCTCGACCAGACCCTGGCCACTCTGGAGGCCTGGGATCCGGACTCGCTCATCGACCCCGACCCGACGATGGTCGTCCTGGCCGCTGCCGCCCTGCAGGACCTCGCCGAGCGCCTGCCGGACAGCTCCGCCGGCCCCTTCGTCGCCCGCGTGGAGGCGGCACTGGAGCTCCTCCGCACACTCATGCGGACCGGCCGGATCGGCGTCATGGCGTGATTGTCTTCACGTCCGTGCTGGCAGGAGGCGGATGGGGCCCATTTCGAGCGCCGGCCCGTGCTAATCTTCTTCAGTCGCTGCGGCGGCCGCCTGTCCGGGTGGCGGAATTGGTAGACGCGCTAGCTTGAGGTGCTAGTGCCCGTATTAGGGCGTAGGGGTTCAAGTCCCCTCTCGGACACCCTGTGGGACCCCGTCTCCGATCGTGGAGCGGGGTTCTTCTGCGTCACCGGCCGGCTGAGGCACCGCCGGGTCACGACCCGGGTCACCACGGAGCACCGTGGGAGAATCGTCGGCATGGTCCACGTCTTCCTCCATGAGCCCGCGATCGCCGGGAACACCGGCAACGCCATCCGGCTCTCCGCCGTGACCGGGGCCCGGCTCCACCTCATCGAGCCGCTCGGCTTCGATCTCGAGGACGCGAAACTGCGCCGGGCCGGGCTCGACTACCACGATCTCGCCGATGTGAGCATCCACCCCGATCTGGACCGCGCCCTGGCAGCCGCGCCCTCGGCGCGGGTGTTCGCCTTCACCGCGCATACCGAGACGACCTTCGACGAGATCGACTACGCCCCCGAGGATGTGCTGCTGTTCGGCACGGAGCCGACCGGCCTGCCGGCCTCGGCCCTGGAGCACCCCCGGGTGACCGCCCGGGTGCGGATCCCCATGCTCCCGGCCCGGCGCTCCCTGAATCTCGCCAATGCCGTCTCGATCGCCGTGTACGAGGCGTGGCGACAGTTCGGATACGACGGGGCGGGCGCATGACGCGGTCGCACGGAACCGGCACCAGGCTCCCGGCGCGGCTCGCCCGTCGTAACGCCCTCTTCCAGCAGTGGCAGTCCCTGCTGACCAACCGCACCAAGCGTTCCCGCAGCGGAGAGATGATCGTCCAAGGGGTCAGGCCGATCACCCGGGCCATCGCCCATGGCGTCGAGATCCGGGCGCTGCTGTCCGACGGCCGGGAGCGGCCCTCCCGGTGGGCCCGCGAGCTCCTGGCCTCGCCGCCGGCGCCGGTCGTCGAGGTCGATGCGGAGCTGATGGCCGAGCTGGGGGAGCGCGAGGAGGGGGTCCCCGAGCTGCTCGCCCTGGCCGCGGTGCCGAGCGACGACCTCGACCGGTTGACGCCGTCGTCCGATTCGTTGCTGGTCGTCTTCGACCGGCCCTCGAGTCCCGGCAACATCGGGTCCCTCGCCCGGACCGTCGACGCACTCGGTGGCGCTGGCCTGATCATCACCGGGCACAGCGCCGACCCCTGGGATCCGGCCGCCATCCGTGCCAGCACCGGGTCGATCTTCGCCCAGCCCGTGCTGCGACGGGCCTCGCACCGCGACGTGCTGGACTGGGTCGATTCCCGGCGCGGGGAGGGCGAACCTTGGACGGTGCTCGGTCTCGACGAGGCCGGTGGCCGCGCGATCTCCGACGTCGATCTCACGGGCCCCGTCGTGATCGTCGTGGGCAACGAGACGATCGGGATGAGCGCCGGCTGGCGCGAGGGATGCGACGTCGTCGCCGAGATCCCCATGACCGGCAGCGCTTCCTCGCTGAACGCCTCCATCGCAGGCTCGATCGCCCTGTACGAGGCGCGGCGCCAGCGCCAGGCCGCCGGGAAGCCGTCGCAGGGCCCCTGAGCTCAGGCCGTCCCCAGAGCGCTGCGGACCACCGGAGCGCCCAGCAGGCCCAGGAACGGCCCCGCCAGCAGCACCGGGCCCAGAGCGAAGCGCACGCCGGCGCGGCGGGTCACGGCCACCACGACGGTCCCGGCGGCGCCCGCGACCAGCGCGATCCCCAGCAGCCCGGCGATCAGCACGTCCCCGCCGAGTGCGGTGCACATCAGCACCACCACCGGTACCGTCTTCGCGTCGCCCATACCCAGCAGCGCAGGCGCCACCAGGGCGATCAGGATCGCGCCGACCCCCAGCACCAGCGCCAGCACGACAGCGGTACGCAGCCCGCCGCGCAGGGCGGGGACGGCGGCCGCCGTGATCGCCAGAGCGGCGGCCACGGCCGCCGTCATCGAGCCGACCCACGGATTGGGCAGGCGGTGTTCGCGCCCGTCGACCCAGGCCAGCACCAGCGCCGGCGGCAGGTACAGCACCAGCAGCACGACGAGCGGGATCAGCGGGGCAGCAGCAACGGGCACACGGTTATTGCACCAGAGATGCGGGACGGTTCCCGCCCGTCCGGGAGGATTGTGGACGGGCCGGCGATCTCAGATCTCGATCACGGGGGAGTACCCGAGGGTGGATTCGACACGGATGATGCGTCGCCGCATCCACACCTTCTTGCCCCCGCCCATGTACAGGCGGGTGCGGGCGTGCTCCCACCGGCCGTACTCGGCCTGCTCCGTCAGTGTGGCCCGCACCTGGGCCACGGAGCTGTTGCGCGGGACCGTGATGATCTGGAACTCGTAGTCCTCCGCGCGGCGTCCCCGCTCCAGCGGCAGATCCCTGATCCCGCGGGGATCGCGCACGTGCTCGATTCGAGCCGCGAGGGGCTGCTGGCCTCCGGACAACGGCATCCTCCTGTGTGCATAGACGCGTATCGGCCGGCTCCGGGGCCGCCGCTGCCCGACGAGCAGAGTCGTGACCCCGGCCCGGCCGGTTCCACTGTCCATTCTGCCGTCCGACGCGGTACCGTCCAACCATGAACACGGATCCTCGCTCCGCTCTCGCTGCGCTGATCGCTGCCCTGGAACGTCACTACGAGGCCGCCGCCGCGTCCCGCGGTGACGACGATCCGGCCCTGGACGCCGCGACCGAACGTCTGACCACGGCCTTCGACACCTACGACGACGCTCTGTTCGACGCCTACGACATCGCCACCCCGCTCATCGTCTTCGACGCCGAGGACGACGACGATGAGGATGACGACGACTTCGACGACCTCGATGAGTTCGAGGACGACGAGGACGATGACGATGACTACGAGGACGGCGACTACGACGAGGATGACGCCGAGCGCTGAGACCGCTCCATGAGCGGGTCGTAGAACGTGCACGCCATCTTCACCACAGGTCCCCACGCGGCGCCGGGCATCGAGCCCGGCGCCGCGTACTCTGTCCGAGGCCGATGAACATGTCGGCCCGAGTGCGCCGTCCGTCCTTCCCCGAGGAGAGTCCATGTCGTTCATCGAGGCGATCATCCTGGGGCTCGTCCAGGGACTGACCGAGTTCCTCCCGATCTCCTCGAGCGCCCATGTGCGCGTCGTCGGTGAGCTCATGGATCCCGGCCAGGACCCGGGCGCGGCCTTCACCGCCATCATCCAGCTCGGCACCGAAGCGGCCGTGGTGATGTACTTCTGGAAGGACATCACCCGCATCATCGGCAAGTGGTTCAAGGCCCTGGCCGGCAAGGTCCCCCAGTCCGATCCGGACGTGAGGATGGGCTGGCTGGTGATCGTCGGGTCGATCCCGATCGGCGTGCTCGGACTGCTGTTCGAGGACCAGATCGATCACGGCCTGCGCAACCTCTACATCACCGCGTCGATGTTGATCGGATTCGGTGTGCTGCTCGGACTGGCGGACCGCATCGCTCCTCAGCGCAAGGAGCTGGACACCCTCACCGTCCGTCACGGCATCCTCTTCGGCCTCGCCCAGGCCCTCGCCCTGATCCCCGGCGTCTCACGGTCCGGCGGGACCATCACCGCAGGCCTCCTCATGGGCTACACCCGTCAGGCCGCCGCACGCTACGCGTTCCTCCTCGCCATCCCGGCCGTCTTCGCCTCCGGCCTCTACAAGGCCGCCAAGGAGGTGCCGGCGCTGCTGTCCGCCGACGGTCGTGCCGCCGCAGCCGCGGCCGGGGAGCCCTCCTTGGTGGCGATCATCATCTCGACGGCCGTCGCCTTCGGGGTGGGATACGCCGTCATCGTGTGGTTCATGCGGCTGATCGAGAACCGCTCCTACCTGCCCTTCGTCCTCTACCGCGTGGCCGCTGGCCTGGTGCTGCTGGTTCTGCTGTGGCTCGGAGTGGTCGACCCTCTCGGCGGCGCCTGAGGCCTCGCACGGCCCGTATGATCGGACGGTGCTTTCCTGGACCTCCCCGTCGATCACGCCCCTTCCCGCCTCCGACATCCCGCTGAGGCTGCACGACACCCGGACGGGGCGGGTGGCGCCCCTCGTCCCGATCATGCCCGGTCGCGCCCGGCTGTACGTCTGCGGGATCACGCCGTACGACGCGACCCATCTGGGGCATGCGGCCACGTATCACGCCGCGGACCTGATGCGGCGTGCGCTGCTGGACACGGGGCTGGAGGTGGACGTCGCCCAGAACGTCACCGACGTCGACGACCCGCTGCTGGAGCGTGCCGCCCGCGACGGGGTCGACTGGCGCGAGCTCGCCGCCTCGCAGACCGCCCTGTTCGCCGAGGACATGGAGGCGCTGCGCATCCTCGCCCCGGACACCTATCGCTCCGTCAGCGAGAGCATGGACGGGATCATCGCTCTGGTCCAGCGCGTGCACGAGCGCGGACGCGCGTATCCCGTCCCCGCCGAGGACGCTGCGGGCCCGGACTGGTATCTCGACCTGGCTGTGGACGGGGCGCTGGGCGATGTCTCGGGCTGGAGCGAGCAGCAGATGCTCTCGGTCTTCGCCGAGCGCGGCGGTGACCCGGAGCGCGAGGGCAAGCGGGGCCGCTTCGATCCGCTGCTGTGGCGCGCCGAACGGGAGGGCGAGCCCGCGTGGGACGGCGGTGTCCTGGGCCGTGGCCGTCCCGGCTGGCACGTCGAGTGCGTCTGCATCGCCGAGGACGGCCTCGGCCTGCCCTTCGACGTCCAGGCCGGTGGCAGCGATCTGATCTTCCCCCATCACGACCTCGGCGCGGCGCATGCCGTGGCCCTGGGCCGCGGCTTCGCCGGGACCTACATGCACAGCGGCATGGTCGCCCATGAGGGCGAGAAGATGAGCAAGTCCCTGGGCAACCTGGTCTTCGTCCACCGACTGGTGCGCGATGGCATCGACCCGATGGTGGTCCGGCTGGTGCTCATGGCCCATCACTACCGCGCCGACTGGGAATGGTCCGCCGAGGAGGTCGACCTCGCCACGAGCCGTCTGCACAGCTACCGGGGCGCCGCCGAACAGGGAGGGCAGCACCCGGAGACGGTCGAGGCGCTGCGCCGCGCGCTGCGCGACGACCTGGACACGCCGTCCGCGCTGAGCGCCCTGGACGCCTGGGCCTCCGACTCGGCCGGCAGCGGTGAAGCCCCCGAGGCCGGCGACCGGGCTCCCGGCGATGTGCCCGCCGCGGCGGACGCCCTGTTCGGACTGGACCTGACTCCGCGCACGAGCTGAGCGGCCGGCAGCCGGGCGGCCCCGGGCCGACTCGACGCGCCGGCCCGTTCCCCCGGTCCGACGCGCCGGCCCGTTCCCCCGATCCGTGGCGCAGGAGACACGGATCGGGGGAACGGGCGGCACGGGTCGGCGAGCCGTCGTGGTGGGCCATGTCCTGCGCCGCGACGTCGCGCGGAAAGCAGGCCGCCCGGGAGGAAGACCACCTGGGAGGAGGCCGTGCGGGAGGGGGGCCGCGCGGGAGGGGGGCCGCGCGGGAAGGAGGGGGACTACTCCGACTCGCGTCGCCGCCGCAGGAACTGCTCGAACTCCTTCGCGATGGCGTCGCCGCTGGCCTCGGGCAGCCCGGCCGCGTCCTGCGCCTGCTCCAGTCGCCGCACGTACTCCGCGACGTCCTCGTCGGTGCGGGCCAGCTCGTCGACACCGCGCTCCCACGCCTCCGCGTCCTCGATCAGCTCCTCGATCGGGATCGGCGCGCTGACGCGCTCCTGGACCTCCCGCAGCAGACCCAGCACCGCCTTCGGCGAGGGGTTCTGCGAGACGTAGTGGGGCACCTGCACCCAGATGCTGGTGGTGCGGAGACCGGCGGAGGCGGCGCGCCGCGCCAGGATCGTCGGCACCCCGACCGGACCGGAGTACAGCTCCGAGTCCTCGACCGGCTCGGCGGACCCGGGCTCGACCGCAGAGGAGACCGGCAGCGGGCGCGAGTGCGGCGAGTCCGCCAGCAGCGCGCCCAGCGAGATGACGGAGCTCACGTCGAGGATCTGCATCTGCTCGAGCACCTCGTCACAGAAGCGCTTCCAGTGCAGGGACGGCTCCGGGCCCAGGACGGTGACGATCTCCGGTCCCCGCGGGGGCTGGAGGATGCGCAGCTCGGTGTCGGGCCAGTCGATCACGCGCAGGCCCGCCTCCGTCGTGCGGATCTCGGGCCGGTTGACCTGGAAGTCGATGTACTCCTCGGCATCGACCGCTCCGGCAGGACGCGACGGCCACACCTCGAGCAGGTGCTCGATCACCCCCGTGGCGGCCTCTCCCGCGTCGTTCCATCCGCTGAAAGCCGTGATGGCGATTCGACTCATCGCTCCATCATAGGCTCCGCCGACGGGACGGAGCCGGGGTGCAGGCGCAGCGGATATCCTCGCCCTGTCCTGGGGAGCCGCCGTCCCCGGCCCGAAGGAGACGGATGATGAAGAGCCCCACGCTGCGCCTCGGCCCGCTGCCGCCGATCCGTGTCAGCCCGGGCACGCTCGTCACCGTGCTGATCCTCGCCGTGATCATCCACCCCGGGCTCGCCCGGGGCGGCACGACGGATCCCTTGACGCCCATCCTGCTGTCCCTGGGCATAGCCCTGTTCATGATCGTCTCCGTGCTGGTGCACGAATCCGCGCACGCCCTCAGCGCCCGGGCGTTCGGCGCCACGGTCGACCACATCGCCCTGACCCTGTGGGGCGGGCACACCCAGTACCGCGGGGAGGCGCTGGGAGCGCTGCCCTCGCTGGTGATCTCCCTGTCCGGCCCGATCAGCAACGGGGTGCTCGCAGCCCTCACCGCCGGCGCCGCGTCCCTGTCCGAGCCCGGCTCGTCCGCCGCGGTGTTCTGGGGCCTGTCCTCGTGGCTGAACATCGCCCTCGCCCTGTTCAATCTGCTCCCCGGGCTGCCGATGGACGGCGGCCGCGCCCTGGAGTCCCTGCTGTCCGGCGTGCTGCGCAACCCGCTGCTGGGAACCCGCATCACCGCCTGGATCGGTCGCGGCATCGCGGTGCTGGTGGTCGTGTTTCCCCTGGTGCGGATCGTGCGGGCCGACGGGGCGGGAACACTCTCGCTGCTGACCGTGCTGTGGGCCGTCCTGATCGCGGGCATGCTGTGGCAGGGCGCCTCCCGGGCACTGGAATCGGCGAACCTCAGCCACCGCGTCGACTCCCTCGACGCGGAGAGCCTCGCCCATCCGATGCGAATCGTCCCGCCGAGCCGGCCCCTGGCCGAGCTGGGCACCACCGGCGACCTCGACGACGTGCTCATCCTCGACCCCGCCCCGCCCGGGTCCGGGCACATCGGCAGCGCCTACCGCATCGATCCCGTCGCCGCCGCCGCGGTCCCGGCGGACCGGCGCGCAGCCACCCCGGTCAGCGCGGTCGCCGGATCCGTCGGCCCGATCGGCCGACTCGACGCCTCCCTGCGCGGCAACGCGCTGGTCTCGGTGATGCTCGCCCGCCCTATGCCCGGCTACCTCGTCACCGACGCCGAGGGGGCGGTGCACGGGGTGATCATGAGCGCCGACGTCAATGCGCTTCTGCGCGGTCGGTGAACATCGCCTCCCTTCCTCCCGTCCGTCTCACCGCACGTCATATGCTGGAACGCATGACTGATCAGCCGTCGCAGCCCGCAGCCCGGACCGGGGCGCAGGGCCCCGCGCCCCGCGCGCCCCGCCGCGGCCTGGACCGCACCGGCCCCTTCGATCTCGGCGACAAGGTCCAGCTCGCCGACTCCAAGAACCGGCTGCACACCATCACCCTGAAGCCCGGCGGCGAGTTCCACACCCACCGCGGCGTGCTGCGCCACGACCAGCTGATCGGCGCCGAGGACGGCGTGGTCGTCGAGGACAACCGGGGCACCAGATACCAGGCGCTGCGCCCGCTGTACGCCGACTACATGCTCTCCATGCCGCGCGGCGCCGCCATCATCTACCCCAAGGACGCCGCCCAGATCCTCATGTGGGGCGACATCTTCCCCGGCGCCCGCGTGCTGGAGGCCGGGGTGGGCTCCGGCGGCCTGACCACGGCGCTGCTGCGCGCCGTCGGCCCCGACGGCAGCCTGCACTCGATCGAGCGCCGCGAGGACTTCGCCGAGGTGGCCCGGGAGAACGTCGAGACCTTCTTCGGCGGCCCCAACCCGTCCTGGGATCTCACCGTCGGCGACTTCCAGGACGTCGCCCCGACGCTGGCGCCCGACGGGCCCGCCGTCGACCGCGTCGTCCTGGACATGCTCGCCCCCTGGGAATGCATCGAGGCCGCCGCGGAGGTGCTCGTCTCCGGGGGCGTGTTCCTCGCCTACGTCGCCACGGTCACCCAGCTCTCCCGCACCGCCGAGGCGCTGCGCGACCATGGGGAGTTCACC
Source organism: Brachybacterium sp. GCM10030268 (assembly GCF_042666305.1). Taxonomy (NCBI): domain Bacteria; kingdom Bacillati; phylum Actinomycetota; class Actinomycetes; order Micrococcales; family Dermabacteraceae; genus Brachybacterium; species Brachybacterium sp. GCM10030268. The sequence continues at coordinate 317,243 of NZ_JBHTCW010000002.1, read as the reverse complement.
GAGCCCTTCGCCTGGGAGTCCTTCGTGCGTCCCTGGCACCTCGAGGGGCTCGCGGTGCGACCGGAGCACCGCATGAACGCCCATACCGGGTTCCTGCTCACCTCGCGCCGCACGGCCCACGGCACGTCGGCCCTGTCGCGCGTGACCCGCCCGGCTCCCGGCTCGCGGGTCGAGGAGGAGATGAACGATCCCGCCAACGACGGCTTCGGCGGCTCGGACAGCGAATGGGGCCCGCAGGATCTGGGGGAGCGCGGTGTCGCCCCGCGCAAGCTCAAGCGCGCCCTGCGCGACATCCGTCAGGGCCGGGACCGCTGAGCCGACCGGCGACGACAGGGAAGGAGAGGCCGCGACGATGAAGACCTACGCGGAGATGACGGCCGAGCTGGAGCAGCTGGCCGCCCACAACGACCGCCTCACCAGCGGGCTGCGAGCCGCCCGCGCCCAGATCGTCGAGCTCAAGGCCGACCTGGAGCGGGTGGGGGATCCGCCGAACTCCTACGCCACGTTCCTGCGCCGCACCGAGGGGACCACCATCGACGTGCTCCACAACGGCCGCCGGCTGCGCGTGGCCACGGCCGCGAGCCTGGACCTGGAGAGCCTGGAACCCGGCGCCGAGCTGCGACTGAACGAGTCGCTGGCAGCCGTGGAGGCGGTGGCCCCGAGCGATGCGGGCAACGTCGTGCCCGTCGTGGAGTCCCTGCCCGACACCCGCGTGATCGTGGCGGTCGCCCCCGACGACACCCGGGTGCTGCGCCGCGCCGGCGCCCTGGCCGAGGAGGCGCTGCACCCTGGTGACCACGTGCTGGTCGACCTGAAGGCGCAGCTGGTCATGGAGCGCATCGACCGCGCCGAGATCACTGACCTCGTCCTCGAGCAGGTCCCCGACGTCACCTTCGACCAGATCGGGGGGCTCGGCGGCCAGATCGAGGCCATCCGCGACGCCGTCGAGCTGCCGTTCCTCCAGCAGGACCTCTACCGCACCTACGGTCTGCGCCCGCCCCAGGGCGTGCTGCTGTACGGCCCGCCCGGCTGCGGCAAGACGATGATCGCCAAGGCCGTCGCCCACGAGCTCGTGCTGCGATCGGCCGAGGTGCGCGGCGTCAGCGTCGCCGAAGCCCTCGAGAACTCCGCGTTCCTCAACATCAAGGGCCCGGAGCTGCTGAACAAGTACGTCGGTGAATCCGAGCGCTCCATCCGCCTCGTCTTCGAGCGTGCTCGCGAGAAGGCCGCCGCCGACCACCCCGTGGTGATCTTCTTCGATGAGATGGAGGCCCTGTTCCGCACCCGCGGCTCCGGCCTCTCCAGCGACGTCGAGACCACGATCGTGCCGCAGCTGCTGGCTGAGATCGACGGCGTCGAGGACCTCGACAACGTCATCGTCATCGGCGCCTCCAACCGTGAGGACATGATCGATCCGGCGATCCTGCGCCCCGGCCGGCTGGACGTGAAGATCCGAGTGCGCCGTCCCGATCTCGAGGCGGGCCGCGAGATCCTGGGGCTCTATCTCGACGAGTCCGTCCCGATGCGGGAGGACCGCGACCAGCTGCTGGATGTGGCGGCCCAGGACATCTACGACGACGGCCCGGCCTCGGCGTTCGTGCGCCTGGAGTACTCCGACGGCTCCGAGGAGACCCTCCACTTCCGCGACTTCGTCTCCGGGGCGACGCTGCGCAACATCACCGACCGCGCCAAGAAGCTCGCGGTCAAGGACCAGCTGGCCAGCGGGTCGGTGGGACTGACCGCACAGCATCTGCGCGAGGCGATCACCGCCGAGTTCGTCGAGAACGAGGACATGCCCTCGGCGGCGCACCCCGAGGACTGGGCTCGCGTCTCCGGCACCCGCGGCAAGCAGGGCCGCCGGATCGAGGCAGTGGTCCCGCTGCAGGGACGCTCCCGCGCGGCCGAGGCGGAGGAGCCCCTGGTCGAGGAGGTGCGGGGATGAGCACTGACACGAGCGATCAGGCCGGCGGCCCGGCGGGCCTGGCGGATGTCACCGACCTCACCACCGAGCGCGTCATGGGGATCGAGACCGAGTTCGGTGTGCTCCACACCGATCCCGAGACCCGCTCGCGCGCCGGTGCCGGCAGCGCCGTCGGACTCTCGCACCTGGTCGTCGGCGCCTACGCCCTGCTGGACCCGCACGAGGGCGAGCGCGGATCCCGCGTACGCTGGGACTACGGCGATGAGACCCCGCTGCGCGACGCGCGCGGCTTCGACCTGCAGCGCGCCGCAGCCCACCCCACCCAGCTCACCGACGAGGTGCACGAGGCGCACCTGCCCAGCGCCCCGAGCCTGCCCAGCGTCGAGCTGGATGCCCCGGCCGCCGGCCCCGAGACCGCCCCGGACGGCGATGACGCCGAGGTGCTCAGCTGGGCGGCCCAGCGTTCGATCGGCAACGCCGTGCTGGCCAACGGCGCGCGCTGGTACGTCGACCACGCGCACCCGGAGTACTCCGCCCCCGAGGTCACCCGTGCCCGCGAGGCCGTGGTCGCCGACCGTGCTGGGGAGGAGATCGCTCGCCGCGCCATGGGAATCCTCGAGGCCGCCGACGGCATCCCGGGCGTCACCCTCTACAAGAACAACACCGACGGCAAGGGCGCGTCCTACGGCACGCACGAGAACTACCTCGTCGAGCGCGAGGTGCCGTTCGAACGCCTCACCGCCGCGATGCTCCCGTTCCTGAGCACCCGCCAGGTGCTCGTGGGCGCCGGTCGTGTGGGCCTCGGTCCCCGGGGCGAGCAGCCCGGCTACCAGATCTCCTCCCGCGCTGACTTCATGGAGGCCGAGGTGGGACTGGAGACCACCTTGAACCGGCCGATCGTGAACACGCGCGACGAGCCCCATGCGGACCCCTCGCGCTTCCGCCGCCTGCACGTGATCATCGGTGACGCGAACCTGCTGGAGGAGTCGACGTTCCTCAAGCTCGGCTCCACCTCCCTGGTGCTCGCCGCGCTGGAGGCCGAGCACCGCACCGGGCATGCGATCCTTCCCGATCTGCGCCTGGCCGACCCGGTCGCGGCCGTGCACACGATCAGCCACGACCCCACGCTGAGAGCGACCGTGCCCCTGACCGACGGGCGCGAGCTCACCGCCCTCCAGATTCAGCGCGCCCACCTCGAGGCGCTCGAGCCGCTGTGCGACCCGGGCGACGAGGAGACCGCGGCGGTACTGCGCACGTGGGGCGAGCTGCTGGACCTGCTCGAGCAGGATCCCGCGCTGGCCGCCGACCGCATCGAATGGGTCGCCAAGCTGCAGCTGCTCGAACGCTACCGCGCCCGGCACGGCCTGGAGTGGGGCGATCCGCGGTTGTCCCTGATCGACCTGCAGTTCAGCGACCTCCGTCCCAGCCGGGGCCTGTTCGCGAAGCTGCGCGCAGCCGGCGCCGTGGGCACGCTCGTGGCGCAGGAGGAGGTGGACGCGGCGATCACCACCCCGCCCGCGTCGACCCGCGCCCACCTGCGCGGCCGCCTCATCGCCGCCCATCGCGAGCACGTCCCCTCGGCCGGGTGGGACGCGATCACCCTGGCCGGGCCCGACGGCGGACACCGTCTGCGCCTGGCGGATCCGCGCCTCGGCTCCGCCTCCTGGTGCCAGGCCCACGGCATCGACCTCCGCGGGGGCGTCGAACAGATCCTCGACTCGCTGCGCCGAGCCGTCGGCGAGCACTGAGGATGATGCTCGGCCCCGACGCCGGCGTCTCCGCACGACGGCCGCGCTGACACCACGATTCCGCAGACCGACCACAGCCCCCGACCACCGAGGAGAATCCCGTGTCCCAGCAGTCACTGCATGCATCCGGTCCCGAGCCGGACGACGACAACGGCAGCACCGAGAGCGCCAGCGGCGGCCAGACCTATGCCTCGGCCCAGGCTGCGGACGACCTGCTCGACGAGATCGACTCCGTGCTGGAGTCCAACGCCGAGACCTTCGTGCGCTCCTTCGTCCAGAAGGGCGGCCAGTGACCCGATGAGGCGTCGAGTCGGAGGCCTGGAGACCGAGTTCGGGCTGGTGTGCGTGCACGCCGACGGCACCCGCGCGCTCGAGCCGGAGAACGCGGCCCGCGAGCTGTTCCGGCCCGTGGTCGCCATGGGCCGTTCCTCGAACGTCTTCCTGCCCAACGCCGCCCGTCTCTACCTCGACGTCGGCTCCCATCCGGAGTACGCCACGGCCGAATGCGACGACTGGTGGGAACTGGTCGCCCAGGACCGCGCCGGCGAACGCATCTTCGCCGACCTCGCCGAGCAGGCGGGGGAGCGCCTCGCCGCCGACGGCCAGGACGCTCGGATCCACCTGCTCAAGAACAACGTCGACTCCGAGGGCAATGCTTTCGGCTCCCACGAGAACTACCTCGTCGACCGCCGCGGCGAGTTCACGCGCCTGCCGCGGTACCTCCTGCCGTTCCTGGTCACCCGGCAGATCGTCACCGGCGCCGGGGGAGTGGTGCGTGACGAGGACGGGGCCCGCTTCGTCTTCTCCCGTCGCAGCGACCACATGTGGGAGGCGGTCTCGTCGGCCACCACCCGAACCCGTCCGATCATCAACACCCGCGACGAACCCCACGGCGACCCCACCAGGTACCGCCGCCTGCACGTCATCGTCGGCGACTCGACGATGAGCGAGGTCTCCACGCACCTGCGCTTCGCCACCACCGACCTGGTCCTGCGCGCCATCGAGTCGGGTCGGGCCCTGCCCGATCTGACCCTGGCCGACGACATCGCCACCATCCGCGCCGTCGCGCGCGACCTCACCGGGCAGGCGCCGATTCCCACGGCCGGCGGCGGGACCACCTCGGCGGTCGAGATCCAGCAGCGCTGGCTGGATCTGGCCGCCGAGGTCACCGAGGAGACCGAGGGCTCCGACAGCGCCGAGCGCGACGTGCTGGAGACCTGGCAGAGAGCGATCGACGCGGTGCGCACCGGGGACCGCAGCTGGGCCGCGACCCGTCTGGACTGGGCCATCAAGGAGCGCCTGTTCTCGCAGGTCGCCGAGCGCCGTGGGGTCGAGCTCTCGGATCCGGCGCTGGAACGGCTCGACCTGGCCTACCACGACATCTCGCCGGGCCAGGGCCTCTTCGCCAGTCTCCAGGCCCGCGGGCTCGCTCCGGCGGTCCTCTCCGAGCAGCGCATCGAGGCCGCCCGCGAGGTCGCTCCCGCCACCACGCGGGCGCACCTGCGCGGGCAGGTGGTCACCGCCGCTCAGCAGCATGGCGTCGACCATGTCGTGGACTGGACCACGATGCGCCTGACCCGTCCCGGGTCCATGCCGGTACAGGTCCTCGACCCGTTCGCGACCGAGCTCCCCGCGGTCGACGAGCTCCTGGCCGAGATCCGCCGGTCCGGGACCGGATCGGCGAGCGATGATCCGCCGCCCGCCTGAGAATCCGGGGCCGCGCGCCCCGTACCCTGGTGCACGTGCCCCGCTCGGGGCTCCCGATCCGAAAGGCCTGCTCTTGATCCGCCGCCGCACCTTGTTGACCTCCGCTCTCGCTGCGACCACGGTTGCCGGCGTGGCCGCCTGCTCCGACGACGGCGCTGATGCCGAGAACACCGCGGCGGCCTCCGACGGCGGCGGCGACCCGGCCCTGTCCGCCGTGACGGTCAGCGACGACCTCGAGGCGGAGCCCACGATCGAGTTCACCCCGCCGGTGCAGATCACCGCGCCCGATTCGGCTCTGATCACCCCCGGGGACGGCGAGACGATCGCCGAGGGCGACACCATCATCTGGCGCAGCGTCTATTCGGACGCGAGCACCGGCGACGTGCTCGAATCCTGGTGGCAGGGCGCCCCGGCCAATGGCGTGCAGGTCACCGCGGAGACGCTCGGTGACGAGGCGTTCGCGTTCCTCACCACGGTCCCGATCGGCTCGCGCGTCGCGATGGCCGGCTGGCAGACCACGACGTCCGGGCAGTCCTACGCGCTCATCCAGGCCTCCGACATCGACCGTGTCGTCTCGCCGCTGCGCGCCGACGGCGAGGCGCAGGAGCCCTCCGGAACCTTCCCGGCCGTCAGCCTCGACGAGAACGGCGCACCCTCCCTGGAGTCCGCGCCCGAGGGCGAGGCACCCACCGAGACCGTCCGCGAGACCCTCATCCAGGGCGCCGGGGACGCCACCCGCGAGGGCGACTACCTGACCATGCACTACACGGGATGGAACTGGGACTCCGGTGAGCAGTTCGACTCCTCGTGGGAGCGTGGGGCGCCGTTCGGTTTCCCGCAGGGCATGCAGAAGGTGATCCCCGGCTGGGACGAGAACCTGCTGGACCTTCCCGTCGGATCCCAGGTGATGCTGGTGGTCCCCCCGGCCGAGGCCTACGGTGAGGAGGGCGAGTCCGAGCACGAGCTCGCCGGGCAGACCCTCCTGTTCGTCATCGACGTGCTCGATGCCGCGCACAAGGCAGACTGACCCCACGACACCGACACCGTCCCGGCGGAGGCGGCCGCACGACGGCCCCTTCCGCACATCCCAGGAGGACCCATGGATCGCAGCAAGCCCGAGATCGAGCACCCCGAAGGCCCCGCGCCCACCGAGCTGGTCAGCAGTGAACTGATCGTCGGGGACGGCGAGCAGGCCGCCCGCGGCGACGTCGTCGACGTGCACTATGTGGGCGTCTCCCACTCCACCGGCGAGCAGTTCGACGCCTCCTGGGATCGTGGCGAGCCGCTGCGCTTCCAGCTCGGCGTCGGCCAGGTCATCACCGGCTGGGACCAGGGCGTCCAGGGCATGAAGGTCGGCGGGCGCCGCCGCCTCGAGATCCCCGCCTCGCTCGCCTACGGCGACATGGGCGCACCGCCCGTGATCGCCCCCGGCGAGTCCCTGATCTTCGTGTGCGACCTGGTGGCGGTGCACAAGCGCTGAACACGTCCGCCACGCCGGCGGCGGTGGGACCGCTCGGGGAGCAGGAGAGCCTCTTCACAGCCCCCGTCGCCCCCGAACCTCCCGCCCCGGAACGCGGATCGGCGCCCCGGGACGGGACGCTGCGCACCACCGCAGGCTTCGACGTCGTCGACGAGCTTCCCGTGGCCAGCGTGCGCCTGGTGGGCGTGCTGCCGCATCTGGACCGTCCCTTCGAGTACGCCGTCACCCCCGATACCGCCGCAGCCGGGCCCGGTATGCGGGTACGGGTGCGCTTCTCGGGCAAGGACACCGAAGGCATCGTGCTGGGGCGGCACGCCGAGGCGTCGACCGACCGCCCCCTGGCGCCCCTGCGCCGCCTGGTCTCCGAGGACGTCGTGGTCCCGCCGGCCATGATGCGGGTCTGCGAGGAGGTCGCCCAGCGCTGCGCGGGCACGGTGGGGGATGTGCTGCGCCTGGCCCTCCCGCCGCGCCATGCCCGCGCGGAGAAGGCGGACCGCGCCGCGGAGGACAAGGCGGTCCAGCAGGAGCAGGCCTCCGAGGACGCCCACACCGAGGCCTCCGATCGCGAGGACGCCGACGGAGAGGATGCCGGCCACGGCGCCGCCGGCGATGAGGCTGCCGGCCAGGACGTCGGCGACGACGCGGACACGGGGGCTCCCGCGCCGCGCCCGGGCGATCGCTACCCCGGCCTGGCCGCTCTGATCTCCCGCGCCGGGCAGCCGACCGGCCCGGTGCCACGTGCCACCATCACCCTCGACGCCGCCGATCCCTGGACCGTCGTGGCGGCCGACGCCATCGCCGACCTCGGGCCCGATCAGGGAGCCCTCGTCATCGCCCCGGACCAGCGGGACATCGCCCGGCTCAGCCGGGTCCTGGCGGACAGGGGCATCGAGCACGAGATCCTGGCGGGCACCGAGGGCCCCGAGAAGCGCTACCGCACGTTCCGCCGGATCCTCCGGGGCGCCACCCGCGTGGTCCTGGGAAACCGCTCCGCCGCCTTCGCACCGGTGGCGAACCTCGCCCTGGCGATCTGCTGGGACGAGGCCGACGACCTGCTCGAGGAGCCCCGCGCCCCGTATCCCCACGTCCGCACCGTCCTGCAGTGCCGGTCCGCGGAGCAGCGCTGCGCCCTGCTCTTCCTGGCGGCCAGCGACTCGGTCCCGTTGCAGGCACTCGCGGAGGCGGGCTACCTGGCCCGGCTCGAGCCGCTCCCGGCGCCCGTGACCGCCGTGCGCCCGCACATCGTCGCCATGGACCAGTACCTCCGCGAACGGGAGGGCCCCTCCGGGCGCTCCCGGCTGCCCCAGGAGGCGATGCGCGTGATCCGGCGCGGACTGGAGCGCGGCCCGGTGCTCGTCCAGGTCCCGCGCAGCGGATACGTACCGGCCATCGCCTGCACCTTCTGCGGCACCCGTGCCCACTGCCCGAACTGCGCCGCCCCGCTGTCGGTCACCGGACGCAGCGGCCCGCTGCACTGCCGGGTGTGCGGGCGCCGCGAGGACGGGTATCGCTGCCCCGAATGCGACCGCACCCAGGTGCGTGCCATGGTCATCGGTTCCACCCGCACCGCCGAGGAGCTCCACCGCGGCTTTCCCGACGTCCCGCTGAAAGTCGCCGGCGGCGCCCATGGTGCGCTCGAGGACGAGAACGTCCCTGAGCACGGGATCGTGGTCGCCACCCCGGGCGCCGAGCCCGCACCCCCGGGTCGCTTTGCCGCCGCACTGCTCCTGGACGCCGACGCCATGCTCGCCCGCGCCGCCTTCGATGCCGACGTCGAGGCCGTGCGCCGCTGGCGCAACGCCATCGCACTGGTGCGCACCGCGGACGAGGGCGGGCACGTGCTGGTCGTCGGCACCGCCACACTGCCTGCGATCCGTGACCTGGTCGCCCATCGCTCGCGGGTGTTCCTCGACCGCGTCCTCGCCGACCGCCGGGAACTGGACCTGCCTCCGTTCAGCAGGGTCGCCGAGATCGTCGGTGACAAGGACGCCTGCCGCAACTACCTGGAGACCACGGATCTGCCGGACGGCACCGACGTGTTCGGCCCCGTCGACCTCGAGGAGCCGGAGTCGGCAGGCCGTGCCCGGGCCGTGGTGCGTCTGGACCCGCGCCGCTCCCGTGAGCTCGCCGATGCGCTGCGAGCGGGCGTGGCCGCGCGCTCGGCCCGCAAGGCTCGCGGGTCGCTGCGGGTGCGCCTGGATCCGCCCGACGTGTTCTGACCCCGAGGCGCGGTCCCGTCGGCGTCGCGACCGTGCCTCGGGGCGGTGCCCGCACCGGCCTGCTCGCCTCCGCCGCCGACGTCCCGTAGTGTGATCGGTCGCACCGAAGAGATCGCGACGAGGCGACGGAGGGCACAGATCATGCGCGAGGGACCGACGACGTCCAGCACTCCTGAGGGGCCCGAGGGACAGGACGCACGTGCCGGAGGGGACCGACGCGTCGAGAGCGGCACTCCCGAGAGACGCGACAGGCCCGGAGGGCGCGACGACCTCGTCGAGACCGAGCACGCCGAAGGGGACGGGAACCGGGACGATCTCTCCGAGGGGGAGCGGGCGCCGGCCGCGCCGGGCCGCACCGTTCTGGTCCGGCGCCTCGGTCTCGCCGTCGGGCTCGTGGCCGCCGTGGTCATCTACCTGATCATGCCGGCCGAGGCACCCCACGCCGCCCGGCTCACGGCCGCCACCGCCGTCCTGATGGCCGTGTGGTGGATGACGGAGGCGCTGCCGATCCCGGCGACGGCCCTGGTGCCGGTGGTGGTCTTCCCCGTCCTCAACACCGACGTCGGCTTCGACGACGTCGGCGGCTCCTACGGGAACAACATCGTCTTCCTGTTCATGGGCGGCTTCATGCTGGCGCTGGCCATGCAGCGCTGGAACCTGCACAGACGTATCGCCCTCGCGATCGTCGCCGCCATCGGCACCAGCCCGTCGCTGCTCATCCTCGGCTTCATGGTCGCGACCGGATTCATCTCCATGTGGGTCTCCAACACGGCCACCGCGGTGATGATGCTGCCCATCGGGGTCTCGGTGCTGCTGCTGGTGAACAAGCTCCGCCTCGAGGACGCCGCGACCAAGGGCGAGGAGCCGGGTGAAGGCGTCGATCCCGACCCGTCGGCCGAGGGCACGGCCAGCAAGGCCGTCCGCTCCAACTTCGGGGCCGCGCTGATGCTCGGCATCGCCTACTCCGCCTCGATCGGTTCGCTGGCCACCATCATCGGCACCCCGCCCAATGCCCTGCTCGCCGCGCACATGAGCCAGGACTTCGACGTCACCATCGGCTTCGGCCGGTGGATGGTCGTGGGAGCTCCGCTGGCGCTGGTGTTCATGGCGATCGCGTGGGTACTGCTGACCAAGGTGATCTTCCGTCCCGAGATCACGGAGATCCCCGGCGGGGCGGAGCTGATCCGGGACGAGCGCCGCAAGCTCGGCAGCATCTCCTCGGGAGAGGTCCGTGTGCTGACCATCTTCGTGCTCGCAGCCCTCAGCTGGGTGTTCGTCCCCCTGATCTGGCGACTGGTGAGCGAGGGGGACCCGCCCATCAGCGACGCGGGCATCGCCATGCTCGTCGCCCTGCTGCTGTTCCTGCTCCCGGCCGGAGCGGCCCGCGGGGTGCGCCTGCTGGACTGGGAGGCGGCGGTGAAGCTCCCGTGGGGCGTGCTGCTGCTGTTCGGCGGCGGTCTCGCCCTCAGCGCCCAGTTCACCAGCTCCGGGCTGACGGACTGGATCGGCGAAGTCACCCAGCAGCTCGGCGGACTGCCCATGGTGCTGATCGTGGTGATCGCCGCCGCCGGCATCCTCTTCCTCACCGAGCTGACCTCGAACACCGCCACCGCCGCGACATTCCTGCCGGTGGCCACCGCGGTCGCCACCGGGATCGGCATCGACCCGATGCTGCTGGCGATCCCGGTGGCGCTGGCCGCCACCTCGGCCTTCATGCTGCCGGTGGCGACCCCGCCGAACGCGATCGCCTACGGCTCGGGATACGTGCAGATCCCGCAGATGGCCAAGGCGGGAGTATGGCTGAACCTGATCGGCATCGTGCTGATCACCGCGGCGACCATGACCCTCGCGGTCTGGGTGTTCGGGCTCGTCTACTGATCTCGCGCCGGTCTCGCGCCGGTCTCCGCAGCGGCCGGCTGCGGGCGCCGCGGCCCGTCGTCCCGGCCCTCGGGCCGCAGGGCTCCGGCGTCATCCGCCCTGCGTGCGCAGCACTCCCAGCGCCAGTGCGGCGGCGAGGATCACGCCGGCTCCCACGACCGCCACGGTGGCGGGCCACCCGAAGGCCTCGTAGACGTGGCCCGTGCTCCATCCCAGCACGCTGGAGCCCGAGTAGTAGGCGAGGTTGTACAGTCCCGTCGCCTGCGAGCGCGCCCCCTCGGCCCGGGCCCCTGCCCAGCCGCTCGCGATCGAGTGCGCCGCGAAGAAGGCGCCTGTCATCACCAGCAGGCCCACCAGCACCAGGAGCAGGGGCCCGGCGATGGTCAGCAGGAGCCCGAGCAGCATCACACCCATCGCCGCGAGCATGACCGGCAGCCGGCCGTACCGGGTGGCCAGACGCCCGGCGGCGGGGGAGGAGACGGTCCCGCCGAGGTAGGCGAGGAAGACCAACCCCACCACGCCCGCCGACACCCGGTACGGCGCCGCGGTGAGGTGGAAGGCGAGGTAGTTGTAGATCGCGACGAAGCCACCCATGAGCAGGAATGCGCACGCGAACAGGACGAGCTGGCCGGGATCGCGCAGCGTGCGGGTCAGGCGCGCCGCCCGGGGAGCCCACCGCCGGGAACCCGTCCCGGAGTCCGGCGGCACGAATCGCCGTTCCCGCGGGGCCGTGAGCACAAAGGCGGCGGCAGCGGCGGCCGAGAGCAGCGCGACGGCGCTCATCCCGGCCCTCCAGGTCAGCGCATCGGCGATCGGAGTGGCGACCACGCGTCCCAGCAGCCCGCCGACGGTGGTTCCCGCCACGAACCAGCCCGCCGCGATCGCCCGGGCCTGCTCGTCCACCTCCTCGGAGAGGTACGCCATGGCCAGCGCCGGGATACCGCCCAGAGCCGCGCCTTCCAGCAGCCGCAGCACCAGGACCAGCTCGTAGCTGGGTGCCCACGCCGCGACCAGCGCCAGCGTCGTGGCCGCGGACACCGCGAGGACCATCGCCCGCAGCCTCCCGATCCGGTCTCCCGCGAAGGACCAGGGCACCACGGCCAGAGCGAGGCCGCCGGTCGCGGCCGAGACCGTCAGCGCCGCCTGTTCGGGGCCGACGCCGAGATCCGCGGAGATCAGCTGCAGCATTCCCTGCGGGGAGTAGAGCTGGGCGAAGGTGGCGATGCCCGCGCACACCAGAGCCACGAGCATGCGCCGGTACGCGGGGCTGCCGACCGGGTGTCCGGGCCGGTGCTCGTCGAGCATCACACCACGCCCCTCACAGCAGATCCATCGGGCGGCGTCCCTCAGCGGACGACGCGGACCGGGTACGACACATGCCCACTCTAAGCAGGCGCCCGCCGAGGATGCGGGCCGCTCGTCCTGCTGGGTGCACCTGTCCGGGAGGCGCATCCAGCGCTGCCGGTCCGGGGACTCGGCCCCGTAGACTCGGGGCATCATGCGTCTGCTCTTCGCCGGCACCCCCGAGGCCGCCCTTCCCTCCCTGCGCACCCTGCTCGACTCGCACCACGACGTCGTCGGGGTACTCACCCGAGCCGACGCCCCCGCGGGGCGCGGCCGCAAGCTCACTCCCAGTCCTGTGAAGTCCCTCGCCCTCGAGGCCGGGGTACCGGTGCTGACCCCTGCGACGCTCCGCGACGAGGACACCCAGCAGCAGATCCGCGAGCTCGCGCCCGACGCCGCCCCGGTGGTGGCCTACGGGAACCTGGTCCCGCCGGCAGCACTGTCCATCCCTGCCCACGGCTGGCTGAACCTCCACTTCTCCCTGCTCCCGGCCTGGCGCGGCGCCGCCCCGGCCCAGCGTGCCGTTCTGGCCGGGCAGCGCGAGACCGGTATGAGCGTCTTCCGCCTCGAGCAGGGCCTCGATACCGGCGACGTCATCGCCACCGCGCGGACCTCGATCGGCGAGTACGAGACCTCGGGAGAGCTGCTGAACCGGATGGCCGAGGAGGGAGCCGATCTGCTGCTGTCCGCGCTGGATGCCCTCGAATCCGGCACCGCGACCCTCACCCCGCAGGACGACTCGCTGGCCACGCATGCCGCGAAGCTGACCACGGCCGAGGCCCGGATCGACTGGACCCGCCCGGCCGACGAGGTCAGTGCCCATATCCGCGGCATGAGCCCGCACCCGGGAGCCTGGACGGTCCTGGCCGGATCCCGCCTGAAGGTTCTCGGTCTGGAAGCGCCGCCCGAGCACCCGCCCGTGCCGCCGGGCCTGATCGAGACCACCCGCCGCCAGGTGCTCGTGGGCACCGGCACGGACGTCGTCGCCCTGGCGACGGTCGCTCCGGCAGGGAAGCGGCCGATGCGGGCAGCGGACTGGGCCCGCGGCGCGGCCCTCGGCGAGGGCGGCAGCGCCGTCTTCGCACACGATCTGGACGACGACGAGGAGCAGGCATGAACGACCAGCGCCGCAGACGGGGGGACGCCGGTCGCGACGACCGCAGCCGCAGCCGTGACGGTCGTGGCCGAGACGCTCGTGCCCGCGACAGCGGTGGCCGCGATGACCGGGCCCGCCGGGAGGAGGGGCGCGGGACGGCCCCCTCCGGCGGTCGCGACGCGAAGGGGCGGGAGCGCTCGGGTTCCCGCGGCCAGGGCGGCCCCCGCCGTGGCTGGTCCTCCTCACGGCCCTCCGAGCGCGGTCGCCGCGCCACCGGTTCTCGGCAGGTGGCCTACGAAGGGCTGCGCCTGGTCCGCGAGGAGGACTCGTACGCGAACCTCGTCCTTCCGCGCCTGCTGCGCAGCAATCGGCTCTCCGGTCGCGATGCCGCCTTCACCACCGAGCTCTTCTACGGCTCCCTGCGCGCCCAGGGTCGCCTGGACGCGATCCTCGCCGCCTGCATCGACCGCCCGCTGGACGACGTCGACCCTGCACTGCTGGACGTGCTGCGCCTGGGCGCCTATCAGCTGCTGGACATGACCGTCGCCCCGCATGCCGCCACCTCCGAGACCGTGGCACTGGCCCGCTCGGAGGTGGGCGCCGGCGCCGCGAGCTTCGTCAACGCGATCCTGCGCCGGGTGGGGGAGAAGCCCCTGGAGGAGTGGATCGCCGAGGTCGCTCCAGATCGCGAGCGTGACCTGACCGGTCATCTCGCCATGGTCCACTCCCACCCCCGTTGGGTGGTGCGGGCGCTCACCGACGCCCTCGCGGGCAACGGTCGCGACCGGTCCGAGATCGATGAGCTGCTGGCCGCCCAGAACGCCGCTCCAGCAGTGTCCCTGGTCATGCGCCCCGGCCTCATCGATCTCGACGAACTCATCGACCACGGCGCGAGCGCCGGCGAGCTCAGCATCTTCGCCGCCTCCTGGCCGTCGGGGGACCCCGGCGGCATCGACCCGGTCAAGCAGGGCCGGGTCGCCGTCCAGGACGAGGGCAGCCAGCTCGCAGCGCTCGCCCTCGCCCTCGGTGCGGACGATCTCGTCCGTGCGGACGACGTGCACTGGCTGGACCTGTGCGCGGGCCCCGGAGGGAAGACGGCCCTGCTGGGCGGGCTGACCATCGACCACGATGCCGACCTGCTCGCGGTCGAGGTCCAGCCCCACCGCACCGAACTCGTCGACCGCTCCATCGCGCCCCTGCAGGAGGCCGGCTGCGAGATCACCACCCGCACCGCCGACGGCACTGAGATCGGTGCGGAACTGCCCGGGCACTTCTCCCGGGTCCTGGTCGACGTGCCGTGCTCGGGTCTGGGCGCCCTGCGCCGCCGCCCCGAGTCCCGCTGGCGCCGCACGCCCGGGGACATCGGCCACCTCGGCGTGCTCCAGCGCGACCTGCTGACCTCCGCGCTGGACGCCACCGCGCCCGGAGGCGTCGTCGCCTACGTGACGTGCTCCCCGCACCTCGCCGAGACCCGACTCGTGGTCACCGACGTCCTGTCCCAACGTGAGGATGTCGAGCAGCTCGATGCCCGAGACGCCGTGCGCGCCGCGATCCAACCGGCCAAGGCCCACGAGGTGGACCTCGGGGAGGGGCCCGCCGTGCAGCTCTGGCCCCACGTGCACGGCACCGACGCCATGTACATCTCCCTGCTGCGCAAGCACCCGATCCCCCTCGCGGAAGGAACCTCGCCCTCATGAACTCCCCGTACTCGACCGATGGCCAGTACATCCACCCCAGCATCCTCAACGCGGACCTGATGAGCATCGGCACCGAGCTGGACAAGATCGCCAGCGCCGACAGCGTCCACGTGGACGTGATGGACAACCACTTCGTGCCCAACCTGACCTTCGGCCCCAGCGTCGTCGAGCAGATCGTGGGACGCAGCGACATCCCCGTGGACGCTCACCTGATGATCGAGGACGCCGACCGCCAGGCTCCCGCCTTCGCCGAGGCCGGCGCAGATTCGGTCACCTTCCATCTCGAGGCCGCCAAGGCGCCGATCAAGCTGGCCCGCGAACTGCGCCGCAAGAACACCGCCGTCGGCGTGGCGCTGCGCCCGGCCACCGCGGTGGAACCGCTGCTGGACGTCATCGGCGAGTTCGACATGCTGCTGATCATGACCGTCGAACCCGGATTCGGCGGGCAGAGCTTCCTGGAGACGATGCTGCCCAAGATCCGCCGCGCCCGCGGCGCGATCAGCGAGGCCAACCTCGAGGTGTCCATCCAGGTCGACGGCGGGGTCAGCCGCGAGACCATCGAACGATGCGCCGAGGCCGGAGCGAACGTGTTCGTCGCCGGCTCCGCGATCTACAAGGCCCAGGACGCCGCCGAGGAGATCACGGCCCTGCGGGAGCTGGCGCGAGGCCACGGGGGTCACTGAGGCCCGCACGCCGCTCACCGGGGCTCATGAAGTCCGGGACATAGGAGCCCGAGCGATCGGGGGCTCAGCCCCCGAATCGTCGGGGTCGACCGGTGCCCGCTGCCCCGGCGGGAGGGCGTTCGCCACACTCGGCCACGGGCCCGCCGGGTCACGACGCGAGGCGGCTAGCATTGTCCCGTCACGACCAGTGACGTGCTCCGGGGTCGGTGAAAGTCCGAGCCGGCGGTGACAGTCCGCGACCCGCTTCGGCGGTGGAGCCGGTGGAATTCCGGCACCGACAGTACAGCCTGGATGAGAGGCGCACGTCCTGCATGTCGCCGGCGCGCCCTGGCGCCTCCCGGCGGCCTGCCGGAACCCCTTTTCCCCCGGAGCCACTGCATCGGCGGAGAAAGGACCGGCATGGATCTTCTGCAGTGGCTCTTCGACGCGCGACTCGAGTTCGCGGGCGGGCAGTTCATCCTCTGGCGCGAGGTGCTCGGCAACCTCTTCGGCCTGCTCAGCGCGCTCGGTGGCATGCGCCGCAAGGTCTGGGCCTGGCCCATCGGCATCGCCGGCAACGCGCTGCTGCTGACGGTGTTCCTGGGCTCCCTGTTCGGCAGCGCCGGGACCGTGGATCTGCTCGGCCAGGCCGGCCGCCAGGTGATGTTCATCGCCACCAGCATCTACGGCTGGGTCCGCTGGCGGCAGGCTCGGCACGAGGGCGGCACCGCCGTCGAGCCCGAGTGGGCCTCCTGGCGGACCCGCATCCTCCTGCTCGTCGCCATGGTCGGCGGCACCGCCGGGCTCACCCCGATCTTTCGCGCCCTGGGCTCCTACGAGCCCGTCTGGGCCGACGCGTGGATCTTCGTGGGCAGCCTCCTGGCCACCTTCGGGATGGCCAAGGGCTGGGTCGAGTTCTGGCTGATCTGGGTGGCCGTCGACATCGTCGGCGTCCCCCTGCTGGTCAGTGCGGGCTACTACGCCAGCGCCCTGATGTACCTCTTCTACGGCGTGTTCACGCTGACGGGGTTCTTCGTCTGGTGGCGGGTGCGCAACCGGCGCGAGCACGACGAACGGGTCACCGTCGAGACCGCCCACCTGGATCCGACGGTCCGCCAGGAATGAGCGACCTCCCCGTCATGACGCGTAAGCTACGCCCCGTGAAGGATTTCGAGGCGTTGTTCGCCGAGCTCACCGAGAAGGCCCGCACCCGACCCGAGGGGTCGGGCACCGTCCGCGAACTGGACTCGGGGGTCCATGGGATCGGCAAGAAGATCGTCGAGGAAGCGGCCGAGGTATGGATGGCCTGCGAGCATGAGACCCATGACGACGCGGCCACGGAGATCAGCCAGCTGATCTACCACCTGCAGGTGATGATGGTCGCCAAGGGCATCACCCTCGAGGACGTCTACGGCCGGCTCTGATCCGAGATCCGACGGCGAGACCGTCGGGCCCGGCGGTCGCCGGGTCCCACGCAACTCGCCCGCACGTCAGCATCGCCCCTCTCCACCCCTGACCACCATCCGTCCCCGTTCCGTGCGCCGCCCCGCGGCGGCGAAGGAGTATCCGTGCTGCGCATCGCTGTTCCCAACAAGGGCGCCCTGTCAGAGCCCGCCGCTGATCTGCTGCAGGAGGCCGGCTACCGCCGCCGCGGCATGGCCAAGGAGCTCGTCGTCCTCGACGAGGACAACGACGTCGAGCTGTTCCATCTGCGCCCCCGGGACATCGCGGTCTACGTCGGCTCCGGCACCGTGGACGTCGGCATCACCGGCCAGGACATGCTGCTGGATTCCCGCACTCCCGCGCAGGAGATCCTGCCGCTCGGCTTCGCCGGCTCCACGTTCCGCTTCGCGGCCCCGATCGGGACGCGCGAGGACGTGGCGAGCCTGGAGGGCGCCCGGATCGCCACCAGCTACGAGAACCTCGTCGGCGACTACCTGGCCGAACGGGGCATCAACGCCGAGGTGGTCCACCTCGACGGAGCCGTCGAGTCCTCGATCCGTCTGGGCGTGGCCGATGTGATCGCCGACGTCGTCGAGACCGGCACGACGCTGCGTCAGGCAGGGCTCGAACCCTTCGGAGAACCGATCATGACCAGTCAGGCGGTCCTGTTCTCCCGGCCCGGGATGGAGCTGGAGGAGACCGCGGCCCACTCCCTCGAGGTCCTCGAGCGCCGCATCCGCGGAGTGCTGGTGGCCCGAGAGCACGTGATGCTGGACTACGACATCCCCACCGCCCTGATGGAGCAGGCCGTACAGATCACCCCCGGCTTCCAATCGCCGACGGTCTCCCCGCTGCACGGGGGAGAGTGGCACGCCGTGCGGGCGATGGTCGAGCGCAAGGCCGCCCACCGGATGATGGACGACCTCTACGACGTCGGCGCCCGGGCGATCCTGGTCACGGCGATCCAGGCCTGCCGTATCTGAGAACCATGGATCCGAGGGAGCCGGAGCATCCCATCGGCCGGGAGCCGGCGACCGTCGTGATCCGGCCGCGGATGGTGCGTATCGCCGGGTACATCACGGGAGTGGTCGTGCTCGGCGGGACAGTGGCAGGTGCGGTCGTCATCCCCGGTCTCCTGCTCGGTGGCCGCCTCGGCCTGGTGGCCGTGGGCGTGCTGATCCTCCTCTTCTGCCACCTCGAGGCGTCGGTGCGGCTGATCGCCGGGCCGGACTCCCTCGAGGTGCGCAACGTCTTCCGGGCACGCACGCTGGACTGGGCCGAGATCCTCGCCATCAGGTTCCCGGTGGGGGATCCGTGGGCGCACCTCGATCTGGCCGACGGCACGACTCTGGCGCTGAACGCGATCCAGCGCTACGACGGTGAGCGCGGCATCGCGGCAGCCCGGCGGCTGCGCGACCTGGTGCGCGAACGTGGAGAGGCCCCCGACGTCGGCTGAGTGCGCCACGTCTGCGGAACCGGTCCGGGAGCCCCGGTCCGGCAGACCCCGGTTCGGAAGACCCCGGTTCGGACGGCCCCGGTGGGAGCGGCTCGGATTCCGGTGCCGTCCGCACAGCGTCCCGGCATCCGCTCCCTCGGGCTAGGGGATCAGCGAGGCGGCGCAGCGCCCTGCCATCGCCGCATAGCGGAAGGCCTCGGGGTCCTCGGCGAGCGAGCGGCCCATCGTCGACAGCCGCACCGGGACGTCCTCGAGAGCGTCCCGCAGACCTCGTGCATCGACCTCGGCGAGCTGGTGCTCGATGCCTCTGGCGCGAGCAGGCTCCATGATCGACGTTTTCACCTGTTCGCGAACCGACGCATGAAAACCGTTGTACTTGTGATACTTGCGCTCGAGCAGCGGCAGATGCACCGGGGTCAGCGTCGCCCGGCCGTACACGGTGGAGGAGTGGTGGGAGAGTCCCCGATGACGACGACGAGGGTCGGCTCCGGAGACCCGCAGCGTGGCGACGGGGGTGCCGCCCAGCACGGCGGTCGCGTGCAGCGCCTCGGCGGACTGGATCCCGGAGAAGCCCCACCCGGTGCCGGTACCGAGATTCCCGGGACCCTGGACCGCGATCACCACGTCGGCCGCGACCACGTGCCGCGCTCCGAGCAGCGCCGAATGCACCGTGACGGCCTCGAGGTCGCCCCCGAAGGACTGGCCCGTACTGATCACCGCCGCGAGCAGCCCGGCCTCGCGGAGCCTTGCCGCGGCGCGCGAGTACGCCGCCGGCAGGGCGGCCCCGTCGGTGTGGACGTACGCGATGCGCGCCGAGTGCCGCTGGGCACGGATTCCGGCGAGGATCGCGGGCAGGGACGAGTGCAGGTCCGCCACCACCACGGGCATGCCCTCGATGTCCTGCGCCGCCCGGATCGTCTCGTAGTGCTCGCTGTCCGGATCGTCGATCGCATCGACCATGGTCTGCGTCGGTGTGTACCGGGCCTTGATCATGTGCCCGGCCGGTTCCGCCGATGTCGGCAGCACGTCGAGGCGCGCCACCACCAGGGCATCTCCGCCGGTTCCGAGCTCACGACGGAGCGCATTGGTGTTCAGCAGTACGCGTTCTCCCCGCGCGGGAGTTCCGGTCAGCTCCGGATAGGCGATCGCCTCGACCGTCTCACCGCCTGCGGGCTCATCATCCTCGCCGTCGAGCTCGACGTGCAGCCGTTCGACCCCGTGCCAGGACGTTCGGACCCCGGTCACCGTTCCTCGTTCCCAACGCAGCATGGGCCCAGCTTAGGGCCGCGCGCGCCAGGGGACGGTTAGTCTGTGCAGGTGGCTGCCAAGAGTGTGGAAAGAATGCTCAACGTGATCATGACGATCGGCTCCCGCCGGCGCATCGATCGCGCGAAGCTGTTCGCCGTCATCCCCGATTACGCCCAGGCCCCGTCGGAGCAGGCCGCCGAGCGCATGTTCGAGCGCGACAAGGCGGCGATCCTCGACCTCGGTCTGCCGCTGGTGACCGACCGTGACCTGTTCGACGAGAACACCGTCTACTACCGGATCGACGCCGCGGAGTCCGGAGCCGTCCTCGACCTCACCACCGAGGAGTACACGGTGCTGCTGGCCGCGAGCCGTGCCTGGGACGATGCCGCCGCCGGCGGAGCCGCGCGCCGGGTCCGCTCCAAGCTGCTCAGCCTCGGACACGACGCGGACCCCGATCTGCTGCGACGCACCCCGCGCGGCGCAGTGGAGTCGCTCCCGGTGCTCACACCGCTGTTGGAGGCCGTGACCTCGGCCCGCTCGGTGCGATTCGTCTATCGCGGCACACATGGTGCCCCGGCAGAGCGCACCGTCGAGCCATGGGTGGTGGGTGTCCACGATGGCCACTGGTATGTCCACGGCTGGGATCTCGACCGCGCCGCCCCGCGGGTGTTCCGTGCCTCCCGCATCGAGTCCTTCCCGGCGCAGGGCGCCCCGGCCACGCAGCCCCGGCCCGAGCACACGGACCTCTCCAGCGTGCTCGAGAAGATGCACGACAGTGACGATCAGTCCGTCGCCGTGCTGGACGCGGCCCCGTACAAGGCCCTCGACCTCCGTGACCGTGCCGGAGCGGCCCTGGACGAGGAGCGCGTCGAGCTGCCCTCCCTGCCCCGCCCGGCGGCGCGCAGGCTGGTCCTCGGCGATGTGCGCTGGGTCGAGCTGGTCGAGCCCAGCGCCTGGCGCCGCGAACTGGGCGAAGTCCTCTCGGCCATCGCCGAGACGCATTCGGGTGAGCCCGATACGGCGGCCGTCGACGCCGCGACCGTGCGGCCCGCTCCGCGCATCCGGACCACTCCGACCGGGAACGATCTGCTCTCCCGGCTGATCTCCGAGGCGTCCTATGTGATGTCCCGCGGGGAGGCCGACCTCGGTGAGCTCGCCGATGCCCTCGGCATCACGGAGAAGCAGCTGGTCACCGATCTGCAGGTGCTGTTCGTCTGCGGCGACATGGGCACCGGCTGGGAGGACCTCATCGAGGCGGAGTGGGAGCACGGCACCGTCCGCGTCCGCAACGCGGAGCCGCTGCGCCGCGCTCTGCGCCTCAGCGCCGTCGAGGTCACGGCACTGCTGGCAGGCCTCGCCGCCCTCGAACCGTCGGCCGGGCAGGCGGAGAGCATCGTCGCCGGCGCCCGCCGGAAGCTGCTCGCCGGCCTCGGGGAGGTGCCCGACGCCGGGGCTATCGACGCCGACGGGACCGCGCGCGGCTCCGAGGCGCCGCCGACCCGCGCCGAACTGGCCGACGCCGCCGCGTCCGACGAGATGGCCTCGCGCACCGCCGACCGGGCGGAGACGGTGCTCGCCGCCGTCCACCACGCGCTGCGCGCGGACGAGGACTCCCAGGAGAGCCGCCTGACCATCCGCTATTCCTCGGCCGACCGCGCGGGGACCAGCGTGCGGCGCGTCCGACCGCTGCGGATCGAGACCGACGGTGCCCGCTCCTATCTGCTCGCCGAGTGCGAGCTCGCCGGCGGGGAGCGCCGATTCCGTCTGGACCGCATCGTGGAGGTCCTGCCGGACGGGACCCCGCCGCAGCGTGCCGAACCGAGCACCGGCCCTGCGCTCGAGGGGCGCGTGGACGGGGAGGTCTGGGTGCGCCTGGACCCACCGGGACGCTGGGTGGCCGAGTCGTTCGATGCCGCCGAGCTGCGCGACGGACAGGACGACGTCACCTTCGCCCGCCTGGACCGCCCGGTCCGGGCCGCGCTGGTCGACGCCGTCCTCGAATCCGCCGGCGCGGTGGAGGTCCTCTCGCCACGTGATCTGAGAGACACGATCGTGACCGTGGCGCAGGCCGCAGCCGGCCGCCACCACGAGCCGCAGCCGCTAGTCTGAGATGACCCGCCGCGCGGTGGGCCGGGCCGCCCCGGAGCGGCTCGTCGAGTGCCCAGTCCGCTGTGGGATGATGGGTGCGCCCGTGCGACATCGCGGCGCAGTTGAAAGGGAATTCCATGAACCTATTTCGCAATCCCTGGGCGATCATCCTGCTGGTCGTGCTGGTGATCCTTCTGTTCGGTGCCAACAAGCTGCCCGGACTGGCACGCAACATGGGCAAGTCCATGCGCATCTTCAAGAGCGAGGTGGAGGAGCTGCGCGGGGACGAGCGCGGCAAGGCCGAGGATGAGGACGAGGACGAGGTCGTCGACCGCCGCACCGCCTCCTCCCGGGCCGATCGCGAGCGCGAGGAGCGCCGTCCGCGCGAGGACCGCGAGTACGATCCGCGCGACGAGGCCGAGCGCGCCGATCGCGAGCCCGTCCGCGCACGTGAGGACGACGACTCCTACCGTCGCGACTGAGCACCTCGTCGCTGAACGACGTTGACGGGTCCGGGCGAGTGATCGCCCGGACCCAGAATGCTGGGAGGAAGCAGACCCGTGGCGAGTGATACGCAGGGACGTGGGCGGACGGCGGCGCGGCGGTCCAAGGATCCCGAAGGACGGATGTCCCTGGGGGAGCATCTGGTCGAACTGCGCAATCGCCTCGTGATCAGCGCTGTCGCCGTCCTGATCCTCTCGATCGTCGGCTGGTTCGTCTTCCCCTGGGTCTTCGAAGCGCTGAAACGGCCCTTCGTGCTCGCCGCCGCCCAAGGCATGCAGGCTGAGCTGAACTTCCAGGGCGTGGGCACGGGATTGAACGTCCGTCTGCAGATGTCCGCCTACACGGGCCTGCTGCTGTCCTCACCGATCATCATGCTCCAGGCCTGGCTGTTCGTCATGCCGGGCCTGCACAAGAACGAGCGCCGCTATGCCATGGGGTTCTTCGGGGCCGCGGTCCCGCTGTTCTTCCTGGGCTGCGTCGCCGGCTACTGGGCCGTGAACCAGCTGGTTCCCGTCCTGCTCAGCTTCACGCCCGACTCAGAAGAAGTCCAGCAGCTGATCAAGTACGACGAGTACCTGGCCATGCTCGTCAAGACCATGCTCGCCTTCGGCATCGCCTTCGTGATGCCGGTGGTGCTGGTGCTGCTGAACTTCCTCGGCATCCTCCGGGGACGCACCATGCTCAAGGCCTGGCGCTGGGTGATCTTCCTCAGCTTCGGCTTCACGGCGGTCATGGTGCCGACACCGGAGCCGTTCACACTGATCGCGATGTCGCTCGCGATCGCGAGCCTGTTCTTCGGTGCTGTGGCCATCGCGATCCTCCACGACCGCCGCCAGGACAAGCGCAGCGGGGACGAGGATCTCGCCGACGACGAAGCCAGCCGCCTCGATGATGAGGTGGAGCCGATCGACGGCCCCTCGGACCTCGATGATGCGGACGGCCGGTGAGCAGACTCCGGGTGGGGCTGCTCTCGAACCCGACTGCGGCCCGCGGCGCGGCACATCGGGTGGGACGGCAGGTCGGCCACCTGCTGCGCCTGGCCGGTATCTCGGTCGTCGACCTCTCCGGCCCCTCGGCCCATGTGGCCCGGGCTCGCGCTGAGGAAGTTCGGGACACTCTCACGGCGCTCGTGGTCGTCGGAGGTGACGGCACCGTCTCCCTGGGTGCGGAGATCGTCGCCGGCAGCCCGGTACGGCTCGGCATCGTCCCCGCCGGGAGCGGGAACGACTTCGCCCGCGCGCTGGGGCTGCCTGCCAATGATCCCGAGGAGTCCACGCGAGCGCTGCTGCACGCCCTGTCCCGGCCGGTGGTCGCGATCGACGCGATCGAGATCGTCGCCGCCGGGGAGCACGCGCTGCCGCATCGCTCGCTGGCTCTGGGCAACGTCAACCTCGGTTTCGACGCCCTGGTCAACGCGCGGGCCAACGGTTCCAAGCGCGGGCACACCGTGCGGTACACCACGGCCGTGATGCGCGAGTTCTCCGCGTTCAAGCCGTTCCCGTACTGGCTCGAGGTCGACGGAGGCGAGCGCACGGCTCTGGATGCCACCGTCCTCACGCTCTGCAACACGGGCGTCTACGGTGGGGGGATGCAGATGGTGCCCGAGGCCCGCGTCGACGACGGGTCCCTGGAGCTGCTCACCATCGAGGGACTCGGCCGCGCCGATCTCCTGCGCTTCTTCCCCCGCGTCTTCCGGGGCACCCACACGTCGCTCGACGGGGTGGGGATCCGCCCGGTCCGCGACGTGACGATCGGGCTCCGCCATGGGCGCGCGCTGCGCGCCTATGCCGACGGTGAGCCCCGCTCCCTGCTGCCCATCACGGCCCGGGTGCTGCCCGGTGCCGTGCGACTGCTCGCCGACCTCTCGGCCTCGCGCGCCGGGGAGGCGAGCACCGGCGAAGGAATCTCGTGACCTCACCGAATCAGCCCCACAGCCCGAGTTCACCGGCTCCGCAGGACGGGGCACCGGCTCCGGCCGGCGCGCCCACGCCGTCGCAGCAGCCCTCGCCATCGGAGCAGTACGCGAGGTGGGCGGCCGAGAAGAGGCTCGCCGCCTCCGAACTCGGTGCTTTCACCCGCCGGTACCCCTTCGACCTCGACGACTTCCAGCTAGAGGGCTGCCGGGTCCTGGAGGATGGCAGCTCTGTGCTGGTGGCCGCTCCGACCGGCGCCGGCAAGACCGTCGTCGGCGAGTTCGCCGTGCACCTCGCGATCGCCCGCGGGCGCAAGGTGTTCTACACCGCTCCGATCAAGGCGCTGTCGAACCAGAAGTTCGGCGAGCTGGTCGACTGGCTCGGCCACGAGCGGGTGGGGCTGCTCACGGGCGACACCTCGATCCGGCCCGACGCCGATGTCGTGGTGATGACGACCGAGGTGCTGCGCAACATGCTGTACGCGGACTCCTCGCTCCTGGAGGATCTGGGCTTCGTGGTGATGGACGAGGTCCACTACCTCGCCGACCGCCTGCGCGGGCCGGTGTGGGAAGAGGTGATCATCCACCTCGATCCCTCGGTGCAGCTGGTCGCCCTCTCAGCCACGGTCTCCAACGCCGAGGAGTTCGGCGCCTGGCTGCAGGAGGTCCGCGGCACCACCGAGATCGTCGTCTCCGAGACCCGGCCCGTCCCGCTGTGGCAGCACGTGGTGATCGGTGACGAACTGCTGGACCTCTTCGTCGACTCCGAGGGCAGGCCGGTCGTCTCCCACGGTCCCGGCGCTCGCGGGCAGCGCCAGGTGAACCCGGAGATCGAGCGCGTCACCTCGTTCTCGCTGCCGGTGGACGAACGCTCCGGAGGCGGCCGCGGCCGATCACCGAGCGGACGCAAGGGCACGCGCGGGAGGCATCGTCCCCGCGGGTCCGGTCAGCACCGGCCCCCGCACAAGCGCGGCGGCCGCGGCGATCGCGGCGGCCCCCGAGGCGGCGGACGCGAAGGCAACCGCGGCGGACGCGACAGCGCAGGTGGCGCTGATCGCGGGTACGGCGGCATCCCGCGTCCGCTGCGACGCCCCGAGATCATCAGCCTG
The DNA here is from genome assembly GCF_042666305.1 of Brachybacterium sp. GCM10030268. NCBI lineage: Bacteria > Bacillati > Actinomycetota > Actinomycetes > Micrococcales > Dermabacteraceae > Brachybacterium > Brachybacterium sp. GCM10030268. The sequence goes on along the minus strand of NZ_JBHTCW010000002.1, from coordinate 291,731 downwards.
CTCGACGACGCCGCACTGCTGCCGGCGATCCTGTTCATCTTCTCCCGCGCGGGCTGCGAGGGCGCGGTCCAGCAGTGCGCGAGGGCCCGGCTGCGGCTGACCGACGACGAGGAGCGCCGCGAGATCCGCGCCGTCCTCGATGAGCGGCTCGAGGGGATCGGGGTCGAGGACGAGGAGGTCCTGGGGATCGCTGCGTTCCGGCGCGCCGTCCTGGATGGCTACGCCGCCCATCATGCCGGGATCCTGCCCCTGCTGAAGACCGTGGTCGAGGAGCTGTTCGCGCGCGGCCTGGTCAAGGTCGTCTTCGCCACCGAGACCCTGGCGCTGGGCATCAACATGCCCGCCCGCTCCGTCGTCCTTGAGAAGCTGGTGAAGTTCAACGGCGTCGAGCACGCCGATCTGACACCGGGGGAGTACACGCAGCTGACCGGCCGTGCCGGCCGTCGCGGTATCGACACCGAGGGCCACGCCATCGTGGTCGCCGGACCCGGGTTCGACGCGGATGCCGTCGGCTCCCTGGCCTCACGGCGCACCTACCCGCTGCACTCCGCGTTCCGCCCCACCCCGAACATGGCGGTCAACCTGCTGGACCGGTTCGATCTCTCCCGGGCCCGCGAGAGCCTCGAGATGAGCTTCGCCCAGTTCCAGGCCGACCGTTCCGTGGTCGGGCTCGCCCGCCGCGCCCGCGAGCTCGAGGACACCGCCGAGTCGTATCGGGAGGCCATCACCTGCGATCACGGCGATCTGCTCGAGTACGCGAGCATCCAGGAGCGCATCGCCGAGCGGGAGAAGTCCCTCTCCCGCGCCCGATCCGCGGCGCAGCAGGACCGTACCCGCTCGGTGCTCGGCGGGCTGCGCCGGGGCGAGATCATCGCGCTGCCCGGCGGCAAGCGCCGCGGCTACGGCGTGGTCCTGGACGTGGACCGCTCCGTGCTCGGGGGGCCGCAGATCGATCTGCTGGACACCGAGGGCCGCCGCCGCAGCCTGCGCCCGGGAGACGTGAAGTCCCCGCCGGCGGTTATCGACAGCTTGCGTCTGCCCCGTCCCGAGGCGCTCGGCAGCGGCAAGGTCCGCAAGGACACCGCCGCGGCTCTGCGTCAGCGTCTGGCCGGGCACGATGATGACGCCCGCCGGGAAGTGCGCCGGCGGGCCGAGCGCCCGCCGTCCACCGCCGCGACCGATGAGACCCTGCTCCGGCTGCGGGAGGAGCTGGCCGCGCACCCCTGCGGCGACTGCCCGGATCTCGCCTCGCACCTGCGCTGGGTGGGTCGCTGGCGGAAGGCCCGCACCGACCTCGAGGGCGTCCAGCGGCGCATCCAGGGCCGCACCAGCTCCCTGGCCCGCCAGTTCGATCGCCTGGCCGATCTGCTGGTCGAGCTGGGCTACCTGGCACGGACGAGCGAGGGCGCGGACGGGACGGAGGACCGCGACGATCCAGCACACCCCGAGGCCGCGGACAGTCCCCCGGACCGCGGGGACGCGCACCAGTCCGGTGAGTTCGGGCAGACGCGGGAGGAGACGCTGCGGCCGACGACCAGTGGGCTGCGGCTGCGGCGGCTGTTCAGCGACCGTGACCTCCTGATCGCGGAATGCCTGGAGCACGGGGCCTGGACCGGGCTGGACCCCGCCGGTCTGGCTGCAGTGGTCTCCGCCGCGGTGCATGAGGCCCGCCGGGACGACCGGGCCCCGGAGGTCATCGACGATCCCGCGGTCGACGCCGCGCTGGCGGCCTCCGCCCGGATCGCGGCCGAGCTCCAGAGCGCGGAGTCGCGCCACGGCATCGATCCCACCCCGCCGCCGGATCCGGCGGTCGCGGCGATCGTGCACCGATGGGCCCGCGGGGCGCATCTCGCGGCCGCCCTGGACGGCAGCGATCTGCCTCCCGGGGACTTCGTGCGCCATTGCCGGCAGGTCATCGATCTGCTCGACCAGCTCACCGCCGACGAGCGCCTCGGAGCGATCGCGCGTGCCGCCATCCAGGGAGTGCGACGCGGGCTGGTCGCCCAGGAGATCGATCGATGAGCGTTCTCCCAGGTGCGCACGAGACCCTGGAGCGCGTGACCGAGAACGACCGCACCGCGACCGACCGTGCCGCTCCCGTGCTCTACACCGGGATCGTCCTCTACAGCGCCCAGGATCCCGAGGCCGCCGCGATGCTGGTGGCGGACGGACTGATCGCGTGGACGGGCCCGGAGGACACGGCGCGCCGGATCCACGACGGCGCCGACGTGGTGGACGCGACGGGCTGTCTGGTCACCCCGGGGTTCGTCGACGCCGCGGCGACCTCGGACGGCACGGCGCCGGATCCCACCGGGGACGCCGAGGCCGCTGCACGAGGGATCGTGCTGCGCCTGCCCGGTCCCACGGGGGAGCGGGACGGGGTGCGCGTCATCGCCCCGGTCGCCGAGAGCGCCGACTACCTCGACCTGCTGGCTGCGGGCGTCCCACTGGCCTTCGGCTCCGCGGGACGCAGCGATGCCGCCGACCCCTGGGACTGGGTCCGAGCCGCCGCCCGCCACAGCCCGACCGCCCAGCGCATCAGTGACCGCGCCGCCTTCCTCGCCGCCACCCGCGGCGGGCAGCGCGTCGCCGGCCGCCGGCATCCCGGATCCCTGCAGACCGGGATCGAGGCCACGTTCGTCCTCTGGGAGCCGTGGGACCTCACGGTGCAGTCGCGCGCCGAGCGCGTCGAGACCTGGTCCACGGACCCGCGCTCGCGCACCCCGCTGCTGCCGGACCTGGACCAGGGAACGCCCCGCGCCCTGCGCACGGTGGTCGGTGGCACCGTGGTCCACGACCGCCTCGAGCAGGTCCTGGGATGACGGCGACCACCCGAGCCCCCGCCGCAGCAGCGTCCCGGGGGCGCACTCGCGACGACTTCGACCCCACGCCGTGGCCGGCGGCTCTGGTGTGCGGCGTCGCCGGCGGCGGCTGCGCCCTGCTGGCTTTCCCTCCCTACGGGATGTGGATGCTGCTGCCGGTGGCGATCGCGCTGCTGTCCGCGGGCCTGCTGGTGCGTTCGATCTGGGTGGCGACGCTGGTCTCGTTCGCCTGGGGCCTCGCCTTCTTCATCCCGCTGACCGTCTGGGCGGACACCTACGCGGGCACCATGCCGTGGATCGCACTGGGCATCTTCGAGGCGCTCTACATCGTCGTCTTCGGTCTGCTCGCCCGCACGGTGATGCTCCGCCGCGGCCTGACCGTCGCCTCCGCGATCGTGGTCGCCGCGCTGTGGACGGGCGTGGAGGGCCTGCGCAGCCACGTGCCGTGGGGAGGACTTCCGTGGGGGTCCAGCGCCTTCGCGCTGCAGGACTCGCCGCTGCTGAACCTGGGGCCCTGGATCGGGGTGCCCGGGCTCGCCTTCACCGTCGCCCTGCTGGGACAGATGGTGCTGCACGGTGCGCTGTCGCTGACGGGACGTCGGCACCGGGGGCTGGTCGGATTCTCCGGCGTGTGGCCGCTCGCGGTCGCCGTCGCCGCCATCCTCTCGACCGTGGTGGTCCCGTTCCCCGTCAACCGTGCCCCTGCGGACCGCCCGACGATGGCGATCGGCGGCATCCAGGGGTCGATGGACCGGATCGACCCGGCCACGCTGGCGATGCCGGAGGACGTCTTCGACAACCACCTCTCGGTCACGCAGGACACCATCGACCAGGCGGAGGCCTCCGGGAACGAGCTCGATCTCCTCGTGTGGCCCGAGGACTCCACCGGCTACGACCCGCGGCAGGATCCGTCGCTGGCCCAGCAGCTCACCGAGGCCTCGGCGGCCGCGGACGCCCCCATCCTCATCGGTACCCAGACGGCCGTCGGCGAGACCGAGCGCCTGAACCAGTCGGTGCTCTACACGCCCGACGGCTCCTCGCCCTACGTGTACTCCAAGCGCCATCCGGTCCCCTTCGGGGAGTACATCCCGTACCGCGACTTCTTCCGGACCTTCAGCGACAAGGTCAACCTGGTCTCCCGCGACATGATCCCGGGGGAGGAGGTCGGCACGATGGACCTGGCGGCCCTCGGTCAGGGGCAGGACACCGCCGGCGTCCTGATCTGCTTCGAGATCGCCTACGACGGCCTGGTCCGGGACGTCGTCCGGGACGGCGCCGAGGTCATCGTGGTCCAGTCCAACAACGCCCTGTTCGGCGATTCCCACGAAGCGATACAGCAGCTCGCCGAGGCGAAGGTCATGGCTGTCGTCTCCGGCCGCAGCGTCGTCCACGTCTCGACCGTCGGCCACTCGGCGATCTACACGCCGGAGGGCCGCCGGCTCGACTTCGTCGACCACTGGGACCAGGGCTCCGTGGTCGCTGATGTCCCGCTGCGCACGGGCATCACCCCCGCCGTGGCGGCGGGCCCGTGGATAGCCATCGGGATCTCCGCCCTCGGCGCGGCCGGGTTCCTCGCCGCGCTCACGAGCCGTCGGCGGGCGCTGGGGCCGTCGCGCGGCCGCGGCGGGAGCCGGCGCGGGAGGGACGGATGAGCCCGCGCGGGTCGGATCCGGGCCCGCGGCCATCGACCGCACCGCTGCCGCCCACCCTCGTCGTGATCCCCACCTACGACGAGCGCACGGCGCTGCCAGGCACGCTGGCGCGGCTGCGGGAGGCGGTGCCCGCGGCCCATGTGCTGGTGGTCGATGACTCGTCCCCGGACGGCACGGGCGAATGGGCCGACGCCGTCGCTCGCGAGGACGACCACGTCCACGTGCTCCACCGAGCGGGCAAGGAGGGACTCGGCCCCGCCTATCTCGCAGGCTTCCGGTGGGGGCTGGAGCGCGGCTATCAGCAGCTGGTGGAGATGGACGCCGACGCCTCCCACCGGCCCGAACAGCTTCCGTCGCTGCTGGAGGCCGTGCGCCGGGGCGCGGATCTCGCCATCGGGTCCCGCTGGGTACCGGGGGGCCGCGTCCATGACTGGCCGCTGACCCGCCTCCTGCTCTCGCGGGGAGCGAACCGCTACGTCCGGGTGCTGATGGGACTGGGCGTGCACGACGCGACCGCCGGTTTCCGGGTCTTCCGTGCAGAGCTGCTCGAGCGGATCGTGGCGGGGCGCATCGCCTCGCAGGGGTACTGCTTCCAGGTGGACATGACCCGGCGGGCCCGGGACGAGAGGGCGGTGATCTGCGAGGTGCCCATCGATTTCGACGAGCGGATGGAGGGCGCGAGCAAGATGTCGCCGCGCATCGTCCGGGAGGCTCTGGTGCTGGTCACGCTCTGGGGGCTGTCACGGCGCACCCAGCAGCTATTCGGACGCCTGCGCTAGCCTGGATCTCTCCGGCGGACGCCGGATGGGACGAAGGAAGGGAAACCGCGTGAGCACTCCATCGAGTACGTCGCCGCGGAAGACCTCGCGGTCGTGGCTGGGTACGCTGCTGCCGATCGCGATCGTGGTACTGGGCCTTGCCGAGCTCGCCATCCTCGTCCTGATCGGGGTCAACTCGAGCCTGTGGTGGTCGGTGCTGATCATCGCCGTGGGCTGGGTCATCGCCGTCGCCCTGCTCGTGGCCGCCGGCCAGCAGTCGGCCGTGCGGCTGCGGTCCCTGGTGCGCGCTGTGCGCGGCCGGGGAGACGTCCAGGACCACCTCTCGCGTCCTGCCTTCACGATGCTCGCGGCCCTGTTCTTCTTCTTCCCCGGCATCCTCACCGATCTGCTGGGAATCGTGCTGCTGTTCACGCCTGTCCAGCGCCGGTCGGTCAAGGCGATGGGTCTGGGCAGCGGCTCCGACGGAGCTCGCAGAGTCCTCTACCGGCGCACCGGCAACGGCGTGATCGACGGGGAGATCATCCTCGAGGCCGAGAAGACGGAGCGCTCCTCACGGAACACCGCGCACGGCGCGGGCGCGGGCGATCCGGCCACCCGCCGTGACGGTCCGCCGCCCACGATCACCCAGGACTGAATTCGGCGGTTCGCGCGCCCATGCGGCGTCGGCGAGCCCTGCACCCTGGCGGGTCGAGCCGGCCACCCAGCACACTGCCGCCTCGGGTCGGCCAGCACACCGCCGCCTCGGGTCGGCCAGCGCACTGTCGGCTCGGGCCCGCCACCCGGAACCGTATGCCTGCGCCCCCGCCCCGCCGATCGGCGGGACGGGGGCGCAGGGGCGTATCGGACGGGCCTGGGACCCTCAGAGGTTGCGGCGCTGGTGGAGCTTGCCGGCACGCAGCAGCTCCAGGCGCTGGTCCAGGAGGACCTGGAGCTCCTCCTCGCTGCGACGCTCCAGGAGCATGTCCCAGTGGGTGCGCACGGGCTTGCCGGGCTTCGCCTCGGGCTTGTCGTGGTCACGGAGCACGGCCGAAGCGCCGCAACGGCACTCCCACGCGCCGGGCACATCGGCCTCGACCGAGAACGGGAGCACGATCGTGTGGCCGTTGGGGCAGTCGTAGATCGCCTCCTGGCGCGGTGCGGCGAGGACGCCCTCGTCGGTCTCCATGGAGAGGGAGCCCAGTCGGGTGCCTCGCAGGCTGCGGCTGTTCATGCGGTTCTCGCTTCCTGCCGGGGGATGGTGGTTCGGGCGGAGTGCCGCCCGGGAGGTCTGAAGGGGTCAACGCCCCGGGGGCCGGGATTGTTCCCGACCGGCACGGTTCCGGGGTGCTCGCGCCGCGATGGCTGGTGACCTGTGGTCACTCGCCGTCGAGCAGCTCCGAGAGCACGTCGACGCGATTGGTGATGATACCATCCACGCCGCTGGCCAGCAGATTCTGCATGGTCACACGGTCATTGACCGTCCACACATGCACCTCGCACCCGACGCGATGGGCCGCGGCGATGTTGGCCGGGGTGGCCACCGGCAGACCCTTGTAGCTCAGGGGGACCTGGAGAGCACCGTACGGGGCGAGCAGGCGGCGGATGACCGCGTCGGGCGCCTCGACGGCGCGTGCGGCGTAGAACGAGGCGACGGTGCGGCGGGCCGGGCTGCGCACCGGCGTCACCCCGGTGGACGCGCGCACCGTGGCCACGGCCTTGCGCGCCACGGACTCGTCGAAACCGCCCAGGCAGATCCGGTGCGCACTGCGGGTGCGGGCGATCGCCGCAACAGCGGGCCCGATCGCCGAGGACGCCTTGATGTCGACGTTGACCGGGACGTCGACGAACGTTCCCAGCACGTCCTCGAGCATCGCCAGCGGCTCATCGCCGGCCAGGCGCACGGAGCCGGCCTCGTGGGCCGTCAGCTGGTCGATCCGGCGCGGGTCACCGGCGACCCGCTGCAGATCTTCGTCGTGGACGGTGAGAGCCAGTCCGTCGGCAGTGGCCCGTACGTCGGTCTCGAGCATGTCGGCTCCCGCATCCAGCGCAGCCTCGAAGGCACGCAGGGTGTTCTCTGCGCCGTCCGGCGCGAATCCACGGTGGGCGATGCGGCGCGGGCGCCGCCCGGGCAGGAACCGGGAGCCCGTCGCCCTGCGCCGGTCAGTGCTCCTGCTGGTCGATGAGGGCATCCTCTTCCTCCTCGTCGTGGCCCCGCCGCCGGGTCCGTTGCCGGAGGCGGGCGCGGTGGTCGCGGGTACGGTCACGCTTGCTGTGGGCGGCCTCGTCGGTCCCGTCAGCCTCGTCGGCCTCGAGATCCTGCAGTGCACGCCGGGTGCGATAGATCAGGGCAGCGGGGAAGAGCAGGGCGAAGACCCACCACTGGACGGCATAGGAGAGGTGGGAGCCCAGCGAGGTATCCGGGGACGGGAGACTCTCCGGACGCGGTGCGGAGGGGCTCTCCGACACGAGCTCCCCGTAGGCCGCCCTGACCAGCGAGGTCCCGTCGTCAGGGAGGACCCCGGCGATCTGCGGCGGATTGACCGAATGCACCTGTCCCGGGGGCATCTCGCGGTCCAGGACCGGTTCGGCAGGGCGCAGCCGCACGGTGATCGTCCGCTCTCCCTCGGGCACCGGCGGCGGATCGGCCGGGCTGGACTCCTCACTGTGCGATTCGACCCAGCCGCGCACGACGAGCAGCGAGGTGCCGTCGTCGGCGCGGAACGGGACCAGCTGCCAGAAGCCGACATGCCCGGAGAGCTGGCGGTTGCGGACATACAGCACGCAGTCCGGTTCGGCGCAGTAGCTGCCGCGCATCTGCACCGGGGTCCAGTCCGCATCGGACGCCAGGGCGGCGTCGGGCTCCGGAAGCACCTGTTCGAGGGGGACCGGGGCGGCCTCGTAGTTCGTCTCGACCACGGCCGCCTGATCGCGGCGGTCCTCGAAGCGACCGTACTGCCAGAATCCCAGCGCCACACATATCGCCGCGGCGAGCACGACCACGACCAGTCCGATCAGGGTCTCGCGGCCGAGGAGCACGCGCCGGCGTGCCGACCCCCGGTTCATCCGGCCCAGGACGCGGACGCGCTGGCGCCCGCGGCTCCCTCCGCCCCGATCATGGCGTGCGACGACCCGGTCGCGCCGGGGAGATGCATCGCGCCGTCGAGATACCCGGCCGCCCCGGAGACCATCTCCGGGAGGTCCTCGATCGCGAAGTCGACCAGCAGCACGAACATGACCGCGGTCAGTGCGGCCAGCACGAAGCCGAGCGCGGTGACGGTGATCGTCACTCCGAGGCGAAGCCGCGGACGGTCCTTGACGGGCTTGGCGGGCGGGAACCCGTAATCCTCCTGTTCAAGGTGGTTCTCGGCCCACATTCCCGGATTGATCACCGAGACCGGATACGCCTCCACGCGCTGGCGCGGGCGAGCCCCGCTGGCCGGGACGTCCTCCGAGTCCTGCAGTGGAGCCTCATCCCTGCCGCTCTCCTTCCCGGTCAGCCACAAGCGCCATCCGGCCGGCACCGGCCCCCAGTCGGGCTGGGGCTGGAAGTCGGCCGGCGGGGTCCACTCCTCGTGGGGCGGCTCCGGCCAGTTCGGCGGAGGGTTGAAGCGCGTGCTCACGCAGGGACGTCCCAGGTGTACACGTCGGTGTAGTTGTTGTACTCGAGCTTCATGCCGCCGGCCCGCTTGGCATCGAAGAGGAGCTTGACGGTGTATTCCTCACCGGCCTGGAACTCGTAGGAGCTGTCGTAGTCGAGACCCGACTCATCCAGCCCGTAGCTCGCGGAGGCGGCGGAGATATTGCCGCCGTACGGCGTGGTGACCGCGAGGCCGTAGCTCGGGAATTCCATGGCCCCTTCGGTGACAGTCATCTTCGCCGTCACGACGAGGTACTCACTGTTCTCGCCCGCCTCGACAGTGCCGCCGTACATGCTGGGGAGATCTTCGGGCGGGAGCCACTCCATGTCGACAGCGACGGTTCCCGAACCGTTCTCGCCGGTGACTTCCTTCTCCTCGGCGTCGGAGCTGATGGTGGGAAGGGGAGTGGTCGGATCCGGGGATGCCGCCCCTCCGCCTTCCTCCTCCGTGGGGCTCTGCCCGTCTGTGGGGCTCTCCTGATCGGTGGCCGTCTCCTGCGACGACTCCTCGCTGGGGCTGCCGCCCGCATCTGGACCGGAGTCCCGGAGGCTGAAGAACGCGACGCCGGCGATGGCGGCGATCAGGGCGGCGATGAGGAACAGGACGATGCATCCGACCCACCAGAACCGGGCGATGACGCCCTTCTGGGGCTTCTCGCCCGGTGCTGTGGTCGCTGTCCAACCAGAGCCGGTGTCGTCGCCCGGCGCACCACTCGCGGAACTCGGACCATAGCCCTGGCTCGGCGACGGCTGGCCGAAGCCCCGGTTCGGCGAGGCCTGACCATAGCCCTGGCTCGGCGACGACTGACCGAAGCCCTGATCCGGCGAGGCCTGACCATAGCCCTGGCTCGGCGACGACTGACCGTAGCCCTGATCCGGCGAGGCCTGACCATAGCCCTGGCTCGGCGACGGCTGGCCGAAGCCATTGTCGGCACCACCCTGAGCAGGGCCGCTCTGGGCGCCGTATGCGGCGGCGCCACCGGCCGGTCCCGCTGCCGCGGCGGACCCGCCACCGTGGTCCTGCGAGGCTCCGCCCGTGCTGTCGCCGGCACCTGCGTAGGCATCATCGCCGGAGACGGGCCCGGCGCTCTCGTACGGCGTCTGCTGCGCCAGGTCCGAGTCGAGATCGGGGCCCGTGTACTCAGCGGTCTCGGAGCCCGACCCCGAGGACTCGCCCGCCTCCGGGCCCGTTCCGTCGTCCGTCGCGGATCCACCACCGGAGACGGCGTCGTCGGGCTGAGCGGAGCCCGCCACCCGCGTCGCGTCGTCGGCCGGATCCACCGGACCGCCGGCCTGGCCGGAGCCCGCCACCCGCGTCGCGTCGTCGTCTGAGCCCACCGGGCCGTACTGCGCACGGCGACCGCTCACCCGAGTGCCGTCATCGGGGGCTGTTCCCCCGGGCTGCTGGCCGGGAGCGGCGACACGAGTCGCGTCATCCTCCGCGCCAGCGCCGGTGTCGGCGGCGGGGGTGTTCTGCACGTCCTGATCGGCCGGCTCCACGGGCGGTTCCTCGAGAGACGCGGCCTCCTCCGGCTCCGGTGCGCCGGTTGCCGTCTCCGCGCCAGAAGCCTCCGGGCGCGAGTCCGCACCGGTACCGCCCCGCGCCGCATGGAGTCCCGAGCCGTCCGAGGCCGGTGCCGGCTCAGCGCCTCCGGTGGCGGGTCCCGAAGCGCCGACGCGGGTGGCGTCCTCGTCGAGCGGTGCCTCATCCTCCAGCGAGGCTCCTTCCTCGGGAGCGGATGCCTCCTGCTGGGATGCCGGAGCACCGCCGGCCGGTTCGCCCTGGCCCGAGGCCGCCTCACCCGGACCTGCTTCGATCCAGAAGTTCCACCCCTCGGGAGCGGGGCCCCACGACGGATCCGGCTGCCATCCCGGCGGTGGGGTCCAGTTCGGGTCCTCGATCGGCCAGTTGGGCGGAGGGTTGAAGCGATATGCCATCTGGTAGCACCTTCCGGAGGCTGACGTTCCTGGACGGGCTTCCCCCGAGGATCCCGACACTGTCTCGCCCCGTATCGTAGAGCACGCCCGCCCCACGAGGCCTGCTGTCTCCAGTGGACGGGCCGTGCATGCCCACGACGCCTGCGGGGCAGCACTCCGCACGTCCTCTCAGCCGATTTCGCAGCAAGGAGCCACGATGACCGACGCCACCCCCGAGCCGCGCAGTGTCCTGATCACCGGTGGGAACCGGGGCATCGGACGATCCATCGCGGAGGAGTTCCTCCGCCGCGGCGACAAGGTGGCCGTGACCAGCAGGTCCGGTGAAGGCGGTCCTGATGGTGCCCTCACCGTCGGCGCCGACGTTACCGACGGCGACAGTCTCGATGCGGCGATCAAGGCCGCTGAGGAGGCTCACGGCCCCATCGAGGTGCTGGTGGCCAACGCCGGGATCACGGATGATCAGCTGCTGATGCGGATGAGTGACGACTCCTTCGAGTCGGTGCTGGACACGAACCTCACCGGTTCATTCCGCACCGTCAAGCGCGTCATCAAGTCCATGATCCGCAAGAAGAAGGGCCGCATCGTGCTGATCAGCTCCGTGGTGGGCCTGTACGGCTCTCCCGGACAGGTCAACTACGCGGCCTCGAAGTCGGGCCTCATCGGCATCGCCCGTGCGCTGACCCGTGAGCTCGGCTCCCGGGGCATCACGGCCAACGTGGTCGCCCCCGGCTACATCGACACCGAGATGACCCAGGCGCTGTCCGAGGACCAGCAGTCCACCTACCGTGCGGCGATCCCGGCGGGACGGTTCGCCGAGCCGGACGAGGTGGCCCGCGTGGTGGCCTTCGTCGCCAGCGACGACGCCGCCTACATCTCCGGCGCCGTGATCCCGGTCGACGGTGGTCTCGGCATGGGACACTGATCCGCATCCGGATCGACTGCAGACCCTCGAACAAAGGCGTGAACGTACCCCCATGTCATCCTCCGACCCCGACTCCCGCCTGCTGCTGCTGATGCGCCACGGCAAGGCGGACAGCGGTTCCGGACAACCGGACCATGAGCGTCCGCTCGCCGAGCGGGGACGGTCCCAGGCGCGGCTGGTGGGGGAGTACCTCGAGTCGCAGAACGTCCGGGTCTCCCGCGTGCTGGTCTCGGACGCACTGCGCACGACGCAGACGTGGGACGCCGTGCGGGCCGCGATGCCCGACTTCGACGGCAAGGTCACCCTCCACGAGGACATCTACAGCGGCGGTGCGGGCGAGGTGCTCTCCCTGCTGCACGACGTCAAGGACAAGCATCCCGTGGTGATGGTCGTCGGGCATGAGCCGACGATGGCCTCGCTGGTCTCACTGCTGGCCGGCGACCACTCAGACCCGGGATCGGTCGCCCAGGCGCGCATCGGGATGCCCACCGGCGGAATGGGCGTCCTCTCGGGCGATCTGGCGCACTGGGATCAGCTCGAGGAGAAGACGCTGACGCTGCACACCATCGTGCGGCCCTGACCTTCAGCTCCGGGCGGCTGCCTCCAGGTGCGGCCACGCATCCAGCAGCGATTCGCCGTCCAGGATCACGTCGGCCACCTCGCGCAGCGCCGGCTTCGCCCGGAACGCGATCCCGGTGCCGGCCGCCCTCAGCATCTCGCGGTCGTTGGCGCCGTCGCCCATCGCCACCACGCGGGAGGCGGGGATCGCGTAGTTTTCGGCGAGCTGCTCGAGGGTGCGGCGCTTCGCGGCCCCGTCGATGATCGGCCCGGCCACGTTCCCGGTGAAGCGCCCCTGGACCGTCTCGAAGCGGTTGGCGAGCACGTGATCGACGCCAGCTGAGGCGGCCAGCTCGTCGATCACCTCGTGGAACCCGCCGGAGACGAGAGCGATCTTCCAGCCGGCGGTCTTCGCGCGGTCGACGAGCTCGAGCACTCCGGGCGTTGGCTCCAGCACGTCGCGCACCTGCGCGAGCACGGACTCGTCGAGTCCCTCGAGCAGCGCCACCCGCGCGCGCAGCGACTGGGAGAAATCGAGCTCTCCGCGCATCGCGGCGGCGGTGATCTCCTCGACCCGGTCGCGCACTCCCGCATGGTCGGCCACCAGCTCGATGACCTCCTGGGTCAGGAACGTCGAGTCGACATCGGAGACCAGGAGCCCGGCCACCTCGGTGGCCGGCGAGGCGTGCGTGGTCGGCGAGGCCTCCGCGCTCACGGCTCGATGACCGTTCCCTTGCCGATCACGGTGATCCCCGAGTCGGTGACGACCCAGCCGCGGGCGCGGTCGGCCTCCGGATCCAGCCCGATCTGCGTGCGCGGCGGGACCACGATGTTCTTGTCGAGGATCGCGCGGTGGATCTGGCTGTGGCGGCCCACGGAGACACCGTCCATGATCACCGAGTCCGAGACCGTCGACCACGAGTTCAGCCGCACCCCGGGCGAGACCACCGAGTTCGAGATCTGCGATCCGGAGACGACCACTCCGGGGGAGATGATCGAATCGACCGCGGTGCCCACGCGCCCCGGACCGGCGTGGACGAACTTCGCCGGCGGCACCGTGCGGTGACCGGTGAACGTCTGCCACGCGTCGTTGTACAGGTTGAACACCGGGTGGATAGCGATCAGGTCCATGTGGGCGTCGTAGAAGGCGTCCAGGGTCCCGACGTCGCGCCAGTAGTCGCGGTCGCGGTCGGTGGAGCCGGGGACATCGTTGTGGATGAAGTCGTAGACGCCGGCCGCCTGCTGCTGGACGAAGTAGGGCACGATGTCGCCGCCCATGTCGTGCTTGCTGGAGTCGTCCTGCGCGTCCCGGGTGACGGCCTCGACCAGCGCGTCGGCGGTGAAGATGTAGTTGCCCATCGAGGCGAGGATGGAGCCGGGATCATCGGCGAGCCCCTCGGTCTGGGTCGGCTTCTCGACGAACGCCTTGATCGCCGTCGGGTCCGACGGGTCGGTCTCGATCACGCCGAACTGGTCGGACTGGTCGATGGGCTGACGGATCGCGGCGACCGTGCAGGGCCTGCCGGATTCGATGTGAGCATCGAGCATCTGGGAGAAGTCCATGCGATAGACATGGTCGGCGCCGACGACGACCACGTAATCCGGCTTCTCCTCGTGGATGAGGTTCAGGGACTGGTAGATCGCGTCGGAGGAGCCGCGGTACCAGTGCTTGCCCATACGCTGCTGCGCGGGCACGGGAGCGACGTAGTTGCCCAGCAGGGAGCTCATGCGCCAGGTGGAGGCGATGTGCTTGTCCAGGGAGTGGGACTTGTACTGCGTCAGCACCACGATGCGCAGGTACCCGGAGTTGACGATGTTCGACAGGGCGAAGTCGATCAGACGATAGATGCCGCCGAAGGGTACGGCGGGCTTGGCCCGGTCGAGGGTCAGGGGCATCAGCCGCTTCCCCTCGCCGCCGGCGAGAACGATGGCGAGGACCTTCTTGGACGACATGGTGCGAGGATAGTCCAGACGTGGCAGCCATCACGCCGGGACCGGCACAATGGGACGCTCGAGGCGCTGGGCCCGAGCAGAGAGGGAGTCCGAGATGCGCGTGGATCTGCTCACCAAGGAGTATCCGCCGGAGGTGTACGGCGGCGCCGGGGTGCACGTGGCCGAGCTGACCCGGGTGCTGCGACCCCACATAGACGTCCGTGTGCGCGCATTCGGCGCCCAGCGGGACGAGCCCGGCACCTCCTCGTACGCCGCCCCTGTCGAGCTCGAGGGTGCCAACGCCTCCCTGACCACGCTGGGGACGGACCTGCTGATCGCAGCGGACTGCGCCGGGGCGGACCTGGTCCACTCCCACACCTGGTACGCCAACTTCGCCGGGCACATGGCCTCGCTGCTGCACGGCATGCCGCACGTGCTCTCCGCGCATTCGCTCGAGCCGCTGCGGCCGTGGAAGGCGGAGCAGCTCGGCGGCGGGTACCGGGTCAGCTCGTTCGCCGAGCGCACCGCCTACGAGGGCGCCGCCGGAGTGATCGCCGTCTCCGGCGGGATGCGCGAGGACATCCTGCGCGCCTACCCCACGGTCGACCCGGCACGGGTTCACGTTGTCCACAACGGCATCGACATCGAGCAGTGGGCGCCGAATCCGGAGACCTCCGCGCTGACCTCTCGCGGCATCGACCCGGAGGCGCCGACGATCGTGTTCGTCGGCCGCATCACCCGGCAGAAGGGGCTTCCCTACTTCCTGCGCGCGGTGCGCGGCCTGCCCGCCGATCACCAGGTGGTCCTGTGCGCCGGCGCGCCGGACACCGCGGAGATCGCCGCGGAGGTCGACGACCTGGTGAGCGAGCTCGCGGCGGAGCGGGGGAACGTCCATCTGATCTCCGAGCACCTGCCCCGCCATGAGCTCACCCAGGTCCTCACCCACGCGACCACCTTCGTGTGCCCGAGCGTGTACGAACCGCTGGGCATCGTGAATCTCGAGGCGATGGCCTGCGGCACCCCCGTGGTCGCCTCCGCCACCGGCGGGATCCCCGAGGTCGTGGCCGACGGGGAGACCGGGTACCTGGTGCCGATCGATCAGGTCAGCGACGGCACGGGCACCCCGGTCGACCCGGACCGCTTCGTCGCCGACCTCACCGAGGCACTGACCCGGATGCTCGCCGATCCTGCGCGAGCGAAGCAGATGGGGGAGGCCTCCCGCCGGCGCGCTGCGGAGCACTTCTCGTGGACCTCGATCGCCGAGCGCACGCTGGACGTCTACCGGACTGTGCTCGCACAGCGGCGCTGAGGGCTGCTCTGGGCGGAGCGGACGGAGCGGTCGGAGCGGTCGGTGTCTGTCTGGCCGCCCGACCGCCACGGCACCTCGGAGGGCGGCGACCGGTCGTGGTCAGCCCATCTCCGCGGCCACGATGCGCTCGACCGCTTCCACGAGCGCACCCCGGGCGACATCGTGGAGCTCGTCCAGCAGCCCGCGTCGTGCCAGGGCCTCCGAGAGATGCACGGTGTGGCCCGAGCCCTCGTCGATCTCCGAGCGGGTCAGGATCAGCGTGCGAGCCGCGAGCACCAGCAGGTGTGCCGCGCTGTCGTCGACATGGCGGGGGAGCGCGGTCGAGGTCCATGTCGGCGGGATCCGCGCGGACTCGACCGGTTCGTCGGGCACCAGGTCCAGGTCGATGCTCCCCTCAGCCACGCGGCGCATGGCGCGCAGCAGCTCCTCCCGGGCGTGCCCCGAGGTGGCGGCCGGGGGGACCTGCGAGCCCACGGGGGCCTCGAAACGCTCCCAGGTCACGGCGTGGACCATGCCGCCCGGATCGGTGACCGAGGGGATCAGGGTGTGATCGGCGATCCCGGCGCCGGTGACCACGATCGCCTGTTCAGATTCGAGGGCAGCCGGGAGAGCCGCCGGAGGGCCGACCAGGCCGGCGATACGGCCGGGCACGGGGAGCACCAGCCGCAGCTGCGCCAGGGGCAGCCGTCGCAGCCCGGTCATCCAGGCGAAGAGGTTCTGGCCGCCGTCCCCGGGCCCGCTGCGCCCGACGCCGTAGCTCATCTCGGCGGCGTCATCGGGGCCGAGGTCCCCGCGCAGGTAGGCGGAGGCCCACAGCATCAGCACGGCGGCGCGGGGCAGGGCGACGAGATCCCGGGCCGACGGTCCCGCCGCGCTCATGCGGCACCCTCCTGGAGGGGGACGAACACCGCGCGGCCCGCCGTCGCCTCGACGGACTCCAGCCGCACGCGGACGACCTCGCCCATCTCGGCCTCCATCGGCACCCAGTCGGTGACCGGCGGGTCGGTCAGCTGGACCTCGACCCGGGTCGGCGTCGCGGTGCCGCCGTCGCCGGATTCGCTCGCCTCTCGGCGCTCGATCACGGCGGCCTCGAACGTCTCGCCCTCGAAGGCCGCCAGCGCCGCGGTCTCGACCAGGTCGATCGCCCGCCGTTCCAGCTCGCCCGCCGTCGAGCCCGTGCAGCGCATGGCATCGGGGATCTGCCCGAGGGCGGCGAGCAGCTCCGGTTCCGGCCGGCGCCCCTGGACATGCGCGTGGCACACCAGCAGCACGAAGCGGTCCACCAGCCGGCGCAGCGGCGCCGTGGTGTGTGCGTACGGGGCGGCGATCGCGGCCTGGGCAGGATCCTCGGGGATCTCCTCCCTGCTCGTGAAGGCCGCGTAGTCGGCGCCGCGGAACAGGGAGGTGGCCTGGTTCAGCAGAGCGAGGTGGGCCGGTTCGCGCCAGTCCAGGGAGCGCAGGTACTCCCCGTAGGCCTGGTCGTGGCGCCAGGGGACGCCGAGGATCTCGCTCTGGCGTCGGAAGCGATCGATTGCCCGCTGCTGTGCCGGTGGCATGGTGCGCAGGATCCCCGCGCCGTGCTCCAGCATCAGCTGGGCAGCGGCCATCCCGGTCATCAGCGAGATCTGTGCGTTGGCGTCCTCGATGGGGCGGGGGCGGCGCCAGGTCAGTCGTACCAGGTCGCCCTCGGCGATGATCTCCTGCTCGGGCACGTTCAGACTTGCGCCTCCGCGGTCCGCCTCGCGCTGGGCGCGCAGCTCGCCGATCTCCTGCAGCAGGGTCATCGTGGGGTGGCCCGTGCCCTGGTCGAGATCGTCCTGGACCCGGTCGTAGCTGAGCTTCTCGATCGACCGCACCTGCGAACGCTCCAGGTCGATGCGCTGGATCTCGCCGTCGGCATCGAGATCGAGCACCCAGACGAAAGCCGGCGTGCTCTGCCCGGGAAGCAGCGAGGCGGCGCCCTCGGAGAGCACCTCGGGGTGCAACGGGATCCGACGATCGGGGAGATAGACGGTCTCCCCGCGGCGCCGCGCCTCGTGATCGAGCGGACTGTCGAGCTCGACGAACGCGGGCACGTCGGCGATGGCGTACAGCACCCGGAAACCCTCGCCCCGGCGTTCTAGATGCATCGCCTGGTCGAGGTCCGTGGAGCTTTCCGGATCCAGGGTCACGAACGGGACACCGGTGCGGTCGGTGCGCTCGGCGCCGGCGATGTCGCGGGCCGCTGCGCGCTCCGCGTCGGCCAGAACGTCGGCGGGGAACTCCAGGGACAGGTTCTCGCCGTAGGTGCTGAGCAGGGCGTCGATGCCCTCGCGGATCACAGCGGCCGCGACCGACCCTCGCGGGGCGTGCACAGAGACGGGGCGGTGCGGCACATCGACCTCCTGGATCGGCGGTTCGGGCGCGGTCAGTCTAGAGGTCACGCGCGCTCCATACGCGGCCGCGGATCGGGCGCGATCGTCGAGGGTGCGAGCGCGTGCACATGCCCCTGCATGAGGGGCGGCACGTGAGCACTCCGACGTCTCGAACCGGCGCCGGCGCGTCACGTGGGCACGGATCCGGACGATAGGCTCGGACCATGGCCGTCGCAGCAGCTTCACTGACCGATGTCGTCGTCCGCCGCTCGGGACACAACATTCTCGACTCCCTCTCCCTGGACATCGCCGAGGGCGAGCGCTGGGCGGTCCTGGGGCCCAACGGCGCCGGGAAGTCGACCCTGATCCTCCTGCTCGCCGCGCGCATGCACCCCACCAGCGGCACGGTGCGGATCATCGGCGAACAGCTCGGCAAGGTCGACATCTTCGAACTGCGCCCGATGATCGGACTGGCCAGCCAGGAGCTGGCCGACACCATCCCGGCGGACGAGACCGCGCAGAACGTCGTGGTCACCGCGGGATACGGGGTCGTAGGCCGGTGGCGCGAAGCCTACGACGACATCGACCTCCAGCGTGCCCGCACCCTGCTGGCCGCCTTCGGCGTCGGTGACCTCGCCGAGCGCATGTTCGGCACGCTGTCCACGGGGGAGCGCAAGCGCGTCCTGGCGGCGCGTGCCCTCATGACCGACCCCGAGCTGCTGCTGCTGGACGAGCCCGCCGCGGGCCTGGATCTCGGCGGCCGGGAATCGCTGGTGCGCACACTCGGCCGCCTGGCGAAGGACCCCGCCACGCCGGTGACCGTACTGGTCACCCACCACGTCGAGGAGATTCCGCCCGGCTACACCCACGTGGCGCTGCTCCGCGACGGCGGCCTCGTCGCCGCCGGCCCGATCGAAGAGACCCTGACGTCGGAGAACCTCACGCGCACCTTCGGGCTGCCCCTGGTGGCCGAGCAGCACGGGGACCGCTTCACCGCGCGCTCCCTGTCGCTGGACTGACCCCGCTGTGCCCGACCCGCAGCTGCACCGGATCACCGATCTCTCGGATCCGGCGCTGGATGACTACCTGCGCATGACCGACGTGCGGCTGCGCTCGCGCGTGGAGGTCGAGCGCGGCCTGTTCATGGCCGAGAGCTATGAGGTGATCTCGCGCGCGATCGAGGCAGGCATGCAGCCGCGCTCGTTCCTCATGAGCGAGAAGTGGCTGGAGCGGTTCGCCCCGCTGTACACGCGCTTCCCCGACGCTGCCGTGTTCGTGGGCGAGGAGGCGCTGATCGAGCAGCTGACCGGGTTCCATCTCCACCGCGGGGCCCTGGCCTCGATGCAGCGCCCGCAGCTGCCCCGCACCGCCGACGTGCTGGCCACGGCCCGCACCGTCGCCGTGCTCGAGGACATCGTCGACCACACCAACGTGGGAGCGATGTTCCGCTCCGCCGCCGCTCTCGGCGTCGACGCGGTGCTGGTCTCCCCGCGCTGCGCCGACCCGCTCTACCGCCGGTCCATCCGCGTCTCGATGGGCACCGTGTTCCAGGTGCCGTGGACGCGCCTGGGAGCCTGGCCGCATGCGCCGCACCCACCAGGGGAGGACGGGCCGCACGACGGCGTCGACCTGCTGCACGATGCCGGTTTCGACGTCCTCGCTCTGGCGCTCACCGACAGCGCGGTCGCGCTGGACCAGGTCGACCTGCGTGGCGGCCGCAAGGTCGCGTTCGTCCTCGGGGCAGAAGGGCACGGCCTGACGAACGCCACGCTGAAGGCGGCCGACGAGCACGTGGTGATCCCGATGGCCGGCGGCGTCGACTCACTGAACGTCGCGGCCGCCAGCGCGGTCGTGTTCTGGCAGCGGCGAGCAGCTCTCGCGGCCCCCGGAGAGAACCACGCCTCCGACACCGCGTGAATTCCGCGAAACCGTGGGAACTGGGGACGCATTCCCACGGTTCCACGGATCTTGCGTGCTGGTGATCGCTGTCCGGGCCCCTGGCGAGTTCGCGCCTCAGGGATTCGCGTCGCAGGGAATGGCGCGTCTCAGAGGGTGATCTGCAGCTTCACGTCCGTCGGCCGTCCTTCGAGGAACCGTTCGAAGGCCTGCACGGAGTCCTCGAAGGCGAAGGACTGCGAGACGAAGCGGCTGAGGTCCACGGCATCGCTCGCGGCGAGGTCGATCGCCTTCTGGTACACGTTGGCGTAGCGGAACACCGTCTCGATCGAGACGCCTCGGCTCTGCGCGGTGGCGATGTCGAAGGGCACCGGGTCGACCGGCATGCCCACCAGCACGATCCGGCCGCCGGGCGCCGGCAGGGACCAGAGGTTCTTGTAGGCAGGGGCGGCGCCGGAGGCCTCGAAGACGACCTGAGGTCCCCATCCGCCGGTCTCCGCGCGCACCCGCTCCCCGAGGTCCTCCTGGGTGGCGTCGACGGGGACGATGCCCTCCAGTCCGTCGAGCAGTTCGAGCTTCTGGGGCTGGACATCGCTGATGAACACACGGCTGGCGCCGCCGGCGCGTGCAGCCAGAGCGGTCATGATCCCGATGGTGCCGCTGCCCACGATCGCGGCGACATCACCCGGAGCGATGCCGGCCTTGGTGGCGGCGAACATTCCCACGGAGAACGGCTCGATGAGCGCGCCCTCGGCGAAGCTCAGGGATTCGGGGAGCTTGTACGTGTACGACGCGGGGTGGACGACCTCATCGGTCAGGCACCCGTCGACCGGAGGAGTGGCCCAGAACCGGACCCCGGGATCGACGTTGTAGTTGCCCTCGCGCACGGCCCGCGAGGAAGGATCCGGCACGCCGGGCTCCATCGCCACGCGATCACCGGGGGAGAGGTGGGTGACGCCCTCGCCGACCTCGACCACGGTGCCGGCGCCCTCGTGGCCCAGCACCATGGGCTCCTTGACGACGAACGGGCCGATCTTGCCGTCGGTCCAATAGTGCACGTCAGAGGCGCAGATCCCGACCGTGTGCATCGCGATGCGAACCTCACCGGGCCCCGGCGACCCGGCGGGCTCGACCTCCTCGATGGACATGCGGTTCTTCTCCTGCAGCACCAGTGCGCGCATGAGCGGTCCTCTCCGTGGGGGTACGTCGGTGGGCTTGGACTCATCATCGCAAAGAGTCCGGCCGGCGGCCGCGAGTGCCCAGCGCCGTCTGTCGGACCCTCCTGCGAGTCTTCGCACTGTTGTTCGATGTGAAGACCCCCTCTCTTGAGCACACCTCCATCCGGGCGTAGCATTCGAACTGTTGTTCGAACGACGAGGAGGGTGGCGGTACGGAGGTGACCATGAGCGCGGCAGTCCCGCAGGCGACGCAGGAGGAGCGGCTTCATCGCGCCCGCGCGGCTCTCGGCGCGGCCGAACGCAGCGCCGCCCGGTGGGGCGGACCGATCGATCGCACCGCTTTGCGCAGTCTCGAGGGCGGGAGGTCCGCTGCCCCTGCGCCCCCGGGAGCCGCTCCCGCAGGCACCTCGACCTCCGCCTCACCTGCCTCCGCCCCGGCTCCCATCGCGCCCGGTCAGGTCTCCGGGACCCTGCTGCCGGTCCCGGCCCCGCTGGCCGGCCTCTTCCCTCACGCCGGTCTGAGCGCGGGCGGCTCGGTGGCGGTCGAAGGGGCCGCCACCACGTCGCTGCTGCTCGCCCTCGCGGTCGCCGCGGCAGGGGAGGACTCCTGGTGCGCGGTGGCGGGGATGCCCGATCTCGGGCTCCGCTCCGCCCTCGATGCCGGGCTGGATCCCGAGCGTCTCGCCCTCGCCCCGGCCTCGGGGGAGCAGCGTCCGCAGGTGCTCACCGCTCTGGCCGACGGAGTGGGAGTGCTCGTGCTCGGCCCCGACCTCGAGCTCACCCCAGCGCTGTGGCGCAGTCTGCTCAGCCGGGTGCGCAGTGCGGACACCCTGGTCCTGGCCGCACGTCCCCCCGGCCGGGCAGACATCACCCTGACCTCCACCACCCGCGTCTGGCACGGGCTCGGCCAGGGCTCGGGGCGTCTGCGCCGACGCCGGCTCGCAGTCGCCTCCACCGGTCGCGGCATCGCCGGGCACCAGGAGGTCGAGGTCCTGCTCCCGCACGCCGGAGGGATGGTCGAGGCCGTCTCCGCGACGGCGGATGCACCCTCGACCGCGCCCGCCGCGCCGCGGGGGCCTGCGGGTGCCGCCTCCTCCACGGAGCGCGCGGACATCGCTCCCGTCGCCTCCCACCTCACCCTGCACGATGCGCGGAGGGCGGGATGAGCACCCTCGAGAGGAACGCCGCCACCCGGACCGTCGCCGTCATCGTCCCGGACTGGCCGCTGGTCGCGGCGCTGGACCGCCATCAGCGTCGCCTCGAGACCGACGGGGCCGACGGGACGATCGACCCCGCCCATGATCCGGTGATCCTCGTCGACCAGTATCGCCTCACCCATGCGGGAGCCGCCGCCCGGGAGGCCGGGGCGCTGCCGGGGATGAAGCTCCGGGCCGCCCGCGCGGCCTGCCCCGAGGCGCTGGTGCTGGAGGCCGACCGGGAGCATGAGTCCTCCCTGTTCGAGCTGGTCGCCGCCGCCGTGGACACCGTCGCCGCGGGGGTCGACGTGCTGCGGCCGGGCACCGTGCTGATGGCGGCCCGCGGCCCCTCTCGCCACCACGGCGGGGAGGAGGCCCTGGCCGAGGCGATCATCGATGCCGTCGCCGACCTCACCGGCTGGGACTGCAGCGTCGGGATCGCCGACGGTCCCTTCGCAGCGCTGCTGGCAGCCACGCCCGGACGCATCGTCCACCCCGGCCGCAGCGCCGACTACCTCGCCCCGCACCCGATCGCCGCGCTCGGCAGCGCCCCCGTCGGCCCCGGGTGGGGCCATCGCGGCCAGCCCGCCGCGACCCGGCCCGGACGCCGGCTGGATCTGGCCGAGACGGTGGACCTGCTCCAGCGTCTGGGGATCGCCACCCTGGGGGATCTCGCGGCCCTGCCCTCCGCCGCGGTCGCCGATCGTTTCGGTCCCGATGTCGCCACGCTGCACCTGCTGGCCCGCGGCCAGGAGCCGGCCCCGCCCGCCACGCACCATCCCACTCAGCCGATCCTGGCCGAGACCACCCTGGAGACGCCGCTGGTGCGCACCGACCAGGCGGCCTTCATCGCGCGTCCGCTGGCCGAGGAGCTGCACGGGATGCTGGTGGACCGCGGCCTGGTGTGCACGCGGCTGCGGATCGTGGCGCGCACCGAGGGCGGCGAGGAGATGGAGCGCACCTGGCGGCACGACGGCGCGCTGAGCGTCGCCGACGTCGTCGACCGCATCCGCTGGCAGTGCGACGGCTGGATCACCCGCTCGCGGCTCGGGGGACCGGCGACCGGCGCGATCACCCGGCTCGGTCTGCACCCGCTGCAGCTGGCGCCGGCGGGGGAGAGCGCCCCGGCGCTGTGGGGCAGCGCGGGGGAGGCGGCTCAGCGGGCCTCGCGGGCCTTCGCCCGTGCTCAGGGTCTGGCGGGGGAGGACGCGGTCCAGGTCCCCGCCGTGGTCGGAGGACGGCTGCTGGCCGAGGAGGTGCAGCTGGTGCCCTGGCGTGCGGAGAAGCCTGCCCGGCGTGAGGGCCCCTGGCCGGGGTCGCTGCCGCGCCCCGTGCCCGCCACGGTGTTCCGCGAGCCGCCGGCGGTCGCCCTCGAGGACGCCGAGGGGCGGCCCGTCGTGGTCACCGCCCGCGGTCTGCTCAGCGCCCCGCCCGCCCGTCTTCTGGTCGCCGCGCCCGGGACGCCTCTGCTGCAGCGGACGGGGCTGCGCGCCGGCTCCCCGCACCCGGTGCTCGCCCACGGTGCTCCCACCGTGATCGACGAGCGCTGGTGGACCCGCGACGGCAACCGCTCGGCCCGTCTGCAGCTGGTGGTGCGCGGCGCGAGCGCGGAGGAGACCGCCGTGCTGGCCCTGTCCCGCACCGGCCGCTGGTCGCTGGAAGGACTGTACGACTGATCGACGTACTGCGAGGAACGAGCGGTAGGAGACCAGTCAGAGAGCAGAGTCTGATCGACGTACTGCGAGGAACGAGCGGTAGGAGACCAGTCAGAGAGCAGAGTCGGAGGAGAAGAGCGATGGCCGGATGGTTCCTGGGGCCGCCCGCGTGGAAGGATCTCGAGGCGATCCTCTCGGACCGCCCTGCCCAGGTGACGACCCCGCCGGTCGTCGTCGAGGAGCCCGCCGCGCCGGCCGGCGACGCCTACCGCCCGACCGCGAGCGTCGATTACGCCGAGCTGCACGCCCATTCGCATTTCAGCTTCCTCGACGGGGCCTCGAGCCCGGAGGACATGGTCGAGCAGGCCGCCCGGCTGGGGCTGGGGGCCATCACCCTCGTGGATCACGATGGACTGCCCGGCGCGGTGCGCTTCGCACGCACCGCGGGGGAGCAGGGCATCGCCACGGTGTTCGGGGCCGAGCTCACCCTCGGTCTCGAACCGGGGGCCGAGGCGGCGAGCGCCACCCCGGTGACCTCTGCGCCCCGCACCGGCATCAGCGACCCGGACGGGGAGCACCTGCTGGTGCTGGTGCGCGACACGGACGGGTACCGGCAGCTGTCGGCGGCCATCGCCCGCGCCCACCTCGACAGCGGGGAGAAGGGCACCCCCCGCTACCGGCTGGCCGAGCTGAGCCGTGCGGCGCGGGAGGGGCACTGGCAGATCCTCACCGGCTGCCGCAAGGGATCGGTGACCCGCGCCGTCGCCCCGCACCTGGAGGTGGGGGATCTGGAGGGTGCGGCCCAGGCCGCGGCCGAGGCGATCGCCCGGCTGCTGGAGCTGTTCGGCGCGGGCAATGTGGCCGTCGAGCTGGTCGCCGGCGGCGGGGGAGCGGCCGACGAGCTCCACGACGCCCTGGCCCAGGGTGCTCGCCTGGTGCGGGAGTCCCACGGGCTCGACGAGATCTCCCTGCCGCTGGTGGCCACCACCAACGCCCACTACGCGCGGCCGGTCGACAAGCATGTGGCCGACACCCATGCCGCGCTGCGCGCCGGGGTGCCGCTGGCCGAGGCGGATCCCTACCTCTCCTCCCGCCCCGCTCATCTGCGCAGCGGCGAGGAGATGGTCCAGCTGCTGCCCCGCTACCCGCGCGCGATCTCGGCCGCCGCGCGGCTGGGCCGGGACTGCGCCCTGGACCTTCACCTGCTCGCTCCGAACCTGCCCCCGTTCCCGGTGCCGGCCGGGCACGACGAGACCAGCTGGCTGATCGAGCTGGTCGAGATCGAGGGCCGCGAGCGCTACGGCCCCCGGCCCACGCCCGAGACCCCGGAGCGGGTTCCCGGGGCGTGGGCGCAGATCGATCACGAGCTGGAGGTCATCACCGGCCTGGGCTTTCCCGGGTACTTCCTGATCGTCCACGACATCATCGCGTTCTGCCTGGATGAGGGGATCCTCGCGCAGGGGCGCGGCTCGGCCGCGAACTCCGCGGTCTGCTACGCGCTGGGCATCACGGCGGTCGAGCCCGTCGGCCATCAGCTGCTGTTCGAGCGGTTCCTGGCCCCGGAGCGGGACGGCCCGCCGGACATCGACATCGACATCGCCTCCGACCGCCGCGAGGAGGTCATCCAGTACGTCTACGAGCGCTACGGCCGGGAGAACGCCGCGCAGGTCGCCAACGTCATCACCTATCGCGCCAAGCTCGCGGTGCGCGATGCCGCCCGGGCACTGGGCTACGACACCGGCGCGCAGGACGGCTTCTCCCGCCGCGTCGAGCGTTCCTTCTCCTCACTGGCCGGGGCGGAGATCCCCCAGGACGTGGTCGACCTCGCCCGGTCGCTGCGCGATGCCCCGCGCCACCTGGGCATCCACTCCGGGGGGATGGTGCTGTGCGACCGCCCGGTGATCGAGGTGTGCCCCGTGCAGTGGGCGGCGATGGAGGACCGCAGCGTGCTGCAGTGGGACAAGGACGACTGCGCCGAGGCGGGCCTGGTCAAGTTCGATCTGCTGGGGCTGGGGATGCTCACCGCCCTGGATCATGCCCTGGCCCTGGTCGCCGAGCACCACGGCCAGCGCTTCGAGCTGCGCACCCTGCCGCAGGAGGACCCGGCGGTCTACGACATGCTGTGCGCCGGGGACAGCGTGGGCGTGTTCCAGGTGGAGTCCCGTGCCCAGATCTCCACCTTGCCGCGGCTGCGGCCCCGGGAGTTCTACGACCTGGTGGTGGAGGTGGCCCTGATCCGGCCCGGCCCCATCCAGGGCGGCTCCGTCCACCCCTACATCCGTCGCCGCGCCGGCGAGGAGGAGGTCACCTTCATCCATCCGCTGCTGGAGAAGTCCCTGGGCCGCACCCTGGGGATCCCGCTGTTCCAGGAGCAGCTGATGCAGATGGTGGTCGACGTCGCCGACTTCACGCCCGCCCAGGCCGACCGGCTGCGCCGCGCGATGGGCTCCAAGCGCTCCACCGAGAAGATGCTCGAGCTCTCCGACGCGCTGTTCGCGGGGATGGCGGCGCACGGGATCACGGGGGAGGACGCCGAGGCGGTCCACCGCAAGCTGCTGGCCTTCGCCAACTACGGCTTCCCCGAGTCCCACGCCTACTCCTTCGCCTACCTGGTCTATGCCAGCTCGTACCTGAAGTGCCACTATCCGGCGGCGTTCACGGCGGCGCTGCTGCGCTCCCAGCCGATGGGCTTCTATTCGCCGCAGTCGCTGGTGGCCGATGCGCGCCGGCACGGCGTGCTCACCCGGGGTCCGGACGTGCTGGCCAGCCGCGCCCGCACCGATCTGGAGACCGACGCCGATCACCACGGGTACCGGGTCGATCCGCCGCGCCAGCAGGTCCAGGGGGAGGCGGCCGCGCAGGGCCCGGCGATCCGGCTGGGGCTGGACCAGGTGCGCTCGATCAGCACCGAGACCGCGGAGGCGATCGTCGCCGAGCGCGAGGAGCACGGCCCTTTCGTCTCGGTCCCGGATCTGGCCCGACGGGTCCAGCTCAGCGCCCGCCAGCTCGAGGCGCTGGCCACCGCGGGCGCTCTCGATCAGCTGGCCAGCTCCCGCCGGCAGGCGCTGTGGTCCGCGGGGGCCGCCGCCCAGGAGTCCCCGGAGACGCTGCCGCACCTGGCGGTGGGGGCCCGGGCCCCGATGCTGCCCGGCATGAGCGATACCGAGCTGGCCTCCGCCGATGCCTGGGCCACCGGGATCACGCTGGATGAGCACCCCATGGCGCTGGTGCGGGAGCGGCTCACGGCCGAGAAGGTGCTGAGCATCGAGGGCACCCGGGCGGCGGAGGATTCCTCCCGGATCCGGGTGGCCGGGGTGATCACCCACCGCCAGCGGCCCGCGACCGCCGGGAACGTCACCTTCCTCAGCCTCGAGGACGAGACCGGGATCCTCAACGTGGTCTGCTCCCAGGGGTTCTGGCACCGTCACCGGGTGCTGCTGCGCACCTCCCGAGCGATCGTGCTGCGCGGGATTGTGGAGAACCGCAGCGGCGCGGTGAACCTGATGGCCGACGACGTGGCGTCCCTGGACCTGCCTGCGGCGGGCAGGTCCAGGGACTTCCAGTGAGCAGCGGTTCCCGGCGAGCCCGGATCGCCGGGAACCGCTCACGGACGTGCTGTGAGCCCGACCGTCCGGCGCTATCGCCTCACGCGGGGGAGGGCACGGCCCCCATCGCGACCCGCTCGGAGCGATCGGCGCGGCGCGCGGACCGGGAGGCGGCGAACGTCAGGGCGAGGGAGACCAGCGCCCAGGCGAGGATCGACAGCAGCGTGCCCGAGGTCGTCACGAGCGTCCCGCCCAGGGCGGCGTGGACCAGCCCCTGCGTGACGATCGGCAGCGGCATCAAGGAGCTGACCGAGGCGAGCAGCGGGGGAGCGCTGGCCACGGGGACGATGCCCACCAGCGTCACCACCTGCAGCACCATCACCACGATCGAGGTGATCCGTCCGATCCGGTCTCCCAGCACCGTCATCAGCGCCTGGTGCAGGGCTGCGAACATCACCGCCCCGGCGAAGGCGACCACCCCCACGGCCAGCGGGGAGACGGGGGAGACGCCGACGGCCGTGAGCACGGCGAGGACCGCGACGGTCTGGACCACGGCGATCACCACCGCGGGGGCCAGCGAGCGCAGCACCACCATGCCCATCGGCACCGCCCGGTCCAGCAGCTTCCGGGACAGGGCCGGCAGCAGCAGGAAGCTCGCGAACGCTCCCAGCCACAGCGCGAGCGCCGTGACGAACGGGAAGGTGGCCGTGGAGGCGTCGTCGGCCGCGTTCTCGCGCTCGGCGTCCGTCGCGACCGGGTTCGTGGCCATCTCGCTCATGCGGGCCCGCTCGGACTCGCTGTAGCTGGGGACCCCGTCGGCGCCCTCATGGAGGCCGTCCGCGAGCTCGTCGGTGCCGTCGGCGAGCTCTCCGGTCCCATCGGCGAGCTCCTCGGAACCATCTGCCAGGTCGCTGGTGCCGTCGGCGAGCTCTTCACTGCCGTCGGCGAGCTGGTCGGAGCCCTCGCCGAGCTCGGTGGCGCCGTCGGCCAGCTGGCCGGTGCCCTCGGCGAGCTCATCGGCGCCGTCCGCGCTCGTGCGGGTGCCTTCCGCCAGATCATCGAGCCCGTCGGCCAGCTCTCCGGAGCCGTCGGCGCTGGCGCGGGCACCGGTGGCGAGCTGGTCGGCTCCCTCGGCGAGCTGGTCGACGCCGGCGGCGTACTCGTGCAGCCCGTCCTGCAGGCCGGTGACGCCGTCGACGAGAGCGGGGGCCCCGTCGGCGGAGGCGCGGGCGCCGGTGGCGAGCTGGTCCGCGGCGGCCGTCAAGCCGGGGTTGTCCTGGGTGCCGTCGCCCTCGAAGGCAGTCTCGACGCCCTCGGCATAAGTGACCACGCCCTGGGCGCCCTGGACCAGGCCCGGCTGATCCGCGGTGCCGTTCAGGCCGGCGGCGAGCTGCTGAGCGCCCGCTGCGAGACCGGGATTCTCCTCCGAGCCGTCCCCGTTCAGCCCGGCGGCCACCTGCTCGGTGCCTGCGACCAGGCCCGGGTTCTCCGCGCTGCCATCACCGTTCAGGCCCGTCTCGACGCCCTCGGCGTAGCCGAGCATGCCCTCGGCCTGCGCTTTCAGAATCTGCGCGTTCGGATCATCGGGGTTCTCGGCCAGCATCGACTCGGCGGTGGCCAGCATCTGCTCGGCGAGCGGGACCATGCCCGGGTCCTGCTCGGTGCCCTCACCCTCGATCCCGGCGGCCAGTTCGCCCGCGCCGTCGGCGACGCTCTGAGCGCCGCTGCCGAGCTCGGTGGCGCCGTCGGCGGTCTGCTGCGCGCCGTCGGCCAGCTCCTCGGCGCCGTCGGCCACGCTCTGTGCGGTCGGCACCAGGCCCGGGTTCTCCGCGCTGCCGTCGCCGGAGACGGCCGCTCCGGCTTCCTCGACCCCGTCGGCGAAGGTCTCCACGCC
The DNA here is from genome assembly GCF_042666305.1 of Brachybacterium sp. GCM10030268. Lineage (NCBI taxonomy): Bacteria > Bacillati > Actinomycetota > Actinomycetes > Micrococcales > Dermabacteraceae > Brachybacterium > Brachybacterium sp. GCM10030268. The sequence goes on along the minus strand of NZ_JBHTCW010000002.1, from coordinate 262,485 downwards.
GGTGGCGAGCTGCTCGGAGCCCTCGACCAGGCCCGGGTTCTCCGCGGTGCCGTCGCCCTCCACGCCGGCGGCGAGCGCGTCTGCCCCGTCGAGGATGCCGGGCTCGGAGTCGGTGCCGTTCATCCCGGCCTGCAGGTCCGAGACGCCGCCTGCGAGATCCTCGGCGCCGGTGGCGAGATCGTCCAGCCCGGTGGCGAGGTCCTCGGTGCCGTCCGCGGCCCCGTCGGCGCCGGTGGCCAGCTCGTCCAGCCCGTCGGCCAGGTCCTGGGTGCCGTCCGCGGTCTGGCCGGCGCCGTCGGCCAGGCTCCACACGCCGCCGGAGAATTCTCGCGTGCCCTCGGCGGCCTGGGTGGCGCCGTCGGAGAGCTCGCCGGCTCCGTCGGCCAGATCCTGGGTGCCGTCCTCGAGCTCGGAGGTGCCCTCGGCGAGGTCGTCGGACCCGTCGGCTGCGTCCTCGAATCCGTCCTTGATGTCGTTGAACCCGAGGTAGAGCCCGTCGAGATACTGCTCGGCCATCTGGCCGCCGACGGTGGAGGCCGAGGCCTCCGCCACGGCGGTGGCGATCATGGCGTTGATCTGTCCGCTGGCGTCGTTGGTCGTGACCTCGAGGATCGCCTGGGTGGACTCCGGCGTGCCGATCGTGGTCAGGCGCTCGGAGAAGTCCTCGGGGATGACGACGACGGCGGCGTAGGTGCCGTCCTCGAGGCCCTGTTCGGCGTCGTCCTGGGAGGTCAGCTGCCAGTCGAAGCCGGTGGTCTCCGGGGTCTGCTGGTCCTCGACGGTCTCGGGGTGGGTGAGGCCGCCGGCGAGCATGCGTCCCAGCGGCACCTGCTGGGTCTCGCCGTTCTCGTCCTGGATCTCGGCGCCCTCGTCGAGGTTGACGACGGCGGCGGGCACGGTCTCGAGCGCCTCGACGCGCCCGCTGAGCGCCCACAGGCCCAGACCGGCCACGAGCAGGGGCAGCACGAGCACGACGATCAGGGTGCGGGGGTGGGCCAGGCGGGTCATACGAGTGCTCCTTCAGGAACGGAGACGGCGGAGCCTTCGGCAACGGCGGTGCTGGAGCGCTGGATGGTCAGAGCGAGCAGGCGGCGCGGATCGCGCAGGGTGCGCGCGAGATGGTGCTCGGCCTCGACGGGGTCGGGGGAGCGGGAGCCGGTGACGATCGTGGCCCCGTGGGCCAGGAGCTCGTCGAGGCGTTCGACCAGCGTGTCGTCGGCGGTGGTGGCGGAGTGGGCCAGGTCCTCGAGCCGTTCGATGACGATCAGGGCGCGGCCGGCCCCGCGGCCGTCGACCTCCCGCAGCCGTGCGGCGACGTCCGCCCCGGAGGGGACCCAGTGGACGCGGGACTGGATGGCGGCGAGGTCGTCGGGCGCGAGGCGGTCGTGGACGGCGAGGATCCCGGAGGAGGGCTCGAGCCGGCCGGCGACCAGCGAGAGGAACGAGGCGCGGGCGGCGTCGTCGGCCGAGCGCACCACGAGCAGCGTGCCGGGGGCGACCTGACCGGTCAGCGGGCCGATCGTGCCCTCGGCGCCGAGCAGGGGCGCGACGGTGCGCTCGAGACGCAGGGCGTGGACTCCGTGCTGCTCGGTCCAGCGGCGGTGCTCGAGGACGGCCTTGAGGCCCTCGCCCTCAGCGTCGACCATGGGCAGTGCCCGGTCCAGCCAGCGGGGCAGCCACCAGGCGTGGCGGCCCAGCAGGGCGAGCACGGCGGGGACCAGGGTCATGCGGACCACGAAGGCGTCCACCAGCACGCCGGCGGCCAGTCCCACGGCGATGGGCTGGAGCATGAACTCGCCGGAGGTGACGAACCCGGCGAATACCGAGACCATGATCAGCGCGGCGGCGATCACCACGGGGGCGCTGGCGGTGAAGCCCCGCTCGATCGCCTCCTTGGCGTCGCCGGTGTGGACGAATTCCTCGCGCATGCGGGTGACCAGGAACATCTCGTAGTCCATGGCGAGCCCGAAGAGGACACCCATCACCATGATCGGCATGAAGGCGACGACGGGGCCGTTGACCGAGACGTTCAGCGGCCCGTTGAACCAGCCGTACTCGAAGACCATCGCCGTGACCCCGAAGGCGGCGCCGACGGAGAGCAGGTAGCCGACGGACGCCTTGATCGGCACCCATACGGAGCGGAAGACGAGGGCGAGCAGGATCAGGGAGAGGCCGACGACGAAGATTCCGAAGGGCAGCAGCGCTCCGGTGAGCTTCTCGGTGACGTCGATGCCGACGGCGGTGTTGCCGGTGACGGTGACCTCGGAGATCCCCAGGTCCTGCTCCCAGGAGCCGGCGTCGGCGCGGATCTCGTGGACGAGGTCCTTGGTGGACTGGGCGGTGGGCCCGCCCTCGGGGATGACGACGATGACGGCGAGGTCGGCGCCCTGGTTGGGGGTGGCCAGCTGGATCTCCTGGACCCCGTCGAGGGAGGAGATGTCGGCCTCGAGCTCGTCGACGACGCCGAGGGGGTCGGTGGTGTTGATGATGTCCGCGGTCACCAGCAGGGGCCCGTTGTGGCCGGGGCCGAATTCCGAGGCGATGAGGTCGTAGGTCTCGCGGGTCGAGGAGCCCTCGGCGTCGGTGCCCTGGTCGGGCAGGGCGAGCTGGAGGTCCTTGATCGGGATGGCCAGGGCGCCGAGGCCGAGGACGACCACCAGGATCGTCAGGGCCGGCACCTTGGTGGCCAGGCGCACCCAGGCGGTGCTGACGCGGCCGGCGGACCTCGCTCTCGATTCCGCGGCGCCGGTGGCCCGGTCGGGCATCACGCCGCCGTTCTCGGCCATCAGCCGGCGCGCCCGGCGTGGGCGCAGCCGCTCCCCGAGGATGCCCATGATCGCGGGCAGCAGCGTCAGGGCGACCACGACCGACAGGGCGACGGTCGCGGCGGCCGCGACGCCCATGATGGTCAGGAACGGGATGCCGGTGACGAACAGGCCCACCAGGGCGATGGCCACGGTCAGCCCCGCGAAGATCACCGCGCTGCCGGAGGTGGCCAGCGATTCGCCGATGGATTCGCGCACGTCCTCGCCTCGGCCCAGCTGGTCGCGGTGGCGGGAGAGGATGAACAGCGCGTAGTCGATGCCCACTGCCAGGCCCAGCATGGCGCCCAGGGACGTGGTCACCGAGGGCATGTCGATCCCGGCCGAGAGCGCCATGACGCCGGCCATGGAGGTGCCCACGCCCATGATCGCGGTGAGGATCGGGATCACGGCGGGCACGAGCGCGCGGAAGACGATCGCGAGGATGATCAGGGCGGCGATGATGCCGATGACCTCGCCGATGCTGAAGGAGACGCCGGTCTCCTGGAGGACCTGTCCGCCCAGACTGACCTCGAGCGGGCCGGCGTCGGCCTCGGCGGCGATGTCCTCGATCTGCTCGACGGACTCCTCGGGGAACTCGCCGATCTGTCCGTCCATCTGGAACTGGGCGAGGATCGCGGTGTCATCGTCGGAGCGGGTGCCGGGGGAGACGTCGTCGAACGGGGAGGGGGAGGAGGCGACGCCCTCGACCTCCCCGATCTCGGCCATGAGGTCCTCGATCTGGTCCTGGTGCTCATCGACCGTGCCGCCGTCGTCCCCCTGCAGCACCAGGGTGCCGGAGGCGCCACCCATCTCGGGGAAGCGGTTGGCGAGGTTGTCGATGCCGCTCTGGGCCTCGGTGCCGGGGATCTCGAACTCGTTGGAGAAGGTCCCGCCGAGCCCGACGGCGAGCCCGCCGACGCCGACGAGCAGGACGGTCCAGAGTGCGACGATCCTCCATCGCAGGGTGGCCATGGTGCGGCCGAGGCGGTACAGGAACGAGGACACGAGACCTCCGAAGGGGCGCAGCGGTGAAGCGGAGACAGCAGAACAGCGGGCGACTGCGGCGCAGGACGCGCTGCAGCCCCGAACGCAGGGAGGCCCCGTCCATCGAGGGGAGAACCGGCCTGTCGGTGCGTGCGGCCCGGTCAGGGCAGCGACGGGGGCCGACGGGACCAGGATCCGCATCCAGAACATTCCTGCATTCGATACAGGAGTGTATCGATGGGATACTCTGGAGTCACGCGAGCCCTCCTCCTCACCGTCGAATGTGAGGCCTTGCACACGATCCCTCCCCGACGTTCCGAGGACCCCATGACCGAACTGTTCGACCCGCTGCCCGAGTCCGCGGACACCCGGCGCAAGGAGAACACCCGCACGAAGCTGGTGCGCGCCTCGCTCGACGTCTTCGTCGAGAAGGGCATCGACGGCGCGACCGTGGACGACCTGGTCCGCGCAGCCGGCTTCACGCGAGGGGCGTTCTACTCCAACTTCTCCACCAAGGAGGAGGTCTTCGCCGCACTGTTCGCCTCGGTCACCGAAGAGATGCTGGCCATCGCGAACTCGGCGGTCGCCAATGCCCTGGTCTCGACCCGCACCGACCCCGCGGAGCCCCAGAGCATCTCCGAGATCGACGACGCGGAGGTGATGATCGCGGTCTTCGAGGGGATCCGGCCCTTCGGGCGCCAGTGGTACCTGCTGTACTCCGATGCCATCGCGCGATCGCTGCGGGATACGACCATGCGGGCCGAGCTCGCCGTCCAGCGCGAGCGGCTGCGGGACGAGATCGGCAAGCTGCTGACCACGCGCATCGAGGAGGCGGGGGACCGCCCGCTGCTGCCGCCGGAGGATCTCGCCCAGCTGCTGGTGGGCGTGTTCGTCGATCTCATGGTGCGCGAACAGATGGACGGGCGGGACATCACCTCGCTCGCCGCGACCACCATCCTGGGGACCCTGCGCGCCTTCGTCGAACCCCGCACGACGGGGCAGAGCGACACACAAGCACCCTCGCAGTGACCACAGATCGCGCGGCGTGTCCGTTTCGCCACGACACGCCGTAGTTGCGCAGGTCGCCGCGCCGGTTGCGCGCTTGCATACGGTGGAGCCGGTGTGGCATCCGTCGCACTGCGCTTCCCCGCTTCCCCAGGAGACTGACATGCCTCCCTACCGTCCCCGACACCTCGCGCCTCCCGCGAGCCCACCGGCCACCGCCTCCTCCCGCCGTTCCGTCCTGCGCGGTGGCGTGCTGGGTGCTGCCGCCCTCAGCGCCGGCACCGCCGCTGTGCTCGCACCCGCTGCCAACGCCGCCGGTATCTACGGTCAGGACGTCTCCGGCTGGCAGGGTGAGGTCGACTGGGCCGCCCAGGCCGCAGCCGGCTCCCGCTTCGCCTACGTCAAAGCCACCGAGGGCCGCTCGTACCGCAGCCCGGCGTTCAACCACCAGTACCTCGGGGCCGGCAATGCCGGCCTGGTGCGCGGCGGCTACCACTTCGCCCGCCCCGATTCCGGAGGGCCCGAGGAGCAGGTGGACTTCTTCGTCAACAACGGGGGAGGCTGGAGCGACGACGGGCGCACCCTGCCCGGCCTCGTCGACCTCGAGGAGTACACAGGCCTGCCGCGCAACTACGGCTATACCGCGCAGGAGATGCGCGAGTGGATCATGGGCTTCTCCAATCGGTACCTCGAGCACACGGGCCGCCGTCCCGTGCTGTACACCAACCTCAACTGGTGGAACGACGTGGTGGGGGACTGGACTCCCGTGAACTCGCCGCTGTTCCTGGCGGCATATCGCGAGGATCCGCCCACCGTGCTTCCGGGCCGCTGGTGGGCCTGGGAGATGTGGCAGTACTCCTCCTCGGGACCGTTCGCCGGGGACTCCAATCTCTGGCACGGCAGCGAGGAGCAGTTCGAGAGCTTCGTCGGCGATTCCGACTACGACGCGATCGGTATCTGAGAACTCCGACACCGCACCCCGCGTCCCGCTCCGGCCGGGTCGCAGTCACGTGGCTGCGACCCGGCCGGCTGTGTACTCTGCCTCGGTGAACACCACCGACAGCACTCCGCAGACCACCCCGCCCGTCCCGTCTGGAAGCCCGGCCGGCGCCGTCTACGCCGACCGGGGCAGCTCCCACTTCGACATCCTCCTCGCCGCCATGGTCACCGTGGTGATCCTCTCCGGCATCGGCGCCGCCAAGGGGGTCAGCTTCGGCACCATCCCCGGCATCGGCTTCGAGATCATCACCGACGGCGGCTTCTTCCTCTTCCCCCTCGCCTACGTCCTCGGCGACATCGTCACCGAGCTGTACGGCCCCCGCGCAGCCCGCCGCGCGGTCCTCACCTCCTTCTCCGTCAGCATCCTCGCCTCCCTCAGCTACTGGGTGATCATCGCCCTGCCGCCGCTGGGCGACGACTACGGCCAGGCCAAGCAGGAAGCCCTGGAACTGGCCCTGGGCCCTGTCTGGATCGTGGTCCTCGCCGGGCTCGCCGGGTTCCTCGCCGGCCAGTCCCTGAACTCGTTCGTGGTCAGCCGCATGAAGCGGCGCATGGGGGAGCGGGGCCTCATCGGCCGGCTGTTCACCTCGAGCGGCCTGGGAGAACTGGTCGACACCATCATCTTCTGCACCATCGCCTCGGCCGCGATCGGTATCACCACCGTCGAGCAGTGGGCCGAGTACACGATTCTCGGGTTCGTCTACAAGGTCGCCGTCCAGTACCTCATGATCCCGGTGACCTCAGCAGTGATCCGCTGGCTCAAGCGCACCGACCCCACCTACCAGGCGCGACTCGCCGATCTGGAGGGAACCGGCGGCATCGCTCCGGCGACGTCGGCCCCAGCCCGCCCCGCGCTCTGATCCCAGCTGGGACCCCGGGTCGGGACCCGGGCAGAGTGCCGAGATCTCACCCAGGGAAATCCTCTTCCAGCGCTGTACAGCCCGGTCATAGCATGGAGGGCTCGCGCCGCCTCCCCTCCACGGTCTCTCCGTGGCCGCGCGGCGCGACCCCTTCAGCGTGAAAGGACCCCCGTGGCTTCCGCCGCCCCCGACCCCCGGCGCGATGACGACCGTGACGATCATCGCGATGAACCCCTGACCTCCACAGGCTCGATCCCTACGACCACCACCGGTTCGATCCCGACCATCACCGGTGCCATCCCGGTGATGGAGGATCCGGCCGATCACGACATCGCGCATCTGCCCAGCGAAGCGGATCTGAGGCGCACGCGGGACAAGGTCACCGTGATGGTGATCGTCGTGCTGACTACTCTCAGCGCGATCGGCCCGCTGGCCACCGACATGTACATCCCGGCCTTCCCGGAGGTCGCCGACGAACTCGGCACCACGGCCTCGCGGATGCAGCTGACCATCACCGCGTTCTTCCTCGGCACTGCCAGCGGCCAGGTGGTGGCCGGCCCGCTCTCGGACCGTCTGGGCCGGCGAGCCCCGCTGCTGCTGGGCATCGTGCTGTGCCTGCTCGCCTCGCTCGGCTGCGCCTTCGCCTCCAGCGCCGAGATGCTGCTGGTGCTGCGCGTCATCCAGGGCATCGGCGGGGGATTCGGGATGGTGCTGGGTCGCGCCGTGCTGATCGACATGACCGACGGCCCCGAGCTGTTCCGCACCATGAACATCATGCAGGGCGTCGGCGGCATCGCCCCGATCGTCGCGCCGCTGCTGGGCGGCCTCATCCTGATCGTCGGTCAGTGGCGCGAGATCTTCCTGGTAATCGCGGGCATGTCCCTGCTGTCGCTGATCGGTGTGCTGGTGCGGATTCCCGAATCGCTGCCGGTCTCGCGCCGCCATTCCGGGGGATTCCATACGTTCCTGCGAAACTGCCGCACGCTGCTGGGCCGACGGATCTTCGTCGCCTACATGCTGGTCAACGCCTTCTCCGCGTTCGCGCTGATGGCCTACGTCTCCGCGTCGTCGTTCGTGGTCCAGGAGATGCTCGGGTTCACCTCCACCGAGTACTCGGTGAGCTTCGCGATCAACTCCTGCGGAATGATGGCGCTGTCCCTGCTCTCGGCGCGCCTGACGCATACGATCCATCCGCGCCGCCTGATCCGGGTGGGCCTGATCCTGGTGTCCTCGGCGAGCTTCTCTCTGCTGATCGGCAGCCTGTTCCTGGATACGCCCGCCTGGATCGTGCTGCCGGCGTTCTTCTTCACCGTGGCCCCGCAGGGGCTGATCTTCGGCAACGGCGGCGCTCTGGCCGCCGATCAGGCGCGGGAGTTCGCCGGGACCGGTTCGGCGATGCTGGGCCTGGGCTTCTCCTTCGCCGCCTCCATCGCGGCACCCCTGGTGGGCATCGCGGGCACGCATTCCTCGCTGCCGATGGCGGTGACGATGGTGATCGGCTGCACGATCTCGGTGTGCTGGTTCATCGCCGCGGGCCGGGGGAGCGGCGCGACCGCCGTGCGCGGCTGACTCATCACCCCATCCGACGGGCGGGGACGACGAAGGTCGTAGGCGGCGGCGTCGAACACCGGCCACGGGACGGAGCGCTGAGCCGCCGAAACGCCATGGCAGAGCCAGGGGAGAGGCGCCAGCCTGGGAGCATGAACATCGCATCCTCCTCCTCAGCTCGTCCCCATCCGAGCCCCGGCCCGGATCAGACCCCCGGCCCGCATACGTCGATGCCGCGGCAGCCCGTCGGAACCGCACCCGCCGTCGCCCCGGACGGCGCAGCCCCCGCGGCGCCCGGTCTGCCGACCGGCTCCGCCCACTTATCCCATCCCGCCCCGAACCGGCCGTTCGGTGCGCATGTCCGGATGAGCTGGTGGAAGCCTCTGGTGATCGTCGTCGCCGCGGTGGTCCTCATGGTCGGGACGAGCTTCGTGCTCGGCATCGCCGCGATGATCGCCGAGGTGCTGCTGTTCGACCGTGATCCGGAGAACCTGCAGATGACGCCGCTGATGCTGCTGGCGACGAATGCCAGCCTCGTCATCATGGCGGTGCCCACCCTGATCCTGACCGCCTGGCTGAGCCGCACCCCATGGCGTCGGCTGCTCCAGGCGGACGGGCGCGTCCGGTTCGGTCGTGGCGGGCTGTACCTGGTGATCTTCGGCGCCCTCGTCCTCGTGGCCACTGCCGTGATGTCGCTGGTCGACCCCTCGACGGCAGGCGTCGGCGGCTTCGCCGTCTCGGGCACGACGATCGCCCTGATCGCGGCCGTCGTGCTGACGACGCCGCTGCAGGCCGCCGCCGAGGAGATCACGTTCCGCGGGGCCATCATGCCGGCCGTGGCTTCGTGGATCCGGCCGGCCCGCGCGGCCGTCGTCGTCGGGCTGGCCGGCTCCAGCCTCGTGTTCGGCACCGTGCATCTGTCCGCCGATCCGTGGCTGTTCGCCTACTACACCTTGTTCGGCGCCAGCATGGCCGCCATGGCCGTGATCAGCAGAGGGCTCGAGGCTCCGATCGCCTTCCACGTCGCGAACAACGTGGTGATGATGCTGCTGGCGGCCCTGTTCGCCGACGGCGGCGGCTTCACCATCGATCGTTCGGTGGGCATGGGTGGGCCGTTCATGCTGTTCTTCATCGCGGTCGACGTGCTCGCCGTCGTCATCGTGTGGCTCATGGAGCGTCGGGCCCGCCGCGAGCGTCGTACGCTCGAATCATGAACCCGGTCACACAGGTCCAGGTCAGTCAGATCCAGGTGAACCTCTTCTGCGAGGACGTCGAGCAGTGCCTCGCGTTCTACACGGCGTTCGGCTTCGCTGAAGCGTTTCGCACGCCGCAGGACGGTCCGCCGACCCATGTGGAGATCGACGCCGCGGGCACGCGGATCGGGCTGACGTCGGCGGCGACAGCGAACGAGCTCGTGAGGCTGGGCGTGACGACACCGGGTACACCGTCCGCGGAGATCGCACTGTGGTGCGAGGACGTGGACGCGGCCCATGAGCGCGCGGTCTCCGTCGGCGCACGCAATCTGGTCGAGCCGACGCACTCGCCGGATGGCAGGCTTCGGTTCGCCTGGGTGCGCGATCCCGAGGGGCACCAGCTGAAGTTCGTCCAGACGCGCTGAGAGGCGTCTGCCGGCATGTGGCGCTCTGCTCATCGAGAGTGCGCAGAGCGAGCTGCACGAGATCGACCGCTCCACCCCTCCCGATGAACCGCCGATAATGTACGTTATGTAAAGTGGAGTGGAAGCAGCCGACCATAGGCCCTCTCGAGCTTCCCGACCGGCGCTCCCCTCCAGCCCAGGACCACGCTCATCGGACGCAACTCCCCAGTGACAGCAACGAGTTCCGGTACGCAGTCCCACTCCGGAGCGCAGTCTCAGTACGCCGCGACGACGCCGCTGCCGTCAGACCAGGCCGCCACGAGACGCACGGTGCCATCCAGCTCGCCGACGGTCCGCACGACGGTGAACGGCGCACCGTCCAGCAGCGTCTCGGCGCTCGGCAGCTCTTCACCCTCATCGACCTCGAGACTCAGCGTGACGGACTGGGCACGACTGCCTGCCGGCTTTCCCTCCGCGTCGACGATCTCCAGCTCGGCCTGCTGCTGCTGACCGCACAGCGCCCGCCGGAAACAATCCAGGACGACCTCGTCCTGCAGCCCGTCGTAGACGTAGCGCTGCCCGAGCACCGAGTGCTCCATGAGACCGATCAGGTGCTCCTCCGCGTCGGCGACGGGCGCGCCGCGGTACGCCAGCGGCAGGTGGAAGATCGTCTCCCCCACGCGTGCCACATGGCACTCTATGCCGACCTCGCCCTCGGGGTCATCGAAGCGGTAGGCACCCAGCACCTCGAGCTCCCCCGCCTCGCCCCACGACCGGGACTCCAGAAACGTGCGCAGCATGTCGGACTTGCTCGGGGTCAGCTCGGCCTGGTGGATCGTCGCCATGGTGCCAACCTATCGCGGCGCGGACTTCGCACCGCGGTGCCTACGCCGCGACGGGCGGTACGATCCTCCCGTCCAGCAGCTCGATCACCCGATCCGCGCCGTCAGCCATCCGCGGGTCGTGGGTCACCATGACCACCGCGGTGCCGTCGGCCGCGATGGCCTGCAGCAGGACCAGCACCTCCCCTGCGGCGCGCGAGTCCAGAGCGCCGGTGGGTTCGTCGGCGAACACGATCTCCGGTTCATTGATCAGAGCTCGGCAGATGCCCACGCGTTGCGCCTGACCTCCGGAGACCTCGCCCGCGAAGCGGCTCTCCAGGTCCGCGACCCCCATCCGTTCCAGGAGCTCACGAGCCCGCGCCGTGACCTGGGCCCGGGATGCCCGACGGGCCGCGCGGCCGGGCAGCACCACGTTCTCCAGCATCGTGAGGTCGCGCAGCAGTTCCGGTTGCTGGAAGACCACACCGATCCGGTGCAGCCGGCGCGCGGCGAGCTGCTCGTCCCCCAGCGCTGTCAGTTCCTCTCCCCCGAGCTCGATGCTGCCGGTGCTGGGCCGGGACATGCCGCTGAGGGTCTGCAGCAGCGTGGATTTGCCACTGCCGGAGGGGCCGGAGACGGCCACGAACTCCCCCGCACCGACCTCGAGATCGATCTCGTGCAGCAGCTGTGTGGTTCCGACGTGGTGGCTCACCCCTCGGGCGCGCAGCGCGTCTTCACTCATGATGGTCCTCTCCTCGTGGTGCGTTCGATGGTGGCCAGTCGGGTCGCGACGGTGACGGCAACGGCAAGCACCAGGGGTATGGCGACCAGGACGATCACGGGCGCACGGTGCAGGGTGATGCGGCTGGTGCCCTGACCGAGAGTGGCCAGTCCCCCGGTCATGGCCTCGATCATCACGTTCAGTCCGCCCTGTGCGATGAGTTGGCTGAGCAGCAGTCCCAGCGGCAGGGCCAGCAGCAGTGCGGCCAGCATGCGCACGAGGTACGGGCTGCGGCGCACGTCGCGCGGGATGCCGAGGGCACGCTGGGTGTCGAGCTGGCGCGCGTCCTCGGCCAGCACCATGCGCGTGACCAGCGCGGCGATCAGTCCCGCGAGCGCCGCCGCGACCGCGGCCGCGGCCGTCGCCGCTCGCGTCATGCCCCCAGCCATCTCGCCCAGCAGCTGCTGGTGATACATGCTCACATCCCCCACCGTGGCCTCCGGCAGGGCGGCGGCGAGGTCGGCGATCAGCGCCTCCTGGTCCGCACCGGGTGCCAGGCGCGTGGCGATCACGGACCACTGCACCTCCTCCTGCGCGGTGGGCAGCTGAGCCTTGGCGGTCAGCCCGCCCTGGGTGACGTCCTGGTAGGCGCCGACGACCCGCAGCGGCCGGGCCCCGGCCGCTGTCCGCACGGTCAGCGTGTCGCCCAGGCTCGCGCCGGTCTCGGCCAGCGCGACCAGGCTGAGGGCGATCTCCTCGTCGGCCGTCGGCGCGCGGCCTTCGGCATACTGGACGGGCAGGACCGTGTGGTCACCGGACTCGATGGGGAGATTGAGCGGAGGGCCGTCCTCGACCTCGACCAGGTGGCGGGTGCTCACTCTGGCCGCGTACTCCTCGATGCGGGGATCCGAGGCGACGGCGGCGAGGGCACGCTCGTGCATCGAGGAGTCGACCTCCCCGGCGAGCGGAACGTCGATCCGGACGTCGAACCGACCGATACCCATCGCTGTGACGATCCCCGGTGACGTGAGGGTCGATGCCACCCCGGTCGGGGCCGCCGCCAGCACGGTGCACAGCGTGAAGACCGTCAGCAGCATGAACGACGAGCCGGCGCGCCGCACGAGCGTGCGCAGTCCCAGCAGCAGCGGGACGGGCAGGGGCGAACTGTGCAGGCTCAACAGCCCGAACAGACCGTGTGCCCGGCTCGGCCCGCTCCGGCCTGCCGCGCCGCTCGCCGCTCCGCGCAGCACCTCGACGGGGTCGATCCGACGGATGCGCCTCAGCATCAGGGAGACACCGGCGAGTGCCACGATCAGCACCGCGAGCGCTGCGACCACGGGTGCCAGCAGGACCGCTGCCCCGCCGGTGGGGCCCGAGTACGCCGTGAGATCCGCGGCGAGCGCGGAACCGAGCGTGATACCTCCGAGCAGCCCGATGATCGTCGCGGCCAGTGCGATCGTTCCGTAGCGCAGCAGATAGGCGCGGCGCAGGTCAGCGCGGCGGATCCCGAGGGCACGCAGGACCCCGATCTCGCGACGCTCCCGCGCCAGCGCGGTCGCCAGCGCCAGCCGTACACAGATCAGCGCGATCGCCAGCACCACGAGGGCCGCGCCCAGCACGGCGGCGGCCACCAGGCCGTCTCCGAGCACGGCGAACAGCATGAACGCCTGGCGGTCCACCATCGGCCCGTCCTCCGGCAGATCCGCCACCTGGTAGGCGGTGCGCACGGCGGAGACCTGCGTCTGCGGATCCTGGAGCCAGAAACTGATCAGGTACTCGGTGCTGCCGGTGCGGTCGGCGATCTCGGCCAGATCCCGCTCGCTGACCAGCAACCGCTTGGAACTCGCCAGAGGCGTGTTCATGAGGGAGTCGCGGAAGAAGCCGGCGACCTCGAGGTCGCGGGCGAAGCCGTCCGGCCCTGTGATGGTCACCTCGGAACCGGTTCGCAGGCCGTCCTCGATCCGGTACATCACCGGCAGCCAGATCGTCCCCGGTCGCACCTCGGTCACGGCCTGCCCGTCCAGATCGAGCATGAGGTCGCTCTCGGCGGACGGGACCGTGAGGGAGTTCTGCTGGATGCTGCTGTCCTGGCCGACACCGTCGAAGCTGAGCTGGGAACCATCCAGACCCAGCAGCAGCTGCGTCCGGTGAGCCGTGACCTCCGGGCGCTCGGCCGCGAAAGCGTCCACCGCACCGGCGTCGAGCTCCCCGGCGTGCATCTGCGCCAGGTGCGGGGCGTCGGCCTGGTCGAGCAGAGCGGTCGACGCGCCGGCCAGGCGGGCCATCAGACCGGCCGCGGCGACGGCGCACAGCACGGCAAGGGCGAGCAGGACGGTGAGGGTCGCGGTGACCGCGGCATCGCGACGAAGACGGCGGACGGTGGCGAGGCCCGGCATGGGCTGGTCCTTCCGGCGGGTGCGCCCCGCTGAAGGCGCGGCGCCTGCCGTCAATCTAGGCGCGCCGCACCCGCGGGGGAACAGCTCGCGGGCAGGTCAGCCGAGAAATCCGGCGATCCCCCGCGAACTCTCGGGGGATATCCCGCGCGCTCCGTCGAACGGCCGGGCTCAGAGTCCGAGCAGCCCCGGCAGCTCGTCCACGCGGGTGATGCGTGGCGCGCTCCCCGCCGGCATCGGGACGCCGGGAGTCTCCAGCAGCACGCTCCGGACCCCGGCGGCCGCGGCGGCTTCGACATCGGCGGGTCGATCGCCGATGGCCAGGCACTCCCCCGGGTCGAGATCGTGCCGGCTCAGCAGCTCCCGGATCATGGCAGGGTCCGGCTTGCGTTCGAACCCGTCCGGCGCGCACACCATGTCGTCGATCCGCAGCTCCAGCGCGTCCAGGAGCGCCTGGGCGCTCGAGCGTTCACGGTGGGTGGCGACCAGGTTCATTCCCCCGGCGCGGCGAACCGCCTCGATCACCTCCGGGGCGCCCTCCATCACCGCGGGAGGGTGGTTGAGCCAGTGCTGCTTGGTCGCCTCGTACGCCACGCGCAGCCGCCGCTCGGAGACTCCGTGGCGCTCGGCGAGGGTGGCGATGGCGTGGGAGCTGGAGACGCGGGTGAGCCGGGCGACCTCGCGCAGCGCCGCGTCGTCGACCTCGGAGTGGACCGCCGAGGCGAGGGCCCGATCGACGTCGGGATACGTGTCCACCAGCGTCCCGCCGAGGTCCCAGATCACTGCTCGCATACCGGCAGTGTGACAGCCTGCGCGACGTCCCGATTGGTCGTCCCGGCCACCGCGGTGTTGACTTGCGCCGTGCCTCTCCTCGATCAGCTGCTCCAGCTCTCCGCGCTGACCCTGGTGCTGCTGATCGGAGCCGCCTTCCTCGCGGGCTGGGTGGACGCCGTGGTCGGCGGGGGCGGTCTGATCCAGCTGCCGGCGCTGCTGACGGCGCTGCCGGCCGACACCTCGACCGCGACGGTGCTGGGGACCAACAAGGTCGCCTCCGCCGCCGGGACCGCGGTGTCCTCGTGGACCTATGTGCGCCGTATCACGCCGGTCGCGGTGACCGCGATACCGCTGGTGCTGTGCGCCCTGCTGGGCAGTGCCGGCGGTGCCGGGCTGGCCACCTTCATCCCCCGACCGTGGCTCTCCCCCATCGTCCTGGTGGCCCTGATCGCCGTCGGCCTGTACACACTGCTGCGACCTGCGATGGGCCTGGTCCACGATCCGCGGCACACCGGCCGCGCCCACATCCTGCGATCCGGAGGCATCGGCGCCGTCGTCGGCCTCTACGACGGCATCCTCGGGCCCGGCACCGGCAGCTTCTTCATCATCCTGATGGTCGCCGTCCTCGGGTACGGCTTCCTCGAGGCCAGCGTGCACGCCAAGCTCGCCAACCTCACCACCAACATCGGCGCCCTGCTGGTGTTCGGGACCCAGAGCGAGGTGTGGTGGCTCCTGGGCGCCGTCATGGCCATCGCCAACGTGCTCGGCGGCTATCTCGGTGCGCGACTCGCGATCAGGTTCGGCTCCGGTTTCGTGCGGATCGTGTTCCTGATCGTCACCGGGGCCCTCGCGCTGCGACTGGCAGTGGACACAGTGGCGCTCATCACCTGAGATGGGGCTTCGGGGGGAATACTCCCCTGCCTCGTGTCGTTGTCCTTTCAGTCACCACCTGCCGCCCAGCCGGCGGCCCGTTGCCTGGAGGTCACGATGGATCCGACGACACTGTTCAGCTATGAGCGTCACGTCGACTCGCGCTCCTTGCGCGCCCGCACGCTCCTGGTCACCCTCGGCGCGTTCAGCGACGCCGGTAACGCCCAGGACCTGGTCGACGATCACCTGCTCAACACCCTGCCCAGCCGCGTCGTCGGCCGTCTGGACATGGACCAGGTCTACGACTACGCCGGTCGCCGCCCCGAGGTCACCCTGGAGCTGGACCATTTCTCGGACTACGAGAAGCCCGAGATCCTGCTGCACGAGGTCACCGACCCCGACGGTGAGCCGTTCTTCCTGCTCACCGGCCCGGAGCCGTCCTTCCAGTGGGAGCGTGTGGCCAATGCGCTGCGCATCGTCGTCGATCAGCTCGGCATCGAGCGCACCCTGCTGGTGCAGGGCTTCCCGGCACCTGTCCCCCACACGCGTGAGCTGCCGGTGACGCGCTTCGCGGGCAACCCGCAGTCCATCGCCGTGCGCCGCACCATGCCCGGCACCTTCCGTCTGCGCGCGCCGTTCACCGCGCTGCTGACGATGCGTCTGGCCGACGCCGGTCACGAGGTGGTCGGTCTGGTGGTGCACGTGCCGCAGTACCTCCACGAGATGTCCTACCCCGACGCGGCGATCGCGCTGCTGACGGCGATCGGTCAGGAGAAGGGCCCGCACGTGCCGGTCGACGCGCTCGAGGCCCAGGCCGGGCCGGTGCGCGAGGCCGTCGCCGCTCAGGTCGAGCAGGCGCCGCAGCTGCAGGAGATGGTCGAGGGGCTCGAGCAGCGCTTCGACCGGATGATCACCTCCGGCGCCGGAGCCGAGGTCCCCACGGCCGATGACATCGCCGCCGAGGTGGAGAACTACCTGGCCGGGATCGCCGAGGACCACGGGGACGACGGGACAGACGGCGACGCGCCGGCCCCGGACGATGGGCGGCCCGACGCCGACGGTTCCTCGGTCGCAGAGGATCCGCAGCTGGACGAGGATGACTCCTCCTCGGATCAGGACTCGTCCGGCTCCGGTCTCTGAGGGTCGCGCTGCGGGAGCGGCTGCTCAGCGCAGCGACAGCCGTTCCCGCGGATCCTCGCGGGGCAGCTCCGGGTCCGCGACGGCGGTGACCTGGATCCCCGTCAGCGTCACGTTGCCGGCCAGCGTGGTCATGAAGGCGGTGTCCGCCGCATCCTGCCCGGTCGCTATGCGCACCATCGAGGCACGCGGCGCCAGACGGGTCGAGTCGAGCACGAGCCAGGTCCCCTCGACCAGGGCCTCGACCACGAGATGGAAGTCCATCGGACTGAGCCCTGGGGCGTACGCCGAGGCGCACCGCGCCGGGATGCCGCTGGCACGCAGCAGCGCCACGGTCAGGTGCGCGTAGTCGCGGCACACCCCCTGTCGGGAGTCGTAGGTGGTGCGCGCGGAATCGGTGACGGTGCTGGAGCCGGGGACGTAGTCGAGCTGATCGCCTACCCAGTCGACGACGGCGTCGGCGGCCTCGATCCCGGTGCGCCCGCCGACGATCTCGCGGGCGATCCCGGTGAACTCGTCGACCTCGCAGTACCGCGAGGGGCGCAGGTGCTCGGCCGTCTCGGCGTCCACGTCCCCGGGGTGCGGGACCGGGGCGGGGATGATGCCGCGGGCGGCGTAGACGATCTCCACCTGCCCGGCCGGCAGCCCGGTGACGGTGTGGAGTCTGCTGCCGAAGCGGTCCCGGGTCTCGGTGACCGGATGCGGCCGGGACCCCGCCAGCACCGTCAGCGACTCCTGCGCCACCGGTGCCCGAGAGACGGCCACCAGCAGGGCGATGTCCGTCCCTGCCGCGACCTCCGCTGTCATCCACGCGCGCACATGTCTCTCCACGCTCTCAGTCTCTCCCATCGCAGGCTCGCTGCGGAACGGACCGTCTTTGCCCGGACGTGATCACCGACATAGTGTGGTCATCCCGGTATCGGATCGGGTCACAGTCGAACCTGAGGAGCAGTCAGTGCAGATCTCCGTCCAGCTCTACAGCGTGCGAGAAGCCTTCGCGGCCGACCCGGCCGCCACCCTGCAGCGGCTCTCCGGAATCGGATTCACCCATGTGGAGCCTTTCGGGCTGATGGAGCACGCCGAGACGCTGGGGCCGCTGCTGGCCGAGCACGGCCTCGACGCCCCCTCGGCCCACGTCTCCCTCCTGGGTGCCGAGGACCCGGCCCGGGTGCTCGCGACCGCGGCCGGCCTCGGGGTCCGCACGGTGATCGACCCGCACTGGGGCCGGGAGCACTGGACCCGCGAGGACGACATCAAGGCGACCGCCGAGCGCCTGAACGCACTCGCCCCGGTGGCCGCCGAGAACGGTGTGCGCGTGGGCTACCACAACCATGACCACGAGGCCCGGCCGGTCTTCGAGGGCCGCTGCGGACTGGAGGTGCTCGCCGATCACCTCGACCCCCGCGTCGTCCTGGAGCTGGACACGTTCTGGGCGGCCGTCGGCGGCACCGATCCGGCGGAACTGCTGGGACGTCTCGGCCAGCGCGTTCAGCTGGCACATCTCAAGGACGGCCACCTGCAGGGTGACGTCAAGGATCAGCTTCCACTCGGCGAGGGCGAGATGGACGTTCCCGCGATCCTCGCCGCCGCCCCCTGGCTCGAGACCGGCGTCATCGAGTTCGACGACCACTCCGGGGACATCTTCGAGGCCGTCAGCCGCTCCTTCGCGCAGCTGACCTCCCACCTGCAGGGCACCCAGGCATGAGCGGGACCACCGGACCCGTCGGCGTCGGCATCATCGGAGCCGGCGTCATCGCCGCCCAGTACCTCGGCCAGCTGACCACCTACCCGGACATCGACGTCCGCGCCCTCGGTGACCTGCGGCCCGAGGCCGCCGCCGCGCGCGCCGAGGAGCACGGCATCGCCGGGCACGGCCCGGTCGAGGCCGTGCTCGATGATCCTGAGATCGAGATCGTCGTGAACCTGACGATCCCCGCAGCCCACCACGCCGTCTCCCGCGACATCCTCTCCGCCGGCAAGCACGTGTGGAGCGAGAAGCCGCTGACGACGACCCGCGAGGACGCGGCCGACCTGCTGGAGCACGCCCGTCGTCAGGGCCTCCGCATCGGCGGCGCACCGGACACGGTCCTGGGCGCGGGCGTCCAATCGGCGCTGCGTGCCGTGCGGGCCGGGGAGATCGGCGAGCCGCGCTCCGCGCTCGCTCAGTTCCGCTCCCCCGGTCCCGAATCCTGGCACCCCAACCCGGACTTCCTGTTCCAGGCCGGCGCCGGGCCGCTGTACGACATGGGCCCCTACTACCTGACCACCCTGGTGCTGGCCTACGGGCCCGTGGTCTCCGTCTCCGCGGTGGGATCGCGGTCCCGGGACACCCGCACGATCGGGTCGGGCCCGCGTGCCGGTGAGTCGTTCGCCGTGGAGGTCCCCACCCGGGTCCAGGGGCTGCTGCGCTTCGCCGACGGCGCCTCCGCCGCGGTCGAGTTCTCCTTCGACGATGCGCTGGACCGTCCGCACGTGCTGGAGCTGGCCGGGTCCGCAGGCACCATCGCCCTGCCCGATCCCAACCAGTTCTCCGGCGTCTCCGGCATCGCGATGCGCGGGGAGGACGACTGGACCGAGCGCGGGCCCGTCGGCGCCGTCGGCGGGCGCGGCCTGGGAACGCTGGAGATGGCGCGGGCCCTGCGCGCCGGCCGGCCGCACCGCCTCACCGGGGAGCTGGCCGCCCACGTCCTGGACGTCATGATCAGTCTCGAGGAGGCCACCACCGTGGACGGTGCGGTGACCGTGTCCTCCACGGTGACCGCACCCGACCTGCTCGACGCGGACTTCGACCCCCACCTCTCGACTCTGTGACCGCTGACCTCGCCCGCAACCGACCGAGCACGCACTTCTCGAAGGAGACCCCTGTGTCCGACACCCCCAACCTCCCCTCCGGCCGGCCTCTCGGCGTCGCCATGATCGGCTACGCCTTCATGGGCCGCGCCCACTCCCAGGCCTGGCGCACCGTCGGCGCCGCCTTCGAGGTTCCCGAGGTCGCCCGGCGCGTCATCGTCGGCCGTGACGAGGAGGCGGTGGCGGAGTCGGCACGCCGCCTGGGGTGGGAGGAGCACGCCACCGACTGGCGCGAGGTCATCGCCCGTGACGACATCGACATCGTCGACATCTGCACCCCCGGCTTCCTCCACGCGGAGATCGCCATCGCCGCCCTCGAGGCCGGCAAGCACGTGCTGTGCGAGAAGCCCCTGGCCAACGACACCGCCGAGGCCGAGGCGATGGTCGAGGCGGCCGAGGCCGCCACTGCGCGCGGCCAGATCGCGGCGCTCGGCTTCACCTACCGTCGCGTCCCGGCACTGGCGCTGGCCAAGCAGTTCGTCCAGGACGGCAAGCTCGGACAGATCCGCCAGGCCAAGGCCGCCTACCTCCAGGACTGGCTGGTCGACGAGACCGCCCCCATGAACTGGCGGCTGCGGAAGGAGACCGCGGGCTCCGGTGCGCTCGGCGACATCGGATCCCACGCCATCGATCAGGTCCAGCACCTGACCGGACAGAAGGTCACCGCGGTGCGCGGACGACTGGCCACCGTGGTCCCCCAGCGTCCCGGGCCGGACGGCCCCGAGGACGTCACCGTCGACGACGCCGCGTGGGCCACCCTCGAGCTCGATGGCGGCGCGGTCGCCTCCGTGGAGGTCTCGCGCATGGCCAACGGCGCCAAGAACCAGCTGACCGTCGAGCTCTACGGCAGCAAGGGCGCCCTGAAGTTCAGCCTGGAGAACCCCAACGAGCTGTGGTTCCTCGACGCGACCCGGCCGATCGCCGAGCAGGGGTTCGCGCGCGTGCTGGTGACCGAGCCCGAGCACCCCTACCTCGAGGCCTGGTGGCCGCAGGGGCACGTGCTGGGCTGGGAGAACGCGTTCTCCAACCAGGCGCGCGACCTGCTGGTGGCCATCCGTGACCGCGGAGGCGAGGACGCCACCGGCTACTCCCCCGATTTCGCCGACGGGCTGGCGCTGCAGCGCGTGCTCGACGCCGTCATCTCCTCCGATGCCGCCGACGGCGCCACCATCACCCTCTGACCCCGGCCGCCGAAACGCGGCCGGCCCCCTCCACGCCGAACGCACTCGATATCGCTCACCGCAGAAGGAGCATCACCACCATGGCTCATCCGCACACCCTGTTCACCGGCCAATGGGCCGATCTCACCCTCGACGAGGTGGCCGAGCTCGCCGCCGGCTGGGGCTACGACGGCCTCGAGATCGCCGTCTCCGGCGAGCACCTCGACGCCTCCCGCTGGGATGACGACGACTACGTCGCCGACCGCCTGGGCATCCTCGACAAGCACGGGCTGAAGTGCTGGACCATCTCCAATCACCTCAAGGGCCAGGCGATCTGCGACGATCCGATCGATTTCCGCCACCAGGCGATCGTCGGCTCCGAGGTGTGGGGCGACGGTGATCCCGAGGGCGTCCGCCAGCGCGCGGCCGAGGACATGAAGAACACCGCCCGCCTGGCGCAGAAGATGGGCGTGAAGACCGTCGTCGGCTTCACCGGCTCGAAGATCTGGAAGTACGTGGCGATGTTCCCGCCGGTGGGCCAGGACGTCATCGACGACGGCTACCAGGACTTCGCCGACCGCTGGAACCCGATCCTCGACGTCTTCGACGAGTGCGGGGTGCGTTTCGCCCACGAGGTCCACCCCTCCGAGATCGCCTACGACTTCTGGACCACCCAGCGCACGCTCGAGGCGATCGGTCACCGCGAGGCCTTCGGCCTGAACTGGGACCCCTCCCACTTCATGTGGCAGGAGATCGATCCGGTCTCCTTCATCACCGATTTCGCCGACCGCATCTACCACGTCGACTGCAAGGACATCCGGGTGCGGGTCACCGGTCGCAACACCCGCCTGGGTTCCCACCTGGCCTGGGGCGATCCTCGCCGTGGCTGGGACTTCGTCTCCTTCGGCCGCGGCGACGTGCCGTGGGATGCGGCCTTCCGCGCGCTGCGTTCGATCGGCTACGAGGGTCCGATCTCCATCGAGTGGGAGGACGCGGGCATGGATCGTCTGCACGGGGCCAAGGAGGCGATCGAGGTGCTCGAGAGCCTGGACTACCCGGTCTCCGAGGTCTCCTTCGACGCCGCGTTCAGCAACCAGGGCTGATGAGCGACGATGGCGACGCCCGCGAGTGACGAGCGCAGGGCCTTCGCGGCGACCTTCGCCGACCTCGGTCCCGAGGCGCCGACGATCCTGCCGGGCTGGGGCGCTCCCGAGCTGCTCGAGCACCTGCTGCTCCGGGAGCGCTACCCGCACCTGATGGTGGGGCCGAGACTGCCGGGAGAGCTGGGCCGTCGCGCCCAGCAGGCCCGGCAGCAGCTCCGCGCCCGGACCTGGGGCGATCTCGTGGACCTGTTCCGCGCGGGCCCGGGACCGCTGTCCTTCGCGGGCACGGTCGACTCCCTCAGCGGGGAGGGCGAGCTGCTGATCCATCACGAGGACCTGCGCCGGGCACAGCCGGGATGGGAGCCGCGAGCGCTGCCCGAGGCGACGCAGGCGAAGGCGTGGCGCGCTCTCTCGCTGCTGGCCCCGGTGGCCGTACGGGTTCCGGCCGACGTCACGCTGGTTGCCCCGCACGGCGGGAGACGGCTGCGCTCCCGCCGGCCGGCCGGCAGCGTGCGCGTGCACGGCGATCCGCTCGAACTGCTGCTGTGGGTCTCGGGCCGCGACGAGGTCGCACAGGTCCGGATCGACGGCGACGACGGCGGCGTGCAGGCGCTCGAGGAGGGCCGACGCGGTCTGTGACCGCGGTGATGGCGGGGCCGACGGTGCGACCTGTCGGCCCCGCCGTCGCCGTGCCCGGCAGCTCAGCCGCGCTCGAGCAGGAACAGCCGCGGATGGTGCCCCTTCTGGAAGAAGCGGTGCTCCCCCACGGGACGCCAGGGCAGGCCCGGCCGCTCGAGCACGCGGTGCATCCGCGTGATCTCATGCGTCAGCACGCCCATCCTCGCCTCCGGTGCGGCCAGTTCGGCGCCGCGATCCAGCAGGTCGGCCAGGAGTCGCTCGTTGCTCTCGTGCTCCCCGTGCAGGGTTCCCCAGGGCGGGTTGGTCAGGAGCCTGGTGAAGCCGGGGTCGAGGTCCGTTGTGAGCACGTCCCCGGTGATCCAGTCGATCCGGCCCCGGCGGCGTGCGGCCCGTTGGTGCTGCTGGGCGGCGTCGATCGCCGCCGGGTTCAGGTCCACCCCTATCGTCCGGGCGGGAGCGGCCACGGCGAGCTGTTCGATCAGGAACGTCCCTGACCCGCAGGTCATGTCGAGCAGGTGGTCCTCGGCACCCACCTCCAGGAGGTCGAGCACCGTCGCGGCGATGGTCGCGTTCACCGCGCCGGGATAATCGACCGTCCGCCAGGCCCTGGTGGACAGCGGGCGCGGGGTGGTGCGCAGCAGCACCTGCCACGTACCGGGCCCTGCACCGCGGCGCACCCTCACCACCAGGTCGCCGTCCTCATCGACCTCGACTCCCGCGTGCTCGGCGAAGGCGTCGGCCAGGCGCCGCATGTCCGGGGTGTGCGAGCCCGCGGCCTCCAGGCGCAGCCCGGTGAAGCGCTGTCGGGGCCGCTGGCGGCCGATGTCCGCCAGCAGGTCCCCGATCCGCTGCTGGACGGAGGTGTCGAGCAGCTCACGAGGCCGGCGCGCGGGAACGGTCATGCTCGTCGAGGCGGCCACCACGCGGCGCAGGCCCCGCACCGCGTCGAGGTCTTCCGTCGTGAGCACGAGTTCCGTGGGGCCGGCCGCACGGGCCGGTCCCAGGCGCTGGGCCTCCTCGAGCGCGCTGTGCGCGCACCCCTCGAGCACCTCGAGCACGAGTTCATGGGTGACATGCGACATCGTCGGGCCCTCCTCACTGTGCTCCAGGCACGATTCACGCAGGTTACCGCCTGTCGCGTCCGCGGTGATCAGGGTCGGGTCGGTAGACTCCCTCCGTGTTCATCGTGAGTGTGTGTTCCCTGAAGGGCGGCGTCGGCAAGACGTCCGTGACCCTGGGCCTGGCTTCCGCGGCCCTGCACCAGGGGGTGAACGCCCTCGTCATCGATCTCGATCCCCAGGGCGACACCACGCTGGGTCTGCTGGGTGAACCGTCCTCCACGGTCGACATCGCCGAGGTGGTCTCCTCGCCGCGCACGGAGACGATCGACCGTTCGATCATCTCCACGCCGTGGGCGACCGATGCGGGCTCGCACCTGGACATCATTCCCGGCTCCAGCCGGTCCTCCGTGATGGACTCCCCCACTCCGCATCCCAAGGATGTGCGGCGCCTGCGGGACGCGCTGGACAAGCGCACCCACCAGTACGACATCGTGCTGATCGACTGCCCGCCCTCGCTGAACGGCCTGACGCAGATGGCCCTGGCCGCCTCGGATCGCGCCCTGGTGGTCGCCGAGCCCGGGTTCTTCGCCGTCACCGCCGCCGATCGTGCGCTCAAGCTCGCCGCGGAGATGCGTGAGGACGGGATCGCGCCGCGGCTGCTGCCGCTGGGGCTCGTGGTCAACCGTTACCGTCCGCGGTCGGTCGAGCACCAGTACCGCCTGGCCGAGCTGCGGGACCTCTTCGGCGACGCCGTGCTCGAGCCGGTCATCGAGGAACGGGTGGGGCTCCAGCAGGCACAGGGCGGCGCCGTGCCGCTGCACCGCTACGAGGGTGCCTCGGGCAGGCGACTCACCGAGGACTTCGACGCCCTGTTGAAGACCGTGCTGGATTCTCGCCAGCACTCCTGATCCGGCCCGCCCGATTGATCCCGCCCGCCCGATACGGCGTGATGGCCGGATCCGGGTGCGACCGCTTTCGAGCACGCGACCACTCGAACAGGGTCCGTACGTCCTGTCCCGGCATGCAGAAGCGGCGAGCCCCTTCCCGGGGGCTCGCCGCTTCTGTCGGAAACTGCGTTGGTCAGCCGGCCTGGCGGGATCGGCGACGCGCGGCCAGCTCGTCCTGGAGGGCGAGGGCGGCGTCGTCGGCGGGGTCCACACCGGGCAACACGGCCAGGTCGTTCTCGACCTCGCGCCAGACGCGGCCGACGGCGATGCCGAAGACTCCCTGACCACCCTGGACAAGATCGAAGACGTCCTCCGCCGAGGTGCATTCGTAGACGGAGGCGCCATCGCTCATCAGGGTGATCTGGGCGAGGTCGTCGATGCCGCGCTCGCGCAGTGCGGTCACGGCGATGCGGATCTGCTGGAGCGAGACCCCAGTGTCCAGGAGGCGCTTGACGACCTTGAGCACGAGGATGTCGCGGAATCCGTACAGACGCTGGCTGCCGGAGCCGGACGCCGCCCGCACGCCCGGCTTGACCAGGCCGGTGCGCGCCCAGTAGTCGAGCTGACGGTAGGTGATGCCGGCTGCCTTGCAGGCAGCCGGACCGCGATAGCCGAGTTCGCCTGGCGTGTCCACGACATCGTCGAACAGGACGCCCTGCGCGGGCTCGGCGGGCACGGTGGATTGCTCAGTGCGATCCTCGCCGCGAGTGGCGTTCACAGCTACCTCCGGTATCCGGCTCTCCGAGGGGAAGACGAGAGCACGCGACAACAGTAGCGCGTACTGCCCGTCGGCGAACAGCAACTCGCCGGTCGAAGATCACGGACTGGTGACGACTCTCAGCACTCTTCCGGGCGGCCCTCAGCTGTCCCGCAGCTTCGTGCGCAGCACCGCGCTGTGCAGGGAGATCATCGATTCTCCCAGGTCACGGGCGAAATCTTCGGCACCTCCGCGGGCTGCGGCATCCCCGGACCGCGACCGCGGCCTGGCGACGGACCGGATCATGTGGGCCTCGCGCTCGGCCGAGGTGCGCAGCATGACCAGGTGGCGCGGGTGCAGGCCCTCGTCGGCGAGGTCGCGGGCGGCGGTGACGATCTCGAGCTCGGCCGCACCGTAGAACATGGCGCCCTCGGCCAGCAGGCCGTACTGCTCGAGCTCGGCCAGGAACTCTTCGTCGATCGCGGCCTGACGGATCAGACCGCGCCGGTCCAGACGCACGGCCTGAATGGTGGAGCTGGGTCCGGGACGGGAGGCGATGGAGGTGACCTCGGACTCGACCCCGTGCTCGAGCAGATGTTCCTTGATGACCTTCAGCGGCCAGAACCGGTCGCGCTGGGCACGCAGGACGAACAGGAGCCGGTCGACGTCCTCGCGGGTGTACTTGCGGTAACCCGCGGAGGTGCGTTCGGGCGCGATCAACCCCTCGGACTCCAGGTAGTGGAGCTTGGAGTGGGACAGGTCCGGGAACTCGTCGCGGAGGATCTCGAGCACCTGACCGATGCTCAGCCGTGCAGCCCCGGACGAGCTCGGCCTGCGCGATGCGGAGGCCGGCATCGACTCAGTCCTTCCCGAGGAAGGGGTGGTACGTCAGGCGGTACTTGCCGATCTGGACGTCCTGGCCGGGCTGAAGACGCACCTCGTCGACGCGGTCCTTGCCCACGTACGTGCCGTTGAGCGATCCCAGATCGCGGACCAGGAACCCTTCCCCGTCGCGCACGAAGGCGGCGTGCTTGCGCGAGACGGTGACATCGTCGAGGAAGATCTCGCAGTTGGGGTGGCGACCGGCGATCGTGGTCTCCGAGTCGAGCAGGAAGCGCGCGCCGAGGTTGGGGCCCTTGCGCACGATCAGCAGAGCGCTGTGCGGGGGCAGGTTCTCGATCGCGCGGCGATCCTGGGCTGAGAGTCCGGGCTCGGCGTCGTCGACCGCGTCGCTGGGCGATATCGCGCTCAGCTTCGACGTGTGGTCGAGATTCTCGTCGTTCCAGTCGGTGTTCCCGGACACCCCGCACCCCTTCCTGGCCTGCAGCGGACCCTGTTCCGTGAGCGAACAAGATACGGCCCGCCCATCTTCGCACGCCGGATCGGTCACCAGCGCCGTTCCTGCTGGGACAGGGTCAGAATTTGACGATCACTTGACCACTCGTGAGCGTTCTGGCTCGCTGAGCTCGACGGTCGCCTCGATCCGGACGTCCTCCTCGGTCGCCACGGCGAGCGTTCCGCCGTCGCCGGCCACCGAGTCGGCCGCGCCGCCGGGGATCTGCAGCGCCGGCTCCATCACGGCGGGGTCGCCGATGGCACGGATCGTGTACGGGGCGGGCACGACGGTGCCGTCGACGACCAGAGCACCGTCGGCGTCGGTGGTGACCGCGGTGGAGGCGACCACGCGGACCTCGCCCACCTGGATCACCTCGGCGCCGGCGTTGCGCAGCTCCTGGATCACACCGAGCAGGGTCGAGGACCGCACGCCGCCGTCGGGATCCGCGATGGAGACGACGATCCCGCGGCCGTGGGCGGGAGCGGTGCCGGCGAGGATCTCGAGATCGTCCAGTCGATCCTCGGCGGCCTCCTGCGCGGCCGCGTTGTCGTCCTGTCCCGAGCGCAGGGTCTCCAGCGTGCTCTCGAGCTCGGCGTTCTCCACCTCGAGCCCGGCGACGTGTCGCCCGGATTCATCCAGCAGCCGCACCAGCTCCTGCTGGGAGGCACCCTCCAGGGAATCGTCGCTCTGGCGCACCTGGGCGGCGATGGACAGGCCCAGCAGCACGCAGAGCAGCCCGACGATCCCTTGTGACCAGGTGGCGCGGGGACGCAGCGTGCCGCGGAGCCGCCGCCAGATCAGCTTCTGCTGCTCCGGGCTCTCGGGGATGCGCGTGCCGTCGCTCATGAGCGGAAGAGCAGGCGCCTGATCGCCGCGGCGTTGGAGAAGATGCGGATGCCGAGCACCACGATCACCGCCGTCGACAGCTGAGCGCCCACGCCAAGCTGGTCCCCGAGGAACACGAGGAAGGCCGCGATCAGCACGTTGAACAGGAACGAGGTGATGAAGACGTGGGCGTCGAAGAGCCCGTCGAGGCTGGCGCGCAGCCCGCCCGCGAGGGTGTCGAGCGCGGCCACCACCGCGATCGGCAGGTAGGCCTGGAGGGCGGCGGGCACGTCGGGCTGGACGACGACGCCCAGCACGATGCCCAGGGCGAGGCCGATGATGGCGATCATTCGGAGTCCTTCCGGGACCCGCTGTCGTCAGCGGGGTCGGGGGCGGTATCGGCAGATGAATCGGCAGAGTCCGACGCAGCGCCGCCGTCGGGCCCGTCGCGCTCGGACTCGATCACGTCGGCTTCCCGCAGCGAGCCCACGGCGCGAGCGGGCACGGTGAGCTCGTCGCTGCTCTCCCAGGAGTAACGCACGCCGAAGCGGGTGGAGACCTCGGTGAGGTACTCCCCCGTCTCACCGTCCTCGACCCCGGATCGCAGCGCGTCGGGGTCCCCGAGAGCGGTGATGACGTAGGGCGGCGACAAGGGGCGGAAGTCGACGAGCACGGCGGATCCGGCCGCGCGGATCGCGCTGGTGGTGCTGAGCCGGTGCCCGTTGATGGCTACCGCTTCGGCGCCCGCCGCCCACAGTCCGTTGACCGCGATCTGCAGATCCCCGTCCGTGACCCGGTTGACGGTGCCGCTCTCGACCCCGGGACTGGCCGGCAGTGGGGCCGAGTCCTCGAGACTCAGCGTCACCCCGGGGCCCGCCATGGCCACCCCGGCGCTGGCGATCTCGTAGGAGGCCAGTCGCTGCGAGGCGCCCGAATCGGCGCTGTCCAGGACCTCCCCCTGTGCGGCGGCCACGTCGCTCTCCAGCGTCTCCTGGCGGGCCTCGAGCTCGTCGGCCTCGGTGCGGGTCTCGCGCACCTCCGCCTCGAGCAGGGTGCGGGGGCTGTCATCGGCTGCTGCGTCCCGGCGCAGGTCGGTGACCGCGACAGCGACGGCGAAGCCGAGCAGGAGGGCCAGCAGCAGGGTGATGGTGCGGGTGGCCCGGTTGTCCGGCGGGGCATCCTCCGTGTGCGTCCCGCCGTGGATCCGCAGCTCGTCGACGTCATAGGGGTTCGCGGTCAGGGCGCGCAGCAGCGACGCCGGCGAGTACGGCGTCTCGCCGTGAGGGGTCGACCGTGGGGTCGACCCCGGAGTCGACCGCTTCGGGGCACGCATATCAGCAGACTACTGGTGCTGACGGGGCCGAGAGCTCAGACCCGCGGGACCTCGAGATCATCCGCGGGGAGGTCTGCGAAGTCGGTGCGGCCGGGATCGGGCCTGCCCGGGGCGCGGGCGAGGACGAGGAACCGGCTGGAGGTCGCGGGGAGAGGACCCTCCTGCATCCGTGCGTGCAGCTCCTCGAGCTCCACGCGGTGACGGTCGACGTCGAGATCCCCCGGTTCGTGCCATGGCAGGCGGCGGAGGTAGACCAGCAGGCTCGCCATGTCGTCGAACTCGTACGTGCCGTGGAACGAGTCGGCGCGCTCGATCGTGAGGCCGGCGCGGCAGAGAGCATGCTCCATGGTCGCGAGGGTGATGTCGGGCAGCGGCGGATCGATGCCGAGGACCTCGAGGACCTCGAGGACCTCGCGGAGATCGTCTCCGCCGACCTGCTCGGTGAGCAGGACTCCGTCCGGGGCGAGGACCCTCGCGACGTCCACCGGGTCGAACGCTTGGTGGCGGCTCAGGACGAGGCCGACACTGTCGTCCTCGGCGGGAAGGCGCGACCCTGGGCTGCCGGCGTCATGCTCGAGGACGTCGATGCCCAGAGGGTCCAGCCGGGCGCGCGCGACCGGAAGGCTGGACGGCCTGCCCTCAGTGGCGACCGTGTTCTCCGGCAGGACGTCGGCCAGTGCGGCCAGCACTTCCCCGTTGCCCGTGCCGAGGTCCAGCACTGCGTCGGACATGCAGGCGAGGTTGGCGACCAGTTTCCGCCATCGCCACGGCGGCGTCTGCTCGCGGAACCCGGGCAAGGTGGTGACGTCCCATCCGGCGGGCTGCTCGCGCAGAGCATCGTGCCAGCGTTGAGTCTCGGCTGTGTCCACCATCGGGCACGTCCTTCCGTGTGCGGAGACCTCTTGCCCCACTGTCGCACGCAGAGCGACGAAGACCGCTCCGGGAGCCGTTGTCGCCCCGCCCATCTGGTCGGTCGCCGGCCTCGGACCCGGTCGGGCGGCCCGCCGCGCCGCCGGTTCGCACCGGAGGAGGCCCGACGGGCGCCGCACCCCGCACCTGCAGGTCCCCACGGGCACGGTGGACACCGCGCCGGCGAGGTGCCGCAGGTCACGCCGCTCTCGATTCGCTCTGGGGTCCGGTTCGGGGGTACTATCGTCGTCGGTCCTCCGGCAACGGAGGGTCTCGGGCTGTGGCGCAGTTTGGTAGCGCACATCACTGGGGGTGATGGGGTCGCAGGTTCAAATCCTGTCAGCCCGACCGAGATTCGCGCAGGCCACAGGCACCTTCCAGATCATGGAGGGTGCCTGTTGCTCTTCACGGGCTACGGGCCCGCCCACGGCGAGATGTTCACCGGCGACACTCCGCGCCGCCGGCACGGAGCTCCATGGCCGCCACGGTCTCACCTGCGATCCACGGCCCATACAGTGACGGCCACGCTCACGATGGTCCAGCACGTCGAGGACCTGGGGATGATGGGGTCACACAGAGCTGGGACGGGCGTAGAACGAACGCAGGCGACGGAGAGAGGCCCCACAATGATCGATCGCAAGGAGCTGGCGATCTTTCTTCGGCGGCGGCGCGAAGCCCTGCAGCCCGAAGACGTCGGACTCACTCGGGGACAGCGGCGGCGCACGCAGGGCCTTCGTCGCGAGGAGGTGGCGACGCTCTGCCACATATCGACCGACTACTACGCCCGTCTCGAGCGCGGCACAGGGCCCCAGCCCTCGGAGCAGATGATCGCCTCGGTCGCGCAGGGGCTTCATCTCTCCCTGGACGAGCGCGATCACCTCTTCCGACTGGCGGGGCGCATGCCGCCGGCCCGGGGACCGGCGAGCGAACATATCGGTCCCGGCCTCCTGCGTATCCTCGACCGGCTGCAGGACACGCCCGCCGAGATCGTCACCGAGCTCGGCGAGACCCTCCGGCAGACTCCCATGGGGCGCGCGCTCCTGGGCGATGCCGGTCGCTTCACGGGGCCCGAGCGAAGCCTCGGCTACCGCTGGTTCACCGACACTGCGGCGCGGGAGTGCTACCCCATCGACGAACAGGATCATCTGTCCCGGCTGTACGCCTCGGGCCTGCACGAGCTCGTCACGCTGCGCGGGCCCGACTCGAAGGCCGCGCAGCTCTCGACCCTCCTGTACGCGCGCAACGACGAGTTCCGGGCACTGTGGGACCAGCGCGAGATCGGCATCCGTCCGCCGGAGGTCAAACGCTTCCAGCATCCGGCAGTGGGCGCGCTCGAGCTGCACTGCCAGACCCTCTTGGACCCCGAGCAATCGCACCGCCTGCTCGTGTACACCGCAGTGCCCGGCACGGACAGCCACGAGAAGCTCGAGCTCCTCTCGATGATCAGCGCGCGAGAGATGGCGTAGCGCGTCCCGGTGCGTCCCACTGACCCGGTATCAGTGGATCACCGAGTCCTGGATCCGCTCGCGCCCGAGGTGAAACATGGAGTCACGCCCGACCAGCGGCGGACGAGAGTCACCGGACGAAGGATCTCCATGGCAAACACCCCCGACCTCCACGACGTACGCGGGAAGCTCGCGGTCGTCACCGGCGCCAGCGACGGCATCGGTCTCCACCTCGCTTCCCGCCTGGCCGCGGCCGGCGCCGACGTGGTGATGCCGGTGCGCACCCCTGCTAAAGGCGACGCGGCCGCCGA
This sequence comes from Brachybacterium sp. GCM10030268, assembly GCF_042666305.1. Classification (NCBI taxonomy): domain Bacteria; kingdom Bacillati; phylum Actinomycetota; class Actinomycetes; order Micrococcales; family Dermabacteraceae; genus Brachybacterium; species Brachybacterium sp. GCM10030268. The sequence goes on along the minus strand of NZ_JBHTCW010000002.1, from coordinate 231,356 downwards.
TCGCATCCGCCGGGACACGGGCGCCGAGAACGTCACCACCCGCCCGCTGGACCTCTCCTCCCTGGACTCCATCGCCGCTCTGGCACAGCAGCTGACCGGCGAGGGGCGCCCGATCGCGATCCTCATCAACAACGCCGGCGTCATGACCCCGCCGACCCGGCAGGTCACCCAGGATGGTTTCGAACTGCAGCTGGGCACGAACCACCTCGGTCACTTCGCCCTCACCCTGGGGTTGCTGCCGTTGCTGAAGGAGGGCCGCGCACGCGTCACGCACCAGACCAGCATCGCAGCGCGCAGCGGCGAGATCCTCTGGGACGACCTGAATTCCGAGCGGGGCTACGACCCGATGACGGCGTACACCTCCTCCAAGATCGCGGTGGCGCTGTTCGCCCGTCAGCTCGATGCGCGCAGCCGTCAGGAGAACTGGGGACTGAGCAGCAACCTCTCCCATCCCGGGGTCTCGCCGACGAATCTGCTGGGCGCCCAGCCCGGGCTGGGCCGCGAGCGCGCCACGGGCAGCCGTCGCGTGATCCACGTGCTCTCGCGCCTCGGCATCGCCGGGACGCCCCAGTCCGCGGCGCTTCCCGCACTGCTCGCCGCGGCCGGTCCCTCGTCGAAGGGCGACGAGTTCTACGGGCCGAGACGCACCATCGCCGGCGCCCCTGCCCGGGTGCCGTTCTGGAAGCCCTTCGCCAGCATGGAATCTGCCGCGCGACTCTGGGAGGTCTCCGAGCAGCTCGTCGGTCCGCGGTTCTCCGCCTGATCCCGCATCCCGGCCCGATCCCGCGCGACCGCCCGCGCACGGCACGCGAGCAGAGGCCGCCGACCAGCGCGAACGCTCATCGGCGACCGTCGGTGCCACCGCACGCCGTGCGCGTCACCGTCCGCTCGGCGGCCGGCCTTCAGGACGCGACCGGCCCCACCCACACCTGCTGGGCGTTGACGAACTCCCGGATCCCGTGCGGGCCCAGTTCGCGGCCGTACCCGGAGCGCTTGATCCCGCCGGAGGGCAGGCGCGGGTCGGTCTTGACGATGCCGTTGACGGAGACCTGGCCGGCCTCGATCCGCCGCGCCATCTCCTCGCCCCGCTCGCTCGTGGTCCACACGCTCGCACCCAGCCCGTAGGCCGTGTCGTTGGCCAGCGCCAGGGCGTGCTCGGCGTCGTCGGCGGCGATCACCGCGGCGACAGGCCCGAAGGTCTCCTCGGCGCAGGCGGCCATGCCCGGCTCGACGCCGGTCAGGAGGGTGACGGGGTAGAAGAACCCCTCCCCCTCCGGCATGTGCCCGCCCAGGACGCACGTGGCCCCCGCCGTGACCGTGGAGGTGACCTGGCGGTGGAGGTTCTCGCGCAGGTCGCCCCGCGCAATCGGACCGACCTGTGTCGTCTCCTCGCGCGGATCGCCCACCACCAGGTTGCGCAGCCGCTCGGTCAGCAGCTCCACGAACTCATCGTGCACGGACCGCTCGACGATCACGCGCTTGGCGGCGATGCAGGACTGGCCGGCGTTGATGATCCGCGAGAGAGCGGCGACATCGGCCGCCTTCTCCAGGTCTGCGTCAGCCAGGACGATGAAGGGATCCGATCCTCCCAGCTCGAGCACGGCGGGCTTGATCTCCGAGGCGGCCGTCGCCGCCACGGCCGAGCCCGCCCGGTCGGATCCGGTGAAGGAGACCGCCCGGATCCGGGGATCGCGGATCATCGCCTCCACATCCGGGGTGGCCGCCTGGACCGCTTGGAAGACGCCCTCCGGCGCGCCCGCCGCCCGGAACGCTTCCTCGATCGCCGCCGCGCATCCCGGCACGTGCGGGTCATGCTTCATCACGGCCGTGTTGCCCGCCATCAGCGCCGGGGAGCAGAAGCGGAACGCGAGCCAGAACGGCGCATTCCACGGCAGCACCCCGAGCACCGGCCCGAGCGGCAGATACTGCACGTACGACGAGGTCGCATCCGAGGCGATGTGCTCCGTGGCGAGATACGACTCGGCGTGGGCGGCGTAGTGCTCCGCGGCCCACGCGGCCTTGGCCACCTCGCCGCGCGCCTCCGTGATGGGCTTGCCCATCTCCTCGGTCATCAGCGGAGCGAGCTGTTCGGTGTTCTCCCGCAGATACGTGGCGACCGCCGTGAGCACCTCGGCACGGCGGGCGAAGCTCGTCGAGCGCCACAGCTCGAAGGCGGTCTGGGACCGTTCGATCGCGGCGGTGAGCTCCTCGGGGCTCGCAGCGGGTACCTCGCGGACCACCTTCTCTGTGGTCGGGTCGACGACTGTCAGCACGGTCATGGCGCTGCTCCCTTCTCCCGTCACCGGGGTTCAGCTCGCACGGGCGTTCAGGTCGGGCACCGGGGCCGGCAGCTCCTCGCCGGGGACGGCGAAGTCCTCCGGCAGGGTGAACAGCGACTCGCAGCCGTCCTCGGTGACATGGAGGGTGTCGGAGATGCCGACGGTCTTGTCACCGTCCACTCCCCACATCCAGGGGATCACGTGGAAGGTCATCCCCGGCTCCAGCAGGGTGTCGTCCCCGGCCATCAGCGAGAGGATGTAGCCCTCGTCCCAGCTCGGCGGGAACGCGATCCCGATGGAGTACCCGGCGCGGGTGACCAGACGGGCGCCGACCTCGTTGGCCTCGATGATGCTGCGCACGATGTGGTCGGTCTCCGAGACGGTCATGCCCGGCCGCATACGGCTGCGCAGCTCGGCCAGCGCCAGCTTCATCGTCTCCTGAGCTTGCCGCATCGACGGGGTCAGTCCACCGGTGACGACGGTACGCATCAGCGCCGCGTGGTAGCGACGGAAACAGCCGCCGACCTCGAGGAACACGTGCTCGCCCGGCTGGATCGTCCGCCCCTCCCACGTGGAGTGGCCGATCATCGAACGCGGACCCGAGGCGACGTAGGGCATGACGGCGGGGAACTCCCCACCGGCCCGGAACATCGCCGCCGAGATGGCGGCGGCGACGTCGTTCTCCGTGGCCCCGGGCACGGCGGCCTCGATCCCGGCGGCCATACCGGCCTCACCGGCGCGAGCGGCCCGGCGCATCACCTCGATCTCGACGTCGGACTTGCGCAGCCTCCCCTCCTCGACGATCCCGAAGCAGTCGACCAGCCCCTCACCGTAGGCGTCGTGGAGACGGTCCTGCTGGTAGGCGGGGAAGTAGTAGCTGTTGCGCTCGAAGCCCAGCCGGGCCTCCCCCAGCCCCCGGTCCTCGAGGACCTGGACCAGGGTGCGGATGGCGTCGCCGGTGTCCGGATAGGGGTTGGTGCGCTCCACCCAGGTGCGGTGGATGACGTTGGACTCCTCCATGGCGCGGGTGATCATCACCGGCTCGTCGTGCAGGGGCACGACCAGGGCCTGGAAGAACGAGTAGCCGGTGGTCTGGTAGTCGGTGAGGTACATGAGGTTCTCGGGATCCGAGATCACCACGGCATCCAGCCGGCGCTCGACCATGCGTTCGCGCAGCTCCCGCACGCGACGCTCGTACTCCTCGGGCGGGAAGGTCATGTCCTCGCGGCGGCGCATCACTTCACCTCCAGGGCGGTCTCGATGGCCTGCTCGAGCCGGTCCAGACCGGCGGTGAGGTCATCCTCGGGGATCGTCAGCGGCGGGATCAGCTTGATGACGCGGCCGCCGCTGCCGCAGGGCCCGATCAGCAGTCCGGCCTCGAAGGCCTCCTGCTGGACGAGCTTGGCGAAGGCGCCGTCGCCGGTGTCCAGGGCCTGCATCATGCCGCGCCCGCGCACCTCCCAGCTCTGCCCGGCGTGGGTCTCGGCGATGCGCTGGAGGCGTTCACGCATGACCTCGCCCTTGTCCCGGACCTCGGCGAGGAAGGTGTCATCGGTGAAGTAGTCCAGGGCGACGGTGCCGGCGACGAAGGACAGTCCCTGCCCGCGGAACGTGCCGGTGTGGGCACCGGGGGACCACTTGTCGTCGATCTCGGGCTTGTTGAGGTTCATGGCGATCGGGGTGCCGAAGCCGCCGAGTCCCTTGGCCAGGGTGATGATGTCCGGGTCCAGGCCCATCCCATCGAAGGAGAAGTAGCTCCCGGTGCGCCCGATGCCGGCCTGGATGTCGTCGATGATGAACAGCGCACCCATCTCGTGGGCGACGTCCTGGATCTGGCGGAGCCACTCGGCAGTGGCCACATTGACGCCGCCCTCGGCCTGGACGGCCTCGACCAGGAACGCCGCCGGCGGGGTCAGCCCGCTGGAGGGGTCGGCCACCGCCTCGGCGTACTCGGCGACCGCCGTGGTGCCACCCGGGGCGGTCTCGAAGGGCAGTCGCACGATGTTCTCCAGCGGCACGCCGGCCCACTTGCGGAAGGCGTCGTTCGCGGTCGCGGCGAGTGAGCCCAGCGTCATGCCGTGGAAGCCGTGGCTGAAGGCGACGACCTCGCGGCGTCCGGTGGCCAGTCGCGCGAGCTTCAGAGCGGCTTCGACCGCGTTGGAGCCGGTGGGGCCCATGAACTGCATCCGGTGGTTCATGCCCCGGGGGGCCAGGACCACGTCGTGGAACCGGGAGACGAAGTCGCGCTTGGTGGTGGTGTAGGTGTCCAGGCTGTGGCTGACGCCGTCGGCCTGGAGGAAAGCGATCATCGCGTCCTTCATCCTCGGGTTGTTGTGCCCGAAGTTCAGAACCCCCGCCCCGGCGAAGAAGTCGATGTAGGACTTCCCCTGCTCGTCGACCTGACGGGCATTGGAGGCCGAGCTGAACACCGTGGGGTAATTGCGGCTGTAGCCGCGAATCGTGGACTCATGCTGTTCGAAGATGCTGGTGTCCATGGGAGACCTCTCATCGTGGTGCGAGGCGATCCCGATCTCCGTACCGGACCCCGGCAGCGAAGATCGCCCCTTGTGGCAGGTGCGGTCCGGTGTGATGACCCTCACTCCCCGAGGAACCCCCCGTCAAGTACCCCACGCCCACGAGTTCTTCTCGAGATCTTCCGTCCCAGGTCGCGAGCCCGCGCGGAATCGGCGGATCAGTCTTCCCGCGTGGTCAGCGGCGCATTCCAGCACACCGCGTCCGCTCGCAGGGCGTCCCGCAGCCGCACCGCGTGCGGATTGGAATCGGCCCCGGGCCGCTGCACCAGGAACAGGGTGTTCAGCGGGCCGTCGCACGGATCGTCGAGCTGGATCAGCCGGCCCGCAGCGAGGTGCTCGGCGGCCAGCGACCGGGGCACCACGCTGTACCCGGCCCCGCGTGCGACGGCGGCCACGACGTCGTGGAGGTTGGGCACCGTCAGCGCGGGACCGATCGGGGGATGCTGGGTCCCGAACACCGTGCGCCAATAGCGGCGCACGATCGGCATGTCGTCGGCGTAGCTGATCAGCGGGACCTCCCGCAGCGCGTGGCACAGCACCTGCCCGGACTGCCCGGCACCGACGTGCTGCGCCCAGGATGGTGAAGCCACCAGCACGTACTCCTCGTCGGCCAGCGGGAATGATTCCAGAGCCCGGCCGCGCGGTCGCCGGGTGGTGACGATGAGGTCGTGCTGCCCCTCTCGCAGCTCCTCGAGCAGGGTGTCGCTCACGCCCTGGCTCAGACGCACGTGGACCCCGTCGGCCACCAGCGGGGCGATCGCCGGGACCAACCGGGTGCACACGAGCTCGGAGGGCCCCGCGAGGTGCACCGGGGCCGGGCGCCCCGCGGCGCAGGCCCCGTCGTCCACGCCGGCCAGGGAGTCCAACGGCTCGCTGATGCGGGCGGCGAGTCCTCGCGCATAGGCGGTCGGCTCGACGCCGCGGGGCCGGCGCTCGAACAGCCGGCGGCCGGTGTGCTTCTCCAGGGCGCGGATCTGGGTGGTCACCGTGGGCTGGGAGAGTCCGAGCGCCGGGGCAGCGGCGGTGAACGTCCCGGCCCGGAAGACGGCGAGGAAGGTGCGCAGGAGATTGAGATCCGCGGTGCCCGCTCCGGGGCGGTGCGGGTGAGGAGCCGCCGGCGACTCGGCGATCCGAGGTGCCGGTGTGGGATGGCGTGTATCCGTCATCCCCCGATCCTAGGCACGCATCCCATAGTGATCCCTATACCAGTCATAGGGTTCACGATTGGTGCATCGATCGCTGCGGTCGTACATTCGTGGCATCGGTGCTGACACGGCGGTCCCCCGCGACTCGTCCGGTCAGCACCGTTCGTCTCAGATGAGGAGTTCTCCACCATGACCCACGCTCTGTTCGACCCGATCACTCTGCGCTCCCTCGAGGTCCGCAACCGCATCTGGGTCCCCCCGATGTGCCAGTACTCCGTCCATGAGCAGGACGGGAAGGCGACCGACTGGCATCTCATGCACTACGGGTCGTTCGCGCGCGGCGGAGTCGGCGCGATCATCGTCGAGGCCACCGGCGTGGTTCCCGAGGGGCGCATCGCCCCGCAGGACCTGGGCCTGTGGAACGACGAGCAGCGCGACGCGCTCGCCCGCATCGTCGATCTGGTCCACGACCAAGGTGCGGCGATCGGCATCCAGCTCGCCCACGCGGGCCGGAAGGCCTCCACCCATCCCGAGTGGGGCACCGACGGCTCCGGGAGCCTCACCGAGGACGATGGCGGCTGGGAGACCGTCGGCCCCTCCGCCGAGCCGTTCCCGGGCCTGAAGGCTCCGCGGGCCCTCGACGCCGCCGGGATCGACGAGACCGTCGAGGCCTTCGTCGCCTCCTCCCGCCGTGCCGTCCAGGCGGGCTTCGACCTGGTCGAGCTCCACGGCGCCCACGGGTACCTGCTGCACGAGTTCCTCTCGCCGCTGAGCAACCTGCGCACCGACGAGTACGGCGGCTCGCTCGAGAACCGGGCCCGCCTGCTGCTGCGCGTGGTCGACGCGGTGCGCGAGGAGATCGGCGAGCAGATGCCGATGCTGGTGCGGCTCTCGGCGACCGATTGGGTCGAGGGCGGCCTCACCGCCGACGAGGTCGGCCAGGTCGGCGCCTGGCTGAAGGAGCACGGCGCGGACATGCTCGACATCTCCAGCGGCGGCAACTACGTCCCCGCCCAGATTCCCGTCGGCCCCGGCTACCAGGTGCCGCTGGCCACCGCCGTGCGCGCCGCCAGCGGCCTGCCCACGGCGGCCGTCGGCATGATCGACGAGCCGTTCCAGGCCGAGCAGATCGTCGCCACCGACCTCGCGGACGTCGTGCTGCTGGGCCGGGAGATGCTGCGCGACCAGAACTTCGCGCTGCGAGCGGCACGGGCCCTGCGCCACGAGGGTGCCTACATCCCGCCGCAGTACGGCCGCGCCCACCGCTGAGGGCCCGCCGCGGCCGAGCGCGGACGCATGTCCCCGGCAGCGGGGCAGCACCGGATGATCCGTCCGGATGCTGCCCCGCTCGTCATGTCGATCCCCCTGCCGGCTCTCGTGGTGAGGGCTGTGCACCCTCGTCCCAGTGCGCACCGTCGAGGGAGATCTCGGCAGTCATGTCCGCGAGGAACGCCGTGACCACCGCGCGCTGAGCGGGCGTCAGGCGACGCGCGGCGTGGACTCGGCGTGCCTGCTGCGCTCCCACAGTCCGGACGGCCGCGGCCCGCGTGGCTGCTTCGAGCCGGATCACCAGCGCCCGACGATCCGCCGGATGCCGCTGACGACGCACGTGCCCGCCGCGCTGGAGGCGATCGAGCAGCTTGGTCGTCGAGGCGGTGGAGATCCCCAGCGACTCCGCGATGGCACCCGGGGTGGCAGGGACACCACGGTTCTCGCAGACGATGAGGAAGTGCAGCGCCCGCATGTCGGTCTCGTTGAGGTTCATGTACCGCCGTGAGGCCTCGGACAGCTCCTTCTCAGCCGCTCGCAGGCGCCCGAGCGCGGACATCAGGGCATCGATCTGCTCGATGTCCTGCTCGCTCATCCCCGTGCGGTCGACCAGATCCTGATCGGGATCGCTCCCGGAGAGGCTGTACACGTCGGCCGCCGTCGGATACCCGCCCTCGATGCTCTCCCCCGGGCTCGCCATGCAGGCATGCTACTCGTGCCGCCTCACCCCTGCCCCCGGCGCACGACTAGCTAGCTAGGCTAGCTAGTCGTGCGATACTGGCCGTGGCGCACCGGCCGCGCCCCGAGCGGAAGGGACTTAAGCTGCGATGATGACCCAAGGGACAGATCGCTCCTCTCCGGAGGATCCGAGCCCCTCGCCGGCGGACACGCGTCACACCCACCGTCGGGCGCAGTCACGCACGGGGTATCTGCTGCGACTGCTGCTGCCATCGGTCCTGATCCTCCTCTGGCTGATCGCAGCCGGGATCGGAGGCCCCTACTTCGGCCGCGTCGACGAGGTCTCCTCCAACGACCGCACCGCGTACCTCCCGGAATCCGCCGAGGCCACCCGCGTCCAACAGCTCTCCGGCGACTTCACCGGCACCGATGCGATCCCCGCCCTGATCGTGATCACCTCCCCTGCCGAGCTCACCCCCGGGCAGCTCGAGACGATCAGGACGGCCACATCGTCTCTCGCCGATGTCGACGGCGTGCGCGGGGACGTCTCACCACCGATCCCGTCCGAGGACGGTCTTGCCGTGCAGGTCTTCGTCCCGATCGACGCGGAGGCAGATCTCGCGTCCGTGGTCCAGCGCCTGGACGGCCGGCTCGCGGAAGACCTCCCCCCGGGCGTCACCTCCCACGTGACCGGGCCGGCCGGGTTCTCCGCCGACCTCTCCGGAGCCTTCGCCGGAATCGACGGACTCCTGCTCGGGGTCGCCCTGCTGGCCGTCCTGGTCATCCTGGTGGTGGTCTACCGCTCCCTGCTGCTTCCGGTGATCGTCCTGGCCACGAGCATGTTCGCGCTGTGCACCGCGCTGCTGACGGTGTGGTGGCTGGCCAAGGCGGGGCTGCTGCTGCTGAGCGGCCAGACCCAGGGCATCCTGTTCATCCTGGTGATCGGCGCGGCCACCGACTACTCGCTGCTCTACGTCGCCCGCTTCCGTGATGAGCTGCGCCGCCGGCGCCGCGCCGGGCCTGCCACCGCCGCCGCGCTGCGCGGAACCCTCGAACCGATCCTCGCCTCCGGGGGCACCGTGATCGCCGGCCTGCTGTGCCTGCTGCTGTCGGACCTGAAGTCCAACAGCGCGCTGGGGCCCGTGGCAGCAATCGGCATCGCCTTCGCGATGCTCGCCGCCCTGACGTTCCTGCCGGCCGTGCTCTCCCTCACCGGGCGGGTCGCGTTCTGGCCTCGACGCCCCCGCTACGCCCCCGAGGCCCAGGCCGATGCCGCCGATGCCGATGTCGAACACCCCGCCACCGACAGCGGCGCCTGGGGCCGCCTCGCCCGAGCCGTGGCCCGTCGGCCCCGCCCGATCTGGATCCTCACCACCCTGGTCCTCGTGGCCGGCTGCGCCGGGGCGCTCCAGCTGGAGGCCGACGGCGTCCCCCAGTCCGACCTCATCCTCGGACCCTCACCCGCGCGGGACGGGCAGGAGGCGCTCGCAGAGCACTTCCCGGCCGGCCAGGGCAGCCCCGTCCAGGTGCTCGCCGAGGAGGACCAGCTGCAGGACGCCGCCGACGTGCTGCTGGGAACCGCTGGGATCGACAGCGTGACGGTGACCGCCGACGGTGTTCCCAGCGGGAGTGCTCCCGTCACCGCCGACGGCGTTCGGGGCCAGGGTGCCGCGGACGGATCGGCGCCCGAGCCGACCGTGGTCGACACCCGGGTGCTGCTGCAGGCCACTCTCACCGACGCCCCCGACTCGGCGGCGGCCGAGCGCACGGTCCGCGAGGTGCGGGAGAGCTTCGCCGAGGCGGGCGTGGACGCCGTGACCGGTGGCGTCACCGCGACGGCGATCGATACCGACGACGCCTCGGCGCGCGACCGGGCGCTCATCATCCCGGTGGTGCTGGTCGTGATCCTCGCGATCCTGATGCTCCTGCTGCGCTCCGTGCTCGCGCCCGTGCTGCTGGTGGCCACGACCGTGCTCTCCTTCGGCACCGCCCTGGGGGTCTCCGCACTGGTGTTCACCCATGTCCTCGAGTTCCCGGGGGCGGACCCGGCGGTGCCGCTGTTCGGGTTCGTGTTCCTGGTCGCGCTCGGCATCGACTACAACATCTTCCTCATGACCCGGGTCCGCGAGGAGACACTCCGGCACGGCACAGCGCGCGGGGTGGTGCGAGGCCTGGCTGTGACCGGCGGTGTCATCACCTCGGCGGGACTCGTGCTGGCCGCGACCTTCGCCGCGCTCGGCGTGATCCCCATCCTCTTCCTCGTCCAGATCGCCATCATCGTGGCGCTCGGCGTGCTGCTGGACACCTTCGTCGTGCGCAGCCTCCTGGTGCCCGCCCTCGCACTCGACATCGGCCGGACCATATGGTGGCCCGCTCGCCTCTCCTAGACTCGTCCCATGAGCAGTCCGATCCCCGCCCACCACACCGTCCCCACGCGCGAGTACGTCCTGACCTTCGTGTGCGAGGACCGCCCTGGCATCGTGCACGCCGTCACCGGAGCGATCGTCGAGGTCCGCGGGAACATCACCGAGAGCCGCCAGTTCGAGAGCGGTGCCACCCGGCGCTTCTACATGCGCCTCCAGATCGCCACCAACGCCTCGGCCGACGAGATCCGGGCCGCCATGGCGCCGGTGGCGGACCGCTTCGGCATCGAGTACAGCATCGACTCGGTGGGACGGCCCGTGCGCACCCTGATCCTCGGATCCACGGCCAAGCACTGCCTGAACGACCTGCTGTTCCAGATCGATGCCGGGCACCTCCCGATCGACCCGAAGCTGGTGCTGGCCAACCACGCCACGCTCGAACCGCTCTCGCAGTTCTACGAGGTCCCGTTCGAGCATCTGGCCACCAAGGACGCCGCGGAGAAGACGGCGTTCGAGGATCGCGTGCGCGAGGTCGTCGCCGAGCACGACATCGAACTGGTGGTCCTGGCCCGCTACATGCAGATCCTCTCCCCCGAGCTGTGCGCCGAGCTCTCCGGGCGCTGCATCAACATCCACCACTCGTTCCTGCCCGGTTTCAAGGGCGCCAATCCGTACCGCCAGGCGTACGCGCGCGGGGTGAAGCAGATCGGGGCGACCGCGCACTTCGTCACCAGCGACCTCGATGAGGGCCCCATCATCGAGCAGGACGTGATCCGGGTCGATCACACCCGTTCCCCGCAGGAGCTGATGGCGATCGGGCAGGACGCCGAGGTGCGCACCCTGCGCCAGGCCGTCACCTGGTTCGCCCAGTCACGGGTGCTGCTGGACGGGAACCGGACCGTCATCTTCCGCTGACCGACGCCGGGCGGGCCGCGGCGTCGGGATCGGGGCCCTTGCCCCGCACCGCTCAGAAGACCGGTCTGCCGCCGGTCACCCCGATCACGGTGCCGGAGACGTAGCTCGCGTCGGCCGGGCTCGCCAGGAACACGAACGCGCCGGCGCACTCGGCGGGCTGCCCGGCGCGGCCCAGCGGGGTGTTGCCGCCGAAGGCGACGTAGTCGTCCGGGACGCGGGTGGCAACGTTCAGCGGCGTCCAGATCGGCCCCGGCGCGACCGCGTTGACCCGGATCCCCTTCGAGCCCAGGTCGGAGGCGAGGTTGACCGTGAGGTTGTTGATCGCGGACTTCGTGGCCGCATAGTCCATCAACGGCACCGAGGGATCGTAGGACTGGATCGAGGAGCAGTTGATCACGCTCGAGCCCGGCTGCAGATGCTGGGCGGCCTCCTGGGTAATCCAGAACAGCGCCTCGAGGTTGGTGGTCAGCGCGCGATGCAGCCGCTCGGAGTCGATCCCGGCGAGACCCTTGGGCTCGGCCCTGCCCCACTGGAAGGCGGCATTGTTCACGAGCACGTCCAGATGCCCGAACTCCTCGACGGTGCTCGTGACCAGGGACCTGGCGGTCTGCTCGTCTCGGATGTCCCCGGGCAGCAGCAGGGCTCGCCGGCCGGCCTCCTCGATCCAGCGCCGGGTCTCCTCGGCGTCCTCCTGCTCCTCGGGCAGGTAGTTGATCGCCACGTCCGCGCCCTCCCGGGCGTAGGCGATCGCCACGGCGCGGCCGATGCCGGAGTCGCCGCCGGTGATGAGGGCAGACATCCCCTGCAGGCGGCCGTGGCCGACGTAGGTGCTCTCGCCGTGGTCCGGGACGGGCTGCATCGGGGAGGTCAGCCCCGGGGGCTGCTGGTCCTGTGCGGGGAACGACGGCTCGCCGCCGTGGGTGGAGAGGTCGTGGGCGCGCCGGGCGACCTCCGGCACCAGCGGCTGAGTGTCCGCGGACTGCTCGGACGAGGACTGGGACATGCCGTCTCCTTCTTCCATGGTGCGGTCCATGTACCGTAGCGCTGCCGCCTGTGCAGGTCACGGCGCGGAACGAGTGGTCGAGCGTCAGACCAGGCCGTGCTCCCATGCGGTGCGCACCGCGGAGGCCCGGTCACCCACGCCGAGCTTCTCGTACACGTGCATGAGGTGGGTCTTCACGGTCGCTTCGCCGATGCCGAGGCGGGAGGCGACGGCCCGGTTGGTGCAGCCGTCGGCCACCAGTCTCAGCACCTCGGCCTCGCGGGCGCTGAGACTGATCTGCTGGCTGCGCGCTCCGGTCAGGGCGGCGAGCGCCGCCGGGGCCAGCACGGGACGGCCCTCGGCGAGGTCATGGACGGCACGGATCACCTCCTCGCGGTGGGCGTCCTTGAGCAGATATCCGTCGGCGCCGGCCTCGAGCGCGCTGCGGATGTCACGATCGGTGTCGTAGGTGGTCAGCACGAGCACCCTGGGCTGGGGGCCTTCACACTCGCGCAATGCTCGGATCGCCTCCGCGCCGGGCATGCCAGGCATCCGCAGGTCCATGAGCACCACGTCCGTGCCGCTCGCGGCGATCTCCCGCAGCGCCTCCCCGCCGTCGGAGGCGGTGGCGACCACCTCGATGCGCTCGTCCGCACCGAGCATGGCCGCCAGGCCGTCGCGCACCACCGGATGGTCGTCGACGACGATCACCCGCACCGGGGCCCCGGATGGCACGGCGCTCATCGGGGCACCCGGGCGGTGACGGTGCATCCCCGTCCCGGCTCGGCGAGGACGGTGAGGCTGCCCCCGACGGCGCGCAGCCGATCGCTCATGTTCGCCAGTCCGTGGCCGCGGGGGACGCTGTCGGGGTCGAAGCCCTCGCCGTCGTCGGCGATCCGCAGCACGTGCTCGTGCTCGTCGCCGACGAGGGTGATGGTGACGGTGCCGGCCTCGGCGTGGCGCGCGACGTTGGCGAGGGCCTCCTGCACGATCCGCACCAGCACGGCACTGTGCTCACCGGTGCGCGGGGCGTCGTCGGCATCGAAGGTGGCGACCACGTGGCGGGCGCGCGCCCATCGGGCCACGAGGTCCCCGAGCGCCTCGATCACATCGCCGTGCTGGAGCTGGTGGGGCCCGAGCGCCTCGACCGCCCGGCGAGCCTCCAGCAGGCTGTCCCGCGCGGCGTCCTCCGCGGCGGCTAGGCGATAGCGGGTTGCTGGATCGATGTGGTCGCCGACGGCTTCGAGCTGACGGATGACGCCCACCAGACCCTGGGCGACGGTGTCATGGATCTCGCGCGAGAGCCGTGCCCGCTCCTCGGCGACGCCGGATTCACGGGCCCGGGCCATCAGCTGCTCGTGCAGCGCCGCGTTCTCGCGAGTGACCCGGTCCCGTTCCCGGACCGCTGCCTCTCGCTGATCGATCATCCGCTCCCGTTCACCGCTGAGGAAGGTCATCGCTCCCGCGAGGCCGAGGTTGACCAGCGCCAGCAGGGCGTAGAACGCGGGATGGGCGAATGCCACCTCGGCCCCTCCGACCTGACCGAGGGCCGACACCAGCGCGGTGGCGGCGAGCACGAAGAGCACGGCACGGCCGGTGAGGAAACGCCCGCTGTCGAGGTAGCCGACGAAGGCATAGATGCACATCAGCGGGTTCAGGATCACCGCCGCCGCGACCAGGAGCAGATGCAGCGCGTAGAGGGCGGTGAGTCCGTGGTCCCCGGGGCGGGTGCGACGGAGACGGAGCTCCAGCACCGGGCGCAGAGCCAGCAGGGCAGCCGCGGGCACCAGTGATCCGTTCACCGAGAGGGGCTCGAGCCCACGCCCGGCGACGGCCCGGCCGATGGCCCACGCCAGGACCAGCAGCACGGGAGGCAGCCACACGAGCACCATGGTCCCGATCCGGCCGGCGTCCGCTCCGGTCGCCACCGCGGGCGAGGCGGCGATGGCGGGCGTGCGCTCGCCGTCGAGCGGAGGCCTACCGGCGGACAGCGGGGCGGTCTCCGCTGCAGGGACTGTGGATGCCGACGGCCCGCGCCGGATGGATCCGGACGGCATGGAACCGGCCTGGTCCTCCTCCGTGACCCCGGATCCGGTCGCTGTCCTCGCCATAGCTGTCAGTCTCCCGTGCCGGGCCCGCCAGCACCAGGCCCGCCACCTCCACCGATCGGTGGAGCGCACCCGGCCCGTTCGGGTGAGGCGCTCAGCGCCCGCCGTTCCTAGGTTGTGGACATGCCCGAACATCGCGATCCTGCCCCCGCCTCCCCTGCCGCTCCCCTCTCCGGGCCGGCCTCCGGCCCCGGCACCGCGGCGGAACCCGCACGGGTACCCGGCTCGCCGTCCGGCTCCAGCTCCGGGGCCGGACCTCAGTCGCGGCCCGCTCCCCCGCCGATGCGCATCCCGTCCCTCGACGCCCTGCGCGGTGGTGCGCTGCTGCTGGGCGTCCTGCTCCATGCCGTGATGCCGTTCCTCCCCGGCGTTCCCTGGCTCGTCACCGATTCGCGCAGCTCGGACGCCGCGCTCGTGGTGGTCTACGTGCTCCATCTCTTCCGCATGGTGCTGTTCATGCTCCTCGCGGGCTATTTCGGTCGCATGGTGCTGAACCGGCGAGGCGCCGGGGCCTACCTCCGCGACCGAGCGACCAGGATCGGCCTCCCGCTGGTGGGCTTCTGGCCGATCGTGGCGGGACTGACAGTGCTCGCCCTGGTCACGAATCAGCTGCTGCGCGGCGCGGGCCCCCTCACCCAGCCGCCGGCTCCCGAGGGCAGCGGTGGGGACGCGGAGGCGGGCATCCTCGCTCTACCCACCTTCCACCTGTGGTTCCTGCTGCTCCTGCTCGAGATCGTGCTCGTGACCGTCGCCGCTCGCGCCATCCTGGTGCGGATCATCGGTGCTCACCGCGCCGAGAAGCTCATCTCCCGCGCCGGAGGACTGCTCTCCTCACCTGCCGGGGTGCTGATCGCTGCGGTGCCGTACGCGCTGGGTGTGATGGCGCAAGGGACCATGGCGGGAGGGATCGTCGAGCCCCGCACCCTCATGCCTGTGGCAGGCGCCAGCATCGCCTACACCGGCGCGTTCCTCATCGGCTGGGCCCTCCACGCCCGCCCGGAGGCACTCCGGCGACTGCAGCGTCAGTGGCCAGCGCACCTCACCTGTGCGGTGCTGCTGAGCATCCTCGAATTCCTCGGTCAGCACCTGGTCCCGCTCCCCGTGGCCGCGATCGTGACGGCCGTGGCGGCGTGGACCTGGGTGTACGCCCTGCTCGGGCTCGCCGGGCGGGTGCTGGACCGCGAGATCCCGGCGGTCCGGTACCTCGCCGACGCCTCGTACTGGATCTATCTCATGCACCTGCCGCTGCTGCTGCTGGTCGAGGTGCCGCTGGCCGACCTCGCCCTACCGGTCATCGTGAAGCTGACCATCGCCCTCGTGATCGTGGTGGGCGTGCTCCTGGTCAGCTACGACCTGTTCGTGCGGTCCACGTGGCTGGGGGCGTGGCTGAACGGGCGACGGCGGCCGCGAGCATTGTTCGCCCGCTCGCAAGCTCGCAGTACGTCGATCAGCCTCCATCAGCCCCGCTGATCTCCTACCGCTCGCAAGCTCGCAGTACGTCGATCAGCCTGCGTTCCACCGCCTGATCTCCTACCGCTCGCAAGCTCGCAGTACGTCGATCAGCCTTTGACCCCGCCTGCGGCGGCGAAGCCCGTGCCCAGGCTGCGGCCCAGGAACAGGTACAGCACCACGACCGGCAGGGAGTAGAAGATCGAGAAGGCCGCGAGCTGGCCGTAGGCGACCTGCCCGTACTGCGAGGAGAACGTGTACAGCGTGACCGCGGCCGGGAGGTTCTCCGGGCTCAGCAGCAGCATGAACGGGACGAAGAAGTTGCCCCACATCATCACGAAGGTGAAGATCGTGGCGACCGAGAGGCCCGAACGCATCAGCGGCAGCACCACGGACCACAGCGCCCGGTAGACACCGGCGCCCTCGGTCCATGCCGACTCCTCGATCTCCACCGGGACGCCGTCCATGAAGCCCTTGGTCAGGAAGATGGCGTACGGGAGCGAGCTGGCACCGAGGAACAGGATCGCGCCGAACATCGAGTCGATCAGGTTCACCTGCACGAACAGCGAGTACACCGGGATCATGATCGCGGTGATCGGCAGACCCGTGGAGAAGATGATCGTCAGCAGCAGCGGCCGCTTCGCGCGGAACCGGAACCGCGACATCGGGTAGGCGCACAGGACGGCCGCGGTCATCGTCACCACGGTGGCGCCGCCGCACAGGATCAGCGAGTTCGCCAGCGGCCGGAACGTGGTCTCCATGTTCCAGATGGCGCCGAAGTTGCCCAGGCTCCAGCTCTCCGGCCAGGCCACCGACAGCGACGCCTCGACGTCGAACGAGGCCAGGACCACCCACAGCAGGGGGATCAGGAAGATCAGACCGATCACGAGCATCACCACGCTGCTGGCGGCCATGGTGGCTCGCGCACGCGGTCCCTCCGACGCCCTCGGGGTGATGCTCCGGCGGCCTCCGGAGCCGTCTCCGGCGGGATCCGCCGCGCCGGGGGTGCCGGGGGTGGTCCCGGTCGTGGTCTCTGGGGTCGCGCTCATCGCTTCTCCTCCTCCGGCAGCAGACGCAGGTACACCAGCGAGGCGACAGCCCCGATCATCAGCAGCAGCAGGGCGACGGCGGTGCCGTAGCCGAGCTGGCCGTAGGAGAACGCCTGCTCGTACATGTACAGCGGCAGGGTCTGGCTCTGCCTGGCCGGCCCGCCGCCGGTCATGATGAAGATCAGGCCGAACACCGAGAGGGTCTGCAGGGTGATCAGCATCAGGTTGGTCGCGATCGCCGGCCGCAGCAGCGGCACGGTCACGGACCAGAACCGGCGCACCGGACCGGCGCCGTCCAGCGAGGCCGATTCGTACACGTCGGCCGGCACGGAGCTCAGCGCTGCGGAGTAGACCAGCATCGAGAAGGCCGTGCCCCGCCAGATGTTGGCGAAGGCGACCGCGATGATCGGTGCGCTGAACAGCAGATCCTGCTCAGGCAGCCCGATCGCGGTGATGATCGTGTTCAGGCTGCCCTCCGGAGCGAAGAACGTGTACAGCAGGTACCCGGCCACCACCTCCGGGAGGATCCAGGCCGCGATCACGATCGAGGTGACCGCGAAGGTGATGACACGGTTGGCGCGCTCCATGAGCAGCGCCAGCACCATCCCCATGATGTTCTGGCCGATCACGGCGGAGATCACGGTGAACACCAGGGTCAGGGCCACCGAGTTCCAGAAGTCACCGTCGGTGAACGCATCGGTGAAGTTCTCGAAGCCGACGAAGCTGGTCTCCTCCGCGCCCTTGCCGCGGATCGCACTGTCGGTGAAGGCCAGGTACAGCGAATACAGGATCGGCCCGAGCATGAAACCGACCAGCAACAGCCCGGCCGGAAGCATCGGGACGGCGCGAGCTGCGGTGAGGCGGTCGCCGAGGCGGGTGCGCCGACGCGGCTGCGCCGGGGCGTCCTGCGCTGCGGCATCCTGCTCCGGGGCGGCGGGTGCACTGGTGGTCATGAGGTGGCCTCCTGCACGTTCTCCGGACCGACGATGTCCGTGACGGTGGCGTCGTACTCGGCGGCCGCGGCCTCCGGCTCGGTGCCGGTCATCACGGCCTCCATGGCCTCCTGGATCGCGGAGGACACCTCCGGGTACGAGGGCAGCGCCGGCCGGTAGTACGCGGTCTCCAGCAGGTCGGTGAAGTACTCGACCGCCGGGGAGTAGCTCAGGTAGCGCTCGTCCTGGGCGACGTCCTCGCGCACGGTGATGTGGTTGTCGGAGATCGCGTAGTTCACGAGGTTCTCGGTGGAGACCAGCTTCTCGAGGAACTGGAAGGCGACCTCGCGGTCCGTGACCCCGTGCGGGATCGACAGGCCCCAGCCGCCGGCGAGGGTGACTGTGCCGGTGCCGCCGCCGTCCTGGGTGGGCATGTCCGCCAGGCCCAGCACATCCGGCCATTCCGGCCACGGGGCGGGCGCCGACTCCGTCCAGTTCTGCGAGATCCAGGAGCCGTCCACGAGGATCCCGAGCTTCCCCTCGGGCAGCAGCGAGGTGTAGATCGTCTCGGAGATGTTGGGATCCAGGTGCTGGCCAAGGGACAGCGTCAGCTTCTCGTCGAACATCGTGCGCAGGAAGGTCAGGGAGTCGATGAAGCCCTGGCTGCCCAGGATCCACTTCTCGGCGTCGCGGTCGTAGAGCCCGGTCCCGTCCCCGGTGCCGTACAGGAGCATCTCGAAGCCCTGCATGGAGGCCTTCTCCCCCTGCGGGGTGCCGGCGAAGATGAACAGCGGGGTCGCCTCGCTGTCGGAGTCGCGGATCGTGCGGGCCGCCTCGAGGATCTCCTCCCAGCTGCCGGGCTGCCAGTCCTCCGGCAGCCCGGCTTCGGCGAAGACGTCCTTGTGGAACCACAGGGCACGGGTATCGGTGGTGATGGGAATGCCGTAGACCTCCCCGTCCTCGCCGGTGACCGCTTCCTTCGAGGCATCGGCGATGTCGTCCCAGTGCTCGAAACCCTCGACCAGGTCGGTGATCGGCTGGAGGTATCCGGCGCCGACGTCGGAGAGCAGGATGAACGAATCCTCGTAGACCAGGTCGGGGCTGGTGCGCGGCGAGCTCATCAGCAGTTCGTTCTTGGTGAAGTAGTCGTTCTCGGAGGCGACGATCGGGACCAGCTCGACGCTCAGCTCGGGGTGCTCCTCCGAGAACTCCTGGGCGGCCGTGGTGATCCATTCCTCCTTGATCGTCCCCGAGCCGAACTGCTGGAACGCGATCCGGATCAGGTTGGGGTCGCGGTTGGCACTTGAGCAGCCGGCCAGGGCCGTCAACGGCAGCACGGCCGCAGCTCCGGCGGTGAACCGCAGGAAGCTGCGGCGGTCGGCCGGCATCCGATGGAGCGGGGTGGGGGGCACGATGACCTCCTCGTCGTCGTCGTTCACGCACCGAACCATAGCCTGTGTCTCGCGCGTCACACCACATCGCCACCGGCGCGCCGCGGCCCGGACCATCCGGTACGGCGGCGGGCGCCGGGGCGGGCCGGTTCAGGGGCGTGGGCGGGCTCTGCCGGTTCCCTGGGCGCGCTCCGCATCGGCGTACCGCATGCCCGGGGGAACCTGGGCGAGTTCGAACCAGCGCCCGGCTCGCGGCAGCAGCCGGACGTCGTGCCAAGGAATCTCGACGTCCTGGCCCTGCCACAGGGTCAGGGCGATCTCGGCGCGCCGGCCGGCGGCGACCAGCGTCAGCCGCCGCAGCCGCGACAGCGGGTGGGGGTCGGCCCGGCTCGCATCGGGGATCGCGATCGCGCCGCCCAGCGCCAGGGGCCAGACGGTCTCACCCCAGTGCAGCTCGGCCTGATCGGGGGTGCCGACGATCACGGCCGGCGGGCGCAGGTCCGCCGCGGTGACCCGGGCCGGCGCGATCGGCGTTCCGCGGTCGATCACCTCGCGCTGGACCCAGGCCCCGGGCAGGACGATCCGCCCGTCGACCGCGACGTCGACCAGCAGCGCGTCGGCGAACGGGTGCAGAGGCACGCTGAGGCGACCGGCATGGACCATGTCGCGCCGGGGCGCCGCGATCACGCGGACGACGGCGACGTCGTCGACGCGGTCGGTGAGCGGGATGGACACGCGGGTGCCGGGTAGCGGGTGGTGCGCTCCGCCGTGGAGCGGGGAAGGTCGTGGTGACGTCATCGGTGGGAGGCCGGCCGGCTCATGTGCGGAAGCGCGCCTGGGGCTCGTCGGAGAGCGCGAGCTCGAGCTGTTCGAGGAACCGCGCGCTCATCGGCGGAGGCTGATCGAGGGGGAACCAGCGGGCCTCGGTGTTCTCGCCGTCGGCCGGGTACGGGTCGCCGCCGACGTAATGGCACAGGAAGCACAGATCGAGGTACTGGGCGTGATCACCGTTGGCGTACTGGATCGGCGGATGCGTGCGCACGTCGACCAGCCGTATCGGCAGGCAGTCGACGCCCGCCTCCTCGCCGACCTCGCGGACCGCGGCGGTCGCGGGCTCCTCGCCCGGGTCGATGATCCCGGTCACGGGAGTCCAGGCGCCGCTGTCGGCGCGGCGGACCGCGAGCATGCGCGAGGACTGCTGATCCAGGACGATCGCCGTGACCCCGGGCATCCACAGCAGGTCGTGACCGATGCGCTCGCGCAGGGCGAGGACGAACTCAGGCGTGGCCATGGGACCTCGTCGCTCTCGACGCCGGCAGCGGGATGGACGAGGCGGGACGGGCGCTCACGTCGCGGTGGCCAGGGACCCGATCAACAGCACCACGAACCCCGCCCACGCGAGACTCGCCAGCAGCGCGAGCACCGTGATACCCAGCAGCACCCAGGTGATGATCCAGCCGACCTTGTTCATCGTGCGCGCGGAGTACGGATCCGTATCCGCCTGCACCAGGGCGATGATCCCGAAGATCGAGGGGAGCATTCCTCCGCACAGGAATCCGACGACGATCAGCACGATGGCGCTGGTGCGGATGGATTCCTGGTCGGGAACCGGCGCGCTGTAGCCGGGCACGAGAGGTCCAGGGGGCGGATAGCTCATCGCGGTCCTCGCCGTTCGTCGCTGAGAGGATCAATCGGTCAGAGGGCGACCATGGGCGTCGCGCTCGAACTGCGGGGACTTCGCCAGGACCATGATGCCCTCGACAAGACCCCAGATACCGCTGACGAAGCTGAGCATGCCGCAGCTGAGGACCGTGATGCAGACCTGGATGACCCCGATGGTGGTGTATCCCATCAGGAAGCGGTGCACCCCGAAGGCTCCGAGGAAGATGCCGAGCAGGCCGACCAGGAGCCGACTCTGCGCTTCACCGCCGGGCGCACCCGGCTGGCCTCCCTGCGGAGCGCCCTGCTGGCCATATCCCTGCTGGCCATACTCCGGCTGTCCGTATCCCGGCTGGCCGGGCGCCGGCTGGCCATAGGGCGTGCCGGCCGGCTGCGCTCCCCCGGCCGGCTGACCGTAGGGGTCCGAGGCCGACGGGGCGGACCCGGCGGCCGGGGCCCAGGACTGCTGGCCCTGGCCGTACGGATCCGGCGCGGACTGGCCGGACGAGGGACCATAGGGATCGGACGCCGACGGACCCGAGGACTGCCCGTACGGATCCTGAGGCGCGGGCTGGGCCGACGCCTGGCCGTAGGGATCCTGTGACGGCGGCTGGGCCCAGGGATCCTGGGACTGCGGCTGGGCCCAGGGGTCCTGGCCGGCAGCCTGTTCACCGCTGGGGCCGTGGGCGGGCTGCTGGCCGTCGAACTGGTCGTCCTGGGGCGTCCAGGAGCCGTTGTCACCGGAGTTGCTCATGCCGCCCACAATACGTGCTCGCTGGGCGGGACCGCACTCGCCCCGGCCGTCGACGGGCGCGCCGCGGCTGCGGTGCGGTCGCGGCCGGGATCAGCGCCGCCGCTTCTCCCGGATCCGCACCCCGATGACGATCGGTGAGCCGGTGAACTCGAACTCCTCGCGCAGCCGGCGCTCGATGAAGCGGCGGTAGCCGTGCTCGAGGAATCCGCTGGCGAAGATCACGAAGCGCGGCGGTCGGGTGCGGGCCTGCGTGGCGAACAGGATGCGCGACTGCTTGCCGCCGCGCAGCGGGTGGGGATGTGCGGCGACCAGGGTGCCCAGGAAGGCGTTCAGGCGCCCGGTCGGAATGCGCCGGTCCCAGGATTCCAAGGACTTCTCGATCGCGGGCACCAGGCGTTCTGCGTGCCGGCCGGTCTGGGCCGAGATGTTCACCCGGGGCGCCCAGGCGACGTGCGCCAGGTCCCGCTCGATCTCGCGCTCGAGCAGCTTGTGGCGCTCCTCGTCCAGCAGGTCCCACTTGTTGAAGGCCAGCACCAGGGCCCGGCCGGACTCGAGCACCATGTCGATGATCTTGAGGTCCTGCGTGGAGATCGGCTCGGAGGCCTCCAGCAGCACGATGGCGACCTCCGCCCGGTCCAGGGCCGCACGCGTGCGCAGGGAGGCGTAGTAGTCCGCGCCCTGGGACTGCAGCACCCGGCGGCGGATGCCGGCGGTGTCGACGAAGGTCCAGTCCTTGCCGCCCAGGACGATCTTCTCGTCGACCGGATCGCGCGTGGTGCCTGCGCTCTCGTCCACGACCACCCGCTGCTCCCCCGCCAGCCGGTTCAGCAGCGAGGACTTGCCGACGTTGGGGCGTCCCACCAGGGCGATGCGGCGCGGACCGTGATCGACCGCGGCACCGCGACCCTCCTCGGGCATCACGGCGAGCACGGCGTCCAGCAGGTCGCCGGAGCCGCGTCCGTGGAGCGCGGAGACGGGATGCGGCTCGCCCAGGCCCAGATTCCACAGCGCGGCGGCTTCGAGCTCCCCGCGCTGATCATCGACCTTGTTGGCCACCAGCACCACCGGGTGCTCGGCCTTGCGCAGCACCTTCAGCAGCTGTTCATCGGTGGCGGTGATGCCGACGTTCGCGTCCACGATGAACATCACGACATCGGCCAGGGAGATGGCGACCTCCGCCTGCTCGGCGACGCGGTGCGCCATTCCCTGCAGGCGGTCCTCCCAGCCGCCCGTGTCCACCAGCCAGAAGTCCTTGCCTGCCCACTCGGCCTCGTAGAACACGCGGTCACGGGTCACGCCCGGGACATCCTCGACGACGGCCTCCCGGCGGCCCAGGATGCGGTTGACCAGGGTGGATTTACCGACGTTGGGGCGGCCGACGACGGCGACCACCGGCAGGTTGCGCTGCACGGTCGGGCGCGCGTACTCGCCGTCCTCGTCACCGAGGAGAGCGAGGTCCTCGTCGTCGAGCTCGTAGTCGGTGAGTCCGGCGCGCAGTGCGGACTCGATCTCCTCGTCGGACGGTCCGCCGGCGGGATCCTCGTCCGCCTGGCCGGGGCCGACAGGGTCGAGACTGCCGTCGGCCCGCGATCCGCTCGGTTCCGGCGCATCCGTCGCCTGCGCCTCGCCCGGGGATCCGGCGCGGCCGTCGGCCTCGTCCTCCAGGGCGGACTCCAGCTCGGATTCCGCCTGGGCGACCAGCATCAGCACCTGCTCGACGACGTCCTCGACCTCGAGCCCGGTGGTATCGACCGTGTCGACCCCGTCGGCCGCGCTGAGGAACTCCGAGACCGTGGAATCGTCGCGGTCGCGCCGCAGGACCTGGTCGGCCATCCGCTGGCGGGTGCTCTCGGAGTCCTCCAGGTCGAGCTCGGCGGCGCGTCGGCGCATCCGCTCCTCGTCGCTCGCGGTCAGCAGGACCCGCACGTGGGCGTCGGGGGCGACGACCGTGGTGATGTCGCGGCCCTCGGCGACGCAGAATCCGCGGTCGGCGGCCGTGGCGAACAGCAGCTCGCGCTGGCGGCGCTGGAGGACGGCGCGCACGAGCGTGTTGGTGGCCACGGCGCTGACGTGCTGGGAGATGCGCTCGGTGCGGATCTCGCCGGTGATGTCCTGCCCGCCGACG
The DNA here is from genome assembly GCF_042666305.1 of Brachybacterium sp. GCM10030268. Lineage (NCBI taxonomy): Bacteria > Bacillati > Actinomycetota > Actinomycetes > Micrococcales > Dermabacteraceae > Brachybacterium > Brachybacterium sp. GCM10030268. Next base: position 207,724 of record NZ_JBHTCW010000002.1, on the reverse strand, counting down.
ACCACGCTGGCCCCGCCCGGATCGGTGCCGAGGTCCAGCTCGAGGTCCTGGGCGACCTGCGCCACCGCGTCACGGTCGCCGAGATCGACGCCGCGGTCGAGGCAGGACCAGGTCACGGCGCGGTACATGGCTCCGGTGTCGACGATGCCGCCATCCAGGGCCTCGGCGACGAGGCGGGAGACGGTGGACTTGCCGGAGCCGGCCGGGCCGTCGATCGCGATGGTCACGCCGATCTGCGGTCCCGGGGTCGCGAGGGCAGAGGGATCGTGCGGCGCGCTGGTGTGCATCCTGCAAGGATACGGGGCGCTCAGGCGTCGGCGACGGTCCAGCCGCGTTCGGCGAGCGATCTGGTGAGCAGGTCCTCACGCGAGGCGTCCACGGCGATGTGCGCGAGTCCGACCGGCTGGCCGATCGTGTGCTCGAGGCGCAGATCCTCGAGGTTCACACCGATCTCGCCCATCTCGGTCAGCAGGCGTCCCAGCTCGCCCGGGCTGTCGGGCACCAGCACCACGACGGTCGCGAAGGCGTCGGTCGCCCCGCCGTGCTTGCCCGGGATACGCCGCACGCCGCGGTTGCCGTCGGCCACCAGATCGGCGAGGGCACGGCGCGACCCCACCGCGGGATCCGGGGTGCCGGCGAGTGAGTCGAGAGCCTCCAGCACGTCGTCGGCCCGGTCCCTCACCGAGCGCAGGACGGTGCCGACGGCCTCGGCATTGGCGCCCAGGATCTCGACCCACAGCCGCGGATCCGAATCGGCGATGCGGGTGGTGTCGCGCAGTCCCTGCCCGGCCAGGCCCAGCGCTTCCTCGGTGGGCTCCAGCAGCGTCGAGGCCAGCAGGCTCGCGAGCACCTGCGGCACGTGGGAGACGTGGGCGACCGCGATGTCGTGGGCGCGGGGGTCCATCACCACGGGCACTGCGCCGATCTCGGTGGCCAGGCCCTTGAGGACGGAGGCCGCCCCGGCGCGCGTCTGGGCATGGGGGACGACGACGAAGGGGCGGCCGTGGAACAGGTCGCTGCGCGCGGAGATGACGCCCGAGACCTCGCGTCCCGCCATCGGGTGCGCACCGATGTAGCGCGGCAGATCGCCGGGATCGGCCTGGGCGCGCACACCCTCCAGCACCGTGGCCTTGACGCTGGCGACGTCCGTGACCAGGGCCGAGGGCCAGCGACGCAGCGAGTCCGCGATGACCTGTGCGGCGACGTCGGGCGGAGCGGCGACGACGACCAGCGCCGGGTCCTCGTCCTCGGCCGCGGGAAGCGAGCCGACGCCGAGCTCGACGGCGAGAGCAGTGGTACCCGGGGAGATGTCCTCGACCTGGACCGTGGCTCCGGCGCGGCGCAGCGCCAGCCCGAGGGAGCCGCCGATGAGGCCGGTGCCGATGATCCGCACGGGTGAGGCCACCAAGGGGCTCACAGGCCGACCTCCGCCATCAGAGTGCCGAGCTCGCGCCCGGTGAGCTCGCGGGTCGCCCCCGGGCCGAGGTCACCGAGCAGCACGGGGCCGATGCGGGTGCGCACCAGCGCGGTCAGCTCGAAGCCCTGGGAGGCGAACATCCGGCGCACGATCCGGTTGCGACCCTCGTGCAGCGTCACCTCGACGACGGCCTCCCGGCCGTTCTGGGCGAGCACGCGCGCGCTGTCGGCGCGGGCCGGGCCGTCCTCGAGCTCGATGCCCTCGCGCAGCGCCTTGACCAGTCCGCGAGGCGGCCCACCGGGTGCCTCGAAGCGGCACACGTAGGTCTTGGAGACCTCGAAGCGGGGATGGGTGAGGCGATGGGCGAGCTCGCCGTCGTTGGTCAGCAGCAGCAGGCCCTCGGTCTCGTAGTCGAGCCGGCCCACGTGATAGAGCCGCTGGGGATAGCCCGCGACGAACTCGGTGAGGTCGCGGCGCCCTTCGGGATCGCTCATGGCCGAGACGACCCGGCGCGGCTTGTGCAGCGCCACGGTCACCTTCGCCGTGTCCAGCTGGAGGCGGCGGCCGTCGACGTGGACCACCTGGGTGGCCGGGTCGATGCGCACGCCCTGTTCGCGGACCACCAGGCCGTCGACCATGACGCGGCCCGTGGAGATCAGCGTCTCGCAGGCACGGCGGGACCCGAATCCGGCGTGGGCCAGGACCTTCTGCAGCCGCTCGCCGTCCTCGCGATGCACGTCGGGGCTCTCGTCGTCCGCGCGCGGGGCCGGCGGACGCGGGGTGCCCTCGCCGTCGCGCAAGCGCACCTTCTTCGGCGGGGTGAAGGCGCTGCGGCGGCGCTGACGGCGCCCTGGGGAGGCGGCGCCGGCCATCAGGCCGCCGCGCCGCGGGAGATCAGCTCGCGGGCCAGCTGGCGGTACGCGTCCGCGCCCTTCGTCGAGGAGGCGAAGGAGATGATCGGTTCGGCGGCCACGGACGCGTCGGGGAACTTCACGGTGCGATTGATCGTGGTGTGGAGGACCTTGTCGGGGAAGGCCTCGACCACGCGCTGGCACACCTCGCGGGCGTGGAGCGTGCGCGGGTCGAACATCGTGATGAGGATGCCGTCCATCTCGAGCTTGGGGTTGATGCGGTCCTGCACCTTCTCGATGGTCTCCACCAGCAGCGCCACGCCGCGCAGCGCGAAGTACTCGGCCTCGAGCGGGATGATCACGCCATGGCTGGCCGCCAGGGCGTTGACGGTCAGCAGCCCCAGGGAGGGCTGGCAGTCGATGATGATCACGTCGTACTCGTCCGCGACGGGGCGCAGCACGCGGGCCAGGGCCATCTCGCGCGCCACCTCGTTGACCAGGGTGACCTCGGCGGCCGAGAGGTCGATGTTCGCCGGCAGCACGTCGAGGTCCTCGGTGCCGGTGGACTGGATGACGTCATGGACGTCGTGACCGCGCTCCATCAGCAGGTTGTAGACGGTCACGTCGAGCTCGTACGGGTTGACCCCGGTGCCGGCGCTGAGGGCGCCCTGCGGATCGAGGTCGACCAGCAGGACCTTGCGGCCGAGCTCCGCGAGAGCCGCGCCGAGGTTGATGACGCTGGTGGTCTTCCCCACCCCACCCTTCTGGTTCACCATCGAGATGACCCGGGCCGGTCCGTGACCGTCGAGCGGGGCTGGCTCCGGCAGCTCCGGCATCGGGCGGCCGGTGGGACCGAGATCGATGTCCAGCTGCTGGTCGGAAGTCGAGCTCACGTCGTTGTCCTGTCGTCGGCGTCGTTCTCTGGTGCGGGGCGGCCCGCCGAGGGACCGGCTCGCGACCGGCCATGGCCCGGGCAGAGCCGGCTGTGGGTGCCGGCCCCGAGTGCTGGTGCGCGGGGCGGGACGGTCGTCGTTCTCGTGCCGGGTCCTCGTGCCGGACAAGTCTAAGCCCCCCGTCGCGCCCGGGGGTGGGCACTGGCGTGTGTCTCTCGCAGCGAATCCACTGTGACCTGCGTGTACAGCTGCGTCGTGGTGACCGAGGCATGACCCAGCAGCTCCTGCACGCTGCGCACGTCCGCTCCCCCGTGCAGGAGGTGGGTCGCATAGGAGTGGCGCAGCGTGTGGGGACTGATGGGCTCGGTCAGCTCGCCGAGATCCGCATCGCCGGCCACGCGCTGGATCACCTGCCAGGCGGCCTGTCGGGTCAGCCGGGTCCCCCGCGAGCCGAGGAAGACGGCCGGGGTGCCCGTCCCCCGGCTGGCGAGGACCGGGCGGCCGCGGGTGAGGTAGGCATCCAGCGCGTCCAGGGCGTACCGGCCGACGGGCACCACGCGCTGCTTGTCGCCCTTGCCGCGCAGGATCGCCGCCCGCTGCTCGCGATCGATGTCGTCGAGGTCGAGGCCCGTGGCCTCGGAGATGCGCGCGCCGGTGCCGTAGAGGACCTCGAGCAGTGCCCGGTCGCGCAGGGCGCGTTCGGTGGCGTCACGTCCGGTCCCGGGGCGTCCGGCCGCCTCCAGCAGCGCCTCGACCTGCTCGATGGTCAAGGGGTGAGGGAGCCGTCCGGGCAGGGCGGGGGTGGGGACCAGGCGGGACGGGTCCCCGGTGTTCGAGACGCGCTCGGCGTCGAGGAAGGCATGCAGTCCGCGCACGGCGGCGAGGGAGCGGGCTGCGGAGGACGGTGACAGAGCGGTGCCGCCGTCGGCCCCGGTCCGCAGGGTCTGGAGCCATCCGGCCAGCCGCCCGGGCTCCACGGCGGCGGGATCGATGTCGTCCTGCGCGAGATCGCGGAGGTAGCGTTCCAGGTCGCGCCGGTAGGCGGCGAGGGTGTTCGCGGACAGTCCCCGCTCGATCCGCAGATGGCTCAGGTACTGCTCGAGGATCCGGCGGTCGCCGGGGCGCAGCGTCGGCTCCCCGGTGGGTCGGCGACCGCCGCGCTCGGTCACAGCCGGACGAAGGGATCGATCGCCAGGGCGACGAAGAGCAGGGTCAGGTAGGTGATCGAGCCGTGGAAGACGACCATCGGGCCGAGCTTCCTGCCGGTCAGGCCACGGTGGACCCGGACGGCGTAGCGGATCACGAGGAACGCGAACCAGGCTCCGGCGGCGACGGCGCTGACGCCGTAGACCCATCCGGTATGGCCCAGCGGGATGATCGCCAGGCTCGCGGCGATCATCAGCAGGGTGTGCATGATCATCTGGCGGGCGACGCTCACGCGGGAGGCCACCACCGGCAGCATCGGCACGCCCGCATCGGCGTAGTCCTGGCTGAACTTCTCGGCCAGCGGCCAGTAGTGCGGCGGGGTCCAGAAGAAGATCACCAGGAACAGCAGCACCGCCGTCCAGGACACCGTGCCGGTCACCGCCGACCAGCCGATCAGCACCGGCATGCACCCGGCCACGCCGCCCCAGACGATGTTCTGGCTGGTGCGGCGCTTGAGGATCATCGTGTAGAAGACCACGTAGAGCACGATCGCGACGAGGGCGAGGCCGGCGGAGGCCCAGTTCACCAGCAGGCCCAGCCATACCCCGGACAGCAGCGACAGGGCGATGCCGAAGATCAGGCCGGCGCGCGGACTGATCTCACCGGTCACCAGCGGCCGGTTCCGGGTTCGCTTCATGCGCGCGTCGATGTCGCGGTCGAGGTACATGTTCAGCGCGTTCGCGCCGCCGGCGGCCAGGTAGCCGCCGATCATGGTCGTCAGGATCAGCCACGCCGAGGGGAACCCGCCCGCGGCCAGGAACATCGTGGGGATGGTGGTGATCAGCAGCAGCTCGATGATGCGGGGCTTGGTCAGCGCCACGTAGGCCCGGATCACGGAACCTGCCGTGCGCTGCGCAGCGGGGTCACCCCCCGTGCCGGCGTCCCGGGTCGAAGCTCCCTGGGTGGCGGTCACCGCCCACCGTCCTTCCTCCTGAGCGCGACGGGACCGTCGCATGAACCCGGCCAGTCTATGTGCTCGAGCGCCGCTGTCGCAGTCACCGGCGGGGTGAGGCAGGGCACCGTCGGCCGCCGCTGCGAGGGATCTTCGCGGCAACCGGCTGGACGAGGTCCATCATCGGTCTCGACCAGCACTAAGGTGGGACGCGTCGCTTCGGGCAGGAACTGACCACGTCGAAGGATGCTTGTCGGGGATGCCTGCCGGAGCCATCGATCCGCGCGGCCGCTGCGGCCGCTACCCGGCGAAAGGAAGCAATCGACGTGACCGATACGTTCAAGGCCCCGGAGGGTTGGACCGACCTGGACAAGCGCGCAGTGGACACCGTGCGCGTCCTCGCCGCCGATGCGGTGGAGAAGGTCGGCAACGGGCACCCCGGCACGGCCATCAGCCTGGCCCCCGCCGCATACCTGCTCTACCAGGACGTCATGCGGCACGATCCGACCGACCCGGACTGGCTCGGTCGCGATCGCTTCGTGCTCTCGGCCGGCCACTCCAGCCTGACCCAGTACATCCAGCTCTACCTCGGCGGCTTCGGGCTCGAGCTGGAGGACATCGAGGGGCTGCGCACCTGGGGCTCCAAGACCCCCGGCCACCCGGAGAACTTCCACACCAAGGGCGTGGAGATCACCACCGGCCCGCTCGGCCAGGGCATCTCCTCCGCCGTCGGCATGGCCATGGCCCAGCGTCGCGAGCGCGGCCTGCTGGACCCCGAGGCCGCGCCGGGCACCAGCCCGTTCGACCACTTCACCTATGTGATCGCCTCCGACGGCGATCTCCAGGAGGGCGTCAGCAGCGAGGCCAGCTCGCTGGCCGGCACCCAGAAGCTGGGCAACCTCATCGTCCTGTGGGACGACAACGAGATCTCCATCGAGGGCGACACCTCGATCGCCTTCACCGAGGACACCACCGCTCGCTACGAGGCCTACGGCTGGGACGTGCGCACCGTGGACTGGACCCAGGGCGGCGAGAGTTACCTCGAGGACGTGGCCGCGCTCAAGGCCGAGATCCTCGAGGCCCAGAAGGTCACCGACAAGCCGACCTTCATCCGGCTGCGCACCGTCATCGGCTGGCCGATCCCGGAGCTCGCCGGCAGCCACAGCGTCCACGGGGCCAAGCTCGGCCCCGACGCCGTCGCCGGGCTGAAGGAAGCCATCGGCTTCGACCCCGAGAAGTCGTTCCAGGTGGACGAGGACGTGCTCGCCCGCACCCGCTCGCTCGCCGAGCGCGCCGCGACGGCCAAGTCCGAGTGGGACGAGGGCTACCAGGCCTGGCGCTCCGCGAACCCCGAGCGGGCGACGCTGCTGGACCGCCTGGTCGCGCGTGAGCTGCCCGAGGGCTTCGCCGAGGCGTTCCCGGCCTTCGAGGCCGACGAGAAGGGCATCGCCACCCGCGCCGCCTCCGGCAAGATCCTCGCCGAGCTGGCCCCGGTCATGCCCGAGCTGTGGGGTGGCAGCGCCGACCTCGCGGGCTCGAACAACACCACCATGAAGGGCGAGCCGTCGTTCCTGCCCGAGGAGTACAGCTCGGAGCAGTTCGCCGGTGACGAGTACGGCCGTACGCTGCACTTCGGCATCCGCGAGCACGGGATGGGCGCGATCCTCTCGGGGATCTCGCTGCACGGCCTCACGCGTCCCTACGGCGGCACCTTCTTCCAGTTCGCCGACTACATGCGCGGCGCCGTGCGCCTCGCCTCGCTGATGAAGGTCCCCGCCACCTACGTGTGGACCCACGACTCGATCGGTCTGGGCGAGGACGGCCCCACGCACCAGCCTGTCGAACACCTGGCCGCCTACCGGGCGATCCCGAACCTCTCGATCGTGCGTCCGGCGGATGCCAATGAGACCGCGCAGGCCTGGAAGGCTCTGCTCGAGCGGGACAGCGGGCCCGTCGGGCTGATCCTCAGCCGTCAGGCCATGCCGACCTTCGACCGCTCGGAGTACGCGGGCGCCGACGGGCTGGCCAAGGGCGCCTACGTGATGAAGGAGGCCTCCTCCGGCACTCCTCAGGTGATCCTGATCGGCACCGGCTCCGAGGTGCAGTACGCCGCCGAGGCCCAGAAGCAGCTCGAGGCCGAGGGGATCGCCACCCGGCTGGTCTCGATGCCGTCCGTGGAGTGGTTCGACGAACAGGACGAGGAGTACAAGGAGTCCGTCCTGCCCTCGGCGGTCACCGCCCGCGTCAGCGTCGAGGCCGGGATCGCGATGCCCTGGTACCGCTTCCTCGGCGCCCACGGCCGGGCCGTCTCGCTCGAGCACTACGGTGCCTCGGCCGACGCCAAGACGCTGTTCCGCGAGTACGGCTTCACCCCGGAGGCGGTCATCGCCGCCGCCAAGGAGTCCCTCGCGGCCGCCGGCGCCTGACCGGTGCGGGGCGGGGCCCACGGGTCCTGCCCCGCACCCGCCTCTGGCTGGAAGAAATCCGGCCCGACCAGCGTTAGACGACGACAGCAGTTCGACACAGGGCGCGCAGCGTCCGGAAGGATATGCACATGACTCAGAATCCCCGCACCCAGGCCCTGTCCGACGCCGGCGTCTCCATCTGGCTCGACGACCTCTCCCGCCAGCGGATGACCTCCGGCAACCTGCAGGAACTGATCGATACCCGCAACGTGGTGGGCGTCACCACGAACCCCTCGATCTTCCAGGCCGCGATCTCCGGCCGCTCCGAGTACGACGACGACATCGCTCGCCTGGCCGGTGAGGGCAAGGACGTCGACGGCGTCCTCGAGGTCGTCACCACCGACGACGTGCGCAGCGCCTGCGACCTCTTCCAGGGCGTGCACGAGGCCACCGGCGGCGTGGACGGACGCGTCAGCATCGAGGTCGACCCGCGGCTGGCCCACGACACCGACAAGACCATCGAGCAGGCCAAGCGGCTGCGCGACCTGGTCGACCGGGAGAACCTGTTCGTCAAGATCCCCGCGACCGAGGCGGGCCTGCCGGCGATCACCGCCACCATCGCCGAGGGCATCAGCGTCAACGTCACCCTGATCTTCTCCGTGGCCCGCTACCAGGAGGTCATGGAGGCCTACCTCGCCGGCCTGGAGCAGGCCGCCGAGGCGGGCAAGGACCTCTCGAAGATCTACTCCGTCGCCTCGTTCTTCGTCTCCCGCGTCGATGCCGAGATCGACAAGCGCCTCGAGGCGCTCGGGGGCGAGGCCGAGACGCTGCGCGGCTCCGCCGGCGTCGCCAACGCCCAGGCCGCCTTCGGCGAGTACCTCACCGCCTTCGGGCAGGAGCGCTTCGCGGCTCTCAAGGACAAGGGCGCGAACGTGCAGCGCCCGCTCTGGGCCTCGACAGGGGTCAAGAACCCCGACTACCCCGACACGCTCTACGTCGACAACCTCGTCGCCGATCCGTGCGTGAACACCATGCCGGAGAAGACGCTGGAGGCCGTCGCCGAGCACTCCGAGCCCAAGGCCGCGCTGAACGCCGAGACCGCCAAGACGGGCGAGAGCGTCCTGGAGCGCGTCGAGGAGGCCGGGGTCGACCTGGCCGACGTGTTCGCGCTGCTCGAGCGCGAGGGCGTCGAGAAGTTCGAGAAGTCCTGGCAGGAGCTCATCGACACCGTGTCGGCGACCATCGACGACACCCGAGCCTGAGTTCTCCGAGAGCACGGCCGCGCCCGCTGGGGCAGGCCGTGCTCTCGCCGTCCGTGTCCGAGAAAGGACGATCGTGACCGATACCAGCACTCCTCCGGCAGGCGCCGAGACACCGGAGATCGCCAACCCCCTGCGTGACCCCCGCGACCGCCGGCTGCCGCTCATCGCCGGGCCGAGCTCCATGGTGATGTTCGGCGTCACCGGCGACCTCGCCCGCAAGAAGCTCCTGCCTGCCATCTATGACCTCACCCATCGCGGACTGCTGCCGGCCAGCTTCGGCCTGGTCGGGTTCGGGCGCCGCGAATGGTCCGACGAGGACTTCGCCGAGTACGTGCGCAAGAGCGTCTCCGAGCACTCCCGCACCGGCTTCTCGGAGAGCGTCTTCGAGCAGCTCCGCGGCGGGCTGCGCTTCGTGACCGGCACGTTCGACGACTCCGCGGCGTTCGAGCGCCTCACCGAGGTCGTCGGCGAGCTGGACCGCACCCGCGGGACCGGCGGCAACCACGCCTTCTACCTCTCGATCCCGCCGGACGCCTTCCCGAAGGTCTGCGGTCAGCTCGCCGAGTCGGGACTGAACACCCCGCGGGACGGCTCCTGGCGCCGCGTGATCATCGAGAAGCCCTTCGGGCACGACCTCGCCTCCGCGCGCGAGCTCAACGACGTGGTCGAGAAGGTGTTCCGCCCGGAGGACGTCTTCCGCATCGACCATTACCTGGGCAAGGAGACCGTCCAGAACATCATGGCGCTGCGCTTCGCCAACCAGCTCTATGAGCCGGTGTGGAACGCGAGCTATGTCGACCACGTCCAGATCACGATGGCCGAGGACATCGGTATCGGGTCCCGGGCCGGGTACTACGACGGCATCGGCACCGCGCGGGACGTCATCCAGAACCACCTGCTGCAGCTGCTCGCGCTGACGGCGATGGAGGAGCCGGTCTCCTTCCGTGCCTCCGACCTGCGGGCGGAGAAGGAGAAGGTGCTCGCCGCGATCGAGCTGCCCGAGGATCTCGCCGCGCACACCGCCCGCGGGCAGTACGTGGGCGGCTGGCAGGGCGGCGAGGAGGTGCGCCCCTACCGCGAGGAGGAGGGCATCCCCGCGGATTCGACCACGGAGACCTTCGCCGCGATGAGGCTCGACATCGCCACGCGGCGCTGGGCGGGCGTGCCGTTCTACCTGCGCGCCGGCAAGCGGCTGGGCCGGCGGGTCACGGAGATCGCGGTCGTGTTCAAGCGCGCCCCGTTCCTCCCGTTCCGCTCCACCGATACCGCGAACCTCGGCCAGAATGCGATCGTCATCCGCGTCCAGCCGGACGAGGGCGTGACCATGCGCTTCGGCTCCAAGGTCCCCGGCACCCAGATGGAGGTGCGGGACGTGACGATGGACTTCGCCTACGGCATGAACTTCACGGAGGAGTCCCCGGAGGCCTACGAGCGGCTGATCCTGGATCTCCTGCTGGGCGATCCGCCGCTGTTCCCCCGGCAGAAGGAGGTCGAGCTCTCCTGGCGGATCCTCGACCCCATCACCGAGTTCTGGTCGGAGAACCTCGAGCCGGCGCCCTACCGCCCCGGCACCTGGGGGCCCGACACCGCCCACGAGATGCTCGCCCGTGACGGACGTACCTGGAGGCGACCGTGATCACCACCCTGACAGACACCACCGCCTCGGCCATCGACAAGAAGATGATCGAGATGCGGGAGACCTTCGGCGCGAACACCATCGGCCGGGTGCTCACGCTGATCATCATCTCCACCGGAGATGTCGAGGATCCTCTCGAGGCGGCCGTGCGCGCCAGTCACGAGCACCCCGCCCGGGTCATCGTTCTCGACGTCGACCCGGAGGCCGAGGCCTCGGGACTGGACGCGGAGATCCGCGTGGGCCGTGACGCCGGCGCCGGCGAGATCGTGATCCTCCGCGCCCGCGGGGACATCATGTACTCGCTGGACACGCTGGTGATGGCGCTGCTGCTGCCGGACGCCCCGATCGTCACCTGGTGGCCGGAGAGCGCCCCGTCCTCCCCCGTCCACGACGTGCTGGGCTCCATGTCGCAGCGCCGGATCACCGACGCCGCGGCCTGCTCCAGCCCGCTGGCCACCCTCAAGCGTCTGCGCCGTGGCTACGCCAGCGGGGACTCCGACCTCTCGTGGTCGAGGCTGACCCGGTGGCGCGGGCTCGTCGCCAGCGCCTACGAGGTGCCCCCGATCTCGACCCCGAAGCTGGTGGAGGTCTCCGGCAGCGCCGAGGACCCCTCGGTGGTGCTGATGGCCGCCTGGCTCGAGCACACCCTCGGCGTGGATGTCCGCACGGTCGAGCCGGCCGGTGAGGTCTCGGAGGGCCCCTCCGTGCGGGGCGTGCGTCTGCACCGCGAGGACGGCACGATCGAGCTCGTCCGCACCAGCGACGACTCGATCGTCATGAACCTCCCGGGCGATCAGAGCGGCCAGCATGTGACGATGCCCCGCCGCACGCTCAGCGAGCTGCTGTCCGAGGAGCTGCGTCGGCTGAATCCCGACGAGGTCTACGGCGAGGTCCTCGCCAGCGCCTTCAGCGGGATCGACGATTTCGGCACCTACGCGCGGGGAAAGCCGGAGGCCACCGACCGGGTCCTCGAGGACGCCTCCACGGTCGCGACCGCGGCCGCGGAAGCCGTCGCCTCACAGCTCGCGGACGCCCTCGCCCAGCGCCAGGCGGCGCATCTGGTGGTCACCGGCGGTTCGGTCGGCACGAAGACCGCCGCGGCCCTGCCGGGGGCGCTGTCCTCGGCCGGGGCGGACGTCTCCCGCCTGCACATCTGGTGGGGCGACGAGCGCTTCGTGGACACCGACTCGAGCGACCGCAACGAGGTCGCCGTGCGCTCCTCGTTCCTGGAGCCTCTCCAGGAGGCCGGGCTGCCGGCACGCAACATCCACGTTATGCCCTCCCCCGCCGACGGCATGTCGCTGGACGAGGCCGCCGCGTGGTACGGGCAGCAGCTCGACCAGGCCGGTGGCGACGAGCCGTTCCGCACCCGAGGCCGCGCGTTCTTCGACGTGCTGCTCCTGGGCGTCGGGCCCGACGGTCACGTCGCCTCGCTGTTCCCGGAGCACCCTGACCAGCGGCAGGCAGGAGCCAGTGCGGTCGCGGTGACGAACTCGCCCAAGCCGCCGCCGGAGCGGATCTCCCTGCCCTGGCCCGTGCTGAACTCCTCGCGTCACGTGGCCTTCCTGGTCGCCGGCGGGGACAAGGCCGAGGCGGTCGCGAGGGCCCACGGCGAGATCGATCCGTGGCCCGTCCCGGCCTCTGCGGTGCGGGGCCTCGAATCCACCACCTGGTTCCTGGACAGCGCCGCCGCCGAGAAGCTCTGAGCCCCCTGCTCCCGGAGGGCCGGTCACCACCATGGTGGCCGGCCCTCTCTGCAATCTCGGACCCACGGCCCCTCCACGAGGCCGGACGCACGCGACGAGCAAGAGGGCCGGTCACCGTAGCGGTGACCGGCCCTCTCGGAGAGTTCAGGAATGTGCGCGCAGCACGTTCAGAGCATGCGTTCCAGGATGCCGAGGGCGACGCAGCACAGGCCCCACACCACCGCGACGGTGACGGTGAGCCGGTTCAGGTTGCGCTCGGCGACACCGGAGGCGCTGGCCGAGGACGACACACCGCCGCCGAACATGTCGGAGAGGCCGCCGCCGCGCCCCTTGTGCAGGAGGACGAGCATGATGGCCAGCAGACTGGTGACGGCCAGCAGGATCTGAAGGATGAGCTTCAGCAGGGGCAGATCCACGAGGGGCGATACCTTCCACGGAGACAGGAGGACCGATCCAGCATACGGCACGGGCCGGGCCTCTCGAAGGCCCGGCCCGCGTGGTGCCAGTCTCGCTCGCTCAGACTCCGGCGTTGTAGCCGGCGATCTTGGCGAACTCCTCGGCCTTGAGCGAGGCGCCGCCGACGAGAGCGCCGTCGACGTCCTCCTTGCCCATCAGCTCGACGACGTTGGAGGACTTGACGCTGCCGCCGTACAGCACGCGGACGGCCTCGGCGACCTCGTCGCCCTGCAGGCGGCGCAGCGCCTCGCGGATCGCGGCGCACACCTCCTGCGCGTCGTCCGGGGTGGCGACCTCGCCGGTGCCGATGGCCCACACGGGCTCGTAGGCGATGACGATCTGCCGGGCCTGGTCGGCGGTCAGGCCGTCGATGCCGCCCTCGACCTGGGCGAGGGTGTACTCGACGTGCTTGCCGGCCTGGCGCTCCTCGAGCGGCTCGCCGACGCACAGGATCGGGGTCAGTCCGGCGGCGAAGGCGGCCTTCACCTTGGCATTGGTGACCTTCTCGTCCTCACCGTGGTGCTGGCGGCGCTCGGAGTGGCCGACGGCCACGTAGCTGCAGCCCAGTGCCTTCAGCATGGGCCCGGAGACCTCGCCGGTGTAGGCACCGGACTCGTGCTCGGAGAGGTCCTGTGCGCCGTAGGCGAGGGGGAGCTTCCCGGCGTCGACCGCGGTCTGGACGGTGCGGATGTCGACGAAGGGCGGCAGCACGACGGTCTCGACCGCGTCGGTGTCGATGCCCTTGAGCTGATCACCGAGGTCCTCGACCAGGGCCAGCGCCTGCTTCCAGTCCAGGTTCATCTTCCAGTTGCCCGCCATCAGCGGGGTACGGGTGCTCACTTGGTGCCCTCCTCGAGGATCGAGATTCCCGGCAGTTCCTGGCCCTCGATGAGTTCGAGGCTCGCGCCGCCGCCGGTGGAGATGTGCGAGAAACGGGATTCGTCGAATCCGAGATTGCGGACCGCAGAGGCGGAGTCTCCCCCGCCGACCACGGTGTATCCCTCGGCGGTCGCGAGATGCTCGGCGACGGCCTTGGTACCGGCCGCGAACGCCTCGAACTCGAACACACCCATGGGGCCGTTCCAGAACACGGTCGCCGCGTCGGAGATCTTCTGTCCGAACAGCTTCGCCGTCTCCGGGCCGATGTCCATGCCCTCCTGGTCCGAGGGGATCTGGTCGACCGGCACCACGGTCGCGGGGGCATCGGCCGAGAACTCGGGGGCCACCACCGTGTCGACGGGCAGGACGAGCTCCACGCCCTGGTCCTCGGCGCGCCGCATGTACTCGCGCACCACGTCGAGCTTGCTCTCGTCCAGCAGCGACTGGCCCACCTCGAGACCCTTGGCCTTCTGGAAGGTGTAGGCCATGCCGCCGCCGATCAGGATGCGGTCGGCCTTGCCGAGCAGGGTGTCGATGACGCCGAGCTTGTCGGCGACCTTCGCCCCGCCGAGCACGACGACGAAGGGGCGCTCGGGATCATCGGTCACCTTGCGCAGGGATTCGACCTCCCCGAGGACGAGCTGGCCCGCGGCCGAGGGCAGCAGGGTCGCCAGCTCGTAGACGGAGGCCTGCTTGCGGTGGACGACGCCGAACCCGTCGGAGACGAACGCGTCGCCGAGAGAGGCGAGGGCCTGCGCGAAGACGTGGCGCTCGCCATCGGCCTTCGCGGTCTCGCCCGGGTTGAAGCGCAGGTTCTCCAACACGGCGACCTGGCCGTCCTGCAGGCCGCCGACGACCTCACGTGCGGAATCGCCGATGGTGTCGGTGGCGAAGGCGACGTCCTGGCCGATCAGCTCGCCGAGGCGGCCGACGACGGGCTTCAGGGAGTACTTGTCCTCCGGCTCGCCCTTGGGGCGGCCGAGGTGGGAGATGACCACGACGCGCGCGCCGGCCTCGCTGAGCCGGGTCAGGGTGGGCAGCGCGGCGCGGATGCGGCCGTCGTCGGTGATGGTGGTGCCGTCCAGCGGGACGTTGAGGTCTGCTCGCACGAGCACGCGCTTGCCGCGCAGCTCTCCGAGCGAGTCGATGGTCTTCAGCACTGTGGTGGTTCCTTCTGTTCGTGGCCGTGGCGGCGCGAGCGGGACGAGCGGAGCCCGCCGGACACCGACCCCTCGGGGTGGTGACCGGCGGGCTCCGGGGCGGGTCCTTGGTCGTCCGGGGACGACGGGTGGATCAGAGGGACTTGCCCACGAGCTGCGAGAGCTCGACGAGGCGGTTCGAGAAGCCCCACTCGTTGTCGTACCAGGTGAAGACCTTCACCTGGTTGCCGATGACCTTGGTCAGCTGCGCGTCGAAGATCGAGGAGTGCGGGTCACCCTCGATGTCCTTGGAGACGATCGGGTCCTCGGTGTAGCGCAGGACGCCCTTGAGGGGACCCTCGGCAGCCTTCTTCACCGCGGCGTTGACCTCCTCGGCGGTGATCTCGCGGGACGCCTCGAAGGTGAGGTCCGTGATCGAGCCGGTGGGGACCGGCACGCGCAGCGAGTAGCCGTCGAGCTTGCCCTTGAGCTCCGGGAGCACCAGCGCCACGGCCTTGGCCGCACCGGTGGTGGTCGGGACGATGTTCAGGGCGGCGGCCCGCGCACGGCGCGGATCCTTGTGGGGGCCGTCCTGCAGCACCTGGTCGGAGGTGTAGGCGTGGATCGTGGTCATCAGGCCCTTGACGATCCCGAACTCGTCGTTCAGCACCTTGGCCACGGGAGCGAGGCTGTTGGTGGTGCAGGACGCGTTGGAGACGATGTGCTGGGTCTCGGGGTCGTAGTCACCCTCGTTCACACCGATGACGAAGGTCGCGTCCTCGTTCTTCGCCGGAGCGGAGATGATGACCTTCTTGGCGCCGGCCTCGATGTGGGCCTTGGCCTTCTCGGCGTCGGTGAAGATGCCCGTGGATTCGATGACGACGTCGGCGCCGATCTCTCCCCACGGGATGTTCTTGGGATCGCGCTCGGCGAAGGCGCGGAAGGTGTTCTCGCCGACGGTGATGGAGTTCTCGTCGTGGGAGACCTCGTAGGGCAGGACGCCACCGATCGAGTCGTACTTGATGAGGTTGGCGAGCGTGGCGTTGTCCGTCAGGTCGTTGACGCCGACGATCTGGATGTCTGCCTTCTGCTCGAGCGCGGCGCGCAGGTAATTGCGCCCGATACGACCGAACCCGTTGATTCCGACCTTAATGGTCACGGTTCCTCCTAGATTCACAGGGGATCTGCGAGATATGGACAGTGGCGCGCACGCCCTCGTACGCTCGGACGGCGCCGGCTGTGACCGACGACCGGGATGATCGTATCAATGCCCCGGGTCGGGCGACGGGGGCAACCGCTCCTCGTCCACTCCGTCCTCCGTCCCGGGCAGTCCCAGCTCCTCGGCGCGCTTGTCCGCCATCGCCAGCAGACGCCGGATCCGACCGGCCACGGCGTCCTTCGTGAGCGGCGGATCGGCCAGGCGACCGAGCTCCTCGAGACTCGCCTGCCGGTTCTCCAGGCGCAGGCGCCCGGCGGCCTGCAGGTGCTCCGGCACCTCGTCCCCCAGGATCTCCAGCGCGCGCTGGACGCGCTGACCGGCGGCCACGGCGGCCCGCGCCGAGCGCCGCAGATTGGCGTCATCGAAGTTGGCCAGCCGATGCGCGGTCGCCTTGACCTCGCGGGTGGTCCGGCGGTCCTCCCAGCTCAGCACGGTCTGGCGGGCGCCCATGTGACTCAGCAGCGCGGAGATGGCCTCGCCGTCGCGCAGGACGACGCGGTCCGCGCCACGGGCTTCGCGGGCCTTCGAGGCCACGCCGAGGCGACGGGCCGCACCGACCATCGCCAGCGCCACCTCCGGGCCCGGGCAGGAGAGCTCGAGGGCGGCGGAGCGGCCCGGTTCGGTCAGGGTGCCGCGCGCCAGGAACGCGCCGCGCCACGCGGCCTCGGCGTCGACGGTGGCGCCTCCCACCACGAACGGCGGCATCCCACGCACGGGACGGCCGCGGCCGTCGAGCAGACCCGCCTGCCGGGCGAGCATGCCGCCTTCGCGGTCGACCCGCACCACGTAGCGGCTGGTGCGGCGTATCCCCGACGGGGCGAGCACCGCGAGCTCGGCGCGGTGGCCGTACATGTCGGAGATGATGGCGTGCAACCGCCGCGCGACCGAGGCGGAGTCCAGCTCCGCCTCGACCACGACGCGCCCGGCGACCATGTGCAGTCCGCCGGCGAAGCGCAGCATCGCGGCCGCCTCGGCCTTCCGTGCCGAGGGGCGGGTCACCTCGAGGCGGCTCAGCTCCTCCTTGGCATCACCGGTCAGTGCCATGCAGGTCCTCCTCGCTGGATTCGGCGTCGGCTCCGGCCGCGCCGTGGTTCTCGGACCGGGCCGGCTCGACGTCACCGTAGGCGTCGTCGAACAGATCGCGGTAGGCCGCGGCCAGGCGCACCGGGTCGTGATGCGGGAGGCCGTCGCCGACGCTGACCTGGCGCAGCAGCGCGCGGATCCCACGCGACTCGGCGGACTGGGCCAGCGCGAGCGCGTCCCCGAGGGCGGTGGGGTCGGCGACCAGGGCGTCGAACCGGGTCCCGTCGGCGTGCTCGAGCAGCACGTCCAGCAGGTCCAGGCTCGTCATGCCCTCGGCCTCCTGTGCGCCCACCGACAGGTTCGTGGTGATGCACCGTCGCGCCGGGCTGCTGCGGATGGCCTCGGCGATCTCCGGGATCATCAGGTGCGGCAGCACCGAGGTGTACCAGGATCCCGGGCCGACGATGATCCAGTCGGCCCGGCCCAGCGCCTCGATCACGTCCTCCGCCACCTGCGGCCGCGGCGGCGTCAGCCGCAGGCCCTCGACCCGTCCGTCGGCGGTCGCGACCTGCCATTGGCCGGCGACGGTGCGCAGCTGCCCGTCCGCGGACCGCACGTCGGCCTCGATGTCCAAGGGCTCCAGCGCCATCGGCAGGACGCGCCCCCGCGCGCCGAGCAGCTCGGCCATCTGGTCGAGCCCTTCGACCGGGTCGTCGAGGATCTGCCACAGCGCCACGATCAGCAGGTTGCCCAGCGAATGGCCGTCGAGCTCGCCGTCGGTGGCGAACCGGTGCTGGATGACCTCACCCCAGATCGAACCCCAGTCGGAGTCCTCGCACAGGGCGGCCAGCGCCATCCGCAGGTCGCCCGGAGGCAGCACGGGCATCTCGGTGCGGATCCGGCCGGAGGAGCCGCCGTTGTCGGCGACGGTGACCACGGCCGTGATGTCGTCGGTCAGCAGGCGCAGCGCCCGCAGGTTCGCGGCCAGGCCGTGCCCGCCGCCGAGGGCGACGACGCGCAGAGGCCGCTGGGGGTCTCCGATGCGTCCGCGCCGGGCTCTTCCGGAACGGTCGGCGCCGCGCAGATGGCGGCGCCCGGAGCGGGCGGCGATGCTCATTCCCGCCCCAGATCGCGGTGGCGGATGCGCACGGCGTGGCCGGCTCCGCGCAGCGAGTCGCCGATCCGGTCGGCGATGGCGACCGAGCGATGCTTGCCGCCGGTGCACCCGATGGCCAAGGTGGTGAAGTGCTTGTTCTCGACGCTGTAGCCGCGCAGCACGGGAATGATCATCTCGAGGTACCTGTCGACGAACTCGGCGGCATTGGCATCCCCCAGGACGAAGTCCGCGACCTCCTGGTCCGTCCCGCGCAGGGGTTTCAGCTCGGGCACCCAGTACGGGTTGGGGATGAAGCGGACGTCGCTGACGTGGTCCGCCTCCAGCGGGATGCCGTACTTGAAGCCGAAGGACAGCATGGTCACGGTCAGCCGCTGCTCGTCACTGGTGCCGAAGACGCTGCGCATCTTCATCGTCAGCTCGTGGACGTTCAGCGGAGACGTGTCGATGACCAGGTCCGCCATCCGGCGGTACGGGGCGAGCATCTCCCGTTCGCGGCGTATCCCCTCCAGCACGCCCTCCTCGCCCTGCAGCGGGTGGGGGCGGCGCACCGAGTCGAAGCGGCGCACGAGGGTGGACTCGTCGGCGGTCAGGAACAGCAGGCGCAGGCGGAGATCGGCCCGTCGCAGCTGGGCGACCACGTCGGAGAGCTCGTTGAAGAACGGACCGGAGCGGGGGTCGACGACGACGGCGAAACGGTTCTCGCGGCCCACGGCGGAGGCGCGCAGCTCGTACAGCGTGCTGATCAGCTGCGGCGCGATGTTGTAGACGACGTACCAGCCCATGTCCTCGAGCGCGTGGGCGGCGGTCTCACGGCCGGCACCTGCCAGGCCGGTGATGATGACGACGTCGCCCATCGTGTCGGAGCGGGGGGCCAGCGGGGGTTCGTCGTGCACCAGGCATTCCTTCCGGGGTCGTGAGCTGGGGACGGAGGGGATCAGCGCTCCAGGATCTCGCCGGTCGCCATGTCCACCGCGACGTCGATCGTGCCATCCTCCCCGGCCTCCGCGTCACCGGCGGAAGCGCTCCCGGTCTCGGCTCCGGTGGACGTCGCTTCGTCGGATCGTAGCGCGGCCAGGATCTGCGCGGCCAACGCGGGACCGATCCCCTCGACCTGCTGGAGGTCGTCCTCGGACGCCTGACGGATCGCCGAGACGGTCACGAAGCGGTCGAGCAGAGCACGGCGCCGGGCAGGGCCCAGCCCCGCAATGCCGTCCAGGGCGCTGGCCTGCATGGCGCGCCCGCGCTTGGAGCGGTGGTAGGTGATGGCGAAGCGGTGGGCCTCGTCACGCAGGCGCTGGACCAGGAACAGGGCCTCGCTGGTGCGCGGCAGGATCACGGGATAATCGTCGCCCGGCAGCCAGATCTCCTCCAGCCGCTTGGCGATGCCGGCCAGGGCGATGTCGGTGATGCCGAGGTCGTCGAAGGCGCGCTGGGCCGCAGCGACCTGGGGCGGGCCGCCGTCGACGAGGATCAACGAGGGCGGGTAGGCGAAGCGGCGGGCCTCCTCCTCCGTCTGCTCGGGCGGATCCAGGTGGTGCTTCAGGCGGCGGGAGATGACGTCGTACATCGAGGCGGTGTCATCCCGCGCCGCGTCACCGGTGACGGAGTAGCGGCGGTACTCGCTCTTCTTGGGCAGCCCGTCCTCGAACACGACCTGGGAGCCGACGACGTTGGTGCCGTGGGAATGGGAGATGTCGAAGCATTCGATGCGCAGCGGCGGCTCGGCCAGGTCGAGCGCTTCGCCGAGGTCCTCGAGGGCCTTGGTGCGGGCGGTGAGGTCGCCGGAGCGCTTGAGCCGATGCAGCCGCAGCGCCTCCTGCGCGTTCTCGGTGACGGTCGACAGCAGGTTCTTCTTCTCACCCCGCTGGGGGATCCGCAGATCCACCTGCTTGCCGATCAGTTCGAGCACCTGGTCACGGTTCGTGGGCTGGACCGGGACCAGCACCTCCTTGGGCGCGGCGCCCTCGGTGTACAGGGTGGTCACGGCCCGCTCGATCAGGTCGCCGGCGGTGGAGGCGTCGAGGATCTCCGCGGTCCAGCCGCGCTGGCCGCGGATCCGGCCGCCGCGGACATGGAAGACCTGGACGGACGCCTCGAGCTCGTCCTGCGCGAGGCCGATCAGATCGGCGTCGGTGGCGTCGGAGAGGACGACCGAGTTCTTCTCCATGACCTTGTTCAGCGCTTCGAGGTCATCGCGCAGCCCGGCGGCGGTCTCGTAGTCCATGGCCGCGGCGGCCTCGCGCATCTGCTTCTCGATGCGGCGGGTGTAGGTCGCGGTGTTGCCGGCCATGAAGTCCGCGAACTGCTCGGCGAGCTTGCGGTGCTCGTCCTGGGAGATGTCCCCGACGCAGGGCGCGGAGCACTTGCCGATGAAGCCGAGCAGGCAGGGCCGCCCGGAGCGCTCGGCCCGTCGGTACACGCCGGGCGTGCAGGAGCGGACGGGGAAGACCCGGAGCATCAGGTCGAGGGTCTCGCGGATCGCGCCGACCTGGGGGTAGGGACCGAAGGTGCGGTCGCCCTTGGCGCGGGGACGACGGGTGATGTGCACCCGCGGCACCTTCTCCCCCATGGTCAGCACGAGATACGGGTAGGACTTGTCGTCACGGAACTTGACGTTGAACCGCGGGTCGAACTCCTTGATCCACGTGTACTCGAGGGTGAGGGCCTCCACCTCGGTGCCGACCACTGTCCACTCCACGCCGGCGGCGGTGGTGACCATGCGCCGGGTGCGCTCGTGCAGGGCCGCGAGGTCCTGGAAGTAGTTCGACAGCCGCTGGCGGAGATTCTTCGCCTTGCCGACGTAGATCACGCGGCCATGCTCGTCGCGGAACCGGTAGACCCCCGGCCGGGTGGGGATGGTCCCGGTCGCGGGACGGTAGGTGGCGGGGTCGGCCATGGCGGATCAGGCCCCGGCCGGCACGCCGACCCGGTTCGAGCGGCCGGAGGCCAGCAAGGGCGCGAGGAAGTTGCCGGTGTACGAGCCCTCGACCGCGGCGACCTGTTCGGGGGTGCCGGTGGCGACGATACGGCCGCCGCCCGCGCCGCCGTCGGGGCCGAGATCGATGACGTGGTCGGCAGTCTTGATGACATCGAGATTGTGCTCGATGACGATCACGGTGTTGCCCTTGTCGACGAGACCGCCGAGCACCTCGAGCAGCTTGCGCACGTCCTCGAAGTGCAGGCCGGTGGTCGGTTCGTCGAGCACGTAGATGGTGCGCCCGTTGGAGCGCTTGTGCAGCTCGGCGGAGAGCTTGACGCGCTGCGCCTCCCCGCCGGAGAGGGTGGTCGCGGACTGGCCGAGCTTCACGTAGCCCAGGCCCACGTCCACCAGTGTCTGCATCTGGCGGCGGATCGCGGGGACGGCGTCGAAGAACTCGAGCGCCTCGGCGATGGACATCGCGAGCACCTCGGCGACGTTCTTGTCCTTGAACTTCACCTCGAGGGTCTCGCGGTTGTAACGCTGGCCCTTGCACACCTCGCACTGGACGTACACGTCGGGCAGGAAGTTCATCTCGATCTTCAAGGTGCCGTCGCCCGAGCAGGCCTCGCAGCGGCCGCCCTTGACGTTGAAGGAGAAGCGCCCGGCGGTGTACCCGCGCACCTTCGCCTCGTTGGTCTGGGCGAACAGGGTGCGCACCCGGTCCCATACCCCGGTGTAGGTGGCGGGGTTCGAGCGCGGGGTGCGGCCGATGGGCGACTGGTCGACGTGGACGACCTTGTCGAGGTGCTCGAGGCCGGTGACGCGCTTGTGCCGTCCCGGCACGATCCGGGCGCGGTTGAGCTCCTTGGCCAGCACGGAGTACAGCACGTCGTTGACCAGGGACGACTTTCCGGAGCCGGAGACGCCGCTGACGGCGGTGAGCACGCCGAGCGGGAAGCTGACGTCCTGGCCCGTGAGGTTGTTGGCGCGGGGCGCGACGACCTTGATCATGCGCTGGCGGTCCACGGGGCGGCGGGTCAGCGGCAGCGGGATCTCGAGCTCCCCGGAGAGGTAGCGCCCGGTCAGGCTGCGCGGGTTCGTCCGCAGCTCCTCGACCGGTCCGGAGTGGACGACCTGGCCGCCGTGCTCGCCGGCCAGCGGGCCGAAGTCGACCACCCAGTCCGCCGCGTTCAGTGTGTCCTCGTCGTGCTCGACGACGATCAGGGTGTTGCCGAGATCCCGCAGCCGGGTGAGGGTCTTGATGAGACGCTCGTTGTCCCGCTGGTGGAGACCGATCGAGGGCTCGTCGAGCACGTACAGCACACCGACCAGGCCGGAGCCGATCTGGGTGGCCAGGCGGATGCGCTGTGCCTCACCGCCGGAGAGCGTCCCGGCCGCGCGGGCCAGGGTGAGGTAGTCCAGGCCCACGTCGAGCAGGAAGCCGAGGCGGGCGCGGATCTCCCGCAGCACCTCGTCGGCGATCGCGGCCTCGCGCACCCCGAGCCGGAGGCCCTCGTGGAACTCGAGGGCGTCGCGGATCGACATCTCGCACACCTCGGCGATGGAGCGGCCGCCGACGGTCACGGCGAGCACCTCGGGGCGCAGCCGGGCGCCCTGGCACGTGGGGCAGGGCACTTCGCGCATGAACTGCTCGTAGCGCTCCTTGGCCCAGTCCGATTCGGTGTCGGAGTGGCGGCGCTGGAGGAAGTGCAGGATCCCCTCGAAACCGGTGGAATAGGTGCGCTCGCGTCCGAACCGGTTGCGGTAGCGCACGTGGACCTGGAAGTCGTTGCCGTGCAGCAGCGCCTCCTTGGCGCGCTGCGGCAGGGCCCGCCACGGGGTGTCCATCGAGAAGCTGAGCTCCTCGGCGAGCCCGGCCATGACCTCCTGATGGTGGTCGGCAGAGCCCATGGTCCACGGCGCGATGGCTCCCTGGGCGAGGCTGAGGTCCTCGTCGGGGATCACCAGCTCGGGGTCGACCTCGAGGCGCATGCCCAGGCCCGTGCATTCGGGGCAGGCGCCATAGGGGGCGTTGAACGAGAAGGTGCGCGGCTCGATGTCGTCGATGGCCAGCGGGTGGTCGTTGGGGCAGGCGCGCTTCTCGGAGAAGCGGCGGGTGCGCTCCTCGGAGTCCTCGTCGACGTCGACGAAGTCGACCACCACGAGCCCGTCGGCCAGGCGCAGCGCGGTCTCGACGGAGTCGGTCAGGCGGCGCCGTGAATCGGGCTTGGCGGCCAGGCGGTCCACGACCACGTCGATGGTGTGCTTGAACTTCTTGTCGAGCGTGATCTCCTCGTCCAGGCGCCGCGTCTTCCCGTCGATCCGGGCGCGGGCATAACCCTGGGAGCGCAGCGAGCTGATGAGGTCGACGTGCTCCCCCTTGCGGCCCTGGACCACGGGGGCCAGCAGCTGGAAGCGGGTCCCCTCGGGCTGCTCCAGCAGGGAGTCGACGATCTGCTCGGCCGAGGAGGAGCTGACCTCCTCGCCGCAGATCGGGCAGTGCTGGACGCCGGTGCGGGAGAACAGCAGGCGGAGGTAGTCGTAGATCTCCGTGATGGTGCCGACGGTCGAGCGCGGGTTGCGGTTGGTCGACTTCTGGTCGATGGAGACCGCGGGCGAGAGCCCTTCGATGAGATCGACGGAGGGCTTGTCCATCTGGCCGAGGAACTGCCGGGCATAGGCGGACAGCGACTCCACGTACCGGCGCTGGCCCTCGGCGAAGATCGTGTCGAACGCCAGGGAGCTCTTGCCGGACCCGGACAGCCCGGAGAAGACCACCAGGCGGTTCCGGGGGATGTCGATGTCGATGTTCTTGAGGTTGTGCTCGCGCGCACCACGAACGACGAGGGATTCAGTCACCGCTCCATCCTACGAGCGCGCTGCGACGTTCGAACAGCTGTTCGCCGGAGATCCTCGCGACATCTGCCGATCCCCGCGACATACTGGGGCCATGGTTGAGAACGAGTACACCGGACATGTCGAACCCCACGGCCCAAGCGCGCTGCGCTCCTTCGCCGCTCTGGAGATCCGCAAGGCCTCCGTGGGGCCGATGGACAACAACGCCTATCTGCTCACCTGCCGCGACACCGGCGCGCAGCTGCTGATCGACGCGGCCGCCGACGCCGACCGTCTGCAGGCACTGGTGGCCGAGGGCTCAGGCTCCCGCACCGGTGCCGGCTCCGCCGGTCGACTCGACACGATCGTCACCACGCATCGTCACCACGACCACGTCGGCGCCCTCGAGGAGCTGGTCTCCGCGACCGGCGCCCGCACGGCCGCCGGCGCGGAGGACGCTCCTGCCATCGCCGTGCCGACGGATGTGCAGCTGACCCACGGCGACGTGCTCGAGGTCGGCCGGCAGCGCCTCGAGGTGATTGCCCTGCGGGGCCACACCCCCGGGTCCGTCGCGCTGCTGTGGCGCGGCGGTGAGGCCGGCGACCATCTGTTCACCGGCGACTCCCTGTTCCCCGGCGGCGTGGGCAACACGGAGAACGACTCGCTGCGCTTCTTCCAGCTGCTCGACGACGTCGAGGAGCGCATCTTCGATGTGCTGCCGGACGCGACCTGGGTCTACCCCGGGCACGGGGACGACACCACCCTCGGCGCCGAGCGGCCCTCGCTGCCGCAGTGGCGCGAGAGAGGCTGGTGACCAGCACCGCCGATCCCGCCTGGTGCGTCATCGGCCGTGCCGGCGGCGGTGACGTGGTGATCGTCGATCTCGACGAGCACGGGCAGGAGATCGACCGCATCGCTCTGGGAGCCGACGAGCTTCCCGCCCACATCGCCCACCGCGAGCACCGACGCCCCCGCTGGGTGTGGAGCGACGCGGCGACCTGGTACCCGCGCGCGCTCGCAGCGGGCGTCACCGTCGAGCGCTGCCATGATCTGCGCCTGGTCCACCGGATCCTGCGCCATTCGCAGCTGGTCGCGGAACCGGAGGCGATCCGGGAGGCCACAGCCTGGGACGTCCCGATCGAACAGCACCCCGGCGCCGGCGAGGAGAGAGGCGCCGGCGCGACCCTGTTCGACCTGGACTCCTCGGCCCGGACCGACGGCGTTCCCCACCAGATCGAGGCCGCGCTCGCCGAATTCGCTCGCCAGCGCCGCGCCGTCGACGGGTCCATCGACCCCGCGCGGCTGCGCCTGCTGGTCGCCGCGGAATCGGCCGGCGCGCTGATCGCCGCCGAGCTGCACGCCGCCGGGATCCCGTGGGACACGGCCGAGCACGACCGGATCCTGCGCGATGCCATGGGGCCGCGTCCCCCAGCAGGGCAGAGCCCGGCGGGGATGGTGGAGGCCGCCGCGGAGGTCCGCGCGGCCCTCGGTGATCCGCAGCTGAGCCTCGACTCGCCACCCCGGCTGCTGCGCGCACTGCACCGCGCCGGGATCGACGTCGAATCGACCTCGCAGTGGGAGCTGACCCGCTTCGACCACCCCGCGATCGAGCCGCTGCTGCGCTACAAGAAGATGTCGCGGCTGCTCACCGCCAACGGCTGGACCTGGCTCGAGGAATGGGTCCACGACGGCCGGTACCGGCCGGTCTACGTTCCCGGGGGCGTCGTGACCGGCCGCTGGGCCTCCAGCGGCGGCGGGGCTCTGCAGATCCCGCGGCAGCTGCGCCCGGCGCTGCGGGCCGACGACGGCTGGCGCCTGGTCAGCGCCGACGTCTCACAGCTGGAGCCGCGCGTGCTCGCGGCGATGTCCGCCGATCCGGCGATGGTCGCGGCGGGCGCCGGCAAGGACCTCTACTCGGGGATCGTCGAGGCGGGGATCGTGGACAGCCGCCAGGAGGCGAAGATCGGTGTGCTCGGCGCTCTGTACGGCGGCACGACCGGTGACAGCGGGCGGGTGGTGCCCCGGCTGCGGCAGAACTTCCCCCGCGCCATGGCACTCGTGGACGGTGCCGCGCAGGTGGGCGAGCGCGGCGGCACGGTCTCCACGTGGCTCGGTCGCTCCTCCCCCGCCCCCGAGCCCGAATGGAACCAGGCGCAGAACCAGGCCTACCTGCCCGACGCCGAACCCGGCGAGCAGGAACGAGCACGCCGCTCCGCCCGCGACCGGGGACGCTTCACCCGCAACTTCGTGGTCCAGGGAACCGCCGCCGAATGGGCACTGTCGTGGATGGCTGCGCTGCGCCTGGCGCTGGCCCGGTTCGAGCCGGTGGCCGCGGCCGACGCGGCGACGCCGTCGGGGCCCGTGTTCGCGCGGCGCGCGCACCTGGCCTTCTTCCTCCACGACGAGGTGATCGTGCACGCTCCGGCCGCCCAGGCCGACGCGGTCGCCGACGCCATCCGCAGCGCCGCCGATGCCGCCGGTCGGTTGCTGTTCCCCCGCAGTCCCATCGACTTCCCCCTGGATCTGACCATCACGGAGCGCTCGCCGACGAAGTGACGTCACGTCGATTCCGTCGTCTCCGCTCCTCGTCCCCGCCCCGCCGTCCCCGCTCCAGGCTCCGCCCCCTGCTCCTTCCTCCCCAGCGCTCCGCGGTCCACACCGCGTCGGCTGCTGCGTCGTCGGTCACACCCATCTGATGGACTGGGCTCGGAAGCCAGATCAACTGCCGGTTGGAGACCGCCATGACCATCACCCCGCTGCCGTCGAGATCGTCCGAGCACCGGCGCCGCTCCCGCATCGCTCGGCAGGAAGCCGAGGCGCTGGGCGAGCAGATCCAGCAGCAGGCCGCGTTCATCGCCGAGGCCACCTGCGACATGTTGCTGTCGCTGGCCGATTTCGATGCCCGGGACGGGGTGAGCTGGTACGTGGGGCTGAAGTCGACGGCGCACTGGCTGGCATGGGCCTGCTCCATGACCCCGGGCACCGCCCGCGAGCACGTCCGAGTAGCACGGGCTCTGCCGGAGGCGCCGCTGACGGTCGCGGAGTTCCGCGCCGGCCGCCTGTCCTTCTCCAAAGTCCGCGAGATCACCCGCGTCACCGACCGTGTCGACGAAGCCGTGCTGGTGGACATGGCCCGGGCGATGACCGCCTCCCAGCTGGCACGGACCATCTCCTCGTTCCGCGCTGTCGACGGCAGCCGGCTCGGCCAGGATGCCGTGCGCCACGGTCGCTGGCAGACTCGGGACGACGGCATGGTCGAGATCCGGGCGGTGCTGCCCGCCGAGACGGGTGCTGAGGTGGTCACCGCCCTGGATCTGGCCCTGGACCGGGACGGCCACGATCCCTCCTCGCTCGATCCCGGATCCGACGAGCCTCCGAGCGACGACGCCGCAATAGCCGTGGTCACGACCACGCCGACCCTGGAGCAGCGCAAGGCCGACGCCCTGCACAGCGTGGCGCGGAGCTTTCTCGACTCCGAGCCCGACGACCGTTCCGGGGAGGACCGTCACCTGGTGGTCGTCCAGGTCAGCGCCGAGGCGCTGACCGGATCCGTTCCCGCGGGAACGCCATCTCGCGAGTCCGCGCCGACCGCCGACCAGGATGCCGTTGACACGGGGCGGGACACTGCGCCCGCACCCCTGCCCGCCACTCCCGGCGTTCCCGCGGGAACGCTCCAGCGCTGCGGTGTGGTGGGCCAGGGTCCCCTGGAATCTCGTACCGCGGAGCGGCTGGCCTGCACCGGGAAGGTCGCACTGATGGTCACCGACGCCGGTGGCGAGGTGCTCCATCTGGGCAGGTCCCAGCGCCTCGCCTCCCGTGCTCAGCGCCGCGCGCTCCGCCTGCGCGACACCGTCTGCACGTTCCCCGGCTGCCACCAGAGCCGGCATCTCGACGCCCACCACACCACTGCCTGGTCGCGGGGCGGCGCCACGGACATCGAGGACCTGGCGCTGCTGTGCCGGCGCCACCACGTGATGGTCCACGAAGGCGGTCTGCAGCTCGCCCCCGACCCTGCCCGGACCACTGCGCACCAGCCGCGGTTCCAGGTGCTCGACGACGCCGGTCACCCCGTGCAGGCGCGCTGGCCCGCCCTGCATGATCGGATGAGCGTGCGCGAGGTGCCCCACCCCCTTTCGAGCACTGCGAACGATGCAGACCCGGATCGAATCGCTGCGACCACAGGGGGCGCCGGGTTCAGTCTCGCGGACTGCGTCGAGGTCCTCTGCCACAGCGTGGTGGAACCGGCCGCGTGATGGCCCGCCACGGCAGCGTGCCCAGACCCCGCTGACGGCGTGGCTCAGCTCGAGCGCTGGACCTGACGCAGCTCCTTCTTGAGCTCCTGGACCTCATCGCGCAGTCGGGCGGCGACCTCGAAGTTGAGGTTCTCCGCGGCCTGGTGCATCTGCGCGGTCATCTCGTCGATCATGCCGGTCAGCGACCCGACCGGGTCGTCCCCGAGGTCGACGGTCCGGTTGCTGACGGCATCGACCGCGTTCGAACGGGCCTTGTCACGCTGGACCCGCTCCTTGCCCGAGCGATAGTCGGTGGCCATGAGGGTCTCGGTGTCGATGTCCTCGCGGGCCAGCATGTCGGTGACATCGGCGATGCGCTTGCGCAGCGGGGTCGGGTCGATGCCGTGCTCGGTGTTGTAGGCGATCTGCTTCTCGCGGCGCCGGTTGGTCTCGTCGATCGCCGCCTTCATCGAGTCGGTCACCGTATCGGCGTACATGTGGACCTGGCCGGAGACGTTGCGGGCGGCGCGACCGATGGTCTGGATCAGCGAGGTCTGGGAGCGCAGGAAGCCTTCCTTGTCCGCGTCCAGGATCGCGACCAGGGAGACCTCCGGCAGGTCCAGGCCCTCACGCAGCAGGTTGATGCCGACCAGCACGTCGTACTCCCCGGCGCGCAGCGAACGCAGCAGTTCGACCCGGCGCAGGGTGTCGACGTCGGAGTGGAGGTACTGCACGCGCACCCCGTTCTCCAGCAGGAAGTCCGTGAGGTCCTCGGCCATGCGCTTGGTCAGCGTGGTCACCAGCACTCGTTCGTCACGCTGGACGCGCTTCTCGATCTCCTCGCGCAGATCGTCGATCTGGCCCTTGACGGGCTTGACCACGACCTCGGGGTCGATCAGACCCGTCGGGCGGATGATCTGCTCGACCACCCCGCGCGACTTGCCGAGCTCGTAGTCCGCCGGCGTCGCGGAGAGGTAGACCGTCTGGCCGGTGCGCTCGGTGAACTCGGAGAACGTCAGCGGCCGGTTGTCCAGCGCGCTGGGCAGGCGGAAGCCGAAGTCGACCAGGGTGCGCTTGCGGGAGCGGTCCCCCTCGTACATCGCCCCGATCTGCGGGACGGTCACGTGGGACTCGTCGATGACCAGCAGGAAGTCCTCGGGGAAGTAGTCCATCAGCGTGTTCGGCGCGGTGCCCGGCGCGCGACCATCCAGATGACGGGAGTAGTTCTCCACGCCGTTGGTCGATCCCATCTGGCGCAGCATCTCGAGATCGTGGGTGGTGCGCATCCGCAGCCGCTGGGCCTCGAGCAGCTTGTCCTGGCTCTCGAGGTGCTCCAGCTGCTCGGCGAGCTCGACCTCGATCGACTCGATGGCGCGAGAGAGCCGCTCGGGACCGGCGACGTAGTGGGAGGCGGGGAAGATGTGGATGTGGTCCTCCTCGCGGATGACCTCACCCGTCATCGGGTGCAGCGTGTACAGGGCGTCGATCTCGTCGCCGAAGAACTCGATGCGGATCGCGAGCTCCTCGTACATCGGGATGATCTCCACGGTGTCACCGCGCACCCGGAAGGTGCCCCGCTCGAAGGCGACGTCGTTGCGGTCGTACTGCATGTCCACGAAGCGCTGGAGCAGCTGATCGCGATCGAGCTGGTCACCGCGAGCCAGCTGAACCATGCGATCGACGTACTCCTGAGGGGTGCCCAGGCCGTAGATGCAGGAGACCGAGGAGACCACCACGACGTCGCGGCGGGTCAGCAGGGAGTTGGTCGCGCTGTGGCGCAGCCGCTCGACCTCGGCGTTGATCGAGGAGTCCTTCTCGATGTAGGTGTCGGACTGCGGGACGTACGCCTCGGGCTGGTAGTAGTCGTAGTACGAGACGAAGTACTCCACGGCGTTGTGCGGCAGCAGCTCGCGGAACTCGCTGGCCAGCTGCGCGGCCAGGGTCTTGTTGTGCGCCATGATCAGTGTGGGTCGCTGGACCTGCTCGATCAGCCACGCCGTGGTGGCCGATTTGCCGGTGCCGGTCGCGCCCAGCAGCACGACATCCTGCTCGCCGTCGTTGATGCGGCGGGCGAGGTCGGCGATCGCCGTCGGCTGGTCGCCCGAGGGGCTGTACTCGGAGACGACCTCGAAGGGATGCTCGGCGCGGACCAGATCGGTGACAGGACGCATGTCTCCGAGCCTACGACGCGGGCCCGACGGACGACGGGACGTGCTCGTCGAGGATGCGTGAGAGTGCTCTCGTGGCTCTGCGGTCCAGGACCTCACGGCCGGCGGTGTTCAGCACCAGGCGATCGGCCCGACGGATCCTCTCGAGGTCGGTGACCTGCGCCGCTATCACCGACTCGACGTAGGCGCGGTCCCGCCCGCGGTCGCGGACCACGCGGGCGATCCGATCCTCGCGACGCGCGAGGACCACCACGACGGCTCCGTACTCAGCGTCCCTGTGCTTCTCCAGCAGCAGCGGGCTGTCGTGGATCACGAGCGCCTCCCCCGCCGCGGCGGCCTCGGCCTCCTCCCGCGCGACCTCCTCGTCGACGCGAGAGAGCACGATCGCTTCGAGATCGGCCCGGGCTGTGGAGTCCGCGAAGACCAGGTTGGCGAGCGCGGCCCGGTCCATGGTCCCCGCCGCGTTGCGGAACTCCTCGCCGAAGCGGGCGACGGCTTCCTCGACTCCCGGTCCGGGAACGTCGAGCACAGCCCTGGAATGGGCGTCCAGATCGATCACTCGGAGCCCGGCGTTCCGCCAGATCGCCGCGACGGTCGACTTCCCGGAGCCGATGCCGCCGGTCAGGCCGATGCGCAGCAGCGGGCTCTCAGCGGTCATGGCCCGATCCTACGGCGTGCCCGGAGCCTGCCCTGCGGCGCGCCCGGCAGCCGCCGGAGTCAGAGCCGTCACGGCAGCGTTCCCGCAGGCCGGATCGCGGTTTACGGTTCAAGGGTGGATCCCCTCGAACTGCTCGTGACCAACGACCTCCTGCGCGTCCTGGACCTGCTGGGGGTCTTCGTCATGGGCGTGGCCGCCGGGGCGCTGGCTTCCCGGCTGAACTTCGATGCGGTGGGGTTCGCGATCATCGGCATCGCCGCCGGTCTGGGCGGCGGCATCGTGCGTGACCTGATCCTGGATTACGGCACCCCGGCCGCCTTCGACGGGCCCTGGTACCTGGCCTGCGCGCTCGGCGGCTCGCTGTTCTCCTTCGTGATCTCGGCCGAGGGGACCCTGTGGCGGCGCCTGGTCACGGGGCTGGACATCATGGCGATGGGACTGTGGGCGGCAACCGGGACGGCCAAATCGCTCGGGTACGGGCTCGACGTGCTGCCGGCGATCCTGCTGGGCGTGGCCAGCGCGGTCGGCGGGGGCGTGATCCGTGATGTGCTGGTGGGGCGGATCCCGGCGATCTTCGGCGGCGGCCCGCTGTACGCGACCGGCGCGTTCCTCACGGCCCTGCTGACCTGGGCGGTGTTCGCGCTGGGCATGCCGGCCCCATGGGTGCTCGGTGCCGTCGGCATCGGGGCTGTGCTCGCCGGGCTCGCGGCCTGGCGGCAGTGGACGCTGCCCGCGCACAGCGAATGGCAGGTGACCATGTCCGCCTCGCAGCTGAAGGCCCTGGTGCGACGCACCCGGCGCAGCGAACGCACCCGGGTGGCGATGGAGACCGGCACGATCCCAGTGGTCGATGACTCCGTCGATGATCTCGCCGAGGACGTGACGTCGAACGACGCCGACGCTTCGTCGTACGCGGAGCGCGCCTTCGACGACGAGGCCGATGAGCTCGACGACGCCGTGGCTCCTGAGGCCGGCGAGGACGATGACTCGACGACGCTCCGCACCGACCGTTCCGACAACCCGGGAGATCCTCCATGGCCCTCATCGACCTGACGCATCCGATAGCCCCCGGTATGACCATGCACCCCGGCGTTCCTGCGCCCCGGATCCACGATGTCCTCACGTTCGAGGACTCCCGGTCGCACTACGCCCCGGGAACCGAGTTCCGCATCGCGTCCGTCGAACTGGCGACTAGCACGGGCACCTACCTCGACGCTCCGCAGCACCGGTTCCCGAACGGGACGGACATCGCAGATCTCGGCATCGATCGCGTGGCAGATGTGCCGGCCCTCGTGGTCGACGCCACCGGTGTCTCGGCAGTCGGCGCCGATCTCCTGCCCCAGCACGCTCCGGGGCACGCCGTGCTGATCCGCACCGACTGGGATCGACACTGGGGCACCGAGGAATATGGACGCAGCGAGCATCCGCACCTCACCGCGGCCGCGGCCGACCAGGTGGTGCGATCGGGCGCGGTACTCGTGGGAATAGATTCGGTCAATATCGACGCCACCACGGGGGCCGAGCGCGCGGTGCACTCGACACTGCTCGGCCACGGCGTACTCATCGTCGAGAACCTGACGCGGTTGAATGCTCTGCCCAGTGACGGAGCGTTGTTCTCCGCGGTTCCGCTTCCTGTGTCCGGCGCCCCGTCCTTCCCCGTCCGCGCATACGCCCGTGTGGGGTGAGGCGCTCAGGGACGCAGCAGCGTGAGCATGCGCGCGACCTCCCCGGCCTCGAGCTGGCCGGGCGCGGACCCCTCACCGACGGCCGCGAAGGTGGCGGCGCCGGCGAACGTCTCCGCAGCGACCCGGCTGACCGCGCCGAGCGAGCCCATGCTGATCGCGATGTGCGGGCCGAGCCCGTCGTCGGCGACCTGGACGCTTGCCGCGAGCAGGGCCAGCACGTCCCGAGCATCGCGGGGGGTCACGGCGATCTTCGGGAGGTCGGCACCGAGCCGGCGCTGGGTACGCAGGATCTCGGCCATCTCGTCCTCCGGCGGGGTGCGCTCGAAGTCGTGGAACGATCCCACCACCGCGAGCCCCAGCGCGTGCGCCGAGGCGATGACCGAGGCCCCGGTCTCGGGCGATCGGGAAGTCTCCACGTCCACGAGATCGGCGAAGCCGCCCGCCATCACCGCCTCGAGAGTTGCTGCGAGCTCGTCGTCGGAGATCTCCCGACTCCCGCCCTCGGCAGAGGTGCGCAGCGTGACCAGCAGGGCACGATCCTGCCCCATGATCTCGCGCAGGGCCGGGAGCGCCGCGACGGCGGCGTCCCGGTGCGCGGCGACATCCAGGTCCGGGCGGAATCGGTCCAGGCGCCACTCGAGGACCCGGCCGGGCGAGTCGGTGGCAGCGCGCGCCTGGTCCAGGACGGCACCCTGGTCCGCGCCCGTGACCGGGACGATGATCTCCGGCCGCCCCCGGCCGAGCTCGATCCCGCGCACCCTCACGACACCGGCATCGGCGGCGGGACCACCGGCCGCGGGGCCGTCGGCCGCCGGGGAGCCGGAGTCGCCTGAACGTGTCACGGGATCGCCTCAGTCCGCGGTGATCGCCGCGTAGGCGGACAGCAGCAGGGCCGGGTCGGGTCCCTCGAGCCGTGAGACGTGCCCGATCCGATCGAGCACCACGAAGCGCAGCAGACCGGCCCGGGTCTTCTTGTCGCGCTTCATGGCGTCCTCGAGCTTCGGCCACTGCCGGTCGCGGTAGGTGACCGGCAGCCCGAGTGATGTGAGGACGCTACGGTGACGATCGACGTCGGCCTCGGAGAGCTTGCCGGCGAGGTGGGACAGCTCGGCGGCGAACATCATGCCGACGGAGACGGCGGCACCGTGACGCCATTGGTACCGCTCGTTGCGCTCGATGGCGTGGCCGAGGGTGTGCCCGTAGTTGAGGATCTCGCGCTCGCCCGCCTCGCGGAGGTCCGCGGAGACCACTCGGGCCTTGACCCTGATGGCGCGCTCGACGACCTCGCGGAACGCTGCCGAGGAGATGTCCAGGACGGCCTCGGGATCCTCCTCGACGAGTTCCAGGATCCGCTCGTCCTCGATGAAACCGGCCTTGACCACCTCGGCGAGACCGGCGGCGGTGTCGTGATGGCCGAGCCCCGCGAGCACATCGAGGTCAGCGAGAACGGCGATCGGGGGATGGAAGGCGCCGACGAGGTTCTTGCCCTCGGCGGTGTTGATACCGGTCTTCCCGCCCACGGCGGCGTCGACCATGGCGGCGACCGTGGTCGGGACCTGCAGCACGTCGACGCCGCGCAGCCACGAGGCGGCGACGAAGCCGGCCAGGTCGGTGGCCGCTCCCCCGCCCAGGCCGATCACGAGGTCGCCGCGGCCGATCTCCGCCTGCCCGCACACACCCCACAGGAAGCCGGCCACCTGCGCCGTCTTCGCCTCCTCCCCGTCGGGGACCTCGGCGGCGAAGGCGTCGCGTCCGGCCTCGGCGATCGATGCCCGGATCTCCTCGGCGACCTCGCGCAGGCTCGGCTGGTGGACGATGACCACGCGCCGCACCCGATCTGGGATCATCGCGGGGATCTCGGGCAGGATGCCCCGGCCGACGCGGACGTCGTACCCGCCGCTCGGCGTGGTCACGGGGATCACGGTGGTGCTCATGGTCTCTCCTTCTCGGGGCGGGCCAGCAGGTCCTCCCCCAGCATGTCGGTGATGGTGCGCGCGACGGTCGCGGAACTGCCCCGGCGGGCGTCGACCCTCCATCGTGCGAGCTCGCGATAGACCGGATCGCGCTCGAGCGAGAGCTCCCGCCAGCGCTGCAGCGGATCCTGCCCGGTGAGCATGGGCCGGCCGGCCCCGCGGCCCAGGCGTCGGGCGACGGTCTCATCGTCGACCTCGAGCAGCACCACCGGGCCGCCGCGCAGACGGTCGCGGGACGCGGGGGTCATGACCGCTCCGCCGCCCAGAGCCAGCACTCCGCCGTGGGTCTCCAGAGCGCGGGCGAGGACGCCGGCTTCGAGCTCGCGGAAACCGGCCTCGCCGTCGGCGGCGAAGATCTCCGGGATGGAGCGCCCGGCCTCCTCGACGATCAGGGCGTCCAGATCGGCGAACTGCATGTCGAGGCGGGCCGCGAGCTCCCGGCCCACGCTGGTCTTGCCGGCCCCCATGGGGCCCAGCAGGATGACCGCGGGACCGCTCACGAGGCCGTTTCCGGGCCGTGGCCGAGAATGCGGGACTGGAGGTCCCCGGTACCGGCGAGGTGCGCCCGGATCTCCTCGACGCTGTCGCCGCCGGTCTTCTCCAGCAGCGCGTCGGCAAGCGTGACGGCGACGACGGCCTCGGCGATGACGGCGGCGGGAGCGACCGCGCACACGTCGGAGCGCTGATGATTCGCACTGGTCTGCTCACCGGTGGCGACGTCGATGGTCCGCAGCGCGCGCGGCACCGTCGAGATGGGCTTCAGGCCGCCGCGCACACGCAGCACCTGGCCGTTGGTCATGCCGCCCTCGAGCCCTCCGGCGCGGTTGCTGGCGCGCGGGACGGCCGACGGGTTCCCCCCTGTGGCCGGGTCGGCGAGGATCTCGTCATGGGCGACGGAGCCGCGGCGGGCGGCGGTCGCGAAGCCGTCCCCGATCTCCACGCCCTTCATCGCCTGGATCGACATGACCGCCTGGGCGAGGCGGCCGTCGAGCTTGCGATCCCATTGGGTGTGGGAGCCGAGGCCGACGGGAAGACCGTAGGCGAGCACCTCGACGACGCCGCCGAGGGTGTCACCGTCGGACTTGGCGGCGTCGACCTCGGCGACCATGGCCTCGGAGGTCTCGGGGTGGAAGCAGCGCAGCGGATCGCCGTCCAGGGCGCCGGCGTCGTCCGGGCCCGGCAGCGGGGCGTCCTCGGGCACGCGCACGGAGCCCACCGCAAGGGTGTGGGAGACCAGCCGGATGCCGGCGGCCTGCTCGAGCAGCGCCGCGGCCACGCGGCCGGCGACCACGCGGGCAGCGGTCTCGCGAGCGCTGGCGCGCTCGAGCACCGGGCGGGCGTCGTCGAAGCCGTACTTGAGCATGCCGGAGAGGTCGGCATGGCCGGGCCGGGGGCGGCTCAGCGGGCGGTTCCGGGCGATCTCGCGCTCATCACCGGTGCCGGCGTCGACCAGGAGATCCTCGCGCGGGACCGGGTCGGCGCTCATGACCTTCTCCCATTTCGGCCATTCGGAGTTGGCGATCTCGATCGCCACGGGAGAGCCGAGCGTGCGGCCGTGCCGGAGCCCGCCGTGGATGGTCAGCACGTCCTGTTCGAACTTCTGACGGCTGCCGCGACCGTGGCCGAGACGGCGGCGCGCCAGGGCGGCCTGCAGATCGTCACTGGTCAGCTCGATGCCGGCAGGGACGCCGTCGAGCAGGGAGATGAGGGACGGGCCGTGGGATTCCCCGGCCGTGAGCCAGCGCAACATGGCCCCGATTCTCTCATGTGGCCGTGCGCGCACGAGCGGTCGTCCGCGCTGTGCGCAGGACCTCGGCCGAGGATCAGTCCTCGTCCAGCTCCTGGGACGACAGCGGCGTGAGGCGTTCGACCAGCGGGACGACGTCCGCGATGCCGCTGAGGACGCTGGTGGGCCGGAACGGGTACTTCGTGATCTCGTCCTCGCGGGTGGACCCGGACAGCACCAGCACGGACCGCATCCCTGCCTCGAGACCGGACTTCACGTCGGTGTCCATCCGGTCCCCGATCATCACCGAGGTCTCCGAGTGGGCTCCGAGCCGGTTCAGGGCCGTCCGCATCATCAGCGGGTTCGGCTTGCCGATGTAGTACGGGGAGATGCCGGTGGCGGCGGTGACCATCGCGGCGACGGCGCCGGTGGCCGGCAGCGGACCCTCGGCACTGGGCCCGGTCACGTCCGGGTTGGTGGCGATGAACTTCGCCCCGCGCTTGATCAGTCGGATCGCCCGTGCGATCGACTCGAAGGAGTAGGTCCGGGTCTCCCCCAGCACCACGAACTCCACGTCGGCGTCGGCGAGGATGAAGCCCTCCTCGTGCATCGCGCTGGTCAGGCCGGCCTCACCGATCACGTAGGCGGAGGAGCCGGGAGCCTGCTCGGCGAGGAAGCGCGCGGTCGCCAGGGCGCTGGTCCAGATCGATTCCTCCGGGATGTCGATCCCGCTGCGCGAGAGGCGGGCGCGCAGGTCGCGCGGCGTGAAGATCGAGTTGTTCGTGAGCACCAGGAACGGGCGGGCGAGCCGCTGCAGTTCGGCGATGAAGTCGGCGGCGCCGGGCAGGGCGGCCTGCTCATGGACGAGGACGCCGTCCATGTCGGTCAGCCAGGAGTGGATCGGGTGATCTTCGAGCGCGGTGTTCATGAGCGCAGTCTCCCACCCCGGCGCGAGGATCTGCATCTCAGCTCGAACGCGCTGATTCCGACGATGCTGCCGGACGCACTGCGGCCCGGCCCCCGAGACGGGGACCGGGCCGCGGTGAGGACTTCCCGGAGGATCAGCCGCCGGTCAGCTTGGCGCGCAGAGCGGCCAGCGCCTCGTCCGAGGCGAGCGTGCCCTCATCGGTGGTCGCCGACTGGTAGGACGACGGCTGCTGCTGAGCGGCCGGAGCCGGCGACGGGCTGGAGGTGGAGGCCTGCTCCGCCGGAGCGTTCTCGGACTCCTCGTCGGCCTTGATCGCCTCGGCGACCTGTGCCTTGTGAGCGGTCCAGCGCTCGTAAGCGGCCGCGTACTGGGCCTCCCACTCCTCGCGCTGCGCCTCGTAGCCCTCGAGCCACTCGTTGGTCTCCGGGTCGAAGCCCTCGGGGTACTTGTACTCGCCGTTCTCGTCGTACTCCGCGGCCATGCCGTACAGAGCCGGGTCGAAGGTGGTGTCGTCGCCCTCGGGGTCGACCCCCTCGTTGGCCTGCTTCAGCGACAGCGAGATGCGGCGGCGCTCCAGGTCGATGTCGATGACCTTGACGAAGACGTCCTGGTCGACGGTGACGACCTGCTCGGGCAGATCCACGTGGCGCTGGGCCAGCTCGGAGATGTGCACCAGGCCCTCGATGCCGTCCTCGACGCGCACGAACGCACCGAAGGGAACCAGCTTGGTGACCTTGCCCGGGACGACCTCGCCGATGGCGTGGGTGCGGGCGAACAGCTGCCACGGGTCCTCCTGGGTCGCCTTCAGCGACAGGGAGACGCGCTCGCGGTCCATGTCCACGTCGAGAACCTCGACGCTGACCTTCTGACCGACCTCGACGACCTCGGACGGGTGGTCGATGTGCTTCCAGGACAGCTCGGAGACGTGCACCAGGCCGTCGACACCGCCGAGATCGACGAAGGCGCCGAAGTTGACGATGGAGGAGACAGCGCCCTCGCGGACCTGGCCCTTGGCCAGGGTCTGCAGGAAGTCGGAGCGGACCGCGGACTGGGTCTCCTCCAGGTAGGCGCGACGGGAGAGGACCACGTTGTTGCGGTTCTTGTCGAGCTCGATGATCTTCGCCTCGATCTCCTGGCCCACGTAGGGCTGCAGGTCGCGCACGCGGCGCATCTCCACGAGAGAGGCAGGGAGGAAGCCGCGCAGGCCGATGTCCACGATGAGGCCGCCCTTGACGACCTCGATGACGCGGCCGGTGACCACGCCCTCGTCTTCCTTGATCTGTTCGATCGTGCCCCAGGCGCGCTCGTACTGGGCGCGCTTCTTCGACAGGATCAGACGGCCTTCCTTGTCCTCCTTCTGGAGGACGAGGGCTTCGATGCCGTCTCCGACCTCGACCACCTCACCGGGGTCGACGTCGTGCTTGATGGACAGCTCGCGCGAGGGGATGACGCCCTCGGTCTTGTAGCCGATGTCCAGGAGGACCTCGTCGTGATCGACCTTCACCACGGTGCCCTCGACGATGTCGCCATCGTTGAAGTACTTGATGGTGGCATCGATGGCAGCCATGAGATCGTCGGCGCCGCCGATGTCGTTGATGGCGATCTGGGGGGTCGTGGTTTCGGTCATGTAGGTAGGAACTCCGTCGGAACAGGTATGAGTAGGGATGATGGACGTGCCGCGCCCCTGCGATCGGGGCGCATCCGCGCGCGCACCGCCCTCACGCGAGGGCGACGGACCCTGCCTCGAAGGGCACAGTCCACGCACAGACCCTCGACAGGCTACCAGCCGCGCCACCCTTGTGCGAGGGCGCGAAGCGTCCCCGCCGCCGGTGACGGTGTGAGTTGTCCCGCGTCCCGAGCGGCGGTCCCGAGCGTCAGTGCGCGGCCTCGAGCCAGTTCGCGCCGATGCCGATGCCCACCTCGAGCGGGACGGACAGCTCGAAGGCGGAGCCCATCCCCTCGGCGACCAGCTCGCGCAGCGCCACCTCCTCG
Organism: Brachybacterium sp. GCM10030268; assembly: GCF_042666305.1. Classification (NCBI taxonomy): domain Bacteria; kingdom Bacillati; phylum Actinomycetota; class Actinomycetes; order Micrococcales; family Dermabacteraceae; genus Brachybacterium; species Brachybacterium sp. GCM10030268. The sequence continues at coordinate 168,506 of NZ_JBHTCW010000002.1, read as the reverse complement.
CCGTGGGCGACGTCCAGGACCAGCTCGTCGTGCACCTGGAGCAGGACCCGTGAGCTCAGCTCCCGCTCGCGCAGCAGCTGGTCCACACGGAGCATGGCGAGCTTGATGATGTCCGCGGCGCTGCCCTGGATGGGCGAGTTCAGCGCGACCCGCTCGGCGTTCTCGCGGCGCTGACGGTTGTCGGAGGTGAGGTCCGGCAGGTACCGGCGCCGGCCCAGGATGGTCTCGGTGTACCCGGTCGAGCGCGCCGTCTCGACGCTCTGGCGCAGGAAGTCCCGGACCCCGCCGAACCGCTCGAAGTAGCCGTCGCGCAGCGCGGTCGCCTCGGACTGGGAGATGCGCAGCTGCCGGGCCAGCCCGAAAGCGCTGAGCCCGTAGGCGAGGCCGTAGCTGATCGCCTTGGTCTTCGAGCGCATCGCCGGGTCGACGTCCTCGGGAGCCACGTCGAACACACGGGAGGCGACGAAGCTGTGCAGGTCCTCGCCCGAGCGGAAGGCCTCGATCAGGCCGGCGTCCTCGGAGAGGTGGGCCATGATGCGCATCTCGATCTGCGAGTAGTCCGCGGTCATCAGCGCGGCGTACCCCTCGGAGGCGCGGAAGGCGGAACGGATCCGGCGGCCCTCCTCGGTACGGGTGGGGATGTTCTGCAGGTTGGGGTTGTTCGAGGAGAGCCGGCCGGTGGCGGCGATGTTCTGGTGGAAGGTGGTGTGGATGCGCCCGGCCGGGGAGATGAACCGTCGCAGCGTGTCGATGATCTGGCGCATCTTGGTCACGTCCCGATGCGCGAGCAGATCGGCGAGGAAGGGGTGCTGGGTCTTCTCGAACAGTTCCAGCAGCGTCTCCGCGTTGGTGCTGTACCCGGTCTTGGTGCGCCGCCCCTTGGGCAGGCCCAGCCGCTCGTAGAGGACCTCCTGCAGCTGCTTGGGCGAACCCAGGTTGATGTGGTCGCCGCCGATGTGCGAGTACGCCGACTCGGCGACGGCGACCTGCTTGGCCTCATGCTCCTCGTCGAGGCCTGCCAGGACGTCATCGGAGACGGCGATGCCGGTGGCCTCGACCTCTCCGATGACCCCGGCCAGCGGGAGCTCGAGGTCATCGTGCAGGGAGGCGGCTCCGCGTTCGTCGAGCTCGGCGCGCAGCAGGTGCTCCAGGCGCAGCACGGCGTCGGCCGCACGCCCCAGCTGGTCCCCGCCGGACTCCTCGGCGCCCAGGTCCAGCTCCTGCTGGGCGACGGCGGACTCGACCTGCAGGTCCTCCTGCAGGTGCCGCATCGTCAGTCCCGCGAGATCGGTCGGCCGCTGATCGGGCCGGCAGAGGAACTCGGCGATCGCGAGATCCGTGCGCCATCCGGCGACGGCGAGGCCGTGGCCGCGCAGCTGGTGGGAGACCAGCTTGGTGTCGTGGGCGGTCTTGGCGACCGCAGGATCGGCCAGCCACCGGCCGAGCGCCCCCTCGGCGGTGTCGTCGAGCTCTGCGAGATCGACGACCGCCAGCGTGTCGGCGGTGGCGAGGGCGAGCTGGCGCACCTCACCCTGGCCCAGCACCCAGCTCCCGTCGGTCGCGATCGCCGCAGCATCCGCGAAGGCCCCGTCCAGCAGGGAGATCAGTTCGCTCGAGCTCGGCCGCTGCAGCTCGGGCAGCTCGCGCTCGGGCTCCTGCGGGACCTCCTCGGCCGAGGACAGGAAGTCGGCGGGGACGTCACGGCGGATCCCCGGGCCGAAGGCGAGCTCGTCGAACACGGCGTTCAGCGCCGTGGCGTCACCGCGTCCGAGCCCGTAGTGCTCCGGATCCGCAGGCACGTCGAGGTCGGTGACAGCGGCGTTCATCAGCCGGTTGCGCTCGACGTCCTCGAGGTGGTCGCGCAGCGCCTGCCCGGCCTTGCCCTTGATCTCGTCGGCATGGGCGATGATGCCGGGCAGGTCGCCGTACTGGAGGATCCACTTCGCCGCCGTCTTGGGGCCCACGCCGGGCACACCCGGCAGATTGTCGGCGACCTCCCCCACCAGCGCCGCGAGGTCCGGGTACCGCGCCGGAGGGATCCCGTACTTCTCCTCGACCGCCTCGGGCGTCATCCGGCGCAGCTCCGTGACGCCCTTGACCGGCTGCAGCAGGGTCACGTTCTCCCCGACCAGCTGCAGGGCGTCACGGTCGCTGGAGACGATCAGCGCCTCGCCGCCCTCGGCGGCGGTGCGGGTGGCGAGCGTGGCGATGATGTCGTCGGCCTCGTAGTCCTCGACCGTCAGCCAGCGCACCCCGAGGGCATCGAGGAGCTGCATGATCAGCGGGATCTGCCCGGCGAAGTCGGGCGGGGTCTCGTCGCGGCCCGCCTTGTACTGCTCGTACATGCGATCGCGGAACGTCGCGCCGGGCAGGTCGAAGGCGACGACCACGTGGCTGGGACGCTCGGAGGCGACGACGTTGATGAGCATGCGGGCGAACCCGTACACGGCGTTGGTCGCCTGCCCGCGGCCGTCGGTGAATCCGTCGGCGGGCAACGCGAAGAACGCCCGGAACGCCATGGCATGTCCATCGATCAGCAGCAGCCGCTGACCGCTCAGATCGCTCGGGCGCTGGTCGCTCAGGTCGCTCGTACGCTGGCCTTCGAGGTCGTTCGCACTCATGGGGAGCAGTCTCCCACGTCGGCCCGACGCGCGCGCGGGTCCCGCTGTGGCAGGCTCGGTCCATGACCGACACGCCAGAGAACCACCCTGCCGGCTGCGACGGTCCGGCCGACGGTCAGGACCGGGCCGGCGTCTCCGCCCCGCTGTCCGGCGAGGACCTGCGCAGGATCGTCGAGCCCATGATCCGCGGCACGCTCATCGAACGCTGCGGCATGGAGCTGCTCAGCCTCGATGCTCGCGGCGGAACCATGACCATGCCCGTGGCCGGGAACACGCAGCCGGCGGGGCTGCTGCACGGCGGTGCCACCATCGCCCTCGCGGAGTCGGTTGCCTCGTTCGCAGGGATCCTCCGTGCCCGCGAGGTCCACGGCGACGGTGCCCAGGCCGTCGGCACCTCCGTCTCGGCGCTGCATCATCGCTCGGCGCGCGAGGGGATCGTCACGGCGACCTGCACGATCCGCCACGCCGGTCGGCAGGTGGCGAGCTACCTGGTCGACGTGCACGACGAGCGCGGCACACTGCTGAGCACCGTCACCGTCTCCACCATGCTGCTGCCGTCACGCTGACCGGGTGCCGGGGCGGGACGGGTCCGTGGTCAGGCGTCGACCTCGAAGCTGGTCGCTTCTCCGGTCTCGATCTCGTTCGCCTCGGTCCACGAGTAGGTCCGCAGGTCGCCGGTGCGCGGATCGGGACCGTCCCCCAGCTCCAGCGCCCCCATCCTGCCGACGAACGAGATCGTGGCACGGTCCCCGGCCTCCAGTGCGACGCGAAGGGTGCTGCGACAGTCGCCGTAGTCCGTGCATTCCTCGGTGCCGGTGAGCACCTGCCGGATCGAGCTGGCGATGTCGGTCCCCTGGACGGACAGGGCGTTCTGCGCGGCGAGTCCGGCGAGGATCACGGCGTCGTAGGCCTGCTGTGAGTACGCGTACCCGGTGTCCAGGAGGCCAGGGTCCACGTTGAGCATCATGTTGACGTGCTCGACGGTGAGCTCGCCGCCGGGTTCGAAACCCGTCGCCCTGGTCAGGCATTCCGGGGCGAGCTGCTCGTCGGCGTAGTCCACCGTCGCGGCCGGGGACAGTCGCGTGGGGAACTCGACGGTGGGGCGCTGACCCTCGTCCAGCGTCGCCTTGTACAGCTCGGAGAGCAGGCGACCCGCCTCCGGTCCGCCGTTGACCACCAGCAGCGCCGGCGGCGACTCCAGCACCTTCTCGACGATCTTTCCGATCGTGCCGATCTTGCCGAAGGGGTAGAAGTGCTTCGAGACGATCTTGCCGCCCTCGGGGTTGAGGACCTGCTCCAGCTCGTGCAGCAGGCTCTGGCCCTGGGCGGTGTCCTCGGAGACGTAGGCGACGGTGCCCGGGTCCCCGCCCTTGTCGGAGGAGCCCGCCCACGCTTCCTCCGCGTAGAGGGCCGCGATCGCGCGGTCGTTGGGGGCCAGCCGCACCAGCATGCCGGAGCTCTGCACCTCGGCCGCGCGCACGCTCATCCCCGAGGTGAAGACGTCGATCACCGCGATGCCGGCCTCCACGAAGGCAGGGATCGCCGCGATCAGTGCGTCCTCGTCGATGGAGGTGATCACGGCGGTCACCCCGGAGTCGGCCATCGAGGTGATCACGTCGGTGAGGTCCTCACCGGCCTCCTCCATCACGTGGCGCTCGGTCATCTCGACCTCATGGCCGAACAGGCCCTTCCATCGCGCGTTGACGTCGATCATGGCCTCGTGGACGGCGATGGCGATGGTCTTCTCGAAGGCGCCGGCGCGCCCGTAGGAGGCGCCGATCGAGCCCAGCACCAGCGGAACGTCGGGCTCCTCCTGCGCGGCGCCGGTGGGGGCGGTGGTGGTGGCACGGCCGCGGCCCCGGCCTCTGCGACCGTTGGTGCAGGCTGCCAGTGCGCCGGTGCCGAGGACTCCCGCCCCGAGTCGTCGCACCAGCCTGCGTCGTGAGATCACCATGCCCCCGTGCGTCCCCTCCCGCTCCGGGCCCGACGGCCCCGGATCGATGTCACTCCTTGCCGGGACCGCCCAGCTGATCGATGACGGCGTCGGCGACCTCGCGCATGGTCAGGCGACGGTCCATCGAGGTCTTCTGGATCCAGCGGAAGGCCTCCGGCTCCGACAGACCCATGTTGGTCTGCAGCAGGCCCTTGGCGCGGTCCACGCGCTTGCGGGTCTCGAACCGTTCGCCGAGATCCTGGATCTCGGCCTCCAGCTGCGTGATCTGAGTGAAGCGGGAGATCGCGATCTCGATCGCCGGCAGCAGGTCGGCCGGGGTGAAGGGCTTGACGACGTAGGCCATGGCGCCGGCATCGCGGGCGCGCTCGACGAGCTCGGCCTGCGAGAACGCCGTGAGCATCACGACGGGAGCGAGGTTGTCCTCACCGATGCGCTCAGCGGCGCTGACGCCGTCGGTCTGCGGCATCTTCACATCCATGATGACGACGTCGGGCCGCAGCTCACGAGCCTTGGTCACGGCGCTCTCGCCATCGCCGACCGCAGCGACCACCTCGAAACCGGCCTCGGTGAGGGTCTCGACGATGTCCATGCGGATGAGGCTCTCGTCCTCGGCCACGATGGCTGTGCGCTGGGAGCGGCCCTCCTCCTGCTCGGGGAGGTCCTGGGTGTCGTCGGGAAGGGAAGCGGTGTCGTCGTTCATGTCGCCCTATGTGTCGGGAGGGCCCGGCCGCGGGTCGGCACCCGGGCGGCCAAGGCCGGTGGTCATCAGCGGTATCCTAGTCCAGCCCTACTCCACGGGGGGCGAGCCGGGTTGGCGGAATGGTAGACGCGGCGCACTCAAAATGCGCTGTCCGCGAGGGCGTGCGGGTTCGAGTCCCGCACCCGGCACGCAGTACCGGCGTCGCACATCTCACGTGCGTGCCGCACCGGGAGACGGCGCCCGCCGGCCATGCAGGCCGGCGGGCGCCGTCTCGTCGGAGCGGGTCCGGATCAGGTCTGCGGCCCGGCGGCGATGCGGTCGGCCTCGATACGAGCGGACTCGGTGCCGTCGAGGTCGCCGATGCGGTGGACCCGGAGGGTGTTGGTGGAGCCGTGGACCCCGGGAGGCGACCCGGCCGCGATGATGACCAGATCGTTCTTCTGCAGGCCCTTGTGCTCGCGCAGCAGCTCGTCGACGACGCTGACCATCGCGTCGGAATCCTTCTGCATCGGCACCAGGTGCGCCTCGATGCCCCAGGTCAGGGACAGCTGGCGGGCGACCTCGGGGTACGGGGTCATCGCCAGCAGAGGGATCGTGGGACGCAGGCGGGACAGGCGCCGCGCGGTGTCGCCGGACTCGGTGAAGGTCACCAGGTACTGCGCCGAGAGCTGGTCACCGATCTCGGCGGCCGCGCGGGTGATCGCTCCGCCGCGGGTATGCGGGATGGTGCCCAGCGGGAGGATGCGGTCTGCGCCGTTCTCCTCGGTGTTGGTGACGATGCGGGCCATCGTGCGGACCGCCTCGAAGGGATAGGCGCCGACGCTGGTCTCGCCCGAGAGCATCACCGCGTCTGCGCCGTCGAGGATGGCGTTGGCGCAGTCGGAGGCCTCGGCGCGGGTGGGGCGCGGGCTCGTGATCATCGACTCCAGCACCTGGGTGGCGACGATCACCGGCTTGGCGTTGCGGCGGGCGAGCTCGATGGCGCGCTTCTGGACCAGCGGGACCTGCTCCAGCGGCAGCTCGACGCCGAGATCGCCGCGGGCGACCATGATGCCGTCGAAGGCACCGACGATGGAGCGCAGCGCGCGCACGGCCTGCGGCTTCTCGATCTTCGCGACGACGGGGACGCGGCGACCCTCTTCCTGCATGATCCGCAGCACCTCGTCCATGTCGTGCGCGTCGCGCACGAAGGACAGGGCGATCACGTCGGCGCCCAGGGCCAGGCCCCAGCGCAGATCCGCGACGTCCTTCTCGCTCATCGCCGGGACGGAGACGGCCACGCCGGGCAGGTTGATGCCCTTGCTGTCGGAGACCGGGCCGGGGACCTCGACGACCGTGCTGACCTCGGTCTCGGAGACGTCGGTGACACGGACGGAGACCTTGCCGTCGTCGATCAGGAGGACATCCCCCGGGCGGCAGTCGCCCGGCAGGCCCTTGAAGGTGGTCGAGACCCGCTGCTTGGTCCCCACGATGTCCTCGGTGGTGATGACGAACTCGTCACCGACCTCGAGCTGGTGCGGGCCGTCCTCGAACTTGCCGAGACGGATCTTGGGGCCCTGCAGATCGACCAGGATGGCGACGTTGCGGCCCAGATCCTCGGCCGCCTTGCGGATGTTCGCGTAGACCTGCTCGTGATCTTCGTGGGTGCCGTGGCTGAGGTTCATCCTCGCCACGTTCATCCCCGCCTCGATCAGGGTCCGGATCTGCTCGTAGGTATTGGTCGCCGGACCGAGTGTGCAGACGATCTTCGCTTTGCGCATGTCAACCCATCTGTAGTTCTGATAAGGGCCGCGGCCCGCCGGCGAACGTCACGGACGCTCGCCGAAGGGGCCGCAGCATCGCGTGTGGGCCCAGTCTTTCACACTGTGACGGGCTTCTCTCCCGGCGCGACGGGCGCATGGAGAGAGGTGTCCCCCATCAGGTGGCTGTCGACGGCGGCGGCGCAGGAGCGCCCCTCCGCGATCGCCCACACGATGAGGCTCTGACCGCGGGCGCAGTCGCCGGCGGTGAACACGCCGGGGACGTCCGTCGCCCACTGCCCGTCGTGCGCGACGTTGCCGCGCGAGGTGAGCTCCACGCCGAGCGAGGACAGCAGCCCGTCCGTGCGCGGCCCGGTGAAGCCCATGGCCACCAGCACCAGCGTCGCGGGCAGCACGGTCTCGGTCCCGGGGGTGGGCAGACGCTTCCCGTCGCGGAATTGGGTGCGCGCCACCCGGAGCCCGGTGACAGCCCCGTTCTCGTCGGTCTCGAAGCCGGTGGTCGAGGCGAGGTACGAACGCTCACCGCCCTCCTCGTGGGCGGTGGAGACCTCGTACAGCACCGGGTGCGTCGGCCAGGGCTGGTTCTCGTCGCGCTCGCTGGGGGGCTGAGTGCCGATGGCGAGGGTGGTCACCGACTTCGCGCCCTGGCGCAGGGCGGTGCCGAGGCAGTCCGCGCCGGTGTCGCCGCCGCCGATGATCACCACGTCCTTGCCCTCGGCGGTGATCTGGCCCTCCAGCTCGTCGCCGGCCACCCGGCGGTTGGCCTGGGTCAGGTACTCCATGGCCGGATGGATGCCCGCGGCGTCACGTCCGGGAACGTCCAGCTGCCGCGGCGTGCTCGCACCGGTGGCCAGCACCACGGCGTCGAACCGGGAGCGCAGCTTCTCGACGGAGAGGGCGCCGGGGCCCTCGCCGCCGACGTCGACACCGGTGCGGAACCGCGTGCCCTCAGCGCGCATCTGCTCGAGCCGGCGGTCGATGTGGCGCTTCTCCAGCTTGAACTCGGGGATGCCGTAGCGCAGCAGGCCGCCGATGCGGTCATCGCGCTCGAAGACGACCACCGAGTGGCCGGCACGGGTCAGCTGCTGCGCGGCGGCGAGGCCGGCCGGACCGGATCCGACGACGGCCACGGCGCGGCCGGTCTGACGGGACGGCTCGACGGGCTCGACCCAGCCCTCCTCGAAGGCGCGGTCGATGATCGAGACCTCGACGTTCTTGATGGTCACCGGCGGCTGGTTGATGCCCAGCACACAGCTGGACTCGCACGGCGCCGGGCAGGCGCGGCCGGTGAACTCCGGGAAGTTGTTGGTCGCGTGCAGGCGCTCGATCGCCTCGTGCCAGTCGTCGCGGTAGACCAGGTCGTTCCACTCCGGGATCAGGTTGCCCAGCGGGCAGCCCTGGTGGCAGAAGGGGATGCCGCAGTTCATGCAGCGCCCGGCCTGTCGGGAGACGACGTTCAGCGTGCCCTTCTCGCGGGCCTCGTACACCTCGCGCCAGTCCATGAGCCGCACCGGGACCGGCCGAGGGGCGGGCAGCTCGCGGTCGCGATACCGCAGGAATCCTCGGGGATCAGCCATGAGTGCTCTCCATGATCTCGTTCCAGACGTCGTTCGAATCGGGGTCGACCCCTTGGGCCAGCGCGTCCTCGCGGATCGAGGTGATGCGCAGGAAGGCGCGGGGGGCGACCTCGGTGAGCCGGCTCATCAGCTCGTCCTCGTCGGCCAGCAGGGCGGCCGCACGGTCGGAGCCGGTGCGCCGGGCGTGCTCGGAGACCGCCTCCAGGACGAAGGCCCGGTGCTCCTCGCGCACGGGCGTGATCTCGAAGGTGGCGGCGTCCTTGGGGTTCAGGGAGGCCGTATCGAGATCGAGGACGAACAGCGTGCCCCCGCTCATGCCGGCGCCCAGGTTGCGTCCCGTCGGGCCCAGGATCACCACGGCGCCACCGGTCATGTACTCCGCGCCGTGGTCGCCGATGCCCTCGACGACCAGGGTGGCCCCGGAATTGCGCACGCCGAACCGCTCCCCTGCGGAGCCGGCCAGCAGCAGTCTGCCGCTGGTGGCCCCGTAGGCGCAGGTGTTGCCCGCGATCGGGGCGGAGGTCAGTGAGGGGGCGGAGCCGGCGCCGTGGCCGATGGCGATCACACCGCCGGAGAGCCCCTTGCCGACGTAGTCGTTGGCGTCGCCCCGCAGCTGGAGGGAGATGCCGGCCGGGAGGAAGGCGCCGAAGGACTGCCCGCCGGTGCCCTCGAGATCGAGCACGACGGAGTCCTCGGCCAGACCCTCGCCCCCGGTGCGCCGGGTGACTTCGTGGCCCAGGAGCGTGCCCGTGCTGCGCTGGACGTTGCTGATGGTGTCGGTGATGTGCACCGAGGCCAGCCGTCCCTCGATGACCTCGGCGGCCTGTTCGATCCAGGGGTGGTCCGCCGCCCGTTCCAGCTGGTGGTCCTGGTCGCGCCGGCGCCGGGGGAAGTCGCCCTCGTGGATGACGGGGGCGGCGAGGATCGCCTCGAGATCGAGACCCTCGCGCTTGGCCGCACCCAGCACCGAGCGGCTCATCGTGTCGTCGCGCAGACCCAGCAGGTCGGTGCGACCGATCGCCTCGTCCAGAGAGCGCAGACCCAGTGCGGCGAGGTGCTCGCGGACCTGCTCGGCGACGAACTGGAAGAACGTCACCACGTGCTCGGCCTGGCCGGTGTAGCGCGCACGCAGCTCGGGGTTCTGGGTGGCCACGCCCACCGGGCAGGTGTCCAGGTGGCACACGCGCATCATCACGCAGCCGGAGACGACCAGCGGAGCGGACGCGAAGCCGTACTCCTCGGCGCCCAGCAGGGCGGCGATGATCACGTCGCGTCCGGTCTTCATCTGCCCGTCGACCTGCACCGTGATGCGGTCGCGCAGGCCGTTCAGCAGCAGGGTCTGCTGCGTCTCGGCCAGGCCCAGCTCCCAGGGGGTGCCGGCGTGCTTGAGCGAGTTCAGCGGGCTGGCCCCCGTGCCGCCGTCGTGGCCGGAGATCAGCACCACGTCGGCGTGCGCCTTGGACACGCCGGTCGCGACCGTGCCGACCCCGAAGCGGGAGACCAGCTTGACGTGGACGCGGGCGGCGGGGTTCGCCGACTTGGCGTCGTGGATCAGCTGGGCGAGATCCTCGATCGAGTAGATGTCGTGGTGCGGCGGCGGGGAGATCAGGCCGATGCCGGGGGTGGAGTGGCGGGTCCGTGCGATCCACGGGTAGACCTTCTCCGGGGGCAGCTGGCCGCCCTCGCCGGGCTTCGCACCCTGGGCGATCTTGATCTGGATGTCCCGCGCGAACGTCAGGTACTGGCTGGTCACGCCGAAGCGGCCGGAGGCGATCTGCTTGATCGCGCTGCGCCGCTCAGGATCGTGCAGACGCTCCGTGTCCTCGCCGCCCTCACCGCTGTTGGACATGCCGCCCAGGCGGTTCATCGCGATGGCCAGCGTCTCGTGGGCCTCCTGCGAGATGGACCCGTAGCTCATCGCGCCGGTCATGAAGCGGCGGGTGATCGACTCGACCGGCTCGACCTCCTCGATCGGCACCGGCGACTGGTCCTCCGTGCGCAGCTTCAGCAGCCCGCGGATGGTCATCAGACGTTCGTGCTGGTCGTCGACCTCGTCCGTGTAGCGACGGAACTCGTCGTACTGACGGGTGCGCGCCGAGTGCTGCAGGCGGAAGACGGCCTCGGGCGTGAACAGGTGCGGCTCGCCCTCGCGGCGCCACTGGTACTCGCCGCCGACGGGCAGGCTCCGGTGAGCCTGGTGGACGCCGTCGACCGGGTAGGCCAGGGCGTGGCGGGCCGCGTTCTCCTGGGCGATGACGTCGAGGTCGATGCCGCCGATGCGGGAGATGGTGCCCGGGAAGTAGGTGTCCACCAGGTCCTGGGAGAGGCCGACGGCCTCGAAGATCTGCGCGCCGCGGTACGAGGCCACCGTGGCGATGCCCATCTTCGACATGATCTTCAGGACGCCCTTGCCGAGGGCGACGATGAGGTTGCGCACCGCCTGCTCGGGGGCGACGTCGCTGACCACGCCGCGCTCGACGAGCTCCTCGACGCTCTCCATCGCGAGGTAGGGGTTGATGGCGCTGGCGCCGTAGCCGATCAGCAGGGCGGCGTGGTGGACCTCGCGGACGTCGCCGGCCTCGACCAGCAGGGCCGCGGCGGTACGGCGGCCCGTGCGCACCAGATGGTGCTGGACGGCGCTGGTCAGCAGCAGCGAGGGGATCGGCGCGAGCACCTGGTTCGCATCACGGTCCGAGAGCACCAGGAAGGTGGCGCCGTCGTCGATCGCGGCGACCGCTTCGTCACAGATCTCCTGCAGACGCTTCTCGAGCGCCTCGGTGCCGCCCGCGACCGGGTACAGGCCGCGCAGGCGCACGGTGCGGAAGTCCGCGGTCGCCGGGTTGGCGTCGACCGCCACGATCTTGGCGAGCTCGTCGTTGTCGATGATGGGGAAGTCCAGCGCCAGCTGGCGAGCGTGCTGCGGGGTGGCGTCGAGCAGGTTCCGCGCCTGGCCGATGGCCACGCCCAGCGAGGTCACGATCTCCTCGCGCAGGGAGTCCAGCGGAGGGTTGGTGACCTGGGCGAACATCTGGGTGAAGTAGTCGAACAGCAGCCTCGGGCGATCCGAGAGCACCGCGATCGGGGTGTCGGTGCCCATCGCACCGAGCGGCTCCGCGCCCTTGGCGGCCATCGGGGCGAGCAGGATCCTCAGCTCCTCCTCGGTGTACCCGAACGTCTGCTGACGCCGGACCACGGAGGAGCGGGTGTGGGTGATGTGCTCGCGGGAGGGCAGCTCGGACAGATTCACCTTCTGCTCGCGCACCCAGGTCCCGTACGGGTGCTCGGTGGCGATGCGGTGCTTGAGCTCCTGGCTGGGCACGATCTCGCCCTCGGCGACGTCCACCAGGAAGATCTCGCCCGGCGCGACGCGCCCGGTGCGCACCAGGGAGGAGCGCGGGACGTCCAGCAGCCCGGTCTCCGAGCCCAGGATCACCAGGTCGTCGTCGGTGACCCAGTACCGCAAGGGGCGCAGCCCGTTGCGGTCCAGGCGCGCACCGACCTGCGTGCCATCGGTGAAGACGACCGAGGCCGGGCCGTCCCACGGCTCCTGCAGGGCGGCGTGGAACTCGTAGAAGGCCCGCAGGTCCGGGTCCATCGAGTCGTCGTTCTCCCACGGCTCGGGGATCAGCATCATCAGCGCGTGCGGGAGCGAGCGGCCCGAGAGGTTCAGCAGCTCGAGGGTCTCGTCCAGGCTCGCCGAGTCCGACGCCCCGGGCGTGCTGACCGGCAGCAGCCGCGCGAAGTCCTCGCCGAACACGTCGGTGCGCATGCTGCCCTCGGCGGCGCGCAGCCGGTTGCGGTTGCCGATCACCGTGTTGATCTCGCCGTTGTGGGCCAGGGTCCGGAAGGGATGGGCCAGCGGCCAGGCCGGGAACGTGTTGGTCGAGAACCGGGAGTGGACGATCGCCAGCTCGGCCTCGAACCGCGGGTCGTGCAGGTCCGGGTAGAACTGCTCGAGCTGGGCCGGGGTGAGCATGCCCTTGTAGACCATCACGCGCGTGGACAGCGAGGGGAAGTAGGCGCGGGTGGTGTGCTCGACCCGGCGGCGCACCGCGAAGGCGGCGCGCTCGAGCTCGATACCGGTGCGCTGACCGGCCGCGTCGGCGACGAAGACCTGCACGAAGTCGGGGCGGACGGCCTCGGCGGAGGGCCCGACGAGGCCGTCGGTGGTGGGCACCTCGCGCTGGCCGAGGACTCGCAGGCCCTCCTCGGCGCAGATCGACTCGAGGGCCTCGAACGCCTCGCGGCGGCCCTCCTCGTCGCGGGGGACGAAGGCGATGCCGGCGGCGTAGGAGCCCAGCGGCGGCAGCTCGAGGCCGCTGACCTCGCGCAGAAACGAATCCGGCAGCTGGACCATGATTCCGGCGCCGTCACCGGTGGCCTCCTCGGCACCGACGGCTCCGCGGTGCTCGAGGTTGCGCAGCGCCGTCAGGGCGTGCTCGACGATGTCGTGGCCGGGGCGGCCGCGGAGGGTGGCGATCATCGCCACGCCGCACGAGTCGCCCTCGCTCTCGGGGCGGTAGAGGCCCTGCGAGGCGGGGAAGCGGGAGAAGCGGGTATCGAGGGGGTGCATACGAGCCCTTCCAGGTGGGCGGCCGGTGACGGCTCGCCGGTGGTCGACGGGTGCCCGGTCCGGGCCACGGTCCTCAGGCGCGTCTGTGGCGTCCGGTGTCCGTGGGGCCCTCCGGGTCCCGGGGGGAGGATTCTTCGTCGGCGGCGGGAGGAGTCCCGGATCTGTCGGGCTCGTCCTCGTCGTCGGGGTCCTCGTCCTCGGCGGGGGCGGGTACGACGAACGATCCGTCGGCCGCGACGACCTCGCCGCCGCGCCGGCGTTGTCGCACGGTGAGGATCACGAAGGCGAGTAGGGCGACCAGAACCATGATGATAGCGACCAGGGTGTGGATGCGCAGCGGCCCGATCATCAGGACGGGCTCGCTGCGGATGGCGTCGATCCAGGCGCGGCCGGTCGAGTAGATCCCGGCGTAGGCCCAGAACACGCGGCCGCCGCCCAGCTCGAAGCGGCGCGCCAGGGCCAGCAGCACCACGACACCGACGAGGTTCCACAGCTGCTCGTACAGGAAGGTCGGGTGGTACGTGCCGGGCTCACAGCCGGGGATCGTGGTGCCGTTGGTGACGCACGTGACGTCCCACGCCCACCAGGTGTCCAGGGGCGGGCCGTAGAGCTCCTGGTTGAACCAGTTGCCGAACCGGCCGATGGCCTGCGCGACCATCAGGGTGGGGGCGATGGTGTCGGCCAGGGCCGTGAACGAGACCTGCTTCATCCGGGCCATGAAGTATGCCGCGATCGCGCCGCCGGCCACGCCGCCGTAGATCGCCAGGCCGCCCTGCCAGATGTAGAGCACGGCGATGGGGTTCCCGCCCTCCCCGAAGAACGGGGCCGGGGAGGTCAGCACGTGCCAGATGCGGGCGCCGATGATCCCGGCGATGATCGCGACGAACACGATGTCGAAGAGGTCGTCGCCGTCGCCGCCGCGCGCGACCCAGCGCTTGGTGGCCCACCACAGGGCCACCCCCATCCCGAGCAGGATGCAGATCGCGTAGAAGTGCACCGTGAGCGGGCCGAGGGAGAGCGAGGAGATGGGCGAACTGGGGATCATGTCCGGGCTCTCCTCACTGTGGTGCGGGACGGCTGGGCGGTGCGGGACGACGGGGCGGCGGACTCGCCGGGCGATCGGGCCCGCCCCGCTGGGGCCGGCCCGAGAGCGGACCGGGCGGCCCCTGTGGATGCTGCGCCGACGGGGTGGTGCCGTGCGGGTCCTTCGGGCCGGTACTACGAGGCGGTGCGAGCGCGCTCCACTCCGGCGCGCAGATCGTCGGCCACGGCTGCGAGGGCGGTGCGGGTCGCAGGGGCGTCGCCCGCGTTGTCCAGCAGCGTGCGCACGAAGGCGGAGCCGACGATCACTCCATCAGCGTACGCGCCGACCTGCGCGGCCTGCTCACCGTTCGAGACGCCGAGACCGACGCAGACGTTGCGGGCGCCGGCCGCGCGGGTGCGCGCCACCAGGTCCTCGGTGGCCGCCGACACGCTCGCGCGGGTCCCGGTGACGCCCATCGTGCTCGCCGCGTAGACGAAGCCCGTTGTGTGGGAGACCACATGGGCGAGGCGGTCCGGCGGCGAGCTGGGTGCGACCAGGAACACGCGGTCCACGCCGTGCTCCTCGCTCGCGGCGATCCAGTCGGCGCCCTCATCGGGGATCAGGTCGGGGGTGATGACTCCGGCCCCGCCGGCCGCGGCGAGGTCGCGCGCGAAGGCGGCGGGCCCGTAGGCGAGGACCGGGTTCCAGTAGGACATGACGAGGATGGCGGCTCCGCGGCCCGAGAGCGCCTCGACGGCCTCGAGCACGTGACGGGTGCGCACTCCACCGGCCAGGGCGGCCGAGGCCGCCTGCTGGATCACCGGTCCGTCCATGACCGGGTCCGAGTACGGAAGGCCCAGCTCGATCATGTCGGCTCCGTGATCGATGAGCACCCGGGCGGCGTCGATGGACTGCTCGACGTCGGGATACCCGACGGGCAGGTAGCCGATGAGTGCAGAGCGGTTCTCGCTGCGGGCGATGTCCAGGGCGTCGCCCGCGCGCACGCGGGCGGTCTCGGTGGCGCTCATCGGGACACCCCTCCCTCGGCACCGGCAGGGCCGGTGGCGTCTCCGGCGGTGGTGCGGGCGCGGGCGCGGAGGCTCTCGAGGTCGGCGCGGGCGGGGTCCTCGCCCACCAGGCCGAACCAGCGGGAGGCGGTGTCGACGTCCTTGTCCCCCCGACCGGAGAGGCTGACCAGGATGACGGCCTCCTCCCCCAGCTCCCGGCCCAGTTCGAGGGCTCCGGCCAGTGCGTGGGCGGATTCGATCGCGGGCATGATGCCCTCGGTCATGGACAGCAGGGCGAAGGCGTCCATGGCGGGGCCGTCGTCGATGGCCCGGTACTCGGCACGGCCGATGTCCGCGAGCCAGGCGTGCTCGGGGCCCACGCTGGGGTAGTCCAGCCCGGCGGAGACCGAGTGCGAGGGGATGGTCTGGCCGTCCTGGTCCTGCATCACGAAGCTGCGGGCCCCGTGGAGCACCCCGGCGGACCCTCCGGAGATGGTCGAGGAGTGCCGACCCGAGTCGATGCCGTCTCCTCCGGCCTCGCAGCCGATCAGCCGGACGACGGGGTCCACGTCGTCGAGGAACGCGTGGAAGATGCCCATCGCGTTCGAGCCGCCGCCGACGCAGGCGACCACCGCGTCGGGCAGGCGGCCCACCCGCTCGAGGGTCTGGGAGCGCGCCTCCTCGCCGATGATGCGATGGAAGTCGCGGACCATCACCGGGAAGGGGTGCGGTCCGGCGACGGTGCCCAGGAGGTAGTGGGTGCTCTCGACGTTGGCGACCCAGTCGCGGAACGCTTCGTTGATGGCGTCCTTGAGGGTGCGGGAGCCTTGGCTGACCGGGACCACGTCGGCCCCGAGCAGGCGCATCCTGGCGACGTTCAGCGCCTGCCGCTCGGTGTCCTCCTCGCCCATGTAGATCGTGCAGTCCAGGCCGAACAGGGCCGCTGCGGTGGCGGTGGCGACGCCGTGCTGGCCGGCGCCGGTCTCCGCGATGACCCGGGACTTGCCCATGCGCTTGGTCAGCAGTGCCTGGCCGAGGACGTTGTTGATCTTGTGGCTGCCGGTGTGGTTGAGGTCCTCGCGCTTGAGCAGGATCCGGGCGCCGCCGGCGAGCTGGGAGAAGCGCGGCACCTCGGACAGCAGCGAGGGCCGGCCGGTGTACTCCGCTGCCAGGCGCTGCAGCTCGACCGCGAACTCCGGGTCCACGACGGCCTTCTCGTAGGTCTCGGTGAGCTCGTCGAGGGCCGGGACCAGGGCTTCGGGCAGGAATCGACCGCCGAAGTCCCCGAAGTAGGGGCCGGACTCGGAGCGCAGCTGCCCGGCGGGACGCTGCATATCGGTGCGGACCTGGCCATCGGGCGGGACGGGCTGGGGATGCGGGGCGCTCATGCGCGGGCTCCTTCCGGGGCGGTGCGACCGCGACGTGCGACCTGGCGGAACGCGGTGACGGCGGCGGCAGGATCACCGGCGGTGACCAGTGCCTCGCCGACCAGCACGGCGTCTGCTCCGGCCGCGGCATAGGCCTCGACGTCCTGGACGGAGGCCACGGCCGATTCCCCGATGGCCAGCGGTCCGGCCGGGATCCTGCGCAGCAGGTCACCGGCACGGTCGGGGTGCACGTCGAGGGTCTTGAGGTCGCGGGCGTTGACGCCGAGGAGGTCGGCATCCAGGGCGAGGGCACGGTCGAGCTCGTCGGCGGTGTGGGCCTCGATCAGGGCATGCATCCCCAGCTCGGCCGTGAGCTCGGCGAGGTCGCGCAGTAGTGAATCCTCCAGCGCCGCCACGATCAGCAGGATCAGGTCGGCGCCATGGGCGCGCGCTTCCAGCACCTGGTACGGATCGACGATGAAGTCCTTGCGCAGTACGGGAACGTCGACGCGCGCACGCACGGCGTCGAGGTCCTCCAGGGAGCCGCGGAAGCGGCGGGGCTCGGTCAGGACGCTGATCGCGCTCGCACCGCTGTCGGCGTAGATCGCCGCGAGGTCGGCAGGAGCGGGGATCTCTGCGAGTGCGCCCTTGGAGGGGCTGGCACGCTTGACCTCGGCGATGAGGCCCATCGTGGTGCCGTCCCCGCGCAGGGCGGCGCGGGCGTCGCGGGCCGGGGCGGCGTCACGGGCGAGCTGCTCGAGCTCGGTGGCGGGCGTCGCCGCGCGTCGGGGCTCGAGGTCCTCTCGCACCCCGGCGATGATGTCGTCGAGCACGGTGCCGGTGGGGGTCACGGGTGCCTCCTGCAGCGGTCTGGGGCGGGATCGCCGGTGGTGCGATCGGGACGGGGGTCGGTGCTCAGGCGCCGACGAAGGAGATCGGGGCGAGGAACCAGAAGGCGGGGATGTTCCGCAGCACGGTGAACAGGGCCACCAGGGCGCCCAGCAGGATCATCACGCGGTTCGAGGGCAGCATGCCGATCGGCCTGCCCCGTGCCCGTCGTACGGTCCACAGGGCGAGCCCCGCGGCCACGGCCGGCAGGGCGAGGATGATCAGCGCATTGCTGCGCAGAGCGAGCAGCAGGTTCCCCTCCAGCAGCGCGTGGACGGCACGGATCGCCCCGCACCCGGGGCAGTCCAGCCCGGTCAGGGTGTGGACGATGCACAGGGGCACGTTCGTGCGGAAGGGGTCGAAGGTGGCCTGGACCGTGAGAGCGACGAGGAGCCCGCTGGCCACGATCCCCAGGGGCAGCAGGGTCCTGCGGAGTCCGCCGGCGGGGGCGTCCGGCACGGCGTGGCCGTGCTGGTCCCGCGCCGCCCAGGTCATCTCGAGTCGTTCTGGACGAGTTCCGGCTTGGGCTGGCCGAGACCGGCGAGCGACATGACGATGCCCGCGATGATCGCGAGCGCCATCACGCCGATGCCGATCCACACCAGAAGCATCATGGCCAGGATCATTCCCGCGGCCACGATGGCCGAGCCGAAGACCACGCCCATGGTCAGCGTCCAGGCGGCCGCGGTCTTGCCCTCGTTGTGGGGCGGGTGCGGCGGCACGGCGTAGGTCTTGGTCATGGTCCTTCTCCGGTAGGGGGCCCTGTCGAGGCTATTGTGCCACGTCATGGCGCCACGGACGGGGCGGCGTCCGGCGCTGTCGCTCAGGTGTCGGAGGCCGGGTGATCACGGTCACCGAGCTGCTGCCCGGAGGCGCGGCGCTGCGCGCCGTCGCCCGGTTCGCTCTCGGGGCCCGGCTCGGCACGGGCGTCGACGTCCGCACTGGGATCCTCGCCCCGGGTCAGGGCGTCCCAGGCCGCGGCAGGGTCCTCCGCCGGGTCCGCCGTGACGGTGACGGCGGCGCTGCGGTACCGCGTGCCGACGGGCCAGGTCCGGCCCGCCACGAGGACGATCAGACCGGTCGCGGCCACGGCCAGGGCGGGCAGGAGCGTGAGCAGGGGCCAGGCGGTGGCCTGGGCCTGCACCTGGGAGCCGAGGACGCCCGTGGCGCCGGCGACCGCGGAGCCGGAGGCCGAGATCGGGTCTGCGCTCACCATGAC
Organism: Brachybacterium sp. GCM10030268; assembly: GCF_042666305.1. Taxonomy (NCBI): domain Bacteria; kingdom Bacillati; phylum Actinomycetota; class Actinomycetes; order Micrococcales; family Dermabacteraceae; genus Brachybacterium; species Brachybacterium sp. GCM10030268. The sequence continues at coordinate 149,816 of NZ_JBHTCW010000002.1, read as the reverse complement.
CGCCGAATATCCGCCGGCCAGTCCCGCGGCGAGCAGCACGGGGCCGGTCACGAAGCGCACCCAGGTCGAGGACAGCGTGGTCGCCAGCGCCGCGGCGACCGCGACGATCGCCACGGCGAGCACGGCGGGAGCGGCGTCGGTGCCCTTGACGGCCACGTCCTGCGTGGTGCCGGCGAGGTCCGGCGCCGAGGCCTGCACCCAGGTCATCCGGGTGGCACCGGCCAGCAGGGCCGAGGCGAACAGGCCGGCCAGCACGGTCATCCGCCGGCTCGGGGTGCGCCGCGATCGCGCGGGCCCGGCCGGGGCCAGGTCGGACGTCGGCTCTTCCGGAGGGTCCGCGGGGCGGGAGGTGCTCATGCGGACCGCAGCGTATCGGCCGAGGCGACGGCGCGCAGGGCCGCGGCCGCCTTCGACTGGGTCTCGCGGTGCTCCATGGTGGGGTCGGAGTCGGCGACCACTCCCCCGCCGGCCTGGACGTGCGCGGTGCCGTCCTTGAGCACGGCGGTGCGGATGGCGATGGCCATGTCCATGTCCCCGGCGAAGTCGATGTACCCGACGGTGCCGCCGTACACGCCGCGCCGGACCGGCTCGAGCCGGTCGATGATCCGCATGGCCGCCGGCTTCGGGGCCCCGGAGAGGGTCCCGGCCGGGAACGTGGCCCGCAGCGCGTCGTAGGCCAGGGCGTCGTCACGGATGCGCCCGGTGACGGTGGAGACGATGTGCTGGATGTGGGAGAAGCGCTGGATGTGCATGAAGTCGCGCACCACCACGGTGCCGGGATCGCAGAACTTCTGGAGATCGTTGCGGGCGAGGTCGACGAGCATGAGGTGCTCGGAGCGCTCCTTGGCATCGGCCAGCAGCTCCTGGGCGAGGCGCTCGTCCTCCTCCGGGCCCGCGCCGCGCGGGCGGGAGCCGGCGATGGGGTGCGTGGTGGCGGTCCTGCCGCGCACGGTGACCAGCGACTCGGGACTCGCGCCCACCACGTCGATGGGCTCGCCGCTCGCATCGACGGTGCGCAGGAGATACATGTAGGGGCTGGGGTTCATCCGCCGCAGCACCCGGTACACGTCCAGCGGGTCCGCCGCCACCGGCAGGGAGAAGCGCTGCGAGGGCACCACCTGGAAGATCTCGCCGTCGATGATGTCGCGGACGGCGTCCTGCACGGCCCGCTCGTACTCGAGCTGCGCGGTGCGCGCCTTCGGCTCGAGGTCGCGAACGGTCTCGTAGACCATCGCACCGGTGCTCACCGGGGTGCGCAGGCGCTCCCGCATCGCCTCCAGGCGCGCGAGCGCGTCATCGTAGGCGGCATCGACTCCGTCGGCCGTGGCGTCGAGGTTCAGCGCGTTGGCGACCAGCACCACCGTGGAGTCGTGGTCGTCGTGGACGACCACGTCCTGGGCGAGGAGCATCGAGAGATCCGGCAGGCCCACCTCGTCGGGCGGGGAGACCTCGAGCTTCTCCCAGTGACGCACCGCGTCGTAGGCGAGATAGCCGACCATGCCGCCGGAGAAGGGAGGCAGGTGCGGCTGGCGGGCGGCGCGGAAGGCGCTGGTGACGGCGCGCAGCGCCTCCACGGGGCTGCCGGTGGTGGGCACACCGGCCGGGACGTCGCCGATCCAGCGGGCGCTGCCCTCGCGCTCGGTCAGCACGGCGCGGGCGCGGGTGCCGATGATCGACCAGCGTGAGGCCTCGCCCTCCCCCGCGGACTCCAGGAGGAAGGTGCCGCGGCCGTCGCCGTCCGCCGTCAGACGGCGGTACAGCGAGACCGGGGTGTCCTCGTCGGCCAGCAGCCGCATGCTCACGGGGACCACCCGCTGGCGGGCGGCCAGGGCGCGGAAGGTCTCGCGGTCGGGGTGGATCACGCCGAGGGCGTCGCCCTCGCGCCCCGCGACCAGCTCCGGGTACGCCTCGGAGGGGTCGGCGGCAGCGGCATCCGGCGCGGTCGGGTGCTCCGGGTTCATGCGTGCCGCTCCGCGGGCGAGAGGGAGAGGGCGCCCAGGTCCCCGCCGTCGAAGCAGGTCTCGGTGCCGCGGTGGCAGGCCGCGCCGACCTGGTCGACCTGGACCAGCAGCGTGTCGCCGTCGCAGTCCAGTGCCACGGCGCGGACCCATTGCACGTGCCCGCTGGTGTCACCCTTGCGCCAGTACTCCCCGCGGGAGCGCGACCAGTAGGTGGCCCGCCCGCTGGTCAGGGTGCGGTGCAGGGCCTCGTCGTCCATCCAGCCGACCATCAGTACGCGCTGGTCGGCGGCGTCCTGGACCACGGCGGTGAGCAGTCCGCGCTCGTCGTGCTTGAGGCGGGCGGCGAGCTCCGGGTCGAGGCCCGCGGCAGAGGTCGGGTCAGGCGTGGTCACAGGGCGTTCTCCAGCTCCTCGGCTCGATCGGTGCGTTCCCAGGTGAACTCCGGCAGCTCGCGGCCGAAATGGCCGTGGACCGAGGTCAGTGCGTAGATCGGGCGCAGCAGGTCGAGGGCGTCGATGAGGGCGGCCGGCCGCAGGTCGAAGACCTTGCGGACCGCCGCCGCGATCTGGTGGGCAGGGGCGTGGCCGGTGCCGAAGGTCTCGACGTACAGGCCGACGGGTTCGGCGACGCCGATGGCGTAGGCCACCTGGACCTCGCAGCGATCGGCGAGCCCGGCGGCGACGATGTTCTTGGCCACCCAGCGCATCGCGTAGGCACCGGAGCGGTCCACCTTCGAGGGGTCCTTCCCGGAGAAGGCGCCACCACCGTGGCGGGCCATGCCGCCGTAGGTGTCCACGATGATCTTGCGACCGGTCAGCCCGGCATCGCCCTTGGGCCCGCCCAGGACGAAGCGCCCGGAGGGATTGATGTGGACGGCGACGTCGGAGACGTCCAGCCCCAGTCCCGCGAGATCCTCCAGCACGGGCGCGATCACCACGCGCGAGATCGCCGGGGCCAGCTGGCCCTCCAGGTCGACCTCCTCGCTGTGCTGGGTCGAGACCACGATCGCCTCGACGCTGCGGGCCACGCCCTGCTCGTCGTACCCGATGGAGACCTGGGTCTTGCCGTCGGGACGGAGGTAGGGCAGGACCTCATCGCGGCGGGCGACGGAGAGATGGCGCACCAGGCGGTGGGCGGCGTGGATCGGCAGCGGCATCAGCTCGGGGGTGTCGTTGCAGGCGTAGCCGAACATGAGGCCCTGGTCACCGGCGCCGAGCCGTGCGAAGGCGCCGCCGGTCCCTGCGCCGTCCCGGCTCTCGACGGAGTTGTCGACGCCGGCGGCGATATCCGGGGACTGCGCGCCGATGGAGACCTCGATGCCGCACGAGTCCGCGTCGAACCCCTTGATGGAGGAGTCGTAGCCGATGTCCCGGATCACGTTGCGCACGATGGTGGCGACGTCGCTGTAGCCGGTGGTGCGGACCTCTCCGGCGACGTGGACGAGGCCGGTGGTCACCATCGTCTCGACGGCGACGCGGGCGCTCGCGTCCTGGGACAGCAGATCATCGAGGATGGCGTCGGAGATCTGGTCGCAGATCTTGTCGGGATGACCTTCGGTGACCGATTCGGAGGTGAAGGTGCGCAGCTCGCTGGAGGTCATGGGGTCCAGGATACGTCGGCGAACCGACCGGCCAGCTCGTCGAGGACCGCGTGGGCGACGGCGATCTTGCTGCCCGCGCTCTCCGCGATCTCCTCGCCCCGGCCGTCGAGGATCCGTACCGCGTTGTCCGCGCCGCCGAAGACGTCACCGCTGACGTCGTTGAACACGAGCAGGTCGGCTCCCTTGCGGCGCGCTTTCTCGCGGGCGAGCTCGAGGGAGCTGCGCCCCTCTCCCCCGGTCTCCGCGGCGAAGCCGATGATGACGGGGCGGGCTTCCTGCCCGCGTCGCTGCACGCTGGTGCGCAGGATGTCCTCGGTGCGGCGGAGGGCGAGGGCGGGCACGGAGTCCTCGTCGCCGTCGTCCTTCTTGATCTTCGACTCGGAGCGGTCGGCGGCGGTGAAGTCGGCGACGGCGGCCGCCATGATCAGCGCATCGACCTCGCTGCTGTGCTCGGCGATCACTGCGGCGAGCTCCGCGGCGCTGCCGGCGTCGAGGCGCCGTGCCCCGGGGGGCGTCTCGAGCTCGACGTTGGCGGCGGCCAGGCGCACGGTCGCGCCGCGGACCAGGGCGGCGTGGGCCAGTGCCCACCCCTGCCGGCCCGAGGAGTGGTTGGCGAGGAAACGCACCGGGTCCAGCGGCTCACGGGTGCCGCCGGCACTGATCAGGAGCTGGCGACCGGCGAGGTCGCGGCGCACAGCCCCGTGCGCATCCCGCGGAGCGGCGATCGCCGCGTGGGCGGCCTCCAGCAGTGCGTCGGGTTCGGGAAGGCGGCCGGGACCGGAATCCGGTCCCGTGAGACGGCCCACCGCGGGCTCGAGCACACTGACTCCCCGCTCACGGAGCACCCGCACGTTCTCGCGGGTCGAGGGGTGCTCCCACATCTCGGTGTGCATTGCGGGAGCGACCAGCACCGGGGCACGAGTGACCAGCAGTGATGCGGTCAGGAGGTCATCGGCGCGACCGATCCGCAGCCGTGCCAGGAGGTCGGCGGTGGCGGGAGCGATCACCACCAGATCAGCGTCCTGGCCGACGCGGACGTGGGCGACCTCGTCGACGTCCTCGAAGACGGAGGTGCGCACCGGGTGGTGGCTCAGGGCCTCCCAGGTGGCGGCTCCGACGAACTCGAGCGAGGAGGCGGTGGGCAGCACGCGGACGTCGGCCCCGGCAGCAACAAGACCGCGCACCAGGTGCGCGGTCTTGTACGCGGCGATCCCGCCGCCGACGCCCACGAGCACGCGAGCACCCTCGAGGGTGCGCACCACGCTGCTCATCGGATCTCCCGGCGGTGGGGCGGTCTCAGAAGGTGAGGTCGGTCGGCGGGATCTCGGGGGCGTCGTCGCCGAGCTTGAGCGGAGCCGGGGCATTCGGATCGGGCTCGTTGGCGGCGGCGTACTCCTCCTCGTCGACCTCGCGGACCGTCAGCAGACCCTCGTCGATCTCGCGCAGCGCGATCGACAGCGGCTTCTCCTGGTTGTCGACGTCGACCAGCGGGCCGACGAACTCGAGCAGACCCTCGGAGAGCTGCGAGTAGTAGGCGTTGATCTGGCGGGCGCGCTGCGAGGAGTACAGGACCAGGGCGTACTTGGAGTCGACGGTCTCGAGGAGACGATCGATCGGCGGGTTCGTGATGCCTTCGGGCTGAGCGACTGTTCCGGCCACGGATGTCCCTTCGTGAGTTTCGGCGTGCGACGGTCCAGGATACGCCCTGGACCCCGGTGCGGGCGAGGGGTCCGGCGCGCGGGCCGGGTGACCTCGCGCACCCCGGCGGTCAGTCGGGCTCGTGCACGCCCAGCAGGGCGGCGAGCTCCGCGGTGGCGCGGGAGACGTCGTCGTTGATGATCGTGACGTCGAACTCGCTCTCGGCGGCGAGTTCGTCCCTGGCGGTCTCCAGGCGACGCTCGCGCTCCTCGGCGCTCTCGGTGCCGCGGCCCACGAGCCGCTGGACGAGGCTGTCCCAGTCCGGTGGCGCCAGGAACACGAAGCGTGCCTCGGGCACGGTGCGGCGGATCTGCCGGGCACCGGCGAGGTCGATCTCCAGCAGCACGGGGTGCCCGGCCGCCACGGCGGCGTCGACCGGGCCTCGCGGGGTGCCGTAGCGGTGACGACCGTGGACGCGGGCCCACTCGAGCATCTGGCCGGCCTCGACCAGCCGCGTGAACTCGTCCTCGTCCACGAAGTGGTAGTGGACGCCGTCGATCTCACCGGGGCGCGGCGGGCGCGTGGTGGCCGAGACGGAAAGCCAGATCTGCGGGTACCGCTCGCGGATCGCCGCGGAGACCGTGCCCTTGCCCACGGCGGTGGGGCCGGCCAGGACAGTCACGGGGGCCGGCACCGAGCCGGTGCCGGCCCCGTCGGACTGCGTCACTCGGAGAAGTGCGCGACGAGCTTCTCCGCCTGATGGGAGCCGAGGCCGCGGATCTTGCGGGACGGGGAGATGCCGATCTCCTCCATGATCTGCTGCGCCTTGACCTTGCCCACGCCGGGAAGGGCCTCGAGCAGAGCGGCGACACGCAGGCGCCCGACGACCTCGTTGCTCTCGGACTCGGAGAGGACCTTCTTGATCTCCTCGCCGCGGCGGCCGGCGCTGTCCTTGAGCCGCGCCTTGATGGCCGCGCGCTCACGACGAGCCTCGGCGGCCTTCTTCAGGGCATCGGCCCGCTGCTCAGGGGTGAGGGGAGGGAGAGCCACTGTTCTTACCTCTTGTTCTCTTGCTGGTGACGGGCGGGATCCGGGAGGACCTCGCGTGTGGGAAGAGCGTAACCCCAAAATCGTGGCGGAGCGCACTTCTGACACGCACAATCCCAGGTCCGGTGCAGATCGGGCCCTCCGCGACACGATTCGGAACGGTCCCGGCGGCGGTCCCGAGGCCTCGCCGCACGGTCCTGGGCGACCCGGTACGACTCAGGCGAACTGGGCGCTCAGATCGTCCGCGCGCCGGCGGAGATCATCCCTCGCGGGCCCCGCCGCGAGCAGGCCGCGGGAGAGCGAGACCAGCACGTGACCTGCGTTTTCTCCGAACACCTCGGACATCTGTGCAGGTCCGGCGCCCTGAGCGCCGAACCCCGGAGCGAGCAGAGGCGCCGACGGGGCGAGGCGGTCCAGTCCCAGTCGCCGGTACGCGTCGGCGACGGTCGCGCCGACGACCAGGCCGGCACTGCCCCACTCCCCCGTCGTGCCGCCGCCGATCGCCTCGGCGTGTCGCGCGATGACCGCCGCGACCGGCGTGTCCGCCTCGGTGATCGCGTGCTGGACCTGCGGCCCGTCCGGATTCGAGGTCAGGGCGAGCAGGAACAGTCCCTTGCCGTGCTCGGCGGCCAGGTCCGCGGCGGGGTCCAGGGATCCCGTCCCGAGGTAGGGGCTCACCGTGATCGCATCGGCCTCCAGGGGAGCCCCGGGCAGCAGGTGCGCCTGGGCGTAGGCCGTCATGGTCGACCCGATGTCGCCCCGCTTGACGTCGAGGATGCTCAGCAGGCCCCTGCTGCGGGCGTCGGCCAGCAGATCCTCGAGCACCGCGACGCCGGCGGATCCGTGCCGCTCGAAGAAGGCGGACTGCGGCTTGACCGCCGCGACCCGGCCGTCGACGGCCTCCAGCACCGTCCTGGAGAACTCCGCCAGGCCGACAGGGGAATCCGGCAGGCCCCAGGCCTCGAGCAGGCCCGCATGGGGGTCGATGCCCGCGACGATCCGTCCGCGCTCGGCGACGGCCTGCTGGAGGCGCGCACCGAACGTCGGCGGAGAGGCCCTCATGCCAGCGCCCGCGCGGCGCGGCCGTCGAGCAGGTGCTGGGTGTGCGCCTGCAGGCTGCCGACCTCGAAGGGCTCGACCGGGCGGGCCTCGATGGCCTGCACCGCGGCCTGGAACTCCTGCAAGGTGGTGATCATCGGCACGTCCATGCTGGTCGCGGCCGCACGGATCGCGTAACCGTCCACCCGCGCGTTGGATCCCGAGGGGGTGTTCAGCACCAGGGCGACGTCGCCGGCCTCGATGAGCTCGATGACGCTGGCCTCGTTCCCGGCCTCCGAGGCCTTGCGCAGCACCGTGCAGGGGATCCCGGACCGGCGCAGGACGCGGCCGGTGCCGGCCGTGGTGAGGATGTCGAAGCCGAGCGCGGCCAGGCGCGCCACCGGCAGGGCCAGGGAGCGCTTGTCGCGGTCGGCGACCGAGACGAACACAGAGCCGGCCGTCGGCAGGCCCTGGCCCGAGATCGCCAGCTGCGCCTTGGCGAACGCGAGCGGGAAGGTCGCGTCCAGGCCCATCACCTCGCCCGTGGAGCGCATCTCGGGGCCGAGCACCGAGTCCACGGCGTGGCCCTCGCGGGTGCGGAAGCGCTTGAACGGCAGCACCGCCTCCTTGACCGCGATCGGGGCGTCGTCGGGCAGCTCGGTGCCGTCGCCCTGGGCGGGCAGCACTCCGCCGCGGCGCAGGTCCGCGATGGAGGTCCCGGCCATGACCAGGGCCGCGGCCTGGGCCAGTGGCACCCCGGTGGCCTTGGCGACGAAGGGCACGGTCCGGGAGGCGCGCGGGTTGGCCTCCAGGACGTACAGGATGCCCTGGGAGAGGGCGTACTGGACGTTGAGCAGCCCGCGCACGCCCACGCCCGCCGCGATCCCGCGGGTGGACTCGCGGATGCGCTCGAGCATCTCGTCGCCGAGGGTGATCGGCGGCAGGGTGCACGCGGAGTCGCCGGAGTGGATGCCGGCCTCCTCGATGTGCTCCATGATGCCGCCGACGTAGAGCTCCTCCCCGTCGTACAGGGCGTCGACGTCGATCTCGATGGCGGTGTCCAGGAAGCTGTCGATGAGGATCGGGGCCTCGGCGCGGCCGCCGTCGGGCAGGTTCCGGCTGACGTAGTCGACCAGGCCCTGCTGGTCGTAGACGATCTCCATGCCGCGCCCGCCGAGCACGTAGCTCGGGCGGACGAGGACGGGATACCCGATGGCCGCGGCGACCTCGCTGGCATCGCTGAGAGCCCAGGCCGTGCCGTACGGCGGGGCGGGCAGGCCGGCGTCGGAGAGGACGGCGCCGAAGTGGCCGCGGTCCTCGGCGAGGTCGATCGCCGAGGGGCTGGTGCCGATGATGGGCAGCCCGGCCTCCTCGAGACGGCGGGCCAGGGACAGCGGGGTCTGCCCGCCGAGCTGGACGATGACGCCGGCGACGGGGCCGGCGGCCTTCTCCGCCTCGTACACCTCGACGACGTCCTCGAAGGTGAGCGGCTCGAAGTAGAGACGGTCGGCGATGTCGTAGTCCGTCGAGACGGTCTCGGGATTGCAGTTGATCATCACCGTCTCGTACCCGCCGCCGGGCAGGTCCCGGTCCCCGAGGGCGATCGCGGCGTGCACGCAGGAGTAGTCGAACTCGATGCCCTGGCCGATGCGGTTGGGCCCGGAGCCGAGGATGAGCACGGCGGGCCGTTCGCGGGGTTCGACCTCCGTCTCCTGGTCGTAGCTCGAGTAGTGGTACGGGGTGCGCGAGGCGAACTCCGCGGCGCAGGTGTCGACCGTCTTGAACACGGGGTTGATCCCGAGGGCTTCGCGCACGCCCTTGACCACGTCTCCGTGCTGACCGCGCAGCCGGCCGATCTGGTCGTCGGAGAGCCCGTGGCGCTTGGCCAGGCGCAGCAGCTCGGCGTCCAGCACCGGGGAGCCGCGCAGCTCGGCCGCGATCTCGGCGACCAGCAGCATCTGGTCCAGGAACCACCGGTCGATGGAGGTGGCCTCGACCAGGGCATCCACGGTCTCGACCGGGTCCACCACCCCCTCGGCGGCGGCCCACAGGATCCGCGAGATCGCCACCAGGCGGGTGTCGGTCGGGGTGCGCGTGGTCTCGATCAGCTCGGCCACCTCAGAGATCGACGGCGGCTCTCCCGCGTAGCTCGGTGAGGCGCCCTTGACGTCGAGGGATCGCTGCGCCTTGCCCAGGGCCTCGGTGAAGTTGCGCCCCAGCGCCATGGCTTCACCGACGCTCTTCATGGTGGTGGTCAGCGTCGGGTCGGCGGCGGGGAACTTCTCGAACGCGAACCGCGGGACCTTGACGACCACGTAGTCCAGGGCGGGCTCGAAGCTCGCCGGGGTGGTGCCGGTGATGTCGTTGCGGATCTCGTCCAGGGTGTAGCCGATGGCCAGGCGCGCGGCGATCTTCGCGATCGGGAACCCGGTGGCCTTGGAGGCGAGGGCCGAGGAGCGCGAGACGCGCGGGTTCATCTCGATCACGACGATGCGGCCGGTCTCGGGATGGGTCGCGAACTGCACGTTGCAGCCGCCGGTGTCGACGCCGACCTCGCGGATGATGCCGATGCCGAGGTCGCGCAGCTTCTGCAGCTCCACGTCGGTGAGGGTCAGCGCGGGGGCCACGGTCACGGAGTCGCCCGTGTGCACGCCGACCGGGTCGACGTTCTCGATGGAGCAGACGACCACGCAGTTGTCGTGGTGGTCGCGCATGAGTTCGAGCTCGAACTCCTTCCAGCCCAGGATCGACTCCTCCAGGAGCACCTCGGTGGTCGGCGAGTAGTGCAGGCCGTCACCGGCCATGCGCCGCAGGTCCTGCTCGTCGTAGGCCATGCCGGAGCCGAGGCCGCCCATGGTGAAGCTGGGACGCACCACCATCGGGTACCCGAGCTCCTCGGCGGCGGCCACGCACTCGTCCATCGTGTGGCAGATCCGCGACCGCGCGGATTCGCCGCCGACCCGCTCGACGACCTCCTTGAACTGGCTGCGGTCCTCGGCCTTGTTGATCGCGTCCAGGCTCGCGCCGATCATCTCGACGCCGAACTCCTCGAGGACACCGTTCTGGGCGAGGGACATGGCGGCGTTCAGCGCGGTCTGCCCGCCGAGGGTGGGCAGGATCGCGTCGGGTCGCTCAGCGGCGATGATGGAGCGGATGATGTCCGGATCGATGGGCTCGACGTAGGTGGCGTCGGCGATGCCGGGGTCGGTCATGATCGTCGCCGGGTTGGAGTTGACGAGGATGACTCGCAGGCCCTCCTCGCGCAGCACCCGGCACGCCTGGGTGCCGGAGTAGTCGAACTCGGCGGCCTGCCCGATCACGATCGGCCCGGAGCCGATCACGAGGACGGAGGAGATGTCGGAGCGACGGGGCATCAGGACTCCTTGTGTGCGTTGTCGGCGGCCTCAGCGGACCGGACCGGCTGGACGGGGCGGCCGTCCCGGTGCTGGGCGACCACCTCGGCGAGGCGATCGAAGAGGTAGGAGGCGTCGTGCGGGCCGCCCGCCGCCTCGGGGTGGTACTGGACGGAGGAGACTGGACGGTCGAGGCAGCGCAGCCCCTCGACGACGTCGTCGTTGAGGCCGACGTGGGAGACCACGACGCGGCCGTAGCGGCCGCCTCCGTACGGGGCGACGTGCTCGCCCTCCAGGGGGACGTCCACGGCGAAGCCGTGGTTGTGGGCGGTGATCTCGACCTTGCCGGTCTCGCGATCCAGCACGGGCTGGTTGATGCCGCGGTGGCCGAACTTCAGCTTGTAGGTGTCGAAGCCCAGCGCCCGGCCCAGCAGCTGGTTGCCGAAGCAGATCCCGAAGAACGGGAGATCGGCGTCCAGGACGCCGCGCAGCAGCTCGACCTGGTCCTCGGCGGCGGCGGGGTCGCCCGGGCCGTTGGAGAAGAACACCGCGTCGGGCTCGAGCGCCAGCAGGTCCTCCAGGGTCGTGGTCGCCGGCAGCAGCGCCACCCTCATCCCGCGGGCGAGCATGCTGCGCGGAGAGGCACCCTTGATGCCGAGATCGACGGCGGCGACCGTGCCGATCGCCTCGCCCTCGGGCTCGAGGACGACGGGCTGGGCGATGGTCACCTCGTCGACGAAGCTGGAGCCGCTCATGGAGGGCTGTCGGCGGACCTGCTCGAGGAGCTCCTCCTCGCCGGCCTCCAGCGCGTCACCGGAGAAGATGCCTCCGCGCAGCGACCCGGTATCGCGCAGCAGGCGGGTGAGCATGCGGGTGTCGATGTCGCAGATGCCGACGATGTCGCTGCCGACGAGGAGCTCGTCCAGGGACTGCTCGGCGCGCCAGCTGGAGGACAGCCGGCTCGCGTCGCGCACGGCGTAGCCGCGCACCCACACCCGCCGCGACTCCATGTCCTCGGCGTTGGCGCCGGTGTTGCCGATGTGCGGAGCGGTCTGGACCACGATCTGGCCGGCGTAGGAGGGGTCGGAGAGGGTCTCCTGGTAGCCGGTCATGCCGGTGGCGAAGACGACCTCGCCCAGACGGGCGCCGCGCGCGCCGTAGGCGCTGCCGCGCAGGACGGTGCCGTCGTCGAGGATCAGCAGCGCGGGGTCGCGCCGTGCGGCGCGGGAGGGTGTGCCGGAGGGGGCGGTCGCGGGGGCGGGCGGGCCGGCCCTGTGGGGGGTGGGGGCAGTCATGAGTGCTCCTTCCGGGAGAGCAGGAGGTCGTGGTCGGCGCGGCGGGCGAGACGCAGACCGGTGTCGAGGAGCTGGTCGCCGAGGCGCCAGCGGAGGATGAGGATGCCGTCGCCGCCGATGAACTTGCCGGCCATGCCGGGGCCGGCGGTGACCTCGTCGACGGAGGCCGCGGGGATCGTCACGGCGGGCACGCCGCGGCGGGCGATGTGCCAGGTGCCGGTCTCGGAGACGCTCACCTGGGCGGCGGAGCGCTGGCCGAGGCCGTGGGCGACGACGCGCTCGAGGGGCTGCCGGGCGAGGACGGTGTCGACGTACACGGCCTCGAACGGGCCCAGCTCCACCTCTTCCCCGAGCTCGGCGAGCGGGGCTCCGGAGGGGACCGGCAGGTGCTGCTGGGAGCGGCCGCGGCGTCGCCACCCGCGCGCCATCCCCAGCAGGATCAGGGCGAACAGGGCGGCCAGGAGCAGGACCGGGACGAGCTGGTCCATCAGTGCTCCACCACGATGCCCTCACGCACCGTGGCGCGGCCGCCCAGCACGGTCAGCCGGTTCCGACCGGGCAGCTCGAGTCCGGCGAACGGGGAGTTGCGGCTGCGCGAGGCGTGCTCGGCCGGATCCGTGACGCGGACCGGACGGGGGTCCCACACCAGGACGTGAGCCGGAGCGCCGGCCTCGAGCGGGCGGCCCTGGTCGTCGTCGCGGCCGATCTCGGCGGGCTTCTCGGACAGCACGCGGGCCACGTCGCGCCAGCTGAGCCGGCCGGTCTCGACCATGGTGGACTGCACCAGCGACAGGGCCGTCTCCAGCCCGGTCATGCCCATCGCGGCCTGGTCCCACTCACGGTCCTTCGCATCGCGGGGATGCGGGGCGTGGTCGGTGGCGACGATGTCGATCGTGCCGTCGGCCAGGCCCTCGCGGACGGCCTCGACGTCCTCGGCGGTGCGCAGGGGCGGGTTGACCTTGAACACGGCGTCGAACTGGCGCACGTTCTCGTCGGTCAGCAGCAGGTGGTGCGGGGTCACCTCAGCGGTCACGGCGATGCCGCGCTGTTTGGCCCAGCGGACGATGTCCACGCTGCCGGCGGTGGAGAGGTGGCACACGTGCAGGCGCGAGCCGACGTGCTGGGCCAGCAGCACGTCGCGGGCGATGATCGACTCCTCGGCGACGGCGGGCCAGCCGGAGAGTCCCAGCTCGGCGGAGACCACGCCCTCATGCATCTGGGCGCCCTCGGTCAGCCGCGGATCCTGCGCATGCTGGGCGATCACCCCGTCGAAGCTCTTGACGTACTCCAGAGCGCGGCGCATCAGCACGGGATCGTGCACGCACTTGCCGTCGTCGCTGAACACGCGCACGGAGGCGGCCGAGTTCGCCATCGCGTCGAGCTCGGCCAGCCGCTGACCGGCCAGCGCCACGGTGACCGCGCCGACGGGGCGCACGGAGCACCAGCCGGCGTCCTCCCCGCGGCGCGCGATCTGCTCGACGACGCCGGCGGTATCGGCGACCGGCGTGGTGTTGGCCATCGCGTGCACGGCGGTGAACCCGCCGCGGGCGGCGGCACGGGTGCCGGTCTCGACGGTCTCGGCCTCCTCCCCGCCGGGTTCGCGCAGGTGGGTGTGGAGATCCACGAGGCCGGGCAGCACGATGCACCCGTCGGCCTCGATCACCTCGGCGCCCTCGGGGGCCGGGAGGTCGGTGCCGACGGCTTCGATGAGCCCGCCGGTGAGGAGGATGTCCTGGACGTCCTCCCCGTAGGGGCGGCCGCCCCGGATCAGCAGCGGGGCGGCCTCCGCGCCGGCGGAGCCGATCCCGGCGGTGGGTGCGGCGGTCTCAGTTCTCACGGGGCGCCTCCCGGGCGTCGGTGGCGAGCAGGTGGTAGAGAACGGCCATGCGCACGAACACGCCGGAGGCGACCTGTTCGACGATGACGCTGCGCGGGGAGTCGGCGACGTCCCCCGCGATCTCGAAGCCGCGGTTCATCGGGCCGGGATGCAGGACGATCGCGTGCTCCGGCAGCGCGGCGGCCCTCGCCGTGGTCAGTCCGTAGCGGCGGGAGTACTCCCCCTCGGTGGGGAAGAAGCCGCCGCCGACCATGCGTTCGCGCTGGACGCGCAGCATCATGACGGCGTCGGGTCCGGTGGCCAGGGCCTCGTCGAGGTCGTAGGCGACCTCGCAGGGCCAGGCCGAGCCGCCGACGGGCACCAGGGCGGGCGGGGCGACCAGCGTCACCCGCGCCCCCAGCAGCGTCAGCAGCAGCACGTTCGAGCGGGCCACGCGGGAGTGGAGGATGTCGCCGACGATGACGATGTGGCAGCCGTCCAGGCCCGCGGTGGGATCTCCGGGACGCAGGTGGCGGCGCAGGGTGAAGGCATCGAGCATCGCCTGGGTGGGGTGCTCGTGCGCACCGTCCCCTGCGTTGACGATGGGCTGATCGATCCAGCCGGCGTGGGCCAGCAGGTGGGCCGCGCCGGAGGATCCGGAGCGCACCACGACCGCGTCGGCCCCCATGGCCTGCAGAGTCAGCGCCGTGTCCTTGAGCGACTCGCCCTTGGAGAGGCTCGAGCCCTTGGCGGAGAAGTTGATGACGTCGGCCGAGAGCCGCTTCGCGGCCGCCTCGAAGCTGATCCGGGTGCGGGTGGAGTCCTCGAAGAAGAGGTTGACCACGGTGGTGCCCACCAGGGTGGGCAGCTTGCGGATCGAGCGGGACTGGGTCTCGGCCATGTGCGCGGCGGTGGCCAGCACGGCGGTCGCCTCGGCGCGGTCGAGGTCGGCGATGGAGATGAAGTGCCTCATGCCCGTCCCTCCCCCGCTGCCGGACGGACGATGTCGACCGCGTCCTCCCCGTCGGTCTCGGCGAGCTGGACGTGCACGCGCTCGCTGCGGGAGGTGGGGAGGTTCTTGCCGACGTGGTCGGCGCGGATGGGCAGCTGCCGGTGCCCGCGATCGACCAGGACCGCGAGGCGGACGGCGGACGGGCGGCCGATCGCGCCCAGCGCGTCCAAGGCGGCGCGCACGGTGCGGCCGGAATACAGCACGTCGTCGACCAGCACGACGGTGCGGCCGTCGATCCCGGCACGCGGGATCCTCGTGGGGCTGGGAGCGCGGGTCGGGTTGTGGCGCAGATCGTCGCGGTACATCGTGATGTCGAGGCTGCCGGCGAGGTCGTCGACCGGGCGCTGGTCACCCTCGGCCCGGGTGATCTGCTGCGCGAGTCGCTCGGCCAGCGGGACCCCGCGATGCGGGATGCCCAGGAGCACGAGGTCGTCGGCCCCGTGGCCGCTCTCGAGGATCTCGTGGGCGATGCGCGTCAGGGCCCGGCGGATCTCCTCCGCCCCGAGGACCCGGGAGCGCTCTGCCTCGCGGAGGTCCGCGGGGCTCGTGTCGTCGTCATGCATGGGTGTTCTCCCTTCCACGCCTCACGGGACGTGTCGTTAAAGGGTGTGGTGCTCGTGCGAGCTGTGCCGAGTCTAAGCGGGATCGGCCGGGCGCCGCGCGCGGGACCGCCCCTCGGACGCCGCGCCCGAGTCGCCGGGCCAATCCGTCCGGGAGCCTCGAGCGGTGCGCTGTCCGTCCCTGTCGGAGGCCTGTGCCTGTCGGGGGTCGGCGGCCCCGTCAGCTGACCAGTCCGCGGATGTCGACCAGGCGCTGCAGCAGCCCGTTGACGAACCGCGGGGAGTCGTCGGTCGAGAGCACCTCGGCGATCTTGGTGTACTCGCCGATGATCGCGCCGCGACCCGCCTCCTCCTCGCCGTAGAGCACCTCGGCGGCTCCGAGGCGGAGCACGGCCCGGTCCACGGCCGGCATGCGGTGCAGGGGCCAGTCACGCGAATGCGTCGCGAGGTCCTCGTCGATGTCGACGGCGTAGGGCGCGTACAGCTCCACCAGATCCCGCGCGCGCTGCGGGAGCGGGGTCTGCGCGGCGGTCACCCGCAGCCGTTCCTCGAGCACATCGAGCACGTCCAGCTGCCGGGCGTCGGCCTCGAACAGCACGTCCAGGGCACGGACCCGGTCGCGGGAGCGGCCGTGGAGGCGGTCGGTGCGGGCGGGGATGGTGCGCTCGAAGCTGAACTCCTCCCCCTCCCGCGCGGGGAGAGGGAGGCCGGGGTCCCGAGAAGCTCCGGGCTCCTCAGAGGTGGAACCTGGGGTCACTTGACGCGCTCGAGGTATTCGCCGCTGCGGGTGTCGACCTTGACCTTGTCGCCCTGGTTCAGGAACAGCGGCACCTGGATCTCGCGGCCGGTCTCCAGCGTCGCGGGCTTGGTGCCGCCGCTGGAGCGGTCGCCCTGCAGGCCGGGCTCGGTGAACTGGATCTCCATGACCACCGACGGGGGCAGCTCCACGAACAGCGCGTTGCCCTCGTGGAAGGCCACCACGACGTCCTGGCCCTCCATCATGAAGTCCTTGGCGTCACCGACGATCTCCGGCGTGAGGCTGGTCTGCTCCCAGTTCGAGGTGTCCATGAAGACGTACATCTCGCCGTCGATGTAGGAGAACTGCATGTCGCGTCGGTCCACGGTCGCCGTCTCGACCTTCACGCCGGCGTTGAAGGTCTTGTCGACTCCCTTGCCGGACATGACGTTCTTCAGCTTGGTGCGCACGAAGGCCGGGCCCTTGCCGGGCTTGACGTGCTGGAACTCGACAACGCTCCACAGCTGCTTGTCCAGAACGAGGACCATCCCGTTCTTGAGGTCGTTCGTCGTCGCCATGAGTCTCCTCGGTAGTCGTCGGGGCCCGTCAAGGATAGCGCGCAGGCAGGCACCCGCCGGGCGAGACGGGCACGCTCAGCGGGCCGACGTGAGGTCGATCATGCTCAGCAGGCGTATCGCCAGCGGGTGCGCGGCGTGCTCCTCCCGCCAGCCGCTGGTCTTCACCGCCCGCGAGACGGTCTGCTGGGTGACCCCGAGGCGCTGGGCCAGCTGGGCCTGCGTCGCACCGGGATGCTCCCTCAGGGCGCGCACAGCTTCCCACTGGCCGCGGTTGCGGGTACGGATCATCCACCCGATCAGGCGCAGCACGGCCTCGGCGTCCTCGGCGGTCTCGCGGTGGCGCGCATCGGCGGCCCGTACGACGACGGGGACGCTCGAGGTGGTGCGGGCGGATCGCACCGCGCCGGCAGCGGCATCGACCGCTGGGCCCGCGACCGCGCGGACCGATTCGGGCAGGGGCTTCTCGATCGCTCCGACCCCGAGACCGATCGCCCAGTCCCCGTCCTCGCGGGCACGCAGCAGTGCCTCCAGAGCGGCGTCGGCCCGAGCAGCGAGGGCGAGCACGTCGGGGCCAGCGGTGCGTTCGGCGGGCAGCGCGAGGGGGATGGGCGAGAGCGATTCGAGCAGTGCGGGGACCGGGTCGGTGCTCGAACGGGCGCGCAGCGCCTCACCGGAGAACGACAGGACGAACATGGGCTTCCACCACCTGATCCGGGGTCTCCGTCGCGTCCGCGATACCGGACGGTGACTACGCCGATTACGACTGTTCCAGAGAGTACAGCGCTTCGACGCAGACTCCCCGAGATCAGCCGGAACACGCCGAGAGGACGGGACTGTGCCGGGTCGGTCCCGGGCATCGGGACAGGAAATCTCCACGTGGCCGATCTGCCACCGGCACTGGCACGAACAGCACCGGCATTGGCACTGGCACTGGCACTGGCACGAACATGTAGCTCAGCGGCCCGCGCCCCTCTCCTGGAGGGGTCCAGTGCCGCTCAGCTACACGTTTTTGCCACCTGGCGCACGGGCCACTTTGCCACGGGGCGCACGGGCGCACGGGGGCGCTGGCTACGGGTGCCGGCCCGGTCCTGAGCTGTCCGGCCGAGAGGATCAGGCCAGCTCGACGAGCTCCTGGTACGAGGCGTTCCAGAGGTCCTCGACGGCGTCGGGCATCATCAGCACCCGCTCGGGCGACAGCGCGGAGACAGCGCCGGGATCATGGGAGATCAGCACGACGGACCCTTCGAACGCCGCGAGTGCGCCCAGGATCTCCGCACGGCTGGCGGGATCGAGGTTGTTCGTCGGCTCATCCAGCAGCAGCACGTTCGCGCTGGAGACCACCAGAGTGGCCAGCGCCAGACGGGTCTTCTCGCCGCCGGAGAGCACGTGCGTGGGCTTGTGCACGTCGTCCCCCGTGAACAGGAACGACCCCAGGATCTTGCGCGCCTCGACCTCGGGGAGCTCGTAGGCCGCGGTCATCATGTTCTCGAGCACCGTGCGGTCCAGGTCGAGCGTCTCGTGCTCCTGCGCGTAGTAGCCCACGCGCAGCCCGTGGCCGGGGAGGATCTCGCCGGTGTCCGGCTCGTCGACGCCCGCCAGGATCCGCATCAGCGTGGTCTTGCCGGCACCGTTCAGGCCCAGGATCACCACGCGGGAGCCGCGGTCGATGGCGAGGTCCACGCCGGCGAAGATCTCGAGGCTGCCGTAGGACTTCGAGAGGTCGCGCGCCATCAGCGGGGTCTTGCCGCACGGGGCGGGCTTGGGGAAGCGCAGGGAGGCGACGCGATCGGTCTGCCGCTCCTCCTCGACGCCGTCGAGCATGCGCTCGGCGCGCTTGAGCATGTTCTGGGCCGCCACGGCCTTGGTGGCCTTCGCGCGCATCTTGTCGGCCTGTGCCGTGAGCTGCGTGGCCTTCTTCTGGGCGTTCTGCCGTTCGCGCTTGCGGCGCTTCTCGTCGTCCTCGCGCTGACGCTGGTACAGCTTCCAGCCCATGTTGTAGATGTCGATGACGGCGCGGTTGGCGTCGAGGTAGAAGACCTTGTTGACGACCTCTTCGACCAGATCCACGTCGTGGCTGATCACGATCAGCGCGCCGGAGTAGCCCATGAGGTACTCGCGCAGCCACGCGATCGAGTCCGCGTCGAGGTGGTTGGTGGGCTCGTCGAGGATCATCGTCTGCGCCTGGGAGAACAGGATGCGGGCGAGCTCGACGCGGCGGCGCTGGCCGCCGGAGAGGGTGCCCAGCTCCTGCTCGAGCAGGCGGTTGGGCAGACCCAGGTTCGCCGACATGCGCTTGGCCTCGGCCTCGGCCGCGTATCCGCCGCGGGACTCGAGCTCGCTCATCAGTCGCGGATACCGGTCCATGGCCTTCTCGCGCTTGGCCTCGCTGAGGCTCATGTCCCCCATCTCCTCCTCGGCGCGGCGCAGCTTCGAGAAGACGTCGTCGAGGCCACGGGCGGAGAGGATCCGGGAGATGACCGACTCGTGCTCGTCGCCGGTGTGCGTGTCCTGCGGGAGGTAGCCGAGCTCGCCGGAGACGTCGACGGAGCCCTCACTGGGGGCGAGCGTCCCGGAGAGCACCTTGGTCAGCGTGGTCTTGCCGGCCCCGTTGCGGCCGACGAGGCCCACCCGGTCCCCGGGCGTGATCTGGAACGAGACCCCGCTCATGAGCACACGGGCACCGACGCGGATGGCGAGGTCGTGCACGGTGATCACGGGATGATGCTCCTGTTTCGCGGGGTCGGGCGCGCGCCCGGGGCTGCTCGTCTGGCCCGCCGGATCGGTCGCGACCGGTGCGGGGCCGGATCGAGTCTAGGTGCGGGGTGCGCTGGTAGTCGCTGAATATCGCCCCACGGTGCCGCGAACCACAGTCCCGGGCCCGCGGCGGCCCCGTCCGTCACGAGACCGTCTCGCTCCGCCATCCCGGCCCCATCGCCCGAGCATGGGTGCCATCCTGGGCGCGAACGGCCGCGGGAAGCGGCCTCGGAACCACGCAGGAAGGCTCGTCATGCGCATCGGGGTGCCGCGGGAGATCAAGAACAACGAGAACCGGGTGGGCCTGACCGCCGCCGGGGTCCATGAGCTCGCCGTGCGCGGCCACGAGGTGGTCGTCGAGGCCGCGGCGGGCCTGGGAGCGCGCATCACCGATGAGGACTACCGGGCCGCGGGCGCCCGCGTGCTCGGTACGGCCGACGAGGTCTGGGAGCAGGCCGAGATGATCGTGAAGGTCAAGGAGCCGCTGCCGGAGGAGTACGGGCGACTGCGACGAGGCCAGGTGCTGATGACCTACCTCCACCTCGCCGCGGACCAGGGTCTCACCGAAGCCCTGCTGACCTCCGGGACCACGGCGATCGGGTACGAGACCGTGCAGCTGCCGGACCGGTCCCTGCCGCTGCTGGCACCGATGAGCATGATCGCCGGCCGCCTCGCCTCTCAGGTCGCGGCGTATCACCTGATGACGCCGCTGGGCGGCTCCGGCATGCTGATGGGCGGCGTGCCGGGCACCGATGAGGCCGACGTGGTGATCATCGGCGGCGGCGTGGTCGGTGAGCAGGCGGCGATGATGGCGCACGGGCTGCACGCGGACGTCACCGTGATGGATCTGAACGTCTCCCGGCTGGGCCAGATCGCCACCGTCCATCACGGCGGCATCCTCACCCGGTACTCCACCACGCTGGACCTGGCCGCGAAGCTCCGCGAGGCCGACGTGGTGATCGGGTCGGTGCTGATCCCGGGCAAGCGAGCCCCGAAGCTCGTGACCGACGAGATGGTCGCGACCATGAAACCGGGCTCGGTGCTCGTCGACGTCGCGATCGATCAGGGCGGGTGCTTCGAGAACTCCCGTCCCACCACGCACGATGATCCGACCTTCACCGTCCACGACACGGTCTTCTACTGCGTGGCGAACATGCCCGGCTCGGTCCCGGTCACGGCGACGGCGGCGCTGACCAATGCGACTCTCCCCTACGTCCTGAAGGTCGCCGGCAGCGGCTGGCGCGAGGCGATGCGGGCCGACGGCGCTCTGGCCCTGGGCCTGCATACCCACGAGGGAGCTCTCACGCATGCCGGCACCGGTGAGGCGCACGGCCTCGAGGTCACGCCGGCCGGCGATCTCATCGGCTGACGCTCGTCCGGCGACAGCCGGTGATCGATCCGGGTCTCTCCGGGCTCACTGTGGTCCGTCGTGCACAGGAAGAACCCCCTGATCTGCCGTTGGGCAGATCAGGGGGTCCCGTGCGTCAGGTCAGAGGTTGAAGCCGATCGCGCGCAGCTGCTCGCGGCCGTCCTCGGTGATCTTCTCCATGCCCCACGGCGGCATCCACACCCAGTTGATGCGGTGCGTCTCCGTGATGGGGTCGAGCACGGCGAACGTCTGCTCCTCGAGCATGTCCGTCAGGGGGCACGCGGCGGAGGTCAGGGTCATATCGATGACGGCGTGGCCGTCCTCGACGGTGACGCCGTAGACGAGGCCGAGATCGACGACGTTGATCCCGAGCTCGGGGTCGATCACGTCCTTCATCGCCTCGGTGACGTCATCGGCGGTGACGGTGGCCGACGGGGTCTTCTGGTCGGTCATGGCATCCTCCCGGTCAGGCGCGGGCCGCGGTCACGGCCCGCTGGTGGGGTGGTGCCGGGCCGGCCGCGGGATGGATCCCGGGCCGGACCGGATGGTGGCGTCAGTTGGCGCCGACGAGGAAGCGGTCGTAGCCCTCGTTCTCGAGGCGCTCGGCGAGCTCCGGGCCGCCCTGCTCCGCGATCTTGCCGCCGACGAAGACGTGGACGAAGTCCGGCTTCACGTACTGCAGGATACGGGTGTAGTGCGTGATCAGCATGATGCCGACGTCGGTGTTCTCCTTGGCCCGGTTGACGCCCTCGGAGACGATGCGCAGCGCGTCGACGTCGAGGCCGGAATCGGTCTCGTCGAGGATCGCGATGCCGGGCTTGAGCAGCTGCATCTGCAGGATCTCGTGGCGCTTCTTCTCGCCACCGGAGAAGCCCTCGTTGACGTTGCGCTCGGCGAAGACGGGGTCCATGCGCAGATCATCCATGGAGCCCTTGACGTCCTTGACCCAGGTGCGCAGCGAGGGGGCCTCGCCGTCGATCGCGGTCTTGGCGGTGCGCAGGAAGTTCGACACGGTCACGCCGGGGACCTCGACCGGGTACTGCATGGCCAGGAAGAGGCCGGCGCGGGCGCGCTCGTCGACGCTCATCTCCAGCACGTCCTCACCGTCGAGCGTCAGCTCGCCCTCGGTGATCTCGTACTTGGGGTGGCCGGCGACCGCGTAGGCGAGGGTCGACTTGCCGGAGCCGTTGGGCCCCATGATGGCGTGGGTCTCGCCCGACTTGATGGTCAGGTCGACGCCCTTGAGGATCTCCTTGGTGCCCTCGGGGGTCTCGACGGTGGCGTGGAGGTTCTTGATCTCCAGAATCGACATAGGTGGTTCTCCTTGGCCAGGGGTGCTGGTGGATTCGTGAGGTGGGGCGGGCTCCGGCCGGCGGCGCCCGATGATGATCAGAGGGTGGAGGCTCCGGTCGGGTCGACGAGGATCTCGCCGCTGGACTCGTCCACCCGGACGGGGAAGACCCGCACGGGCAGGACGGCGGGCAGCTGCAGGGGCCGGCCCGTGACCAGGTCGAACTGGCTGCCGTGCTTCCAGCATTCGATGGTGCAGCCCTCGACGTCGCCGTCCGACAAGGCGATCTCGTCGTGCGAGCAGACGTCCTCGAGGGCGTGGACGCCGCCGTCCTCGTCGCGCACCAGGGCGATCTCGATGTCGTCGGCGACGACGTCGATCGCCTCGCCGGGGGCGAGACGGTCCAGGGTGGCGACGGGGACGAAGGCGTCGCTCATCAGTTCATGCTCCGTGCGAGCTCGGACTCGATGGACTCGAAGAGGTGCTCACGGATCTCGGGCACGTCGATGCGCTGGATGAGCTCGGCGAAGAAGCCGCGCACGACCAGACGCCGCGCCTCCTTCTCCGGGATCCCCCGCGCGCGCAGGTAGAACAGCTGCTCGTCGTCGAAGCGACCGGTGGCAGCCGCGTGACCGGCACCCTCGATCTCCCCGGTCTCGATCTCCAGGTTCGGCACCGAATCGGCGCGGGCACCCTCGGTCAGAACCAGGTTGCGGTTCAGCTCGTAGGTGTTGGTGCCCTCGGCCTCCTTGCGGATCAGTACGTCGCCGACCCAGACGGACCGTGCCTTGCTGCCCTGCAGCGCACCCTTGTAGGCCACGTTCGAGGTGCAGTTCGGCGCCGCGTGATCGACGAAGAGCCGGTGCTCGAGGAACTGGCCGGAGTCGGAGAAGTACAGGCCCAGGTTCTCGATCTCGCCGCCCGGGGCGGCGAACTCGCCGATGGCGTTGACCCGCACGGCGCTGCCGCCGAGGGAGACCACGATGTGCTTGATCTTCGCGTCACGCCCCACACGAGCGTGGTGGGTCGCCACGTGCAGCGCGTCGTCGTCCCAGTCCTGCAGCGCGATGACCGTCATCTGCGAGTTGTCGCCGACGACCATCTCCACGTTCTGCGCGTACTGGGCCGAGCCGGTGTGGTTCAGCACGAAGGTCGCCGAGGAGGACTCCTGGGTCTCCAGCACGATGTGTGCGTTGCCGCGACGGTCCGCGCCCTGACCGTTGATCCCGACCCGGAACGGCTCGGAGAGCTCGGTGTTCTTCGGTGCCACCAGGTGCAGGGCCTGCTCGGTGCGGGCCGAGGCGATGGCAGCGGTGAGGTCCTCGGGCACCAGTGCGGTGCCGCGGGGCGCCTGGCCGGGGGCGAGCACCGAGGTCTCCGGGGCGCCCTCGGGCACGTCGATGCTGTAGTCCAGGGCGGGATCGCCCTCACGGTCGTCGGTGGGGACGTCCTCGAACAGCGGGGCGAAGCGGCGCAGCGGGGTGAAGCGCCACTCCTCGACCTTGCTGGTGGGCACGGCGTGGTCGCCGAGCTCGAAGGAGCGCTTGCGCGCGCCGCGGTTCAGCGCGGCACGCTCGGGATTCTTCTCGCCGGGAAGGGCCAGGCCCTCCTCCTCCAGCTCGGGGGCGGCCGCCGGCCGCGCACCGTCCAGGGCCGACTGAGCAGCGACGGGAGCCGCACCGGCGGCGTTCCCGACGTTCTCGTTGGCCGCGGGATCCCCAGCGCTCTCGGCACCGGTGAGGTCGTACGTATCTGAGGCAGTCATCAACCGACTGCTCCTTCCATCTGCAGCTCGATCAGGCGGTTCAGTTCGAGGGCGTACTCCATGGGGAGCTCGCGCGCGATGGGTTCGATGAACCCGCGCACGATCATCGCCATCGCCTCGGTCTCCTCCAGGCCTCGGCTCATGAGGTAGAACAGCTGCTCCTCGGAGACCTTGGAGACGGTCGCCTCGTGGCCCATCTGGACGTCGTCGACGCGGACGTCCACGTAGGGGTAGGTGTCGGTGCGGGAGATCTGGTCCACCAGCAGCGCGTCGCACAGCACGGTGGAGGCCGCGTGCTCGGCGCCGGGCATCACCTGGACCAGGCCGCGGTAGGACGTGCGGCCACCTCCGCGCGAGACCGACTTGGAGACGATCGAGCTGGAGGTGTGCGGGGCCATGTGGACCATCTTGGAGCCGGTGTCCTGCTGCTGGTTCTCGCCGGCGAAGGCGATCGACAGCGTCTCGCCGCGGGCGTGCTCGCCCATCAGCCAGACCGCCGGGTACTTCATGGTGACCTTGGAGCCGATGTTGCCGTCGACCCACTCCATGGTGCCGCCCTGCTCGACCGTGGTGCGCTTGGTGACCAGGTTGTACACGTTGTTCGACCAGTTCTGGATCGTCGTGTAGCGGACACGGGCGTCCTTCTTGACGACGATCTCCACGACGGCCGAGTGCAGGGAGTCCGACTTGTAGATCGGCGCGGTGCAGCCCTCGACGTAGTGCACGTAGGAGCCCTCGTCGGCGATGATCAGCGTGCGCTCGAACTGGCCCATGTTCTCGGTGTTGATCCGGAAGTAGGCCTGCAGCGGGATCTCCACGTGCACGCCCTTGGGGACGTAGACGAAGGAGCCGCCCGACCACACCGCGGTGTTCAGCGCGGAGAACTTGTTGTCACCGGCGGGGATGACGGAGCCGAAGTACTCCTGGAACAGCTCCGGGTGCTCGCGCAGCCCGGTGTCGGTGTCCATGAAGATGACGCCCTGCTCCTCCAGGTCCTCGCGGATCTGGTGGTAGACG
The DNA here is from genome assembly GCF_042666305.1 of Brachybacterium sp. GCM10030268. Lineage (NCBI taxonomy): Bacteria > Bacillati > Actinomycetota > Actinomycetes > Micrococcales > Dermabacteraceae > Brachybacterium > Brachybacterium sp. GCM10030268. Next base: position 124,986 of record NZ_JBHTCW010000002.1, on the reverse strand, counting down.
ACCTCGGACTCGTACTGCGCGGCGACACCGGCGACCAGGCGCTGCTTCTCGGCCTCGGGGATGCCGAGCCGGTCGTAGGTCTCCTTAATGTCCGCGGGCAGGTCGTCCCAGTCGGTGACCTGGGCCTCCGTGGACCGCACGAAGTACTTGATGTCCTCGAAGGCGATGCCCGACAGATCCGGGCCCCACGTGGGCATGGGCTTCTTGTCGAACAGCTTGAGCGCCTTCAGGCGGCGCTCGAGCATCCATTCGGGCTCGTCCTTCTTGGCGGAGATGTCACGGACGACCTCTTCGCTCAGGCCGCGGCGCGCGCTGGCACCGGCCGTGTCCTCGTCGTGCCAGCCAAAGGCGTACTGGCCGACGGACTCGATGATCTCGTCCTGTGTCAGCTTCTCTGGTGCGCTCGTCATGGTGTCCTTCCCTCGGTGAGCGGAATGTGTGTCGTGCAAGCGTGCGCGCCCTGCGCCAGGGTGGCCAGGCGCTGGACGGGTGCTCCGATAATGCGGGAGATGACTTCAGTCTCGGCCTCGCACAGCTCGGGGTGATCTGCGGCGACGTCGAGGACGGGGCAGTGCCCATGGCACAGCTGCGCTGTCACGAGCGTACGCGGGCTGCCGCCCGGTCGTGTGTTCGTGGCAGGCATCGGGACGTGCAGCGGACGCACCGTGGTGGCGTACCCGCGGGCGGTGAGCATCTCGGCCAGCAGTTCCACCCGCCGAGCCAGGGTGACGGTCTCCCCGGCGGCCTCGCACTCGGCGACCCGCTGCGACAGCGCCGCCTCCCAATCCGCGATACGGCGCCCGGCGAGCCGTGACACCGCCTCGTCCCCGCCGAGGCGCGCGAGCTCCTCGAAGGCCATCACCGCGAGGTCGTCGTACCCGCCGGGCAGGGACTCGTGGGCGGACTTCGAGAGCACGAAGGCCTTGCTGGGGCGTCCACGGCCGCGATGGCCGATGGGTACGTCATGCTCGGCGATGGTCCCGTCGGCCTCCAGCGCCGCGAGATGGCGACGCACCGCAGCACTGGTGAGACCGAACCGCTCCGCCAGCTGGCGGGCAGTGATCGGGCCGTGCGCCGAGATGGCGTCGACCAGGCGATCTCGCGTGGTGAGAGTGCTGCCGGGATCCGGCTGTTCCGCTGTCATCGGCGCCTCACCTTCTCCCTGCTCTGGCCTGCTCACCTGACGGCACCCCAATATTTTACAACACGTAGCTTTCCTAAAACCGCTCGACCGGTGTGCGGCATGGCACCGCTTCCGTCTCCGCTCATTTTCAACTACCCTGGGAGGCGGCGCGGCATCCCCCGCGATCGCCTCCCCACGAGAGACCGAGGAAGAGAAGCCATGAGCATCGAGGACGCCACCAGCACCGCGGACTCCGGCCAGGAGCATTCGACCGAGGGCTCCTACGTCCACCAGGGCAAGCCCTTCGACCGCGACATGAACTACATCGCCGACCGCATCACGGAGGACGCCCGGGACGGATGGCCCGTCGAGCCCGGCCGCTACCACCTCGTCGCCGCCCGCGCCTGCCCGTGGGCCAATCGCACCCTGATCTCGCGCCGCCTGCACGGCCTCGAGGACGTCCTCTCCGTGGGCATGCCCGGTCCCACCCACGACAAGCGCTCGTGGACTTTCGATCTCGATGAGGGCGGGAAGGACCCGGTCCTGGGCTACGAGCGTCTCCAGCAGGCCTATTTCGCGCGCTTCCCCGACTACCCGCGCGGCATCACGGTGCCCGCCATGGTCGACATCCCCTCCAAGGCCGTCGTGACCAACGACTTCCAGCAGATCACGCTGGACTTCGCCACCCAGTGGAGCGCCCACCACCGCGACGGCGCCCCGGATCTCTACCCCGAGGCCCAGCGCGAGGAGATCGACGCCCTCAACACGTGGATGCTGCACCGGGTCAACAACGGTGTGTACAAGACCGGTTTCGCCGGCTCCCAGGACGTCTACGAGAGCGAGTACCGCAAGCTGTGGGTGGCGCTCGACGAACTGGAGGACCGTCTCTCGCACAGCCGGTACCTGATGGGGCCCGCGATCACGGAGGCCGACGTGCGCCTGTTTCCCACCCTGATCCGCTTCGACCCGGTCTACTACAGCCACTTCAAGGCGAACCGTCAGCCGCTGGCGACCATGCCGAACCTGTGGAACTACACCAAGGACCTGTTCCAGACGCCCGGCTTCGGCGACACGATCGACCTCGAACAGATCAAGACGCACTACTACTACGTCCAGACCGACATCAACCCGACCCAGGTGGTGCCCGTCGGTCCGGATATGAGCCACCTCATGGATGCTCACGACCGTGACCGCTTCCCCACCAACACGTGGGGCGATGGTGGCACCGCCCCCGAGCCGCCGTTGGCGGCCGAGGTCGTCGACCCCGAGCACACCCCGCTGCACGTGACCGGGCGCTGAGCGCCCACGGACAGCAGGGCAGGTTCGCTCGGGGCCTGCGGCCGGGCGCGGCGGGCCGGTCGGCCGCGGCGGGGCGGCCACGGCGGGGCGGCCGCGGCGGGGCGGTCGCACCTCCGCCGCGCCTACCATGGGTGCCGACATGACAGACCACTCCCCCGCGCCGTCCCCGGCGCCGCCGGCCCTGCACGCCGAGAGCCTCACGCACTTCTACGGCCCCGTCCGCGCCCTGGACGGGCTCTCGCTGACCGCGCGCCGCGGTGAGGTGACAGCGCTCCTGGGTCCCAACGGCGCGGGCAAGACCACCGTGGTCTCCTGCGCCACCGGGCTGCTGCGCCCCGTCGGCGGAACCGTGTCGGTGCTGGGCCGCGACCCCTGGCGCGCCGGCCCCGGCCACCGTGCCCGCGTCGGCGTCATGATCCAGGACGGCGGGCTGACCTCGGGGGCCCGAGCCATGTCTCTGCTGCGCTACGGGGCGAGCCTGCATGCCGCCCCGCTGCCGGTGGACGAGGTCGCCGAGCACCTCGGGATCGACGAGTTCGCCACCACCCTCGTGCGGAGGCTGTCCGGTGGACAGCGGCAGCGCCTCGCGCTGGCCCTCGCGATCATCGGCCGTCCCGAGCTGATCTTCCTGGACGAGCCCACGGCCGGCATGGACCCCTCGATCCGGCAGCGGGTGCGCCACCTGATCCGTTCCCTCGCCGACACCGGCACGGCCGTCGTGCTGACCACCCACATGATGGACGACGTGGTCGGCCTGGCCGACGCCGTCTGCGTCATCGCCGGCGGGAGGACCCTGGCCACGGGCTCCGTCCAGGACATCATCACCGCGCACGACGCCCAGCACGGCGCCGTCGCCGTACGCGCGACCGCGCACGGCGTCGACCCGGCCTCCGTGCCCGCTCTCGAGGCGGACCTGCAGGCCGCCGCCGCTCGTCACGGCGCACGGCTGGAGATCACCGGTGCCGGCGCCGCGGATCTCGAGGCCGTGCTGCTGGACCTCATGCAGCAGGACCGTGCGGATCGGCAGGAGCCCGCGTCGCGAGCTGGGGCGCCGCTCGCCCCGGGCAGCAGTGTCGCCGCGCCCGCTGAGGAGCTGAGATGAGCCCCGCCGCCGATGACGCACCCCTGTCGTCACCATCGCCCGCATCACGGCCTGCCCAGACCCGCCGAGCCGGCGGGAGCCCGGGGCCGACCTCGGCGCCTGCCCCGCGGCCCGCGCCGCGGCCTGCGTCGATGCTGCGCAGGGTGATCGCCCATGCCGCGCTCGAGGCACGGACGCTCCTCTCGAACGGCGAGCAGCTGATGGTGGCGATCGCCCTGCCCGCCATGGTGCTCATCGGCCTGCGCCTGCTGCCCATCGGCAGCCTCGACGGCGCGGACCCGATCGACACGGCGCTCTCCGCGACCCTGGCCACCGCGCTGATCTCGACGTCCTTCACCTCCCAGGCGATCCAGACCGGGTTCGACCGCCGCAACGGCGTGCTGCGCTGGGTGGCGACCACACCGCTGGGACGCGACGGGTACCTCGCCGGCAAGATCCTCGCCACGCTGCTCGTCCAGGTGATCCAGGTCCTCGTGCTCGGCGGGCTCGCTCTGATCCTCGGCTGGAGACCCGCAGCGCTGGAGATGCTGGCGGTGGTCCCGGTATGGGTGCTCGGCACCGTCGCCTTCGGCTCGCTCGGCCTGCTGATCGCCGGCCTCCTGCGCACCGAAGCGGTGCTCGCGGTCTCCAACCTGGTGTTCGTCGTCCTGGTGGCCGCCGGCGGTGTCGCCCTGCCGCCGGCGACCTATCCGCATCTGCTGCGCGGCCTGGTGGATCTGCTGCCCTCGGGTGCTCTCGGGGAGCTGATGCGGGCGTGCCTGGCCGGAGGCCCGTTCTCCCCGGGCTCGCTGCTGGTGCTGATGGCATGGGCGGTGCTCGGTGCGCTCGCCGTGATCCGCTGGTTCCGCTGGACCGACAGCTGAAGGATCCCCTGCCGCGGTGATCGACCCGCTGAGTGCCCGGGGCTCGGAGCGGTCGCCATCCCGATGCAGTGCGGGATCGGTCGCATCAGCGACGCTCGATCAGGGAACTTCCCGTCGCCATCCCTAGAATCGACCGCATGTCCTCCGGTCCCGTCGCCTCGCCCGCGACCGCACGCGTCCCCGAGCGCCACGGCCGCATCACCACGCTGCCCGATCCTCGCCTGCGGTCCTGGGGACCGCGGCGCCGGGCACGCCTCGCCGCGATCGCGCTGTGGGGAAACCTCATCTGCCAGATGGGCATCATCCTCTCCGGCGGCGCGGTGCGGTTGACCGGCAGCGGGCTGGGCTGCTCGACGTGGCCGAACTGCGAGCCCGGCCAGTTCACACCGGAGTTCACGATGGCCTCCGGTATCCACCCGTTCGTGGAGTTCGGAAATCGCACCCTGACCGGCGTGCTGAGCATCTTCGCGATCGCGGTGCTGCTGGTGACGTGGCGGTGGCTGAGCCACAAGGGTCCCGGGTTCCGCCGCTTGGCCTGGGTGCCGCTGATCGGCACCCTGCTGCAAGGGCTGATCGGGGCTTTCGTGGTGTGGCTCCACCTCCACCCGGGACTGGTCAGCCCGCACTTCCTGATCTCCCCGCTGCTCGGGGCGGTCTCCATGGTGCTGCTGGTGCGCCTGTACGACGGGGACGGCCCCGTCCGGCCGGCCGTGCCGACCCGCGCGCTGGGGATCTTCATCGCGCTGGCAGCCGTCGGGTTCACTGTGCTCGTGCTGGGCACGATCGTCACCGGCACCGGCCCCCATTCCGGCGACGCCGGCGAGATCACCCGCATCGCGATGGATCCGCGCCTGGCCGCCCGGCTCCACGCCGGTGCCGTCTACGTGTTCTGCGCCCTGCTGATCGCTCTGCTGATCGTGCTGCACCGCCACGGGGCCCGCCCCGAGGCCACCACCGCCGCCTGGGGCCTCGTCGTGCTGACTCTGCTCCAAGGCGTCATCGGGTACGTCCAGTACTACACCGGGCTCCCGGAGCTGATCGTCTTCTTCCACCTGATCGGCGCCTCGCTGTTCGCCGCCGCCATCGCCTGGGTGGGAGCCCGCCTGGTCACCTGGCAGTGGGCCGAGGAGCGCACGTCCTCCGCTGACCCAGCCGATCCCCCTGCCGCCCGCCCCGACACCTCGGAGACCTCATGATCCTCGGACGACGCCGCCGCGACGCGACGCAGGAGCTGCCCACCCTGGACCAGGCCCGGCCGGCCGGCGAGTTCGTCGCCTCGGTGCTCTCCCACCTGCGCTCCGTGGTCGATGTCGGATGGAATCTGCTGGAGATCGACGCCGAAGCGCATCGGCTGATCCGCGAGGTCGGCGCGACCAGCTGCTATCTCGATTACCACCCGGCCTTCGGGGCCTCCCCCTTCGGCCACGTCATCTGCACCTCGGTCAACGACGGCGTCCTACACGGCCGCCCCTACGACCGGGTCCTGGCCGACGGCGACCTGCTCTCGCTGGATTTCGCCGTGGAGGTCGAGGGCTGGGTCGCCGACTCCTGCCTCTCGATCACGGTGGGCACGCCCCGCCCCGAGGATCTGCAGCTGATCCGCGACACCGAACAGGTGATGTGGGCGGGCATCGATCAGGTGCGCGCCGGCAACACGGTCGGCGACATCGGCCATGCCGTCATGAACGAGGCCCACAGCCTCGGATACACGATCAACAACCGCTTCGGCGGGCACGGCGTCGGCCGGACCATGCACGAAGCGCCGTTCGTGCCCAACCACGGCACCCCGGGCGGAGGGCTCGAGCTCGTCGCCGGCCAACTGCTGACCGTCGAGCCGTTCCTCTCCCCCACCACCTCCGAGCTCGTGGTCGATGAGGCCGACGGCTGGACCCAGCTCTCGGCCGACGGCTCCCGCGGAGCGCACGCGGAGCACACGCTGCAGGTCACCGAGGGCGACCCGGTCATCCTCACGGCCCGGGCGGACGACCCCGCTCCGCGCAGCTCCCTGGGCTGAGCAGCTCCCTGGGCCGAGGAGCCCTGGACCGAGGAGTCACAGCTCCCCGGGCCATGGAGCCATGGCTCCCCAGGACGGGTGCAGCCGCGCGCGTCAGCGCAGCACGTCACGCACCGCCGATGCGATGCCGGGAGCGTCCAGGCCCTGCTCGGCGAGGAGGCGTCCGCGGTCCCCGTGCGGGATGAACGACTGGTCGATCCCGAGGGTGCGCACGGGCGGCGTCGGCCTCGAGACGCTCGCGCGGTCGCCGAGGTGTCCGCGAAGCGCCGCTCCGACACCACGGGAGGCGACGCCGTCCTCGAGGGTGACCACGGCGCGGGCACCGGCGGCCAGGTCGACCAGCTCCGCGGGGACAGGCAGCGCCTGGAGAGGATCAAGGACCACGACGTTCCCCAGCCCGGAGCATTCCTGAGCAGCCGCGACGGCGCGATCGGCCAGCGCGCCGATGCTCACGATCAGCACGTCGATCGGCTGCTCGACGTCCCCGGCCAGCACATGCCCCGCCGCCGTCACGGTGACGGCGTCCATCTCCGCCGGGCACGAGCCCTTCGGGAAGCGCACCAGCGACGGCCCCGCCACGGTGAGGGCGGCGGTCACAGCATCATCGAGTCGCGTGCCGTCACGCGGCGCCCAGACGGCCATTCCCGGGACCTGGGCAGCGAGGGCGAGGTCCCAGATGCCGTGATGGCTCGGCCCGTCGGGGCCGGTGATCCCGGCGCGGTCGAGCGTGAGGGTGACGTCCTCGCCGTGCAGCGCGACGTCCAGCAGCAGTTGGTCGAAGGCCCGGTTCAGGAACGTCGAGTACAGGGCGACCAGAGGCTTCGCCCCGCCGCGGGAGAGTCCGGCAGCGGTGTCCAGGGCGAGCTGTTCGGCGATGCCGACGTCGATCACGCGCTCGGGCAGCTCGCGCTGCATCGATGCGAGGCCGACGGGGTCGATCATCGCGGCGCTGAGGGCCACGACGCGATCGTCCGCGCGTGCGGCCTCGAGAACCGCCGCGGAGAAGCGAGCGGTCCAGGTTGCGGGAGGGGCCGGCGAATCGCTCGCCTCCGGGACCGGAGCGCTCTCGGGTTCGTTCGGCGGCTCGATGTCGAAGGGCCCGGTGGTGTGCCAGTGGTCGAGGGCGTCCATCTCGGCGCGGGCGAAGCCTGCTCCCTTACGGGTGATCACGTGCAGCACCACACCGGGGCGCTCCGGATCCTCGGCCGCCGCCCGGGCCTGCCGCAGTGCGCGCGCCAGGGCTGCGTGGTCGTGGCCGTCGATCGGCCCCAGGTAGGTCAGTCCCAGGGAGCTGAACAGGTCGTCGCCCGCCGCGACCGTGCCCTCGCGCAGGTCTCGCAGGTGCTGTGACAGTCCCCCGACGGTCGGCGCGTAGGAACGGGTGTTGTCGTTGAGCACCACGATGGTGCGTGAGCCGACGTCGGTGGCGAGCTCGTTGAGCGCTTCGAGGCCGACGCCGCCGGTCAGTGCCCCGTCGCCGGTGACCGCGACGGACACCCCGGGCTCGCCGGCGAGGCGGTGGGCGCGGTCGATGCCGTGCGCCCAGGCGATCGAGCCGGAGGCGTGGGAGTTCTCGACGACGTCGTGGGCGGACTCGGCGCGGTCCGGGTACCCGGCCGTGCCTCCGGCGCCGCGGAGGCCGGCGAGATCGGCGCGGCCGGTGAGCATCTTGTGCACGTAGGCCTGATGGCCGGTGTCGAACACGATCGCCTCGCGCGGCGAGTCGAGCTCGCGGTGCAGGGCGAGGGTCAGTTCGACGACGCCGAGGTTGGGACCGAGGTGCCCGCCGTGCTGCGAGGTGATCTCCACCAGCCGTCGGCGCAGGGTGCGTGCGAGCGCCGGCAGCTCGGTGGGGGCCAGCTCGCGCAGCCGGGCGGGATCGGCGGGGATGTCCACGTCCGTCGGTCCGGCCCCGGGTGATGCGTCACCGGCGGCCGGGCGAGGGGCCGCGGAGGGGGCCGGCGCGGACGGTGCGGCGTACCGGACGGCATGCTGCTGAGAGGTCGACATGCGCAGGTCCTCCATCGGCCTCGGGGACGGGATGCCGCCAGCGTACGTCGTGCTGACCTGTATCGACGGACCGCATGGTCACATTCGTGCACATCTTCACCGGTGATTCACCGGTCCCCACCGGGGTGTGCATCGCGGTGCAGTATCCGTGCGCAGCGGTGCACTAGTGGACGTCGCCGCACTGCTGCGCGGTGCCGTCGGGCTCGCTCATCTCCCGTGCTCGCGGCGGGAGGCGAGCGCGAGCTGACGGATCAGATCCCCGGGTATCGGCTTCCGCGCCGTGAAGGTGACACCGGTCTTGGTCGCCTTCAGCCCGGCCGCGGCGATGTCCTCGGCGTGCGACGCGATGGCACCTGCGGCGACATACAGGCCGCACTGCCGGCTGAAGGCGGCATACCCCGCGACGACCGATCCCCCGATCTCGAAGCCCGGCATGTCGTACTTGAGGACCTCACGTGCCTCCGGCAGGGCGGCCGCAAGCTCGCCGCGGAGCTGTTCGAGCACCGGCCGGAACTGCTCGGGCGCCGCGGAGATGTAGGCCTCGTGATCGGACATCATCATCCCCTTCCGGACGTCTCGGACCAGCGCTGGCCAGGAGCCTAGTCCCATATCCGGATGAGAACCATGCCCGCTCCGCGCAGTGCGCCCCGCCAGGCCGAAGCCTGACGGGGCGCACGCACTCACGGGGACTCTCGCCCACGGTCGATGAACCGGGGTCGACGACCCGGGCTGCGGGAGCCCGGGCCGTCCCGGCTCACGCGACCAGCTGGCGCAGCACGTACTGCAGGATGCCGCCGTTGCGGAAGTACTCGGCCTCGCCGGGGGTGTCGATGCGGACGTCCGCGTCGAACTCCACCGTGGTGCCGTCCTCCTTCTGTGCGGTGACGGCGACCTGCTTGGGGCTGGCGCCCTCGTTGATGGCGGAGACGCCGGCGATGGAGAAGGTCTCGCTGCCGTCCAGGCCCAGCGACTCGGCGGACTCGCCGGCCGGGAACTGCAGCGGCAGCACGCCCATCCCGATGAGGTTGGAGCGGTGGATGCGCTCGAAGCTCTCGGCGATCACGGCCTGCACCCCGAGGAGCTTGGTGCCCTTGGCGGCCCAGTCCCGGGAGGAGCCGGTGCCGTACTCCTTGCCGGCCAGCACGACCAGCGGGATGTCCTGCTCGGCGTAGGCCTGGGCGGCGTCGTAGATGAACTCCTGCTCACCGGTCAGGAAGTTCTTCGTGTAGCCGCCCTCGACCCCGTCCAGGAGCTGGTTGCGGATACGGATGTTGGCGAAGGTGCCGCGGATCATCACCTCGTGGTTGCCGCGGCGCGAGCCGTAGGAGTTGAAGTCCTTGCGCGCGACCCCGTGCTCCTGGAGGTAGCGACCGGCCGGGGAGTCGAGCTTGATCGCGCCCGCGGGCGAGATGTGGTCGGTGGTGGTGGAGTCGCCGACCTTGACCAGGACACGGGCGCCCTCGATGTCGGTGACCGGCTCCGGGCGCAGCTCCATGCCCTCGAAGTACGGGGGCTTGCGCACGTAGGTGGACTCCTCGTCCCACGCGAACGTCGCACCCTCGGGAGTGTCGAGGTTGCGCCAGCGCTCGTCTCCGGTGAAGACGTCCTTGTAGTCGTCGGTGAACATCTCCTGGGAGATGGATTCGGCGATGACCTGCTCGACCTCGGTGGGGCTGGGCCAGATGTCGCGCAGGTAGACGTCCTTGCCGTCCTTGTCGGTGCCCAGCGGGTCGTTCTCGAAGTCGAAGTCCATCGTGCCCGCGAGCGCGTAGGCGATGACCAGCGGCGGGGAGGCCAGGTAGTTCATCTTCACGTCGGGGTTGATGCGGCCCTCGAAGTTGCGGTTGCCCGAGAGCACTGCCGTGACGGCGAGGTCCTTCTCGGCGATGGCCTCGGAGATCTCCGGGGACAGCGGGCCGGAGTTGCCGATGCACGTGGTGCAGCCGTAGCCGACGAGATGGAAGCCGAGCTCCTCGAGCGCGGGCCACAGGCCGGCCTTGGTGTAGTAGTTCGTGACCACCTGGGACCCGGGCGCCATGGAGGTCTTCACCCACGGCTTCGAGGTCAGGCCCCGGTCGGCGGCGTTGCGGGCCAGCAGGCCGGCCGCCATCATCACCGAGGGGTTGGAGGTGTTGGTGCAGGACGTGATCGAGGCGATCGAGACGATGCCGTGGTCGATCGAGAAGTCCTGACCCTTGACCTGCACCGGGTTCGAGGCACGGCCCTGAGCCGCGGGCACCTCCACGGGGGCCTCGCCGCCGGAGTCGTTGTCGGAGCCCTGGGCGGCCGGGTCCGAGGCCGGGAAGGTGCCGGACTCGGGCGTATCGATCTCGTGGACGGGAACGCCGTCGCCGGCGTAGGAGGGGAGGACCTCGCGGAAGTTCTCCTTGGCCTCGGTCAGGGCCACGCGGTCCTGCGGGCGCTTGGGGCCGGCGATCGAGGGGACCACGGTGGACAGGTCCAGCTCGAGGTACTCGGAGTACTCGGCCTCCTTCGAGGGGTCGTGCCACAGCCCCTGGCGCTTGGCGTAGGCCTCGACGAGGGCCAGCTGCTCCTCGGAGCGGCCGGTCAGGCGCAGGTAGTCCACGGTGACCTCGTCGACCGGGAAGATCGCGCAGGTGGAGCCGAACTCGGGGCTCATGTTGCCGATGGTGGCACGGTTGGCCAGCGGGACCTGGGCGACACCCTCGCCGTAGAACTCGACGAACTTGCCGACGGCGCCGTGCTCGCGGAGCATCTCGGTGATCGTGAGCACGACGTCGGTCGCAGTCGCCGCCGGCGGGATCTCGCCGGTCAGCTTGAAGCCGACCACGCGCGGGATGAGCATGGAGACCGGCTGGCCGAGCATGGCGGCCTCGGCCTCGATGCCGCCGACGCCCCAGCCCAGCACGCCCAGGCCGTTGACCATCGTGGTGTGGGAGTCGGTGCCGACACAGGAGTCCGGGTACGCGCGGAGTGCGCCATCGACCTCGCGGGTCATGACGGTGCGGGCAAGGTACTCGATGTTGACCTGGTGGACGATGCCGGTGCCCGGGGGCACCACCTTGAAGTCGTCGAAGGCGGTCTGGCCCCAGCGCAGGAACTGGTAGCGCTCCTTGTTGCGCTCGTACTCCAGCTCCATGTTCTGCTCGAGGGCGTCGAGCCTGCCGGCCACGTCGATCATCACGGAGTGGTCGATGACCATCTCGGCCGGGGCGAGGGGGTTGATCTTCTCGGGGTCACCGCCGAGCTCCTGCATGGCCTCGCGCATGGTGGCGAGGTCGACCACACAGGGCACACCGGTGAAGTCCTGCATGATCACGCGGGCCGGGGTGAACTGGATCTCGACCGAGGGATCGGCGCTGGGCTGCCAGTTCGCCAGCGCGCGGACGTGGTCGGCGGTGATGTTCGCACCGTCCTCGGTGCGCAGCAGGTTCTCCAGCAGGATCTTGAGGCTGTAGGGAAGCTTGTCGGCGCCCTCCACGGCGTCGAGCGCGAAGATCTCGTAGTCGGTGCCGCCGACGGTGAGATCCTGTTTCGCGGCGAATGAGTCGACAGTGCTCATGAGGCGAACTCCTTGGGTGATGAGGCGACCCCTCCATCGTATGCGCGCCCGCCGGGGCGGACGGGCGAACGCCGTGACCGTCCCGGGCGGCGCGCAGGTGCACGACGCTCGCCGGACGTGGCCACGGGGGTCTCCGGAGTGATCTCCGGTAGATATCTTGACGTCAAGATAAAGCCTACCACGGGAGCGCCGGGCTCAGGACTCGCTGTCGCGCTCCAGCACCACCACCGACTCCACGTGGTGGGTATGCGGGAAGAGGTCGAAGGCGCGCAGCTCGGAGATCTTCCAGCCGGCCTTCTCGATCGCGGCGAGGTCGCGGGCCAGGGTGGAGGGCTCGCAGGAGACGTACACGATCCGCTGTCGCACCGCCTTGGCCAGCAGACCCATCAGTTCGGTGCCGGCGCCGTTGCGGGGCGGGTCGAGCACGACCACGTCCACGCCGCCACGACGGGCTCTGACCCAGTCGGTGACGTCGGCCGTGGCGGTCGAGACCTGGGGCAGATCCTCGAGGTTCTCGGCCGCCAGCTGGGAGGCGCGGCGGTTGCCCTCGACCGTGATGACGCTGCCGTCACGGCCGACCTGCTCCGCCGCGGTCGCAGCGAACAGGCCCACACCTCCGTAGAGGTCCCAGGCACTGCCGCCGTGGGGCGCCCGAAGGGTGGACTCGACGACCTCGCTGAGCAGCTCCGCCGCGCGGCGGTGAGCCTGCCAGAAGCCCGTGGCGCTGACGGCGAACAGGCGCTCGCCCACCCGTTCGCGCACGGTTCCGTCCCCGCGCAGCGGCACCAGGCCGCGGCCGGTGCGCACGGCGACCCCGGCATCGCCCCAGCTGTCCGGGACGACGACCGAGGCGGGGTCGAGCTCGCGACCGATCAGCACCACGGAGGCGGGTCCCGCCGACGGGGCCACGGCGTCGATCGCCTCGGTGCCCTCCGGGGCGGTCCACTCCCCCAGGCGCAGGTCCCGGATGGCCGGGGCGGCCAACGGGTTCTCGCCGGCGTCGCGCACCTCGTGGGAGCGCCATCCGCGCATCCCGACGCGCCCGTCGGCATCGACGGCGAAGCGCACGCGGGTGCGCCATCCGAGCCCGTCGAGATCGTGCGGCGCGGGCTCGACCTGCACGTCCTCGATCGGGTAGCTGGTCACTCCGGCGCGGCGCAGCAGTTCCTGCATGACCTCGCTGGCGATGCGGCGCTGGGCGGGGAGGGCGATGTGGGCCCATTCCGCCCCGCCGACGCCGTCAGCGGCGGCCTCCTCCCACACCGAGGGCACCCGGTCCACGCCGGCCTCGAGCACATCGATCGCCTCGGCGCGCCAGAACCGGGCCGAGGCGTTCTCCTCGGGGTCATCGAGCAGCCGGGCCGTCACGGTCTCTCCCGGTGTGGTGCCACGGACGAAGACCACTCGTCCCTCGTGGCGGGCGACGAAGGTGCCGCCGGCCGCGGGTGGTCCGACGGTGAGAGTCAGAAGTCGGCCGCCGACGGCGGGGCTGGGCACTCGTTCGGCGTCCGGGCTCATCGGACCACTCCTCCTCCGTCCGCGCGCACTCGTGCCGTCGCGGACCGCAGCTCCTCGATCTCGTGGCGAGTTCCGGCGCCGGCCGAGGCTCACGCCCGGGAACTCTTCGGCCCCCAGTGTCCCACCAGGCGGACCCCTGCGGGGACCGGCACGCTCCCGCCCGGGCGAGCTGAGGCCCAGCAGAAGCCTACGTCTCGGCACCGGAAGGACGAGGCGCCGGGTGGTCGAGCTGCGGGCTCAGAGCTCGAGACGGAGCCTCAGGAGTACCCGCCGCGGGAGAGCAGCGAGCGGTGCATCAACCACACCAGGTAGGCGATCACCGCGAAGGCGGGCAGGCCCATGGCGAGCTTGGCCACGCCGAGCGCCGCCACCTGACCCGTCAGCAGCAGCGGCACCTGGACGGCCAGCTTCGCGGCGTACAGCGCCAGGAACAGCACAGTGGCCCGGCCGTAGACGCGGCGGGCGTCGGGATCCTGCGCCCAGTCCTTCACGCGCGGATCCAGGGCACCGATGAAGTACCCGACCAGCGGCCGCCGCACCAGCAGCGAGATCGCCAGGACCACCAGGGCCACGGCATTTATGGCGAGGCCGGGCGCGTAGAAGTCGGAGCCGTCCCCGGAACGGATCGCGAGGACCGCCCCGAGGCCCACCCCGATCAGGCCGCCGAGCACGGTCGAGGGGCTCTGGCGCTGGATAAGGCGTGCCACCAGGAAGATTGCCACCACCGCGACCGCCGAGACGGAGGCGAGGGTCACGGACCGGGTGGCGACGTACAGGACGATGAACAGCAGCGTCGGCAGCACCGATTCGGCGATGCCGCGCGGCCCGCCGATCGCGTCGGCGACGGAGAACTCCTCCTGATGCAGGACGCCTCCGAGGCCGCGCTTGACCGGATCGCCCTCGCCCGCTCCGGGCGAGCGGGCAGGGGTCGGTCGCGCCGGCTCGGCATTCTCGCCCGGTCGCGCCGGGTCGGCCGGTCCGCCGGACCGTGGGGGCTGGGACGGGCCGGGGCCCGGGGAGGGCGTGCTCATCCGATCTGCGTGATCTCGGGGCCGCGCGCCAGCGGATCCAGCGGGCCGGCGCCGGTCTGGGTGAGGCCCGGGCGCTGGCCGGGCAGCGTCAGCGGAATCAGTTCCTGGGGCGCCATCGCCTCGCCTCCGCGTACCACGACCAGGCGGGAGACCAGGGTCTCGAAGCTCTTGGCCTGCTCCTTGTCGGACAGCGCCTTGCCGGTGAGGATCGCGCGGAGGAACCAGCGAGGCCCGTCGATGCCGATGAAGCGCGCCGGGCGGTACCCGGTACGGCCATCGGTGCGCTTGACGGGCAGCCGGGTGATCAGCTCGGTCCCGAAGACGCCGGGCCGGGTCTCGGCGGTGCCGCCCTGCTTGACGACGGAGTCGCGCAACGACGTGCGCACCTCGTCCCACAGGCCGCGCGATTTCGGGGCGGCGAACGCCTGGACCTGCAGGGACGAGCCGCCGATGACCAGATTCGCGCCGGTGACGGTTCCGGTGCGCTGGTCGACCTCCATCCGCAGCTCCATGTCCTCGATGGTGGGGACCTGGAGGCCGCCGAGGTCGATGCGGTCCTCGTCGGGGGCGTCCGGGGCGTCGAAGGGCCCCTCGTCGAGGTGTTCGGCTCGCGGGGGCGCCTCGTCGGGCGCTTCGTCGGCCTCCGGCTCGTCGGCCCCGGTCGCTTCGGCGTCGTCCTCGTCCTGGCCGAGACCGACGTCCTCGAGGGAGTCCTCGGGGCCGGTGTGCTCGCCCTCGTCGGACTCCGCGCGCTTCCTGCGGGAGAACAGTCCCACGGTCATCCCTCCTTATGCTCGTCGGTGCCGGCCGGTGCCGGTCCGGGGCCGAAGCCGCCGCTGGACCCGAAGCCGGAGGCGTCACGATCGGTGGCGTCGAGGTCATCGACCTGCTGCAGCGCCGGCGCCAGGAACGGAACCACGACCAGCTGGGCGATCCGGTCCCCCGCCGCGAGGGCGAACGGTTCGGACAGGTCGGTGTTGTGCAGCGAGACCTTGATCGGCCCGCGATATCCGGCGTCCACGATACCGGGACCGTTCAGCACGGTGATGCCGTGCCGGGAGGCCAGTCCCGAGCGGGGGCAGACCAGTCCCACGGTGCCGGGGGGCAGTGCGAGCGAGACCCCGGTGTCGACGAGGGCTCGCCCCCCGGCGGGGATCTCGACGTCCTCGGCGCTGGAGAGATCCAGGCCGGCGTCGTCGACGTGGGCGCGGTGGGGCATCGGCGTGCCGGGGGCGAGACGGATCCGCAACGGCGGCGTCCCCATGGGGGCGGGTGCGGCGTCCGCGTCCTCGGTCGTGAAGTCAGGCAGAGCAGGCATGGGCACAGGGTATGCCGTCAGCGCGCTGGAGCGTCCAGGGGCTGCGTGAGACGATGAGCGCATGCCCGACGCCGTCGATCCCCACACCGCCTCGCCGACCGGAGAGCCCGCACCATCCGCCCCGAATCGCCCCCGTGACCAGGAGCCTCTTTTCCGTGAGCGCCTGTTGCCCGGCCCGGGGACCTGGGTCGTGGTGGTGGCGCTCGGCTCCATCCTCGGGGTGGTCATCGTGCCCTTGCATCTCACGACCGCGCTCGTGGTCGGAGTGGTCTCGATCATCGTCGCGGTGATCCTCGCCGTGCTCTACTCCCCCGTCCTGGAGGTCAAGGACGGCTGGTTCACGATGGGCCGCGCTCGGATCGAGGTCGATCAGCTCGGTGAGGCGACGGTGCTGCGCGGGGACGAGTGGCGCACCACGATGGGTCAGGGCTTCGAGCCTCTTGCGCACCACTGCGTGCGCGGCTGGGTCTCCTCGGGCTTCCGCATCGAGGTGCTCGATGACGAGGATCCCACCACCGCGTGGGTCGGGTCCTCACGCCGTCCCGACGACCTCGCGCTCGCACTGCGCAGCGCCCGACGGGACTCGCGAAGCGGCTGAGCGGGGCGAACGCCTCAGCGTGCTCGAGCCGGACTCCCGCGGCACGGGAGACCGGACGCCGGAGTCGGTCGACGCTGCGGCATTGGGCCCCACGACATGCAGGACGGCGCCGCATCCGACGTGGATGCGGCGCCGTCCTGTCGAGATCGTGCGCGGAAGTGATCGCCGCTCAAGCGGCGGCACACTCCTTGCAGATGATGAGGGTGCCCTCGACGTGGTCGATCTGGCTGCGGTGCTTCACGAGGAAGCAGCTGGCGCAGGTGAACTCATCGGCCTGACGGGGAAGAACTCTCACGGAGAGCTCCTCGCCGGAGAGATCGGCGCCGGGGAGCTCGTACGAGTCCGCCGCCTCCGCCTCGTCCTCGTCCACCGTGGGGGCCGCCGCTTCGCTCCGGCGGCCCTTGAGCTCCTCGATGGAGTCGTCGTTCGATTCGTCCTCGTTCTTGCGCGGGGCGTCGTAATCTGTGGCCATCTACGGTCCGTTCCTGGTTGTCTCGGCGGTCGTCCGACCTCGGTGCGTGCGGCGGTCCTGCGCTGGCGAGACTGCCCGTGCCCCCTGCGGGTCGGTCCTGGTCGCAACGCTGAATGCGGCGGCATTATTGCAGAGAGGTCTGCGACGGGCAACGCAATGTCTCGGGGAGGTCTCGGGAAGGTCTCGCGCCGGTCTCGGGACGGTCCTCGGCCGGGCGTGGTCCAGGTCCGGGCCACTGCCCGGACTCCGGAGCGGACGTCGACGCCGGCGCCGGCTCCGCTCGGTTCATCCGCGAGAGCCGAGCGCGGGAGCAGACCGCGCCCACCGCATCACGTCGGCCCCTGCGCGTCCCGGATCCACAGATGCACGCAACACGCCCCCGTTCCAGGCGCGAACGCAGGCGGTGGACAGCGGGCCGCGATATGGTCACCGCCTAGACTTCTGCATGCGAGGAGTCGCGGACGCGAGAACTTCTGCCCGCGAGGGACCAGGCTCCGACGGAGAGGACGACGATGCGAGAGCTCGAACTCGACGGGATCCATGACGACGGCGAGCATGTGATCCTGGTCGACTCCGACGGCGAGCGCTACACGTTGCGCATCGACAAGGCCCTGCGTGCAGCGGTGCGGCGGGACCGCCCGGCCCTGGGCATGATCCAGGCGGCGGACTCCGCACCGGTCAGGCCCCGGGAGATCCAGTCCATGCTGCGCTCCGGGCGCAGCGCCGAGGACATCTCCGAAGCCGCCGACATCCCCCTCGAGCACGTACGTCGGTACGAGGGCCCTGTGCTCGCCGAACGGGAATGGACCGCACAGCGCGTACGCACGTTCCCCGTCGGCCGCGGCGGCCCCAGCCTCGACGAGGTGGTCGCCGAGCGGCTGGCCGCCCGCGAGGCCACCGGCGAGACCACCTGGGACGCCTGGCGACGTGGTGACGGGACCTGGACGCTCCAGCTGACCTTCTCCGCAGCGGGCCGGACCCGGCAGGCGCACTGGGTCGCCGATCTCGACAACCGCTCGGTGGCCTCGGTCGACGACGAGGCGCGCTGGATCAGCGATGAGGACGCCCCGCCGGAGCCGACCCGGGGCCGTGCCCGCCTGCAGGCGGTCAAGAGCTCGGTCTACGATCTCGAGGCCGACGGGGCCTTCGACGAGAACAGCGCCGGGCCCCGCCGCGGCCGCGGACGGAGCTCCGGCCAGCCCTCCGTCTCCGGCGACCACCCTTCCGCCATCGACGACGGCGAGCTGGATGCGCTCAACGCCCGCCGCGGGCTGCGCTCGGTCCCGCCGCCGGATGACTCCACGACCGTCTGGGCCAGCCTGGACGAGGACGTCACCGACGAGGACGAGTTCACCGACGGACCCGATGGCGCCGCCGTGGGCCCAGCCGAGGACGCGGCGACCCGGACCTCCGCGCCCGAGGGTCCCCGCCGCGTCGCTGTTCGCGATGCGGCGGACGAGACCGGCGAGGACCTCGAGGATTCGGATCGCGAAGCGCTGCTGGAGCATTCCGCCTCCGACCAGACGACGGGGAGCGGCGCCCGTGCTGCCGGTTCCCCGGATTCCGTCGACCCCGTCCACTCCGATGAGGCCGATGCTGCTGTCTCCGGTGGCGCGGAGCCGGCCGAGTCCGCGCTGGAGGCGGACGGAGCCGCGAGCGCCGGGGAAGGCAGTGACGGGTCCGCAGGCGCTCCCGTGGAGTACCAGGACACGGTCGATCTCACACCGCTGCCGGGATTCGATGACGACGCCTCCTCCCGGACGCCGGCCGAGAAGCACGAGAACGATAAGTCCACCAACCCCAGCAAGCCGAGCAAGCCGGCGAAGTCCAAGAGCAAGCGGGCTTCCATGCCGAGCTGGGACGAGATCGTCTTCGGGTCCAAGCACGACTGATACCCCGGGCCCCGTCCGGACGGTGACGTTCTCCCGCTCGGCCGTGCCCGAGCCGTAGCGTTCGGCGGCGCCTCGTCAGCGCCTAGGCGCCGGCCTCAGACCGTGGTGCGGATCAGCGGCACCCACGCCTCGGCGGAGGTGAGCGAGCCGTGCACGCCGATCATGGCCCGGGCGGTATCGGAACGTCGCGAGAAGTCGTCGATGCTCCAGCGTCCGCGTGCGAGCACCAGCACGTCCGGGATGCGTCCGCGGACGCGTGCGGGCACCTCTGTCCCCACCGGCGCCAGCAGGCCGGCAGCCAGTATCTGATCCCGCGTCAGGACGAGTGCTCGTGGCCCGAGCAGCTCCCTGAGTCCGGCGGCGAGGTCCTCCGCCGCACCGACCCGTTCGATGGCGCGCAGCGCGAGCGCCCGCGCCTCCCCGGCCACGCCGGCGACCAGCGCGTGCAGGCGCGGGTGGGCGGCGAGATCGATCGTGGTGCCCGGTGAGGTGTCGACCATGCCGTGGTCGGCGGTGAGATGGACCCGGGTGCCGCGGGGCAGACGTCGCAGCAGGGTTCCCACCAGGGCGTCGACCTCCGAGAGGGCGGTCCGCCAGTCTTCGCTGTCCACGCCGGCATGGTGCCCGATGTGGTCCACGTCGTCGACATGGAGGTGGACGAGACCGTCGGGGCCGGCACGGTGGACAGCCGTGCGCACCGCCTCGACGCGGTCTCCCCGTCCGTGGCCGAGGAACTCCCAGCCGCGGTAGGCGACGCCGCTGAGGTGGGATCCCGCGTGCTTCGCGGGGCCCACCTGCACGGCGCGGCGGGATCCGAGCTCGACCAGTGTCGGCTCCGGCATCCACTGCCGCGGGTCCACACCCGGGTCGCCCTTGATCTGGTTCAGGGCCTGGCCGCTGGCCGGGTCGTGGGTGAGATATCCGAGCACGCCGTGGTCCAGGGGCGCCCGGCCGGTGTGCAGCGAGACCATGGCGGTCGCGGTGGTCGCCGGGGTGACCGTCCGGATGCGTGCGGTCTCCGACTCCAGGCGGCGCAGTGTGGGCGTCACAGCGCGGTGCTCGGCGAGCAGATCCGCCCCCAAGCCGTCCAGGAGCACCACGACATCGCGTCCCGGCTGCGGAGATCCCACCAGTGGGGACAGCACGTCGAGGATCCCAGGGTGCGCGCCGCCGGCGAAGGGCGGGACGAGGAGATCCTCGGGCCACTCGGGCACGCAGGCGCGGGCGGGCATGTGCTCAGGCACAGCGCTCAGGCGTCGAGCGCGTCGATGGCGTCCACGAGCTCGGCGTGGAATCGCAGCGCTGCCTCGACCGCGTCATCGCCGTCGGCCAGCGCGCTCACGCGCAGTGCCAGATCGGAGGGTGCGATCGTGCCGGTATATCCGTGGTCGACCTGGCAGTTCGGGTCCTCGCACACGGCGCGCTCGAGATCCACGCGCCGCGACCCGTTCCAGGTGATCCCGAGGGTCACCTCGGCCTCCCGGGCCGGGGTCTGCTGTCCGTCGGTGTCGAAGACCTGGGAGAGGCCGGTGCCGGTGATCCGCTGGAGCCGGATCCGCTCCGTGGTGGAGACGACCTGGCTGGGGTTCATCGCATCGGCCGGGTCGTCGTCGAGGTGGGTGACCAGCAGGTGCGTCCCGGTCAGCACGACGACGGTGAGGTGGCGCCGCACTTCGGGGCCATCGAACGTCGTCTCCGGCCGCACCAGGTAGGCCAGGAGGGCGGCTCCACGCAGAGAGCGCTCGAGGCTCTGCGCGGCCGTCTGCGGGAAGTACCCGGCGGTCTCGAGATCCGCGAGAAGTTCGGCGGGAAGAGCGGTGGTCATCGGTCCATTGTCCCACGCGCAGCGCGGCCGGAGCAGTCGTTGTGGACCACGACGGGCCGGCCGCTGCGGAGCACCACGGGCCGGCCGCTGCGGACCACCACGGAACACTCGACAGGGAGGCGGCCGCCGACGCTCATGCTCACACCCCGGCTGGGCCCGACAGCACCCGCCGTGCGCTGTCGGTGCGGTTCGGTGCCGCATCCAGACGGGCGGTGGCACTGACGACGGTGAGACCGTCCTGGCCGACCAGAACCGGATGCAGCTCAAGTGCCGCCAGCTCCGGGACGTCCTCGGCGAGCAGTCCGACGCGCACGACGAGATCGGCCAGGGCGCCGCGGTCCGCCGGAGGGAGGCCGCGGGTCCCGCGCAGCTTGACCGCCGAGGCGGGAGCATCGACGAGGCGCATTGCGGCGCTCTCGCTGAACGGCGGGATCGCATAGGCGATGTCGTCGAGCAGATCGGTGGCATCGCCGGCCACGGACAGCGAGAGGACGGGGCCCAGGGAGGGGTCCTCGACGCTGCGCACCACCATCGGCACACCGGGCGGCGCCATCGCCTGGACTTCCAGCGGGGCGGTGGAGAAGGCCAGGTCATGGCGCATCGCCGAGACGGCGTGGCGCAGCTGGACGGCATCGGGGATGCCGGAGCGCACTCCCCCGAGGTCCGGCCGGTGCCGCAGCACGGGATCGGTGCTCTTGAGGACCACCGGGTATCCGATCCGGGACGCCTGCTCGACGGCGTCCTCGGCGTCCTGCACGGTCCGGGCGGGCAGCACGCTGATCCCGTAGGCCGCCAGCAGCGCGCTCACGTTCTCGGGCGCGAGGTCGGTGCTCTCCTGACCGCCCTCGGGGCGGTGGCTCTCGACGAGGTCCCGGGCGGCGAGGCGGTCGATGTCCTCGCGCTGGGCGGGCGCGTCGTCGTCGGCGGCCGGTCGCAGCGTGGCGGCGAGCATCCCGGCACCGGCGCGGACCGCGCCGAAGGGGGTGGCATGGACCGGGGGCAGCCGAGGGTCCTGCCGCACGGCGCGCTGGACCTCGGCGTAGCGCTCGGCGCTGGTGATCAGACATACCAGCAACGCCACTTCGCTGTGCCGGGCCACGGTCGCCATCTGCCGGATCACCTCGACCGGGTCCCCGGTCAGCGGGTCGAGCATGCCGGCGATGAGCAGGTCGGTCTGACCGCGCCCGGCCATGGAGGTGAAGGCGCGCTGGACCAGGCGCGGGTCGGAGGACAGCGGGACGCTGCGGTTGTCGGCCACGACCTCGACGCCCGCCTGGTCCGTGGCGCCGCGCAGGGCGGCACCGAGGGCCGCGGTGTTCGAGAGCAGGCCCACGCGGGCACCGGGCGGCAGGCCCTGGCGCCCGATGGCATCGACGATGTCCATGAGGTGGTCCACTCCCCCGGCCTGGACCACACCGGCCGAGTCCAGCACCTGGTCCAGGGCACGGCGCGGGAGTGTGGAGGAGCGCACGTCGTGCCCGGGCGGTGCGGTCGAGCCCACGCCCGGCGGACGCAGCACGATGACCGGGACCCGACGGGTCAGGCGACGGGCGATGCGCGTGAACTTGCGGGGGTTGCCCATCGACTCGAGCGCCAGGCCGATCACCCCGACGTTCTCGTCGTCCTCCCAGTGCTGGAGGGTGTCGTTGAGCGAGACGTCGGCCCGATTGCCGACGCCGACGAACTCGTGGATGCCGACGCCCCGGGTGTCGGTCCCGGCCAGCAGCAGGGCGGACAGTGCGCTGGACTGCCCGGCGAGCGCCACGGGGCCGCGGCGGGGCATCGCCGGTGCCAGGGACAGGCTGATGGCGTCCTCGCCGGTGCGGAGGAAGCCCAGGGAGCCGGGGCCCAGCAGGCGGATGCCATGCAGGCGGGCGCGGGCCACCAGTTCACGCTGCAGCCGCCCGCCCTGTTCGCTGTCGGTGAAACCCTCGGTGGGGATCACGACGCTGTGGACGCCGATGGCGGCGCATTCCTCGATGGCCGCGAGGCAGGACTCCGGACGCAGGGCGATCACGGCGAGGTCGACGGTGCCGGGCACGTCCCCGATGTGGGCGTAGGTGCTGTGGCCGCGCAGCTCCAGTGCTTCGCGGGCGATGACGTGGACCGCCCCGGTGTATCCGGACAGCTCCAGGGCGGTCAGGAAGCGTCCCCCGGCGGAGTCCGCCCGCGAGGAGACGCCGACCAGCAGCACGGACTCGGGATGCAGCAGGCGTTCCATGGCGCGGGCTTCGGCCCGGTGCTCACGCTCTGCCATCACAGCCAGTGAGCGGACGGTGGGATCGATCCGGAAGGAGACCAGGACCACGCCGTCGTCCAGGGTGCGCTCGACGTCGAAGCCCGCGTCGGTGAAGACGTTGATCATCCGGGAGTTCTGCGGGAGGACCTCCGCGGTGAACACCCTGATCCCCCGCTCGCGGGCGGCCGCGGCGAGATGTTCGAGCAGGACGGAGGCCAGCCCGGTGCCCTGGTGGGCGTCGGAGACGTTGAAGGCCACCTCGGCGGCGTCCTGCTCGACCCGGTCGTAGCGGCCGACGGCGAGGATGTCGTCCCCCACCAGCACCACGAACGCCACCCGGTCGTGGTGATCCACCACGGTGAAGCGTTCGAGGTCCCGCGGGGACAGGCGTGGCATCGGCGCGAAGAACCGCAGGTACCTCGACCGCTCCGACTGGCGCTGGTGGAAGGCCTGGAGAGCGTCCGCGTCCTCGGGAAGGATCGGGCGCAGATGCGCGGCGGAGCCGTCGCGCAGCGCGATGTCGGCCTCCCAGTGGGCCGGATACGCCGGGGCCGACGAGCCACCGCTGCCCGTGGCGCGACGGCGCAGGGACCGCAGTCCTTCACGCCTCTCCGCCATGCCGGGATCCTATCGTCGCCCGCGCAGAGGCGCTCGGAGCTGGTGGAGTTGACGGGATTCACGTCTCTCACGCCGCCCGGTTCCCGGGATCGTGGCCGGTCATGCGCCATCATGTCCCTCATGGCCCGATCACGAAGCACGCAGCCGCCCGCCGGGGACGACGCGGTCGACGAGACGATCGTCGACATCGACGTCACCAGTGAGATGGAGTCCTCGTTCCTGGAGTACGCGTACTCCGTGATCTACTCGCGGGCTCTGCCGGATGCTCGTGACGGCCTGAAGCCGGTCCAGCGCCGCATCCTCTACATGATGGCCGAGATGGGGCTGCGCCCCGATCGGGGCCACGTCAAGAGCCAGCGCGTGGTCGGCGAGGTGATGGGCAAGCTCCACCCGCACGGCGACACCGCGATCTACGACGCCCTGGTGCGCATGGCCCAGGACTTCTCGATGCGCATGCCCCTGGTCGACGGGCACGGCAACTTCGGCTCCCTGGACAACGGCCCCGCTGCGCCCCGATACACCGAGGCACGCCCGGCTCCCTCCGCGCTGCTGATGACGGCCTCGCTGGACGAGGACGTCGTGGACACGGTGCCCAACTACGACAATCAGCTGACCCAGCCCGAAGTGCTCCCCGCGCAGTACCCGAACCTGCTGGTCAACGGGGCGTCCGGGATCGCCGTGGGCATGGCCACGAACATGGCCCCGCACAACCTGGTCGAGACCATCGCCGCCGCCCGCCACCTCATCGAGAACCCCGAGGCCGACCTCGAGCAGCTGATGCGCTTCGTGCCCGGACCGGATCTTCCCTCGGGCGGTCGCATCATCGGGCTCGCCGGGATCCGGGACGCGTACCGCACCGGGCGCGGCTCGTTCAAGATGCGCGCCACCACGCGCATCGAGAACGTCACCTCCCGCCGCAAGGGCATCGTCGTCACCGAGCTCCCCTACCAGGTGGGTCCTGAGAGGTTCGCGGAGAAGCTGCGCGACGCGGTCCAGTCCAAGCGGGTCCAGGGCGTCACCGACTACCAGGACCTCACCGATCGTCACCACGGCCTGCGCCTGGTCCTGACCGTGAAGTCGGGCTTCGACCCGGAGGCCGTGCTCGAGCAGCTGTACAAGTACACCCCGCTGGAGGAGTCCTTCGGGATCAACAACGTCGCCCTGGTCGAGGGCCAGCCGCGCACGATGGGTCTGAAGCAGCTGCTGGAGGTGTTCGTCGACCACCGTCTGCAGGTGGTCCGCCGGCGCACCGAGCACCGTCTGTCCAAGCACCAGGCGCGCCTGCACCTGGTCGAGGGCCTGCTGCTGGCGATCGTCGACATCGACGAGGTCATCCAGATCGTCCGCTCCAGCGACGACGCGGAGAGCGCCCGCACCCGCCTGATGGGCGTGTTCGACCTGACCCAGCTGCAGGCCGACTACATCCTCGAGCTGCGTCTGCGCCGTCTGACGCGCTTCTCGCAGATCGATCTGGAGGCCGAGCGCGACGACCTCCGCCGCGAGATCGAGGAGCTCCAGACCATCCTGGGTTCCGAGGAAGCGCTGCGCCGGCTGGTCTCCGACGAGCTGGCGGCCGTCGCCGCCGAGCACGGGGACTCCCGCCGCACCGTCCTGCTGGAGGCCGCCGAACAGCCCGTCGCCGCAGCCGGCGGTTCCCTCGAGGTGGCCGACGAGCCCTGCTCGGTGCTGCTGACGGGCACCGGGCTGGTCGCCCGCATCGCCGGGCAGGGCCCACTGGTGCGCGAAGGGCCGCGCGGCTCACACGACGTGGTCGTCTCGCACACCCGCACCAGTACTCGCTCCACCGTCGGAGTCGTCACCGACCGCGGTCGTGTCCTGCACCTGTCGGTCGTGGATCTGCCGTCGCTCGCCCCCACCAACGGTGCGCCATCGCTGGCGGGCGGGGCACGGCTGGCCGACCTCATCGATCTCGAGCGCGAGGAGCGGGCCCTGGGCCTGATCCGGATCGCCGAGGCCGATGTGGCCCGAGGCGGGGCGATCGCCCTGGGCACCCGACAGGGCGTGGTCAAGCGGGTCCAACTGGACTTCCCGCGGTCCGAGGGCTTCGAGATCATCTCGCTCAAGGACGGTGACTCGGTGGTCGGCGTGGCCGACCTCGAGGAGGACACCGATCTGGATCTCGTGTTCATCAGTTCCGATGCCCAGCTGCTGCACTTCCCGTCCTCCGGCGTGCGCCCCCAGGGCCGCGGTGCCGGTGGCGTCGCCGGGATCAAGCTCGCGCCGGACGCCGAGGTGGTCTCCTTCGGCGTCATCGACGTGACCGCGGACGCCGATGTGGTGACCGTTGCCGGCAGCTCCTCGACCCTGCCTCTGCTGCAGACGGGCTCGTTGAAGGTCTCCCCTCTGACCGAGTTCCCCGCCAAGGGCCGGGCCACCGCCGGCCTGCGCTGCCACCGCTTCCTGCGCGGCGAGGACTCGCTCATCGGGGCGTGGGTGGTGCCGCATCCGGCGCGTGCCTCCTCCGAGGCCGGCCAGCCCATCGACCTGCCCGAGCCCACGGGCCGTCGGGACGGGTCGGGCACGCCGGTCTCGGTACCGATCGCCGCCGTCGGCTGACTCCCGGCGTTCTCGGCGTCCGCTCCGGCCCGCGCCCGACGACGGGTCATCCGCCAGCCTCCGCGCCGCTGTCATCGGGTGACGGCGCACGGCCGGGCGTGGACCGTCGCGACCTCGAGCGTCCGGCCATGTAGGGCCCGCGCGGCCGGACGTGCAGGGCTCACGCTCCCGTGCCACGATGGTCGGCATGAGCCCAGCGAGCACTGACGCACCGACTCCGTCCACTCCCCAGCCCGACGGGGTCCGCCTCGAGCAGGTCCACGGCAGCGACGCGATCGTGGTCCGCACACCGGCTGCCGAGGCCGTGCTCCACCTCGACGGCGCGCATCTGACGAGCTGGATCCCCGCCGGCGAGGACGACCTGCTGTGGCTCAGCCCCGACTCCCACTTCGGTCGCGGCGCGGCGATCCGCGGCGGGATCCCGCTGATCGGCCCGTGGTTCGGCCCCGGCCGTGACGGCGACCGGCCGACCAAGCACGGCTGGCTGCGCAACGTGCGCTGGGACCTCGTCTCCGCAGCGCTCGAGGGCGACGACGTGGTCCTGGAGCTGTCCACCCCGGAGGAGACCGACGAACTGACCGCCAAGGCGGTGTTCCGCCTCGGGGCCGGTCTCTCCGTGGACCTGACCGTCATCGCCGGTGAGGAGCCCCTCGAGCTGGAGGCCGCCCTGCACACGTACCTCTCCGTGAGCGACGTGCGCAGCATCGAGATCGCGGGCCTCGAGAACGCCGAGTACCTCGACAACACTCGGGGTCTCGCGGCCGATGTCCTCGGGGACGAGCCCCTGCAGCTGACCGGTTCCACGGATCGCATCGTCGACGCCGCCGGCGAGGTCACCGTCAGTGACCGGACCCGTCGCATCGTCTCTATCCCGCGCGGCACCACCAAGACGGTGGTCTGGAATCCCTGGGACGAACTCGCGCGCGGCATGGACGATGTCCCGGACGATGCGTGGCCGCAATTCGTCTGCGTCGAGCCGGCCGTCGCCAAGGATCGCTTCATCGCGCTCGCTCCCGAGGAGTCGTACACCCTCGGCGTCAGCTACCGCATCGAGCACTGAGAGCCCCGCGCCCAGCGCTCCCCAGTTGCCTCGCACTCTGCGCCCCAGGCCGCCCCGCGCTCCCCAGTTGGCTTGCACTGCGCGCCTCAGTTGCCTCGCACCGCTTGCCCCAGGCCTCCCCGCGCCTCGCACCCCGCGCCTCGCCCCTCGCGCTTGCACGCCCCCAATAGCGCCGCAGCCCACACGCCGCCGGTTGCGCCGCAGCCGGCTTTCCATACCGCCTGAGTTGTCGCTATCGGGCTCCGATAACGACAACTGTCGCGGTATCGATCTCTCCCGGTATCCATCGGAACGGGATCAGCACGCTCACGAGTGATCCGACATATTGACCTGACGAGCAACCAGCCGCAGCCCATGAGCGACGCGGGCCGCGCCACCCCGCCGGAGCGGACGGAAGTCCGCGGACGACGACCCAGAGGCCGTTTATTCAGTTGTGCCCAATCCAGCGTGATGGTCGACTGTCCATATGGAGATGCACACGACCCCGAATCCGACACCGGCCGACCTGGCCGCGTCGCTGTTCGGCCTCGCGGCATCCCCCGCCCGGCACCCCGGCTCCACCGTGGAGGCGACAGAGGCCGATGGGGGCCGCTGCGCAGCCGACGGCGGCGCCGGCCAGGTAGCCCGCTGACGCCGTAGCCGGCTCCGAGCCCCGCGGCGTAGGCCTCGGCACGGCCGCCCGCACCACACCGCACCGCAACACACCACACCGAGCGCCAACGCCTCGTTGCGCACTGCGTGACTTCGACACCTGCCCCCGGCGGGTCGCGTCGCATCGCACCGTGAGGCGAGCCCGCTCTGGGCAGCGGTCGGCACCCTTTGCTGCGCTTCGGCGCAGCCCGAACGTGGCATCGCCCATCGATCGCGACGAGACGGCCACCCCTCTCTCTCGCATCGTCGGCGACGCCTATCTCGACCCCACGGGCACATCGCGTCCGGCGGTCCCCACTTCGCGGACACCTCGTGTCCTTCCTGCCGAGAAGACTTGGCACCACCACGTCCCAGGAGATGCACCATGCGCACAGATGAGCGCCTGCAATCCGTCCGACCCGAACCCCCTACGACAGCATTCACCGGGGCTTCGCCCCTCACGCAGAGCCCTCCCCGTCCCACGCAGGCGGGCGCGGCCGTCCCCAGCTCGACAGCCGCACAGACCTCCTCGACGCTTATCCCACCGTTGCCGGTCGAGCAGGACTCCTCAGCGGCTCTGCCGTCGGAGCCGGAGAGGTCCGCGCTGGACAACCGGACCTCTCGTCGCCGCGTCGCCCAGAAGGCCCGACGGCAGCGCGCCGTCGACCAGGCGTTGCGCCAGCAGGCCGCCGCGCAGGCACGCCGCGAACAGGAGGCGGTGTTCGCGCGGGCGCTCGTGAACGCCGGACTCATCCACCGCTGACGAGACATACCCCGGCCCGTTGCCCGGGCCGGGGTATGTCTCGTCTTGGTCTGTTGTACCCGGACCAGGGACAGAGCGACCCGGGCCCTTGCCTTGGCCCTGGCCAGTCCCTGAGTTCCCGTGTCGTCCGTGTCGTATGCATCTCTCATTCGCGGCGGATCTGTTCGGACCGCAACGTCATCCCGAGTCCCATCGAGGTCAACGCTGCGATCAGCACCGAACCGACGAGCGCGGCAAGAACGGGTCCCACGAGATATGAGTCGGGCAGGTTCGTGGCTCTGCCAGGCTCGACACCGAGATTCCCTACCGCGACGTAGGTACTTGCGACGACGTGGCCTATGGCCAACGCCGCCAGAACGCCCACGACGAGCGGCACCGTGACTTCGAACCAGTGCGCCGCGCGGAGCGTCCGCACCGGGGTCCCGAGCAACCGGAGGCGAGCAATGTCCCCGCTGCGCTCGAGGGCGCGGTCCGTCATGCTCAGCAGGAACCCGCCCAGTCCGATCGCGAGCACGGTCACAGTCAGCAGGCGGATCGTATCGATGCTGTGTTGGAGCCGATCGAACTCAGCGATGTCCCATCCGCTGTGTGCGTCGATGCCGACATTCGCCAGATCCCCAACGAGATCCTCGCGCGGATCAGTGGTGATCGTTGCCTGTACCCCACCGATCTGCCAGAACTGCTCGTCGGTGAGCAGACCGCGTGGGACGAACAACGCCCCTGCCAGTGCTGTGTCCGATGAGCCGTTTTCTTCGCCCAGGATCACGGGTTCGCCGCCAGAGGA
This sequence comes from Brachybacterium sp. GCM10030268, assembly GCF_042666305.1. NCBI lineage: Bacteria > Bacillati > Actinomycetota > Actinomycetes > Micrococcales > Dermabacteraceae > Brachybacterium > Brachybacterium sp. GCM10030268. Next base: position 95,706 of record NZ_JBHTCW010000002.1, on the reverse strand, counting down.
CACAGTCGCCACCGCCCCACCGAAGCCCGCCAGCGGATCTTCGGAAGTCGGACCACAGCTCGGGCCAGTGCGCCAGCAGCACCGTCGGGCTCTGTCGCGGCATGTCGAGCCCGGCCAGGGTCGTCACCGGGGGCGTCGCCTCCCGGTCAGCCGCGTGATCCACACGCGGATCGTCGAGACCGACGAGGGTCAGCGTCGTCTCCGGGAGCTCCAGCGTCGTCGCCTCGTCGCGCAGGACATGGACCTCTCGTTCCTCCAGACCCTCCAGCAGCTCGGTGCGCAGTGGGGAGTCGGCCTCGTGATTGCCCAGCACGTAGTACACGGGGGCGATACCGGCCAGCTGTTCCGCGAGGTCGAGCGAGGCGCCCAGATCCGCGGTGCGGATGTCGATGAGATCCCCGGTGAGCGCGATGAGATCGGGCTCGGCCGACCGGACGGCGGAGACGATGCGGTCCGGGAACGTCCCGAATGAGGCGGCATGGACATCGGAGAGCTGGGCGATGCGCACTCCGTCGGCCGCGGCAGGCAGCTGCTGGACGGGAACCTGATAGGAGGTGACGTCCAGACGGCGGTTGTCCCACAGCAGCCAGCCGGCCCCCACGAGCAGTGCCAGGAGGCCCGCCAGCAGGATGACGGCGGCACGCTGGCGACGGGGACGCCGGATGGCAGGCTCGAGGGAAGCGACCGACAGGGGCGCGCTCACCGCACGGCGATGCCGTCGGCCGCCATCGCCGCTTTCGCATCGGCGATGGTCAGCTGACGGAAGTGGAAGACGCTCGCGGCGAGCACGGCGTCGGCCCCGGCATGCACGGCCGGGGGGAAATCCTCCGGTTTCCCGGCGCCGCCGGAGGCGATCAGCGGCAGGGTGGTGGCCTCGCGGGCGAGGCGGATCAGCTCCAGGTCGAAGCCCGCCTCGGTGCCGTCGGCATCCATGGAGTTCAGCAGAATCTCGCCGGCGCCGCGCTCGGTCACCTCCCGGATCCAGGAGATCGCATCGATCCCGGTGCCGCGGCGGCCCCCGTGCGTGGTGACCTCGAAGCCCGATCCGGTGCGTGCGGTGCCCTCGGGTGTGTCCTCGGTGACGCGGCGGGCGTCGATCGACATCACCAGGACCTGGTTGCCGAACCGGCGCGTGATCTCGCTGATCAGCTCGGGGCGCGCGATGGCGGCAGTGTTGACGCCGCACTTGTCGGCCCCGGCGCGCAGCAGCTGGTCGACGTCCTCCGCGGAGCGGACTCCCCCACCGACGGTCAGCGGGATGAAGATCTGGTCGGCGGCGGCGCGCACCACGTCGATCATGGTCTCGCGGCCCCCGGAGGATGCGGTGACGTCGAGGAAGGTGAGTTCGTCGGCCCCTTCGGCGCCGTAGCGGGCGGCGAGCTCGACCGGGTCGCCGGCATCCCGCAGGCCCTGGAAGTTGACCCCCTTGACGACGCGTCCCGCGTCGACGTCCAGGCACGGGATCACGCGGACGGCGACGCTCATGCGTCGATCCTCTCCAGGTCGAGCTCTTCGGCGCCCTCGATGATGAACTGCTTGCGCGGAGTGACCTCGGAGCCCATCAGCAGCTCGAACATGGAGCTGGCCGCCTCGGCGTCCTCGATGCGCACCCGGCGCAGGGTGCGATGCCCGGGGTCCATGGTGGTGTCGGCCAGCTGATCGGCGTCCATCTCCCCGAGCCCCTTGTAGCGCTGGATCGGCTCCTTGAACCGCTTGCCGCGCCGCTCGAGGTTCTTCAGCAGCTTGTTCAGCTCCGCCTCGGAGTAGGTGTAGACGTACTCGTTCTTCTTCGAGCCGCCGTGGATGATCTCCACCCGGTGCAGCGGCGGCACCGCGGCGTAGACCCGGCCCTCCTCGACCAGGGGCCGCATGTAGCGGTGGAACAGGGTCAGCAGCAGAGTACGGATGTGGGCGCCGTCGACGTCGGCGTCGGTCATCATGATGATCTTGCCGTAGCGGGCGGCGTCGAGGTCGAAGGTGCGGCCGGAGCCGGCCCCGAGCACCTGGATGATGGCCGCGCACTCGGTGTTCTTGAGCATGTCCGTGATGGACGCCTTCTGCACGTTGAGGATCTTGCCGCGGATGGGCAGCAGAGCCTGGAACTCGGAGTTGCGGGCGTTCTTCGCGGTCCCCAGGGCGCTGTCACCCTCGACGATGAACAGCTCGGAGCGCTCCATCTCGGTACTGCGGCAGTCGGCGAGCTTGGTCGGCATCGTCGAGGATTCCAGCGCGTTCTTGCGGCGCGAGACCTCTTTGTGCATGCGGGCGGCGATACGGGCCCGCATCTCGGAGACCACCTTGTCGATGACCAGGTTGGCCTGCTCCTTCTCCCCCTTCGCGGTGGAGGTGAGGAAGTCGGTCAGGCGGTCCTCGACGACCTTGGAGACGATCGCGCGGATCGCGGGGGTGCCGAGCACCTCCTTGGTCTGGCCCTCGAACTGCGGCTCGTCGATCCGGACGCTGACCACGGCGGTCAGGCCCGCCAGGGTGTCGTCCTTCTCGATCTTCTCGTTCTTGGTGTTGAACTTGACCCGTCGCGCCTGGTTCTCGACCTGCTTGCGCATGGTCTTGACCAGCGCCTGCTCGAAACCGGTGACGTGGGTGCCGCCCTTGGGGGTGGCCACGATGTTCACGAATGAACGCACCGTGGACTCGTAATCCGCACCCCAGCGCAGCGCGATGTCGACCTCGCACTTGCGGTCGACGTCGGTGGAGACCATGTGGCCGTTCTTGTCGAGGACCGGGATGGTCTCGGTGTACTCGCCCGAGCCCTGCAGGCGGATCACATCGGTGATCTTCTCGTCGTGGGCGAGATACTCGACGAACTCGCTGATGCCGCCGTCGTACTTGTACGTGCGGGTGGCCGGCTGGTCCGGGGTCGCCTCGGGCCGGTGGTCGGTCACCGAGATCTCCAGTCCCGGAACCAGGAACGCCGTCTGGCGGGCGCGACGGTGGAGATCGTCCAGCGCGAAGTGGGAGCCCTTGATGAAGATCTGCGGATCCGCCCAGTACCGGACCCGGGTGCCGGAGACCCCGCGCTTGGCCTTGCCCACCACACGCAGTTCACCAGGCCCGTCGGCCGGGGTGAACGGGGCCTCGGGATCGGGGGTCCCACCGTCGTCGAAGACGCCCGGGACCCCGCGCTTGAAGCTCATCGCGTACGTCTTGCCGGCGCGGTCGACCTCGACGTCGAGCCGCCCGGACAGGGCGTTGACGACGCTGGCGCCGACGCCGTGGAGACCACCGACGGCCGCGTACGAGCCGCCGCCGAACTTCCCGCCCGCATGGAGCTTGGTGTAGACGACCTCGACGCCGCTGAGACCGGTGCGGGGTTCGATGTCGACGGGGACGCCGCGGCCGGTGTCGCGCACCTCGACGGAGGCGTCCGGGTGGAGGATCACCGCGATGGAGTCGCCGTAGCCGCCGAGCGCTTCATCGACAGCATTGTCGAGGATCTCCCAGAGGCAGTGCATGAGCCCGCGGGAGTCCGTCGAGCCGATGTACATGCCCGGGCGCTTGCGGACGGCCTCGAGCCCTTCGAGCACCTGGAGGTTCCGGGCGTCGTAGGCGGTCTTGTTCTGGGTTCTGGAGTTCGATGCGGTGGAGGTGGACACCCTGGCGATTCTACGTGGCCGCACCGCCCGATCCCGGTATTGGGGCCCCGCTCACAGGTTCGTTGCGCCACCAGCGAACCAGGGCGCGAAGCTCTCCCCCCGGGCACCTGCGGGGTGCTAGAAAAGGACCATGAATTTGACTCTTGAAGCTCCCCGGCTGACCGCCCACGACCGGTGCGACCGCTGCGGCGCCCAGGCGTACGTCAAGGTGCGACTGGAGGCCGGCGGTGAACTGATGTTCTGCGCCCATCACGCACGCGCCCACGAGGACGCCCTCAAGGGCATCGTCTCCGAGGTCATCGACGAGACCGAACGCCTCCACGCCAAGCCGGAGCCGGTCGAGGACTGATCGACGACCTGTGAGCCCGGAGTGGTCCGCGAGGAACGAGCGGACCACGCAGGGCGAACGGGAGGAGATCAGTCAGCACGGCACAGACTTATCGACGAACTGTGAGCCCGGAGTGGTCCGCGAGGAACGAGCGGACCGCGCAGGGCGAACGGGAGGAGATCGGTCGAGTAGCCACGACCTGATCAGACGGCAGCGTCCGAACGTCGCGAGCCCCGTCCTGCTGAGCAGGGCGGGGCTCGCGGTGTCTCGAGAGCCGAGCGGCTCGCGGGTCAGCTGCCCTCGAGGAGGTCATGCGCCTCGGCCGCGTACTGGACCCAGCTCGTCTCGTGGCCCTCGCGCGGGTTCTCGGTTCCGGTGGCGGTGAATCCCAGCCGCTCGTAGCTCCTCTGGGCGCGCGTGTTGGCGGAGTCGACGTCGAGCGTGAGGTGGGGCCGTCTGAGCTCGAGGGCGAGCTCCGCCGCGGCACGGATGAGCAGTCCGGAGACGCCGCTGCCGCGTTCACGCGGGTCGACCCACATCGAGACCAGATGCGCTTCGTCCTCGCCGATGGGTTCGTCCGGGGTGTATCCCTCGGGCAGCACACCGATGCCCCCGAGCACCTGATCGCCTCGCCGGGCCTGGAGGTGCAGGCGCGGGCCGGCGAGCTCGGTGCGCCATTCCGCCTCGCTGCGGCCCTGCACGTCCTCCAGTCGGGCCCAGAAGGCGTCGGGAGCGTCGCGGAGCATCGCCAGGCGCAGGTCGCGGTGGGCGACCCAGTCCTCCGGGCCCATCCGGATCACGGTCACAGACGCGGCGCCGGGCTCCCCGCAGGGATGCCCGGCGCCGTGCTCATGCAGCGTCGTCACGTCGGTCGGTTCTCTCGTTCGAGCGTGCGGTCCCCTCGAGGGCGCACCCCCGAGCTCTGTCGAGGCGGTGGCTCAGTCGAGGTAGTCGCGCAGGACCTGCGACCGCGAGGGGTGGCGCAGCTTCGACATGGTCTTGGACTCTATCTGCCGGATGCGCTCGCGGGTGACCCCGTAGACCTTGCCGATCTCGTCGAGGGTCTTGGGCTGGCCGTCCTCCAGACCGAAGCGCATGGAGACCACGCCGGCCTCGCGCTCGGAGAGGGTGTCCAGCACCGAGTGGAGCTGCTCCTGCAGGAGGGTGAAGCTGACCGCGTCGGCGGGGACGACGGCCTCGGAGTCCTCGATGAGGTCGCCGAACTCGCTGTCGCCGTCCTCACCCAGCGGGGTGTGCAAGGAGATGGGCTCGCGGCCGTACTTCTGGACCTCGACGACCTTCTCGGGGGTCATGTCGAGCTCCTTGGCGAGCTCCTCCGGGGTGGGCTCACGGCCGAGGTCCTGCAGCATCTGGCGCTGGACGCGGGCGAGCTTGTTGATGACCTCGACCATGTGCACCGGGATGCGGATGGTGCGAGCCTGGTCCGCCATCGCACGGGTGATGGCCTGACGGATCCACCAGGTGGCGTAGGTCGAGAACTTGTAGCCCTTGGAGTAGTCGAACTTCTCGACGGCGCGGATCAGACCGAGGTTGCCCTCCTGGATGAGATCCAGGAAGAGCATGCCGCGGCCGGTGTAGCGCTTGGCGAGGGAGACGACCAGACGGAGGTTGGCCTCGAGCAGGTGGTCCTTGGCGGCGCGACCGTCCTCGGCCACGATCGCGAGCTCGCGACCGGCCTTGGTCTTGGCGATGGACTCGTCCTCCTTGAGCTTGTGCTCGGCGTACAGGCCGGCCTCGATGCGCTCGGCGAGCTCGACCTCCTGGGCCGCGTTCAGCAGCGCGACCTTGCCGATCTGCTTGAGGTAGTCCTTGACGGGGTCTGCGGTCGCGCCGGCGGTGACGACCTGCTGGGCAGGCGCGTCGTCCTCGGTGGCGTTGAAGACGAAGCCCCCGGACTCCTCGACCTTGACGTCGGTCTCCGAGGGCTCCTTCTTGGTCTCGCCCTCCTCGGCCTCGGCCTCGGCGTCGGGCTCCTCGGCCACGTCCGGGGAGGTCTCGGCGACCTTGGCCGCCTTCTTCACGGCGGCCTTCTTGGCAGCGGTCTTCTTCTCGACCGGCTTCTCGGCGCCGTCGGTCTCGACGGCGTCGGGCGCGGCGGCCTCGACGCTCGCGTCGGGCTCGACGGCGGAGTCGGTCTTGGTGGTGCGCTTCTTCCGGGCGGTCGCGGACGCGGGCTTCGCGGTCGACGCGGAACGCTTCGAGGGCGCGTCCGCCTCGGACCCGGCCGCGGCAACGGTCGTGTCAGTGGCGGTCTCGGCGGTCTTGGAGGAGGTCACAGAGTTCCTTCTTCCGGCGGTGCTCCCTGGGAGCGCACCGCCACACTCGGGCGATCAGTCATCTCGGCGCGGCTCGCGGATCCCGCTGGCGCCGTCATCCCGGAACGAACCGGTCTCACGGCGCACGAAGGCACGGTGCCGTCAAGCCTTACGAGTATAACGCCCGGCGCGCGGTGTTATTCCCGGCCCGCCGGGACCGCTCGGCGCCGACGAGCTCGCGGCCCGCCGTGGTGCACCCGCGAGCGATGACGCATCTCTCAGGAGCGTGCGATGGGACCGTCCTCGCCGTGGGCGAATCCATCCTTGACGGTGAGGACCGGGCAGGGGGCACCGAGCACGACACGGCGGGCGGAGGCTCCGAGGTTGAGCTTGCCGATCGGGGACTTCCGGCGCAGTCCGATCACCAGCAGGCTGGCCGAGACCTCGTCGACGACCGTCAGCAGGAACTCGCCGATGTCCTGCTGGGAGTTGCTGCGCACCGCCACGTCCAGGTCATCGGCGCCGGCGTCGGCGAGCGCGTCGCGCACCTCGCCCTCGGAGGCGGCGGCCGGGCCGCTGTCGGGATCGTTGTACTGGTGGGAGGCGATGACCAGGTCGTCCTTGGTCCGGCGGGCGTGCCGGATGGCGGCCTGCAGCGCCGCGCGCCCCTGGCCTGATGGGGAGTACCCCACGACGATGGTCATGCGAACGCTCCCCTCGTGGCTGTGCTGGACTCTCCCGCGTCGTCATCCTCGATGGCGCCGATCGGTCGGGCCAGCTTAATCATCCAGCAGGGCACCGATCCACTCGCCGAGGTCCGGATGCGCCAGCAGGAAGGCGTCGTGCCCGATCACGGAGTTCGCGACATGCCATCGGGCGTCCGGGATGTGGTGGGCCATCTCGCCGACGAGGTCCGGCGGGAAGAGCCGGTCGGAATCTATCGCGACCACCAGAGTGCGAGCTGTGACCCTGGACAGTGCGGCGGCGACGCCGCCGCGATCGCGTCCGACGTCGTGGGTGTTCATGGAGGTCGCCAGGACCAGGTAGGAGTTCGCGTCGAACCGTCGCACGAGCTTTCCGGCGTGGTGATCGAGGTAGCTGGTCACCTGATGCCTGCCTGCACCGTCCAGCGGGTCCTCGCCCGGCTGCGGCCGGTTGCCGAAACGCGTCTCGAGCTCCGCCGCCGTGCGATAGGTGGTGTGCGCGATCCGGCGGGCGATCCCGAGCCCTGAATCGGGTCCCTGACCGTTCGGCTGGTCGTAGTAATCGCCGCCGTGGAAGCCGGGGTCGACGCGGATAGCAGCGATCTGTGCGCTGTTCCAGGCGATCTGGTCTGCCGTGGCTCGGGCCGAGGTGGCGATCAGACCGAGCCGTTCGACCTCGTCGGGATGGGACACCGCCCACTCGAGCGCTCGCATCCCGCCCATCGATCCGCCGATCACCAGTGCCCAGCTGTCGATGCCGAGCCTGTCGCGCAGCCGACGCTCCGCCTCCACCTGGTCACGCACGGTCACCAGCGGGAACCTCGATCCCCACGGGTCGCCGCCGGGCCCCGGGGAGCTCGGGCCCGTGGTCCCCTGGCAGCCGCCCAGCACGTTGGGGGCGATCACGAAGTACCGGTCGGTGTCGACGGGGCGGCCCGGACCGACCATCTCCTCCCACCAGCCGGGGCTGGGGTGCGCTCTGCTCGCCGGGCCGCGCAGGTGGGAGTCACCGGTCAGCGCGTGCAGCACCAGGACGGCGTTGCCGCGATCAGCATCGAGCCGGCCCCAGGTCTCGTACGCCATAGTGACGTCCTCGAGCACGTCGCCCCCCTCGAGGGCCAGCGGACCGATCTCGGCGAAGCGGCGGTCCCCGTCGCCGTGCTCCGGTCTCCACGCTCCCGTCACCGGGGGAGGTTCAGCAGCGGTCCCGGGCTGGGGGGAGCCGACGGCATCGGCGTCGGCAGCGGACCGGTGCCGGGCGCTCCGTGCTCCGAGCATCGTCATCGGCGGCTGCTCCTCCCTGCTCCCCTGCGCGGCAGGGTCCAGCGGTCCTGGGGATCAGGTGCTGGGCCACCAGGCCGGGAAGATCGGCGTGTCGGTCATTCGTGCCAGCAAGGGTGCCAGAGTCGAGTCCGGTTCGCGGCCCCAGAGATCGTCGACGAAGCCTCCCGCGGTGGCGAACCGATGGTTCCACCACGCCAGCATCACGAGCATCGCGGTGAGGCCCCGCCAGGCTGCCCGGGGCGTGGAGCGCCGGGCAGCGGGCGCAGCGTCCATCGCCGCGGCGGCGACCTCACGTAGCTTCTCCAGTGCCTCATACCAGCTCCCACCTGCGCAGATATCAGGATGCGGGGACCACTGGGGAGCGCTGACGAGCACCTGCAGCAGCTCCTCGCGGTCGATGCTGCCGGCGTTGCCGTGTTCGACGCACTGCGCCAGCAGCTCCCAATGGAGGCGGTCGACGGCGACTGCCGAGAGCAGCGCGGAGACGTGTTCACAGTCCGTCACGAAGTCGCTCCCGGCCGGGTCTCCGTGGCCCGTCCGCAGCCTGCCCAGCGCGCCGCGCGCCGTCTCGAACAGCGCTCCGGGGTCGCACGAGGCGCCGAGCTCGGTGCGCGCCAGTGTGATGCTGCGCCCGATCGCTTCGAGCACCGGCTCATCCTCGCGCTCCTGCGGGACGGGGTCGCCGGAGAAGACGGCGTTCGCTGCGGCGCTGGTCTCGGAGAAGCGCTTCAGCGGACCGGGCGGGGAGACGAGGAGGCTCTCGTCCCCGTCCTGCCCGGCGCCTGAGAGGAGCACCTGCCGCGCACTCGAGTCACCCACGGCCCACAGCACGTCGATCTCGAACGGTTCCGGGAGCAGGCGACTGGCGGTGGTCAGGACCAGGCCGCCGGCGAGGATCGAGATGTCGATGGCCACCTGGGGCGCGAGCGGCTCGTAGCCGTCGTCGATGACGAGCAGTGCCAGCGCCCGCGAGCTGCCGTGCTCGCGCATCAGCCCGAGATGGTGCTCGAGGTGCTCCGGCCCTTCGGGAGACATGACGTCTGTCAGGGGTGAGCAGGTCAGCATCGGTGCGGTGCCGTCGCCCGCATGGCCCACCAGGATCAGGCAGTCCGTGGGGATCTCACGAAGGCAGAGACGCGCCTCGGCGAGGAGCTCCGCCGGATCGTCGGGATGCAGGACTCGCGGCCCGGGGTCGCTGGGTGTGGTGTTCGTCGTCATGAGGCGACCCTGCGCCACCGCACGGCCCCGACGGGAGGCGGCGGGCGATCCTGGGGACGGAGCCCGAGTGGGGAGGAACGATGGCAGGACGTGGGAAGATCGTGGGGTCGACGGGAGAGGGAGCATCCATGTCCGCTGTTGAAGCGCCGGCCGACGGCGATCGTCTGCGTGAGCTCGAGAACCGGCTGGTCGATCGGGTCGAAGCGATCACCCGTGCGGAGCTCGCCGCGCGGCGGCGCCAGCTCGAGCAGATCTCCCCGGAGACGGCCGCCCTGGTGGATGCGCTCGAGGACTACCTGCGCGGCGGAAAGCTGCTGCGGCCCCGTTTCTGCTTCTGGGGAGGCGTGGCCGCGCTGGACCGCGAGCCCCGCGAGCAGGAGCTGGATGCCCTCGCCCGCTGCGGGGCGGCGATCGAACTCGTCCAGGCCGCGGCGCTGATGCACGACGACGTCATGGATCACTCCCCCGTCCGTCGCGGGCGGCCCGCCCTCCATGTCGGCGCCGCCTCTCGGCATCAGCGCGACGGACTGGCCGGTTCCGCCGGCGACTACGGCATCGCCGTCGCCATCGTGCTGGGTGATCTGGCTCTGAGCTGGGCCGAGCAGACCGCAGCGGATGTCCCCGGGGATCAGGATCGCCTCTCGCGTGCACGTCGTGAGTTCGACGATCTGCGCACCGAGGTGATGTCCGGCCAGTTCCTGGACATCCTCCATCAGGCGGGCGGTTTCGCCTCGGCGACCGACGCCGAGCAGGCCGCCCTGTCGGTGATCCGCTGGAAGACCGTGCCGTACACGGTCCTGAGACCGGTACGGATCGGGGCAGCACTGATGGGAGGCGACGATGCCGCCCTGGAGTCGCTCGCCGAGTGGGCGGTCGAGGTCGGCACCGCGTTCCAGCTGCGCGACGATCTGCTCAGCGTGGTCGGGGATCAGGACGAGACCGGCAAGCCGACCGGCGGGGACATCGTCGAGGGCAAACGCACAGTACTGCTCGCGCGCACGGAGGCGGCCGCCGACGACGCCGGTCGCGAGCTGCTGGCGCGTGTCATCGGACGGGCCGACGCCGACGCCGGGGACATCGCCGCCGTCCACGAACTCATGACTGCCACCGGGGCGGTCGCCTCCGTGACCGAGGAGGTGACGCAGCGGGCCGGACGTGCACGGGACCTGCTCTCGGCCGCCGCGGAGCTGGGAGATCTCGGCCGAGCCGGGCTGTCGGAGCTCGCGGGACTGGCCACCGACGTCAGGGCGCTGCCCGCCTGAGGCCGGGCCGGACAGCTGACCCGGAGGGCCGACCGAAAGCCTGGTCCGGAGGGTCCGGTCAGTAAGGCCGCACGGAGTGACCGGTCACGCGGAGGGGCCGGTCGATAAGCCCGGTCCGGAGTGTCCCGTCAGAAGGCCAGCGCCTGCGCACGCCGGCGCACCTCGCCGCGCTGACCGCGCCGCAGGTGGTCGATCGGGCGCCCGGGAAGGCTCTCGTCCTCGCTGAACAGCCACGTCAGCAGCTCGATGTCATCGAATCCTCCGTCCCGCAGGACGGTGATCGTCCCGGGAAGGTGCGGGGCCACGCCCTCGTCGGTGAGCATCTCGGCGGGGACCATGCGGACCACGGGATCACCGCGGCGCACCGAGATCAGGTGGCCTTCCTCGATGAGGCGCCGCACGCGCGAGACCTCTACATCCAGTCGCTGGGCGACGTCGGGCAGGGTGAGCCAGTCAGTGATGAGGTCGTCGAGGTCGTTCACGGGTCAAGCGTGCCACGTCCGGGGCCCGCCGTGCACCATGCCGGCGTCACAGCGGCGCCGCTCACGTGACTCATCTGCACTCCCTCGAGAGGCATCACCGGCATCGACCGGTCGACCGGATCGCCCGCCTCGACCGAAATGCCGACGCGCCACGAGTGTGTCGCTGCGTGGTCGGTGCGCATGCTAGGCCTAGATTGACCACGTGAGCGCGGCGACGTCGACTTCCCCCGGCATCAGCCTGCTCCTCGACGACCGCTACCGGGTCGAGGAGCCGATCGCGCGCGGCGGAATGGCGACCGTCCATCGCGGCCATGACGAGCGCCTCGATCGCGTCGTCGCCCTGAAGATCATGCATCCGCACCTCGCGATGGATGAGAACTTCCGCCGCCGGTTCGGCCGTGAGGCACGTGCGGCGGCACGGCTCGCGCACCGCAATGTCGTCGGTGTGTTCGACCAGGGCGAGGATTCCGACCGCATCTATCTGGCGATGGAACTCATCGAGGGCGAGACGCTGCGTGCTCGCATCGGCGAGGTGGAGCGGCTGAGAGTGGCCGACGCTCTCGACGTGACGGCGCAGGTCCTCGAGGCGCTCGTGGCGGCCCACGATGCCGGCATCGTCCACCGTGACATCAAGCCGGAGAACATCCTGCTGGACCACGAGGGGGTCGTGAAGGTCGCCGACTTCGGACTCGCCCGTGCCGTCGGCTCCACGAACTCCTCGGCCAGTGCCACACTCCTGGGCACCGTGGCGTATATCAGCCCGGAGGTCGTCACCCGTGGCCACTGCGACGAACGCAGCGACCTGTACTCGTTGGGCGTGGTGCTGTTCGAGATGCTCACCGGGCGGCAGCCGTTCACCGGGGAACAGCCCGTCCATATCGCCTTCCAGCACGTCCACGACGACATCCCCGCCCCCTCCACGCTGGTCTCCGGCATCCCCCGGGAACTGGACTCGCTGGTGACCTGGGCCGCCGCCCGGCCGGTCGAGCAGCGGCCCGCGACCGCCGCCGATCTGCTGCGGGCGGTGCGCGAGCTGATCGAGACCCTGCCCGCCGCCGTCATGGACGCACGTCCCGAGGAGCGCTCGGACACCGACACCGCGGACACCCCGCGCCTGACCTCACCGCTGGACGACGTGGTGGCCGAGCTCGGTCACGGCCCTCGCGCCTTCCCGGCCGGGATCTTCTCCACGACCGACGACGGCGCCCCGGCGATCGCCTCACGCGGCGAGTCCGCCCGGCCCGGGGACTCTGTCGGCGTGGACGACGCGGACGGGATCGGGCATCCCGGGGAGAAGGACACCGCCGGAGAGGGCGATGCTCCGGACCCCGCGGAGGCCACGGAGCAGGAGGGAACGACGTCTCGGCCCGGGACTCCGGGAGAGGATGATCCGGCGCCCCGCACGGTCGTCCTTCGCGCACCGAGAGCCCGCCGCGGCCGCCACCTCCCCCTCGGCACCCGCCGACGCTCCCGCCCGCTCGCGACGCTGGCGGCCCTGTGCCTGGTCATCGCACTCGCCGGTGGAGCCTGGGCCGGCGGGGACTGGTACCTGAACACGGGCCCCGGCGCCGACCGGACGATCCCGGTCCTGGCCGGCACCCAGCTGACCGATGCGGAGGCCGTTCTCTCGGCCGAGGACCTCAGCACGCGCACCGAGGAACGCTTCGACGACACGGTGCCGGCCGGACACGTGATCGAGGCGACCCCGTCGGCCGGCACCACCGTCAAGAAGGGCGCCAGCGTGCAGCTCGTCGTCTCCAAGGGACAGCAGACCTTCCCCGTGCCCGACCTCGTCGGGATGGATATGGAGGAGGCCCGCAGCGCGGTGGAGTCCGTCGGGCTGGTGCTCGTCGAGGATGAGGCCGAATACTCCGAGACCGTGCCCGAGGGCCAGATCATCTCCCAGTCGCAGTCCGCCGACGCGCTGCCCGAGGGTGGAGAGGTCCACGTCGTCGCCTCGCAGGGGCGCCAGCCGCTGGCGATCCCCGATCAGACCGGGAAGGACGGCGACGCGGCGCGGTCCGCCCTGGAATCGGCAGGCTTCACCGTGACCTCGTCCTCCGCCCACCACAGCAGCGTGCCCGCCGGAGCGGTCATCTCCCAATCACCCGCCTCCGGCACCGGGTACCGCGGTGACACCGTGGAGCTGGTGACGTCACTGGGACCCGAGATGGTCGTCGTCCCGGATGTCTTCCGCAAACCGGAGGCCGACGCCAAGGCGGCACTCGAGGCCGCCGGCTTCGCCGTCACGGTCGAGCACGACCGGGGTGAGCCGGTCTTCGGGCTCGTCTACGAACAGTCGGCAGCAGCCGGTTCCGAGCTCGAGAAGGGCTCGACGGTCACCATCACGGTGTTCTGACCGGCCCGCCGCCGGTGCCGAGACCCGGGCGGGCACCGGCACCGGCCGGCATGCAGGGCACCTCAGGACCCTCAGCGTCGCGAGAGCATCTCCGCGACCAGGAACGACAGCTCGAGAGACTGCTGGTGATTCAGGCGCGGGTCCACGAGCGTCTCGTAACGGCGCGTCAGTCCCTCCTCGTCGATCTCCCCGGCCCCGCCGAGGACCTCGGTGACGTCGTCACCGGTGAGCTCCATGTGCAGGCCGGCCGGGATCGTGCCCAGGCCCTGGTGGACCTCGAAGAAGCCGACGACCTCGTCGAGGATGTCCTCGAAGCGGCGGGTCTTGTACCCGTTCGAGGAGGTGATCGTATTGCCGTGCATGGGGTCGGTCACCCACGCCACCTGCGCCCCGGAGTCGCGCACGCCTTCGACCAGTGCCGGCAGGCGATCGCGGATGGTGCCGGCGCCCATGCGGGTGATGAACGTGAGCCGTCCCGGCTCGCGCTCGGGGTCGAGCTTGTCGATCAGGCGCAGCGCATCATCGACCGACGCGTTCGGCCCGAGCTTGACCCCGATCGGGTTGCGCAGGCGCGCCATGAAGTCCACGTGCGCCCCGTCCAGCTGGCGCGTGCGCTCCCCCACCCACAGGAAGTGGCCCGAGCAGCCGTAGATCTCCCCGGTGCGGGAGTCGATCCTGGCCAGGGCCTCCTCGTAGTCCAGCAGCAGTGCCTCGTGGGAGGCGTAGAACTCCACGACCTTGAGGGCGTCGAAGTCCGCGCCGATGGCGTCCATGAAGCGGATGGCCTTGTCGATCTGCGCCGCCAGCTCCTCGTAGCGGTCGTAGCCGCTTCCGGAGGTGAAACCGCGGTTCCAGGAATGGACCTCCCGGAGATCGGCGAAGCCGCCGCCGGTGAAGGCCCGCAGCAGGTTCAGGGTGGAGGCGCTGGTGGTGTACATCCTCCACAGACGCTGCGGATCCGGGATCCGTGACTCCGGGGTGAAGGCGTAGTCGTTGACCGCGTCCCCGCGGTAGGTGGGCAGGGTCACACCATCCCGTGTCTCCTCGTCCGAGGAGCGGGGCTTGGCGAACTGGCCGGCCATCCGGCCCATCTTCACCACCGGCACGGACGCACCATAGGTCAGCACCGCCGACATCTGCAGGATGGTGCGGATCTTGTTGCGGATCCGATCGGCCGTGGAGTCGGCGAAGGTCTCGGCGCAGTCCCCGCCGGCGAGCAGGAAAGCCTCTCCGCGGGCGGCCGCCGCGATGTGATCGCGCAGCACGTCGGCCTCACCGGCGAAGACGAGCGGCGGAGCGGCGCGCAGGTCCTCGAAGACCTGCGCCCGCTCGGCCTCGTCCGGCCACACCGGCTGCTGCTCCCGCGGATACTCGCGCCACGCGCCCAGCGCCGCCAGGCCGTCGTCGGCCGAGGAGAGCGAGAAGTCGTGGGCGCGGGCAGGGGCATCGGGGCTGTACTGAGTCACCCCCACAGGGTACGCAGTACCCGCGCGCGCGGCCGACCGCTTCCAGTGCTCGGAACCCTGCCTGTGGGAGGCCGGCTCCGCGGCCGGAACCTCGCGAACCGGCCGAGCCCGACGGGGCCGGCGCCGGAGGCGTCCAGCAGTGCGGACGGCGACGGCGCGGGCGCGGTCGCCGCCGTATCTCACACCGCCGTATCGGGTTCCTCGCCACCCAGGGGCTGTCCCGCCGCGGCCTTCATGCGCTTCTTGACCTCAGCGGCGTACTCACCGCTGCGCTCCTGGCCCGAGAGCTCGTGGATCCGGTCCATGACCGCGTCCGTCACGGCCCTGAGCACCTTCGATTCCTCGGCGCCGTCGAGATCCGCGACGATCTCGCGCACATCCAGCGGCTCTCCGATCACGGCGTGCACCCGGGGCCTCCGGCGCGGGAAGTACTTCCGGCCGCGCTGCGCCTCGAACGCGCCCAGCATCGCCACGGGGACCACCGGAGCCCCCGTGGCGAGCGCGAACCGGGCAACGCCCGTCTTGCCCCGGTGGAGACGCCCATCAGGGCTGCGACTGCCCTCGGGGAAGATGCCGAGGACCTTGCCCGCCGCCAGCACATCGAGGCCGGCATCGATGGCCGAGCGTGCGGCGCTGCCCCCGGTGCGGTCCACCGGCATCACGTGCAGGCCGCGCATCACCGAGGCCACGACCCGGTTCAGCGGGGAGCGACCGGCGAAGATGTCCGACTTGCCCAGGAAATGCACACTGCGGCGCACCTGCCCCGGCAGGAAGACCGTGTCGGAGTAGGCCAGGTGGTTGGAGGCGAGGATGACCGGGCCCTCGTCCGGGATGTTCTCGGTGCCGCTGACCGTAGGACGCCAGATCACGCGCACCACGGCCATCACGAGCGGTTTGGCGACCTCGTACAGCACGACGAACTCCTGGGGACGAGGGGATGAAGCATGCGGGCGCGGGTGCGACGATGTACCCATGGCGTTCAGCGAACTGTCCCGCCCCTGGCGCGCGCGAGGTCACTCTAACCCGCGCGGCGGGCTGCTCCTGTGCCACGGCTTCACCGGGACCCCGCAGTCGCTGCGTCCGTGGGCCGAGGATCACGCCGCGCGGGGCTGGGCCGTCGACCTTCCTCTGCTGCCCGGTCACGGGACCTCGTGGCAGGACCTCGCGGGACGGTCCTGGCGGGACTGGTACGGCCACGTGCGCGAGGTCGCGCTGACGCTGTCTCACCAGCACGGCCCGATCGCGGTCGGCGGGCTGTCGATGGGGGGCGCGCTCGCCCTCGCCCTGGCCGAGGATCCGATGCTGCGCGGGCGCCTGGCAGCCGTGGTCGCGGTCAATCCCGGCATCGCCCTGCCTGCGACCGCGGCGGCTGCGGGACTGATCTCCCCGGTGGTGCGCACCCTTCCCGGGATCGGATCCGACATCGCCCGGGAGGGCGGGGCCGAGGAGGCCTACGACCGGATGCCGGTGCGCGCCGTCGCCGAGGTGCGGCGACTGTTCGCGCGCACCCGGCGCGAGCTGGATGCAGTCGAGATCCCGCTGCTGCTGGCCACCTCCCCCGCGGACCGGACCGTCCCGGCCGCCGACAGCGATCTCATCGCCGCGCGGGTCAGCGGGTCCGTCCAGCGACTGGCGACGACACGCAGCCGTCATCTGGTCCCGCTGGATCTGGACGCCGACCTGCTGTTCGAGACCTCGGCGCGCTTCCTGGACGCCCATGTGCCCCGGCCTCTCGACGGCGCCCGGCCGGCCGGCGGTCCGCAGCTCGCCGGAGGCCCGCGATGACCGCCGACCGTCCGAACGCGCATGATCCGCGCGATGTCGACGCCGAGTTCGCGCGCATGCTCGAGAGCGAGGGCATGATGCTCAACCCCGGCGAGGCTCCCCACGAGCCGGCGGCCGAGGACCACGGCCCCCCACCACGGGACCCGGACGAGGACGGGGACGCGCCCGCAGACCAGGACCCCGGCACAGGCGGTCCGGACGAGGACGACCTGTGGTCCTTCAGCGCCGACTCCCCGTCCGAACCGCCCAGTGCGGAATCGCGCGCCCGCTCCCGAGCCGCACATCCTTCGGCCGGGCCGCCCGACGTGGCCGACGGCGTGCGCGGCACCGCCGGTCCGCGCGAGCTCGATGACGACGAGGTGCTCTACGGCGACTTCGAGCCGCCGGACCCCGATCTGCCGGAGCCGTCCTCCGGTGCGCTGTGGTCGTGGACCGCGCTGATCGGTGGATTCGTGCTGATGCTCGTGGTCACCGCAAGCGCGACGCTGCCGGACTTCCTCGCCTGGCTGGGAGGGCTCGCGGCCATCGGTGGCCTGGTGTCCCTGCTCCTGCGGGTACCCCGCAGCAGGGACGGCGACGATGACGGAGCCGAGGTCTGAGGGCTGGGGCCCACGGCAGAGCCGTCAGCGAGCCAGGTCGGCGGCCCCGACGATCCCGGCGCGGTTCCCCATCTTCGCGAGCACGAACGGCGACAGGTCCCGGTGCGTCCGGGCGGTGAGGTTCGCGGCGTAGGCGCGGCGGGCGGGATCCAGCAGGAGGTCGCCGGCCGCCGCGACGCCGCCGCCGACCACGATCACCTCGGGGTCCAGCAGCGCCGAGATCGACGCCATACCCGTCCCGAGCCAGGTACCGATCTCCGCGATCAGCTCCTGCGCCCCCGGATCGCCCTGCTGGGCGAGGCGAGTGATCAGCGGACCGTCGATCTCCTTGCGTGCCCCGCCGGCAGCCTGCACCAGCGGGCCCAGCAGCGGGTCGCCCGCCGAGGCCCTCCGCTTCGCGGTGCGCACCAGAGCGGTGCCCGCCGTGTACTGCTCCAGGCAGCCCTTGCGTCCGCAGCCGCACCATTGCCCATCGGGCACGGCGGTCATGTGCGCGACCTCGCCCGCGAAGCCCCCGCTGCCCCGCAGCAGCCGGCCGTCCAGGACGATCGCCCCACCGAGGCCGGTCCCCACGGTCACCATCAGCATGTGCGCCGCCTCGGTGGCCGCCCCGAAGCGGTACTCGGCCCATCCGGCGACGTTCGCGTCGTTCTCCACCACCACGGGAAGGCCCGTCAGTCGCTCCAGCTCGTCGGCGAGCGCGCGGTGACGCCACGCGAGGTTGGCCGCGAACTTCACGGTGCGACGGTCGGCGCCCACGAACCCGGCGGCCCCCACGCCGACCCCGACCACGTCGTGGTCGGCCCTCAGCTCGGCGACGGCATCGGCGACGCCCGCCTCTATCAGCTCCGGCTCCGTGGCCGGCGTGCTGCGCGTGGTCGTGGCGACGATGGCGCCGTCCTCGTCGACCACGCCGGCGGCGATCTTGGTGCCGCCGATGTCCACTCCGATGGAGAGCATGCTGCTCCTTCTGCGTCGATACCCCGTATGTCCGGCCCTGTACGCGCTCTCGCCCGTGCGCAGGCATGCTCGCTGATCGGCCAGCCGGCCCGTCAGCCTGCTGTCGTACATCGTAGATCGGCCTGCCGTAAGATCGTGGTCACCCCACCAGCGCTTCCGGGCAGGCGGCCGGTACGCCGGGCACGAGCGCCCGGCCCGGATCGAAGGAGATTCGATGAAGCAGTACACCACTGCCCCACAGCATGAGAGCCGGCCCGACGAGAACACCACCGATCTCCTCCTCGGGCGACTGCGCTCGAACCCCTCCGTGCCGATCTTCGAGCACGCGAACCCCGACGGCGGCTACACCCCGATGGCCACCGCCGACTTCATCGAGGACGTCAAGCAGGTCGCCAAGGGACTGATCGCCGGTGGGGTCGAGACCGGTGATGTGGTCGCGATCCTCTCCCGCACCCGCTACGAGTGGACGCTCGCCGATTGGGCCGTGTGGTGGACCGGAGCGGTCAGCGTGCCGATCTACGAGACCTCCTCCCCCAGCCAGATCCAATGGATCGCCTCCGACTCCGGGGCGCGCTACGCCCTGGTCGAGGCGACGAGGCACGCGGAGGACGTGGAATCGGTGCGCGGCGAACTGCCCGCGCTGGAACGCATCGGCGTCATCGAGGACGGCATCCTGGACGAGCTCAAGCAGCGCGGCCGCGATGTCAGCGACGAGGAGCTCGAAGCCCGGCGCACCTCGCGCGGCCTGGCGGACGTGGCGACCATCATCTACACCTCGGGCACCACCGGCCGCCCCAAGGGCGCCGAGCTCACCCACGCCAACTTCGTGGACACCACGCGCAGCGCCCTGAACCTGCTGGGCACGCACGTGCTGCCCCCGGGGTCGCGGATGCTGATGTTCCTGCCGATGGCGCACGTGTTCGCACGGCTCATCTCGGTCCTGGCCGCATCCTGGCCGATCACCACCGCCTTCACCCCGGACACCAAGAACCTGCTGCCGGATCTCGCCGCCTTCAGACCCACCTTCCTGCTCGCCGTGCCGCGAGTGTTCGAGAAGGTCTACAACGGCGCGGAGGCCAAGGCGATCGCCGGCGGCCGCGGCAAGATCTTCAGCGCCGCGGCCGAGACCGCGATCGCCTACTCCCGGGCGCAGTCGAGCGGAAAGGTGCCCCTGCCCCTCAGGCTCCGGCACGCCGTGTTCGACAAGCTGGTCTTCGGGAAGCTGCGTGAGGCCATGGGCGGCCAGGTCACCTGGGCCGTCTCCGGCGGTGCGCCGCTGGGCGCCCGCCTGGCCCACTTCTTCCGCGGTATCGGCGTGACCATCCTCGAGGGCTACGGCCTGACCGAGACCACCGCCCCGATCTGCGTGAACCTGCCCTGGGCGGTCAAGCCGGGCACCGTGGGCCCGCCGCTTCCGGGATCCACGGTCGCCATCGATGACGACGGCGAGATCCTCGTCAAGGGCGTCATGGTCTTCAAGGGCTACCACAACAACCCCGAGGCCACCGCCGAGGCCCTCCGCGACGGCTGGTTCCGCACCGGGGACATCGGCTCGCTGGGCGAGGACGGCACGCTGACCATCACCGGCCGCAGCAAGGAGGTCATCGTCACCGCGGGCGGCAAGAACATCTCACCCGCCCAGCTCGAGGATCAGCTGCGGGCGCATCCGCTGATCAGCCAGTGCGTCGTGATCGGCGATCAGCGGCCGTTCGTCGCCGCCATCCTGACGCTGGACGCCGAGATGCTCCCGACCTGGCTGAAGAACAACGGGATGGAGGAGATGACGATCGCGCAGGCGGCCCAGGACCCGGCCGTGCGCGCCGAGCTGCAGACGGCCGTCGACAAGGCCAACCAGTCCGTCTCCCGCGCCGAGTCGATCCGCGCGTTCGAGGTCATCGAGACGGATTTCACGGAGGAGAACGGCTATCTCACGCCCTCGATGAAGCTCAAGCGCAACGTCGTCGTCCAGGACCTCTCCGAGGTCATCGAGCGCATCTACTCCGGGTCCAAGCCGGTGTCCTGAGCGCCGGGACCATCGGGCACCTCCGATGGTCAGGGCCGCGTCGTAGTCTGCGGCCATGTCCGCGCGCCGCCAGCTGAGCTTCGATGATCTCGGCACCCCGCTGGTAGACGCCACCCTCGTCGTCGTCGACCTCGAGACCACCGGCACCGACCCGAGGGCCGACGCCATCACCGAGATCGGGGCGGTCAAGGTGCGCGGCGGGGAGGTGCTCGGCGAGTTCCGCACCTTCGTCGATCCGGAGCGCCCGATCCCGGCGTACATCGCCTCCCTGACGGGGATCTCGGACGCCTCGGTGGCCGGTGCCCCGTCGATCCGCACAGTGCTGCCGATGTTCCTGGACTTCGTCGGCGACGCCGCCCTGGTGGCGCACAACGCACGGTTCGACATCTCGTTCCTGACCGCCCAGGCCGCCCGCTGCGACATCGGGTGGCCACGGCCGCTGGTACTGGACACCCTGGCTCTGGCGCGGACGGTCTTCCGGCGCGACGAGGTGCGCGACCACAAGCTCTCCACCCTGGCGGCGCACGTCGGAGCGAGCATCACCCCTGACCACCGGGCGCTCTCGGATGCCCGGGCCACGGTGGACGTCCTGCACGCGATCATCGACCGGCTGGGACCGCGCGGCGCCGCCACCCTCGAGGACCTCTCCTCCGCGCATCGCCGCGCCACACCGGTGCAGCTGCGCAAGAAGCACCTGGCCGAGACGGTTCCTTCGGTTCCCGGCGTGTACCAGTTCCTCGACGCCCACGGAGGCGTGCTGTACGTGGGGACCTCCCGGAATCTGCGCTCCCGGGTGCGCACGTACTTCACGGCGGCCGAGACCCGGCGCAAGGTGCTGGACATGCTCCCGCGCGCCGAGTCGGTCGACGTGCTGGAGTGCACCACGCCGACCGAGGCCGCGGTGCGCGAGCTGCGGATCATCGCGGCGAAGAAGCCGCCGACGAACCGGCATGGGCTCTCCCCCGAGAAGGCGGTGTGGCTCCGTCTGGGCTCGGGCTCCGAGGGGCTGCGCACGGCACGGATCGCGCGCCCGGAGGCCGACGGCTCCGCCCAGATCGGCCCGCTGTCCTCCCGGCACGACGTCGAGCCCCTGCGCGGGCTGCTCACCGACGCGATCCTGGGCCGCGGGGCGGCGTTCGAGCAGGCCTCCGGGCGCGGTGCCCGCGCCGAGGCCGGGCACCGGGATCGCATCCGCCGGGCGATGCTCGTCGACCCCCGCGAGATCCTCGACCATGTCGCCGCCCGCATGCGAGGCCACGTCTCGGCCGGTCGCTACGAGGACGCCGAGAAGCTGCGGCGCCTGGCGGGGATGTACCTCGCGGCCGCGCGTCGCGCCTCCCGGCTGCGGGCGATCTGCGAGGTGCCGCTGCTGATCGCCGCCCGGCCCAGCACGGAGGGCGTGATCGGCGGGCGCGGATGGGAGCTGCTGGCGGTGCGGCACGGCCGTTTCGCCGGCACGGCTCTGGTGCCCTCCCACGCCGACCCCTTGGCAGTCGCGCGCTCCCTGGCCGTGACCGGCACCGGGGAGGCGGAGCTCGCCGCCCCGCTGTGCCAGGGCTACCACCAGGAGGCGGAGATCCTGCTCAGCTGGCTCGACGGCGAGGGCGTGCGCACGGTGCTGATGGAGGGCGAGTGGCATGTGCCCGCGAGGGCTCGCTTCGACGCCGAGCTGCTCGCGGAGCGCTTCGCCCGGACGACCGCACTCGCGGCGCCGATCGCGGATTAGGCTCGGAGCACACGTCCCGGCGCGCCCTGCGCCCCGTCCGAGGAGAAGCCATGATCACCGCCATCGTCTCGATCGTCGTCGAGTCCGCCCGCATCCCCGAGGTCGCCGAGGCCGTCGTCGATCTCGACGGCGTCGAGCAGGTGTACTCGGTCACCGGCGACGTCGACCTGATCGCCGTCGTGCGGGTGCGCCGTCACGAGGATCTCGCGGACGTCATCGCGGGGCATCTCGGGAAGGTCCAGGGCATCCTCGACACCACGACGAACATCGCCTTCAAGACCTACTCCACGCGTGATCTGGACGCCGCGTTCGACCTCGGCATCGAGGGCTGAGCCGACGGCCTCAGCCGTCCTCGGCGGCAGCTTCCCGCGAGGCGATAGCCCAACGCCGGACCAGCTCCGCAGGACGCCCCGAGTCCAACGCGTCCCGGGCCTCCGCGAACGCGGCTGCGAACCGCTCCTCGAACCCGTCGGCCGCCGCCTGATCGATCCCGTCGAAGGCGAGCACGCCGGCCGCCGCGTTCAGCAGCACCGCGTCACGGATCGGCCCCATCCGCCCGTCGCGGGCCCCGGCGAAGAGCTCCCGAGTCACCTCCGCGTTCTCCTCGGCGGTGCCGCCGCGCAGCGCGTCGTGGCCGCTGCGCGGGATACCCAGCAGGAGCTCCGGGTCCAGCGAGTGCTCACGGACCTCGCCGCCTCGCACCTCCCAGACGTCGGAGGCAGCGGTGACGGTGAGCTCGTCGAGCCCGTCCTGGCCACGGAAGACCAGGGCGCTGGTGCCGCGAGCGGCGAACACGCCGGCGACGGTCGGCGCGATCGTGGCGTCGGCCACGCCCACCGCACTCGCCCGGGGCCGGCCGGGATTGGTGATGGGACCCAGGATGTTCATCACGGTGGGGATGCCCAGCCCCTTGCGGGCCTCCGCAGCGAACCGCATCGACGGGTGGAAGACCTGCGCGAACAGGAATGTCATCCCGATCTCCTCGACCAGATCCTCGACCACGGGGACGGGCAGGTCGAGGCGCACGCCGAGCGCCTCGAGCACGTCGGCCGAGCCGGATCTCGAGCTCGAGGCCCGGTTTCCGTGCTTGACCACCGCGCGGCCCGTCGAGGCGATGACCATGGAGGCCATGGTGGAGATGTTCACGGTATGAGCCAGATCGCCGCCGGTACCGACGATGTCGACAGCGCGCGACGGGGCGCGCACCGGCCGCGCATGCGAGACCATCGCATCCGCCAGAGCTGCGAGCTCCCCACTGGTGACGCCCTTGGCCTGCAGCGACACCAGGAACCCGGCGAGCTGGACCGGCGTCGTGTTTCCGGACATGACCTCGTCCATCGCCCACGACGCCTCGCCGGCCTCGAGCTCTTCACCACGCACGAGGCGCGACGTGATCCGGGGCCAGGTCGGGATGTTCTCGTTCATGCCCCGATCATGGCACTTCGGGACGCCCGGCCGTCGCGAGGATCACGGATCGGATCACGGAGCGATCACGACCCCGCATGCGGCGATCACCTGCACCGATCCCGCGAGCCGGACGGAGCGTGTCCCCGTTCGTGACAGGCCGTCAGGAGGGATATGCTGACGTCGTCCGCCCCGGGGCGCTGCCCCGCGGTGTGGTCGGGCGTCGTGACCCGGCACGCCGAATCTGACGACACGACATAATGGTGACGTGACTACTGCGACCCTGCCTGAGCGCTCCGCCGCCGCTGCCCCAGCGGTAGGCCGCCCGAACCCGACGCAGATCGGCACGATCGTCTGGCTCGCCAGCGAACTGATGTTCTTCGGCGGGCTGTTCGCCATGTTCTTCACGTTGCGCTCGATGGCGCCGGAGACGTTCGCCGACGGCGAGGCGAACTTCACTCACGGCTTCGCCATGGTGAACACCATCATCCTGGTCGCCAGCTCGTTCACCTGCCAGATGGGCGTGTTCCTGGCCGAGGGCCAGTTCCCCTGGGGCAAGCCCTTCGCCCCGCGCAAGGCCCGCACCGGCTCGATCTTCAACGTCGCCGGGTGGGGCATGATCGAGTGGTACACGCTGACCTTCGTCATGGGCGCGGTCTTCGTCTCCGGGCAGGCCTACGAGTACACCGAGCTCATCCACGAGGGCGTGACGCTCTCGTCCTCCCCGTTCGGCTCGATCTTCTACCTCGCCACGGGCTTCCACGGCATCCACGTCGTCGGCGGCCTGATCGCCTTCCTGATGGTGATGATGCGGTCCTTCATGGCGGAGTCCTTCACCCAGCACGAGCAGGTCTCCGCGATCTGCATCTCGTACTACTGGCACTTCGTCGATGTGGTCTGGGTGGGCCTGTTCTTCGTGGTCTACCTGCTGGATCCGATCATGACCGGCACCAGCCCGGGCCACGCCGTGCCCGTCGACTTCGACTGGAGCATCTTCTGATCCCCGCGCCCGCACAGGCTCCCCCGCCTGGTGCGCGCCGCAGCTCCCCTCCCGCCCCTGCTCGTCCCCTCCACGAATCGAGGTCCGAACCGTGAAGGCACTCGCCGCACGACGTCATCATCCGATGGCGCTACTCGTGATCCTGCTGCTCGCCCTCGTCGCGACCGGCGGGCTGTACGCCGCGTTCCAGCCGCAGACAGCCCAGGCGGAGACCTACACGCAGGACGACGTCGACGCCGGGGAAGCGCTGTTCCTGGCCAACTGCGCCACCTGCCACGGTCGCAGCGGGCAGGGCCTGACCGACTCCGACGGCAGCACCCTGGGCCCGTCGCTGATCGGGGTGGGTGCCGCGGCCGTCGACTTCCAGGTCGGCACCGGTCGCATGCCCATGCAGAACTCGGGCGCACAGGCGCAGCGCAAGCCCCCGCAGATGAACGAGGAGCAGACCCGTCAGCTGGCGGCCTACGTCGCCTCCCTCGGCCCCGGCCCCGCAGTGCCCGACGAGGAGTACCTCGACACCTCCCAGGGTGATGCCACCCAGGGCGGAGAGATCTTCCGCATCAACTGCGCCATGTGCCACAACGCGGCCGGCGCCGGCGGTGCGCTCACGCGCGGCAAGTACGCCCCGGAGCTCGAGGGCGTCGAGCCCAAGCACATCTACGAGGCCATGGACACCGGGCCGCAGAACATGCCCGTGTTCAACGAGACGAGCCTGACCCCCGAGGACAAGCGCGACGTGATCACCTACCTCGAATCCCTCGAGGAGACCGGGTCACCCGGTGGCATCTCCCTGGGCTCACTGGGGCCCGTGACCGAAGGCCTGTACGCCTGGACGATCATCCTCTCCCTGCTCCTGTCGGTCGCCGTCTGGCTGGGGGCGAAGGCGAAGTGAATGCGAGCATGAATCACGACCACGACGGGGCCTCCCCCGACTCCCACGCCCGCGGAGCCAGCGCTGTCGCTCCGAAGGAGGGCGGAGGATTCCCGAACCCGGGCCTGCCGCCGCACGTCCATCGACAGGCCGACGAGTCCCCCGCCGCCGCCAAGCGCGCCGAGCGTCTCGTCGCCGGGATGTTCCTGCTGTCCGTGCTGGGCACCGCGATCTTCATCGCCGCGTATTTCGTGGTGACCCCGACCGGCACGAACCTCTTCGCCGCGCAGGCGAGCCCGGAGGCGCTGTGGTGGTCGAACCTGATCACCGGGCTCGGCCTCGCGATCGCCGTGTTCTTCATCGGCGCCGCGGCTGTGCACTGGGCCAAGACCCTGATGCCCGATGAGGAGATGGTCGAGGAGCGCCACGCGATCCGCGGATCCGAGGAGACCCGCGAGGTCGCCGCCGGAATCATCACCGACGGGCTGAACGAATCCGGCATCGGGCGTCGCCCGGTCATCGTCACCGCCATGGTCGCCGCCATGGCCGCTCTGCCGGTCGCGGTCCTCGCTCCGCTGTCCACCCTCGGCCCGCTGCCGGGGAACAAGCTCCACCACACCTTCTGGGGCGAGCACCCGGGCCAGCGCCTGGCCCGTGACCACGACGGCACGCCGATCCGGCTGGCCGACGTCGCGATGAACTCGATCTTCCACGTCATGCCTGAGGGCCTGACGGAGGAGACGCCCGATTTCCTCGAGGAGCGCGCGAAGGCGGCCGCCGTCATCGTGCGCATCGACCCGAAGCTCGCCCAGAACGAGGAGAGCATGAAGAACGGGGTCGAGGGCATCCTGGCCTTCTCGAAGATCTGCACCCACGTGGGCTGCCCCGTCGCGCTGTACGAGCAGCAGACGCACCACATGCTGTGCCCGTGCCATCAGTCCACCTTCGACGTCACCGACGGCGCCAAGGTGATCTTCGGCCCCGCGCACCGCCCGCTGCCCCAGCTCCCGATCGAGGTCGACGACGAGGGCTACCTGGTGGCCAGCGGCGACTTCCCCGAGCCGATCGGTCCCAGCTTCTGGGACATCCACAAGGACAAGTGATCACGTGACGACCACGACTCCCACTCCCCAGAAGCAGACCTCCGACTTCGATCCCGACGGCCGTGCGTACAAGCTCGGCGCGATCGGTGCGGACTGGCTCGACCAGCGCGTCGCCGGGGGCGGCTTCGTCCGCTTCATCGCGCGCAAGATCTTCCCGGACCACTGGTCGTTCATGTTCGGCGAGGTGGCGCTGTACAGCTTCGTCATCCTGCTGATCTCGGGAACGTTCCTGACCATGTTCTTCGACCCCTCCATGGAGGAGGTCACGTACGCCGGTCCGTACGAGGCGCTGCAGGGCGCGCACATGTCCCGCGCGTTCGAGTCGACCATGGAGATCTCGTTCGAGGTCCGCGGGGGCCTGCTGTTCCGCCAGATGCACCACTGGGCTGCACTGGTGTTCATGGTCGCGATCTTCGTGCACATGTTCCGCGTGTTCTTCACCGGTGCCTTCCGCAAGCCCCGCGAGCTGAACTGGGTCGTCGGGTTCCTGCTGATGGTCCTCGGCATGGCCGCCGGCTTCTCCGGCTACTCCCTGCCGGACGACGTGCTCTCGGGCAACGGTCTGCGCGTGGTCGATGGGCTCATGAAGGGCATCCCTGTCATCGGCACGTATCTCTCGATGCTGCTGTTCGGCGGAGAGTTCCCCGGAACCGACATCATCCCGCGCCTGTTCACGATCCACATCCTGCTCATCCCGGCGATGATCCTGGGACTGATCGCGATCCATATGGTGCTGCTGGTGCTGCACAAGCACACCCAGTACCCCGGGCCCGGCCGCACCGAGCGCAATGTCGTCGGGTTCCCGGTGTTCCCGGTCTACGCCGCGAAGGCCGGCGGCTTCTTCTTCCTGGTCTTCGGCATCATCACGCTGATCTCGGCCACCACCGCCATCAACGCCATCTGGGTCTATGGGCCGTACGACCCCTCCCCCGTCTCCGCGGGTTCCCAGCCCGACTGGTACATGCTGTGGACCGACGGCGGCCTGCGCCTGATCCCCGGGTGGGAGTTCACGATCTTCGGGTACGCGGTGTCGCTGAACATCCTTATCCCGATGGTGGTCTACGGGCTGCTGCTGGCCGTTCTGATGCTGTACCCCTTCATCGAGAACTGGGTCACCGGCGATGACCGCGAGCACCATCTCAATGACCTCCCGTACAACGCGCCGGTGCGCACGGGGCTCGGAGTCGCGTGGATCAGCGTCTATCTGATCCTGGCGCTGGCGGCGACGAACGACCTCATCGCCTTCGCACTGCAACTGTCGATCAACGACCTCACCTGGGCGTTCCGGATCGCCATCTTCGTCGCGCCCTTCCTGTGCTTTTTCATCACCAAGAGGCTGTGCCTCTCGCTCCAGAGACAGAAGCGTGAGCTGGCTCTGCACGGCCGCGAGACCTCTCGGGTGGTGCGTACCGAGGGCGGCGAGATGCTGGAGATCCACGAGCCGCTCAGCGAGTACGACCGCTGGGTCCTCGTCCAGCACGACGACTATCGGCCGCTCAAGGCCGGCAAGGGCGTCTCCTCGCTCCGGGCCAAGGCGACGAGCTTCTTCTTCAAGGATCAGATCGAGCCGGTCACCCCGGCCGAGCTGCGTGAGGCTCTCGAGCACTCGCACCATGAGAAGCACAAGATCGACGAGGCCACCGGCGGCGACTACCGCACGCCGGCAGAGAAGCAGCATCACGCAGGATGATCCGCTGACGCCTCGCTGAGCATCATGAAGGGCCCCGGGAACGTTTCCCGGGGCCCTTCATGATGCTGCCGGCAGGTGCCGGCACAGCTATATGGTCCGGTGGGCGGAGAGCCCCTTCAGAGGGCTCGGCCGCCGCGCACACCGCGGGCACTTCGCCGAGGACCGGGTCACTAGCCGCCGGGTCCTACTCGAGGATCGGGTTGCGTGGAGCCGCGCGACGGTTCCCCCGGCCGGAGGTGGCGTTGACGAGATAGCGAGCACCGGTCAGGCTGAGCCGCCGCTCCGCGCGGCACAAGGACCGCATCGCCCGGAACTGCTGGGCCGACGGGTCGATACCGTCCTTGGCGAGCACCTCCGATGCCCAGGCGACCGCTCGCTCGAGGGCACCCTCGTCCGCGAAGATGCCGCGGACTTCGCGCTCGGCGCGGCCGACAAGATCTGCTCCATCGCCGATCATCATGAACGCCTCCTGGTCCGTCGTCGGTGCCGGTGCTCGGGCGCTGAGCTCGGTGCAACGGCTCGTGCCGACACGCTAGCACCCGCGGCGTCTCACGCCCCAGGAGCCGGGGCGGTCCATACAGCTCAATACCGCTGTCCATTGCGCTACACCTTTTTAGTGCTGGTCATCGGTACTGCGTGGGTTGTCCGCCTGCGAAGCCAGAACCGGTCGCTCCCCCTGCCTCCGCTTACGGAGCGTCCCGAGGGCGGCGGTGCGGCCCGCGGGGCGCGGGAGGACTCATGGGCCTCGCGGGTGCCGTGGAGGCCGTGGGGCCCGGGGATTCCGGGAGGTGTGGGGGTCTCGCGCCGCAGCCGGCTACGAGAGCTCAGCGATCGCGACATTGCATGCTGAAGGCCCCGCATCGAACGGATCGATGCGGGGCCTTCGCGGCACCCTTCCCCGGTCAGGGCGAAGGGCGATGTCTCGGCGGGAGGGTCGGAAGACCTCAGTGCGCGTGCTGGCCCACGGAGTATTCCAGCACCCAGCTCAGCACACCGTAGATGCCGAAGAGGACGCCGAAGGCGAAGATCCACCAGCCGGCGGCCACGCCGAGGAAGCACAGGCCCCCGCCGATCGCGGCCCACAGCGGCGCCCAGCTGTACGGCGAGAAGCTGCCCTGGACGCCGGGCTCCTCGGCCACCTCACCATCCAGGTCGTCCGAGGCTCCGAGGCTGTGCTTGCGCCCGGTCAGGGACGCGAACATCGCGATCATGAAGGAGAGCCCGGCCGCGGCCAGCAGGGCGGGGAACCCGGCGGTCTCGACACCCCATCGCTGGAAGGCACCCGTCAGGAAGCCGTAGGCGATGGCGGAGAGCAGGATGAAGACACCCAGGATCCAGAAGATTTGTGCTACGGCTCGCATGTCAGTTCGTCCTCGGGTTCTCGGCGGGCTCCTGGTCCGTCATGTGGTCCTGGATTCCGACCTCCGGATGATGGAGATCGAAGGCCGGACGCTCGGACCGGATGCGGGGCAGGGACTCGAAGTTGTGCCGGGGCGGCGGGCAGGACGTCGCCCACTCGAGCGACGCTCCGAAGCCCCACGGGTCGTCGACCAGGATCTTCTCGTCACGGATACGGGTGAGGACCACGTTCAGCAGGAAGGGCAGCGTCGAGATGCCCATGATGAAGGCACCGACCGTGGAGACCTGGTTCAGCCAGCCGAAGTTGTCCTCGGCCAGGTAGTTCACGTACCGCCGGGGAGCGCCCTCGACGCCCAGCCAGTGCTGGACCAGGAACGTGAGGTGGAAGCCGATGGTGATGAGCCAGAAGTGGATCTTGCCCAGTCCCTCATCGAGCTTGTAGCCCGTCATCTTCGGCCACCAGAAGTAGAACCCGGCGAACATCTCGAACACCACGGTCCCGGCCATCACGTAGTGGAAGTGAGCGACCACGAAGTACGTGTCGGAGAGGTGGAAGTCCAGGACCGGCGAGGACAGGATGATGCCCGTCAGGCCGCCGAAGATGAAGGTGGTGAGGAACCCGAGGGTGAACAGCATCGGGGTCTCGAAGGTGAGCGATCCCCTCCACATCGTGCCGATCCAGTTGAAGAACTTCACGCCCGTCGGCACGGCGATCAGCATCGTCATGAAGGCGAAGAAGTCCAGCATCACCGCGCCGGTGGTGTACATGTGGTGCGCCCACACGGTGACCGAGAGAGCGGCGATGGCGATCGTGGCGCCCACCAGGGTCTTGTACCCGAAGATCGGCTTGCGCGAGAACGCCGGGATGATCTCGGAGGCGATACCGAAGAAGGGCAGCGCGAGCACGTAGACCTCGGGGTGGCCGAAGAACCAGAACAGGTGCTGCCAGAGGATCGGGCCGCCGTTCGCGGCGTCGAAGATCTGCGCATCGAAACGGCGATCCGCGCCCAGAGCCAGCAGTGCCGAAGCCAGCGGCGGGAAGGCCATCAGCACCAGAACCGCGGTGATCAGCGTGTTCCAGGTGAAGATCGGCATCCGGAACATCGTCATACCGGGCATGCGCATGCACAGGATCGTGGTGATGAAGTTGACCGAGCCGAGAATCGTCCCGAAGCCCTGCAAGGCCAGGCCGAAGACCCACAGATCACCACCCAGGCCGGGGGTGAACGTGGTGTCCGACAGCGGTGCGTAGGCGAACCAGCCGAAGGACGCCGCGCCCTGCGGGGTGAGGAAGCCGGCGACGACGATGAGCGAGCCGAACAGCGTGACCCAGAAGGCGAACATGTTCAGGCGCGGGAACGCCATGTCCACCGCACCGATCTGCAGCGGCATCAGATAGTTGGCGAAGCCGTTGAACAGCGGCGTGCCGAACATCAGCAGCATCAGCGTGCCGTGCATGGTGAACAGCTGGTTGTACTGGTCCTTGGAGACCACCACCTGCAGACCGGGCTCCCACAGCTCGGTACGCATCATCAGCGCGAGGATGCCCGCGAATCCGAAGAAGGCGAAGCCCATTCCGAGGTACATCATGCCGATCAGCTTGTGATCGGTCGTGGTCAGCAGATTGAACATCCGCTTGCCGAGGCTGGTGGAACCCACCGGCTCGAACCGCTCCGGAGCAGTCGTCTGCGGGCTGCTCACCGGGGTCTGCGCGCTCACTGCTCGGCCTCCTGGTCTTCACGCGGTGCGGGATAGATGTCGTCGTTCTCGTCCCGCATGCTCCATTCCTTCTGATTGCGGTTCAGGTCCACGCCCAGCTCCCCGGTGTTGCCCTGCTCGCGCAGTTCCTGCATGTGAGCGTCGTACTCCTCCTGGGAGACGACCTTCACGTTGAAGAGCATGTCGGAGTGGTACTCGCCGCACAGCTCCGCGCATTTGCCGAAGTAGGTGCCCTCGCGCGTCGGCGTCACCTGGAAGACGTTGGTGAAGCCGGGCAGCGTGTCCTTCTTGTACAGGAAGTCGACGACCCAGAAGGAGTGCGCGACATCGCGCGAGTCCAGACGGAACTCCACGGTGCGATCGACCGGCAGGTACAGCACGGGCAGCGTCTCGGCCGCGCCCAGCTCACCGGTGGCGAAGGACTGCACGCCGGCGGGCTCGTGCACGTCCTCCTCGAGGTAGCTGAAGTCCCAGCTCCACTGCTTGGCCACGACGTGGACGGTGACGTCCGGGTTCTCCTCGAGGTGCTCGATCTCCCGGATGTCCCGCGAGGTGAAGTAGAAGAACGTGAGCACCATGACCACCGGGAGCAGGGTGAACATCATCTCCAGCGGCACGTGGTAGCGCAGCTGGATCGGGTAGCCCGTCTCGTTCTTGCGACGACGGTAGGCGATGGCGCACCAGATGGTCAGACCCCACACGATGAGGCCGACGGCCACCAGCACGACCCAGGAACCGACCCACAGGTCCGTGATCCGGCCGGTCTGGTTGGTGACCTCGCCGTCGGAGTAGCCGGGCAAGAAGCCGCGCAGCTGCTCGTCCGTGCAGCCGGAGAGGACCAGGGTGGCCAGGGCGAGGCCTGCCGCGGCCACGCGGCGTCCGCGCCGTGAGCGCTGGGGGACCTGGGGGATCACAGGGAATGACCTTCCGCTCGTCGTCTCCGTGTCTCGGGGGCCGGTCCGCGCGATGCGCGAGCCAGGTTCCGGACTGCGGAGCTGGTACTGGTGTGGGCGGGGACCTGCCCACGGTGCCGCGCCCGCTCCGGAGAGCGGGCAGTGCCGCGCTCAGGCCCGGCACATAACGGCACGTCGTCATCATACGGCTTTCGCGGGGTGCGTTGCTCACCGGCACGCGCCGTCGGCGGGCCGTCATCGCCCTGTGATGCGCAGACGGCCGTGCTGAGACCAAAAACGGGCCCGACCAGGTGACGAGATCGTCACCGGGCCGGGCCCGATCATGCTGTGCGCCGAGCGCCGCGACCCCCTGCTGAGGGTGGTCGCGAGAGCGGATCAGCCGAAGGAGTCGCCGCACGCGCAAGAGCTCTGCGCGTTGGGGTTGTCGATCGTGAAGCCCTGCTTCTCGATCGTGTCGGCGAAGTCGATCACCGCACCGGTGAGGTACGGGGAGCTCATCTTGTCGACGATGACCTCCACGCCCTCGAAGTCGGCGACCAGGTCGTCGTCCATCAGGCGCTCGTCGAAGTAGAGCTGGTAGATCAGGCCGGAGCAGCCTCCGGGCTGCACGGCGATACGCAGGCGCAGGTCGTCGCGGCCCTCCTGCTCCAGCAGGGTCGAGACCTTCTCCGCCGCACCGGACGTGAGGGTGACGCCGTGCGTCGCGGCGGGGCGCTCGGTGGTCGTGGTCATGAGGTCCTCCTCGATGCTCGTGTGGTCCCAGGGTACGCCTCGCCGGCGCGGAAGGGGACCGCCCGCTGCGGGCGATCCCGCTCACCCCGCGTGTCGCCGGTGGACTCGCGGCATCCGCCTCCCCGCGAGACCGACGTGCCCGTGTCCTCGGGACGCCGTGACCCGCTGCGCGAGAAGCCGTCCGAGCACGCCGTCACAGCACCCCGCGGAAGACGGCCAGCAGAAGCAGGATCACGTAGCCGACCGCGACGCCGCCGATCGCGGAGGCGGCCGCCTCGCGGCTGTGACCGGCCAGCACCATCCACAGCGCGCCCAGGGCGACGGCGAGGACGGCGAGGATCCCCCACCACAGGAAGAAGTATCCCGCGAAGAAGCCGATCATCAGCCCCGCGAACAGCAGCGGGATGGCCAGTGGCGAGACGGTGGTCCGGCCCTGGCCCGGCTGCTGCTGGGGTCGGCGGTCGGAGCCGTTCATGCGTCGTCGCCGCGGAGGGAACCGGCGCCGCGCAGCAGCAGCGCTTCGGCGAGGCACACCCGGGCGAACTCGTCCAGGTGCAGGGACTCGTCGATGCCATGGGCTCGCGATTCGGGATCCTCGACACCGGTGACCAGGACGTCGGCCTGCGGGAACACCTCGAGGAGGTCGGCGATGAACGGAATGGAGCCGCCGAGTCCGGTGTCCACCGCCTCCGTCCCCCAGGCGTCCGCGAGCGCGCCGCGGGCAAGTCTCATCGCCGGAGAGTCCTGGCGGGCGCTGTACGGCTTGCCCGTCTCACCGCGATGGACCCTGACCTCGGCCGTGGCCGGGGTATGCCGCTCCAGGTGCGAGACCAGCGCCTCCATCGCCGAATCCGGGTCCTCGCCCGGGGGGATGCGCAGGGACAGCTTCGCGCGGGAGACCGGGACCAGCGTGTTCGAGGCCTCCCGGACAGGAGGCGCGTCGATCCCGATGACGGAGAGCGCGGGGCGGGTCCAGAGCCGTGCACTGAGCGGACCTGTGCCCGCGAGCTCCAGGCCCTGCGGGACGCCGGCGTCACGACGATAATCCGCCTCGTCCGTCTCGACCACGGGATCCGGCCCTCGCACGAGTCCGTCGACGGCGACCTCGCCGGTCTCGTCGTGCAGGGTCGCCAGGAGCCTCGAGAGCTGGGCGAGGGAGTCCAGGACGGGTCCTCCGAACAGGCCGGAGTGCACTGCATGCTCGAGCGTGCGCACCTCCACGACCACATCCACCAGGCCGCGCAGGCTGGTAGTCAGCGCTGGGGTGCCCACGGCCCAGTTGGCCGAGTCGGCGACGATGATGACGTCGGCCGCGAGCGCCTCACGGTGCGCTTCGATGAACGGGCGGAAGGTCGGGGATCCCGCCTCCTCCTCGCCCTCGACGAAGACGGTGGCCCCGATGCCATCGGCCGCCAGCTCCTCCCCCACCAGCCGCAGTGCCGTCACATGGGCCATCACGCCGGCCTTGTCGTCGGCGGCGCCGCGGCCGTAGAGCCGGCGCCCCCGCTGGACCGGCTCGAACGGCGGGCTGCTCCAGTCGGCGGGATCGCCGGTGGGCTGGACATCGTGGTGGGCGTACAGCAGCACGGTCGGGCGTCCCTCGGCCGCCGGGGTGCGGCCGATGACTGCGGGAGCCCCGTCGGCGACCGATTCGATCGTGACGTCGGCCATCCCGGCGCCCCTGAGCAGCTCGGCGACCGCTTCCGCGCTGCGCCGCACCGGTTCCCGGTCGTATCCGTCGAAGGCGACCGACGGGATGCGCACCAGGGCCTCGAGGTCCGCGATCGCCGCCGGCAGCAGTGGCTCGAGCCGCTCACGCAGCGCGTCGACCGACGTGGCATCGCCGGTCACGGCAGGGTTCTGGGAAGGTTCGTTCGAGCTCGTCATGCTCGCCACGGTACCGCTGACACGGGTCGAGCCGCGGCGGCCGGGCCGGGCCCCTGCGCGGCGCGCACCGGGTAATCCCAGGTGGGTTCGCCTAGAATGCCCCGGTGATATTCCGCAAGTCCGAGACTCCCGAGCCCCCCGAACCGGTGCAGACCACCCGCCCCGGATCGAAGGGGCGGCCCACCCGTACCCGCAAAGAGGCCGAAGCCGCCCGCCGGCGTCCGCTCGTGGTCGATGACCGCAAGGAAGCCCGTCGGCGCGATCGGGAGCGCGCCCGGGTGCAGCGCGCGGAAGCGCAGCAGGCGCTGATGACGGGCGATGAGAAGAAGATGCCGCTCCAGCATCGCGGCCCCGAGCGCCGCCTGGTGCGGGACCTCGTCGACTCGCGCCGCAATATCGCCGAGTACTTCTTCCCCGTCGCACTGATCTTCATGCTGGTCGCGCTGATCATGCCCTTGATCCGACCGGATCTGTACATGCTGATGAGCACGGGGATGATCGTCGTGCTGTGGGGCGGCATCGCTCTGTGCGTGATCGATTCGTTCATGCTGCGCCGCCGTCTGCGCCGACGCCTGTCCGAGGAGTACGGCGAGGTCGGCAGTGGACTGGTGGGCTACGGCATCATGCGAGCGATCCAGATCCGTCGCTTCCGGCTCCCCCGCGCTCAGGTCAAGCACGGCGAGTCGCCTCGCTGAGATCGGCGCGACTGCACGGCACGGCGCGGCACGGCCACGAGGTCGTCTCCGCAGCTGAGAGGCCGGCCCGCTCCCGGTACAGCACCCCTCCTCACAGACTGAACGGCCCGTGCTCGATGCACGGGCCGTTCAGTCTGTGAGGGAGTCCTGTCCTTCGGACGGCCTGTCCTCACGGGCGGCTGGTCCTGCGGACGTTCAGCTGTCGCCGGGCTCCGCGGTCGCGGCCTTCTCGCTGCGCGAGGCGGGCTTGGTGTCCACACCGGCCTC
Source organism: Brachybacterium sp. GCM10030268 (assembly GCF_042666305.1). Taxonomy (NCBI): domain Bacteria; kingdom Bacillati; phylum Actinomycetota; class Actinomycetes; order Micrococcales; family Dermabacteraceae; genus Brachybacterium; species Brachybacterium sp. GCM10030268. Next base: position 59,979 of record NZ_JBHTCW010000002.1, on the reverse strand, counting down.
CTTGCGCTGCTGCGCCGTGATGGGAGCGGGGGCGGCGGTCAGCGGGTCGTAGCCGTTGCCGGTCTTGGGGAAGGCGATAACCTCGCGGATGGACTCCTCGCCCGCGAGCAGGGCGACGATGCGGTCCCAGCCGAAGGCGATGCCGCCGTGCGGCGGCGCGCCGAACTGGAAGGCGTCCAGCAGGAAGCCGAACTTCTCGCGCGCGTCCTCCTCGCCGATGCCCATGACCTCGAACACGCGCTCCTGCACGGACTGGTCGTGGATTCGGATGGAGCCGCCGCCGATCTCGTTGCCGTTGCACACGATGTCGTAGGCGTAGGCCAGGGCAGAGCCCGGATCGGTGTCGAAGGTGTCCAGGAACTCGGGCTTGGGCGAGGTGAAGGCGTGGTGCACGGCCGTCCACGACCCTCCACCGACGGTCGCGTCACCGGCCGCGCGGGCGTCCGCGGCGGGCTCGAACATCGGCGCGTCCACGACCCACACGAACGAGAACGCGTCGTGGTCGATCAGGTCCAGGCGCTCGGCGATCTCCTGGCGTGCGGCGCCGAGCAGTGCGCGCGCGGACTTCGGCTCGCCGGCGGCGAAGAAGATGCAGTCCCCGGTGCTCGCCCCGGTGGCCTCCAGCAGGCCCTCCTTCTCCGTCTCGGAGATGTTCTTGGAGACGGGCCCGGTCAGGGCGCCGTCCTCCTGGACCAGGACGTAGGCCAGTCCCTTGTGGCCGCGCTGCTTGGCCCACTCCTGCCAGGCGTCGAGCTGCCGGCGCGGCTGGGACGCGCCTCCGGCCATGACCACGGCGCCGACGTACGGGGCCTGGAAGACCCGGAAGGGAGTCTCGGCGAAGTACTCGGTCATCTCGACCAGTTCGAGGTCGAAACGCAGATCGGGCTTGTCGGACCCGTAACGGCTCATCGACTCGGCGTAGGTGATGCGCGGGAACGGCGCGGAGATCTCGTGCCCACCCGTCCTCCACACCGCGGTGAGGATCTCCTCGGCCAGGGCGATCACGTCCTCCTGGTCGACGAAGCTCATCTCGACGTCGAGCTGGGTGAACTCGGGCTGGCGGTCCGCACGGAAGTCCTCGTCGCGGTAGCAGCGAGCGAGCTGGAAGTACTTCTCCACGCCGCCGACCATCAGCAGCTGCTTGAACAGCTGCGGCGACTGCGGCAGCGCATACCAGGAGCCGGGCGCGAGCCGTGCCGGGACCAGGAAGTCGCGGGCTCCCTCGGGAGTCGAGCGCGTCAGCGTCGGCGTCTCCACCTCGAGGAAGTCCTGGCCCAGAAGCGTCTCGCGCGCGGCGCGGTTGACGTCGGAGCGCAGACGCAGCGTCCGGGCCGGTCCCTGCCGGCGCAGATCGAGGTAGCGGTAGCGCAGGCGCGTCTCCTCACCGACCTCGGAGTGCTCATCGAGCTGGAAGGGAAGCGGCGCCGAGGAGCTGAGCACCTCGACCTCGGAGGCGGTCACCTCGATGTCGCCCGTGGGCAGCTGCGGGTTCTCGTTGCCCTCGGGACGGCGATCGACCGTCCCGACGACCTTGAGCACGTACTCGACGCGCAGATGCATCGCCTCGTCCTCGCGGACGACGACCTGGGCGACACCGCTGGCATCGCGCAGATCCAGGAACGTCACGCCGCCGTGATCGCGACGGCGGCCGATCCAGCCGGTGAGGGTGACGGTCTGTCCGATGTGCTCCGAGCGGAGTTCGCCGGCGGAGTGGGTGCGCAGCACGAGGTGTCCTTCACGATGGGTTCGACGGGGTCCGCACGCCTGGGGGCGTGGACTCACCAGCGTACCGCGCAGGGTGAGCGATCTCGCCCATGGCCCCCTGTCGGTCCGAGCCCGGCGCCCGTAGACTGAACGTTGTCCGACCTGCGGTATTGCGGGTCCATCCCGCCCGCCTTCGCACGAGCCTCGAGCGCGCTTCGCACGAGCCTCGCCCAGTGATCTGTCAGGGCACCCAGCCCTGCCATCTGTCAGGGATCCCACGCCCTGCGATCTGTGAGGGCACCATCTTCACCCCACCGCCGAAGGATGCAATGACTGACGCCGCCCCTGCCCCTGATCCTGCCGAGTCCACCGAAGCCGCCGTCTCCTCCGAAACCGGCCTCCCCGCAGACTCCGCGGTCACCGCCGCCCAGGATTCCGACACTTCCGTCCCCACCGCAGAGGCGGCCGCCCCGGCTGCTCCCGCCGAGTCGGCCGAGCCGGCCGAGCCCAGCTTCGACGACATCGACCTGCCCGGCCCGCTGCGCCGCGCGGTCGACGACCTCGGCTTCACCAGCCCGTCAGCCATCCAGTCGCGCGCCATCCCGCCGCTGCTGGAGGGCCGCGACATCATCGGCGTCGCCCAGACCGGTACCGGCAAGACCGCGGCCTTCGGCCTCCCGCTGCTGGCCGCGATCGATCCCGAGCTGCGCGAGGTCCAGGGCCTCGTGCTCGCTCCCACCCGTGAGCTGGCCATGCAGGTCGCCGACGCGATCTCCTCCTTCGCCACCGCCATCGGCGGTCTGGACGTGGTCGCCGTCTACGGTGGCTCGCCCTACAGCCCTCAGGAGCGCGCTCTGCGCCGCGGTGCGCAGGTCGTCGTCGGCACCCCCGGCCGCGTCATGGACCACATGCGGCGCAACACGCTGCGGTTGGAGACCATCCGTTTCGCCGTGCTGGACGAGGCCGACGAGATGCTGCGCATGGGCTTCGCGGAGGACGTCGAGGAGATCCTCTCCCACTCCCCCGCCAGCCGGCAGCTCGCCCTGTTCTCGGCGACCATGCCGTCGGCCATCCAGCGCGTCGCCCAGAACCACATGAAGGACCCGGTCCGCGTCAGCGTGAGCCCGCAGTCCTCCACGGTCAAGAGCGTTCGTCAGACCTACGCCGTGGTCCCGTTCAAGCACCGCACCGGCGCCCTGGCCAGGGTGCTCGCGACCTCCGACGCCGAAGCGGCCATCGTCTTCGTGCGCACCCGCGCCGCCGCGGAGGAGGTGGGCACGGCCCTCGTCTCGCGAGGGGTGATCGCCGCCTCCATCAGCGGTGACGTGCCCCAGAAGGAGCGCGAGAAGATCGTCGAGCGGCTGCGCGAGGGCTCCCTGCAGGTCCTGGTCGCGACCGACGTCGCCGCCCGCGGCCTGGATGTCGAGCGCATCGGCCTGGTCGTCAACTTCGACGTCCCGCGCGAGCCGGAGGCCTACGTCCACCGCATCGGCCGCACCGGCCGTGCGGGTCGTTCCGGCGAGGCTCTGACCCTGATCGGTCCCCATGAGCGTCGCGCGCTGAAGAACATCGAGCGCGCCACCAAGCAGACCCTCGAGGAAGCCGTGATCCCGTCGCCGCGCGACGTGTCCCGTCACCGCCTGGCCTCGCTGCTGACCAAGGTGCCCGAGCGCATCGAGCGCGGACGGCTCGCGCTGTACCGCGAGCTCATCGGCGACTACGTCGCCGAGAACGACATCGACCCGCTGGAGCTCGCGGCCGTGCTGGGCGCCATGACCGTCGGCGACGACGGGCCCGGAGCCACCACGGAGGACGAGGAGTTCACCTCCGCGACGCTCTCCGGCGGTGACGACCGTTCCCGCGGTGACCGCGGCGACCGCGGACCCCGTGGTGAGGGCGGTGCCCACACCGAGAAGGGATACACCTCCTACCGGATCGGCGTGGGCCACACCCACGGCGCCCGGCCGCCGGCCATCGTCGGCGCCATCACCGGCGAGGGCGGCCTCAATGGCAAGGACGTCGGCAAGATCCAGATCTTCGGCACGTTCGCCCTGGTGCAGATCCGCGGTTCGCTGGACGATGCGCAGATGGCCCGCATCAGCAAGGCCCGCGTCGGCGGACGATCCCTGCGGATCGCCCCGGACAACGGCCCCCGCTCCTCCAAGGGCGGCCACGGCGGCGATCGGGGCGGACGTCACGACAACGCCGGCCCGCGGCGCCGCCACGACGACCGCCCGCGGCGCGACGACGCCGGTCGACACGACGCGAAGCGCACGAGCTACCGCCGCCCCACGGACGGCTGATCGACCGGCCTCGCCCCTGCGAGAAGGCCCCGCCTCCGAGTGATCGGAGACGGGGCCTTCTGCGGTTGCGGGGTCTGCGGTGAGCGATGCCTGGGAACGTCCCAGCTGTGTCGGCCGGTCAGCTGTGCCGACCAGCCGGCTCACGGCCGGCGGGTGCCGACGGCGATACGTGTGCCGTCGGCCCGCAGCCGCACCTCATGGCGATCAGCTCTGCTGTTCCTGGGCCTCCGCATAGGCCTTGCGGACCTCGTCCATGTCCAGGTTCTTGACCTGGCCGATGAGGTCCTCCAGAGCGGACTGCGGCAGGGCGCCGGCCTGCGAGAACACCGGGATGCCCTCGCGGTAGGCGACCAGGGTCGGGATCGAGGTGACGCCGTAGCGCATGGCCAGCTGCTGCTGGTCCTCGGTATCGACCTTCGTGAACGTGACGTCCTCATGCTTCTCCGAGGACTCCTCGAAGATGGGGGCGAAACGCTGGCACGGCACGCACCAGCCCGCCCAGAAGTCGATCAGGACGATGCCGTCCTCGACGGTCTTGTCGTGGTTCTCTTCGGTCAGCGTGACGGTAGCCATGCTCGGGCAACGCCTCGGGAGCGCCGATCATTCCCGAGACGGCGAGCCGTGAGTCAGCTCACGCCGAGCGACCCCACGCTGCCCCAGCACTCATCCGGCATCGGCATCGGCATCGGCATCGGCATCGGCGGCGAGGATGCGCACCGTGCGGTCCTGGGCCGGTGGCTCCCATGTGCTCGAGGCGGCCGGCGCCTGCTCACCGGAGCGGATGTCCTTGACCTCGTCGGCCTCGCCCTCGGTCCCGGGGAACCAGACGAACGGGATGCCGCGCCGGTCGGCGTAGCGGATCTGCTTGCCGAACTTGGCGGCCGTCGGGGCGACCTCGCACGAGATACCGCGGGCGCGGAGGTCACGGGCGACAGCTTCGCTGACCTGTCGGGAGTCCTCGTCCGTGACGGAGACCAGCACGCAGGTCGGCACAGCGCGCGATGGCCGGGCGAGACCCGCCGAGAGCATCCGGGAGACCAGGCGGGAGAGCCCGATCGACAACCCGACGCCGGGGTAGGTGTGGCGGTTGTCGGAGGCCAGCGAGTCGTAGCGTCCCCCGGAGCAGACGGAGCCGAGGCCCTCGTGACCGGCGACGAAGGTCTCGAACACGGTGCCGGTGTAGTAGTCCAGACCGCGTGCGATGGAGAGGTCGGCGAGGATCACGCCGGGCACGGACGCCTCGACCCGCTCCATGACGGCGGTGAGCTCGGCGATGCCTTCCTCGACCATCTCGCCGCTGCCCCCGAGATCTCGCACACGCTGCGCGAACGACGAGTCGCGGGTGCGGATGGCGGCGAAGTCCAGGCACGCCTGGGCCTGCTCCGCGCTCGCCCCGGCCTCGGAGATCAGCTGCTCCCGCACCGTGTCCGCCCCGAGCTTGGGCAGCTTGTCGAGGATGCGCAGCACGGCGGGGTGGTCCTCGAGGCCGAGGGAACGGAAGAAGCCCTCGGACAGCCGCCGTGTGTTGGCGTGGATCGTGACACTGGGCAGCGGCAGCCGGTCGAGGATCTCGGCCATCACCACGGCGACCTCGGCCTCGATGTGCCCGGGCAGGGTGTCCTGGCCGACCACATCGAGATCGGCCTGGTAGAACTCACGGAACCTGCCCTCCTGGGGCCGCTCCCCGCGCCACACCTTCTGGATCTGGAAACGGCGCAGCGGGAAGGTCAGATCGTTCTGGTGCTCCAGGACGTATCGGGCCAGCGGCACCGTGAGATCGAAGTGCAGCCCGAGAGTGCGGGAGGGATCGGCTCCGGAATCATCTCCCCCGCCGTCGGAGTCCTCGGCGTGCAGCCGCCGCAGCACGTAGACCTCCTTGTCGATCTCCCCCTTGCGCAGAAGCTGCTCGAGCGGCTCGACCGCACGCGTCTCGATGCCGGAGAATCCGTGCAGCTCGGCGACCTCGCGGAACACGTCGATCACATGCTGTTCGACGAGACGCTCGGCGGGGAGCCATTCCGGAAATCCGGACAGACGAGAGGTCTTCGGGGTCTTCGCCATGCGGGGCACATCCTTATCGGGTCGTCGGCAGGGGCGGCGAGCGTCCATTATCTCCCGCGTGCGGCGGCCCGTGCTGACGCCGGACGGTGACAAAGACCTGGGGTGCTCGCTGTAGAGTTCCGTGAAGTGGTTCGTCCCTTCCCGGGGCGTTCCGCGAGCCAGCCCGGCCGCCGCACGAGGCGGCAGTGTCCCGCCCTGCAGCGGATCCCTTCGAAGGAGCTCAATCGTGAGCGAGTCCGAGACCCCCGTCCCCGCGTCGAACCCTGCCGGTCAGGAACCCGGACCGACCGCCGATCAGGTCAGCGACCAGTCCCCCGCGTCCGACTCCCCCGAATCGGCGCAGCCCGCGGAGGCCAGCAGCGCCTCCGGCGACGTCTCCGACGAGGGCGCTCCGGCCCCTGCCGCGGACGCGCCCGAGGCCGTTGCGGATCCCGAGGCGGTGCCGGAGCCCGGCGCCGAGTCTGATGCCGACGCACCGGCAGAGCCCGGCGCGGAGACCGGTGCCGACGCACCGGCGCAGGCCGGCGCCGAGTCTGATGCCGATGCGCAAGCAGATGTTCAGCCGGACGCCGACACGGAGGTCCATGCTGAGTCCGAATCCGCGACCGACGCCGCTCCGGAAGCGGACGCCCAGACCGAGACCGGTTCGGAAGCCCCCGCCGAGCCGGAGCGCGACACCGAGGCCCCATCCGCTGAGCAGACCGAGCCGGCACCCGACCCCGCGCCGCGACCGACACCGCGTCCGGCTCCCGGGCCCAAGCCCGGCGTTCCCTCGCCGGCGGCCCTGGCGGGGAAGAAGCCCACCGCTCCCCTGGTGCCGGTCGCACCGCCCGTCACCGATTACGACGCGGAGCAGCTGGCCGCGGCGAAGGCCTTCGGGTCCGTCGATGAAGAGGGCACGGTGACCGTCCAGGACGGCACGCAGGTGCGCACCATCGGCACGACCACCGAGACGGACCGCGACAAGGCCCTCGATCCCTATGCTCGCGGCTATCTCGACCTGGTCGCCTTCCTGGACCTGACCCAGAAGACCCTCAACGCTCCGGAGCACACGCAGAACGAGCTGAACCGATTGCTCGAGAACCTGCGCAAGAAGATGAAGGAGCCGCAGGTCGTCGGCGACATCCCGGCTCTGAGGGCGCGAGCGAACGAGCTGCGCGAGAACGCCAAGTCGAAGATCCAGGCCCTCGAGGCGAAGCGCGCCGACGAGCGGGCCGAGGCCACCCGGCGCCGCACCGAGTTCGTCGAGTCGATCGAGGCGCTGGTCGCGACCGATCCTGAGCAGATCTCCTGGAAGAAGGCCGGGGACACCATGCGGCAGATGGTCCCGCGCTGGAAGCAGATGCAGACGGAGGACGTCTCGCTGGACCGTCCCACCGAGGAGAGCCTGTGGAAGCGGCTCTCCGCCGCCCGGGCCACCTTCGACCGGATGCGCAAGCAGTTCTTCTCCCAGCTCGATGAGAAGCACACGGAGGCGGCGGCGATCAAGGAGGACCTCATCGCCCGCGCCGAGGCGATGCAGGACTCCACCGACTGGGGACCGACAGTCCGCGCCTTCAAGGACCTGATGGAGCAGTGGCGCAGTGCGCCGCGCGGCAGTCGCAAGAAGGATGACGCGCAGTGGAAGCGGTTCAAGGCGGCCCAGGACCGCTTCTTCGACGCTCGGAACGCGGATCTCCAGCAGATCGAGGCCGAGCAGCGCAAGAACCTCGAGGTCAAGGAGGCGCTGCTCGTCGAGGCCGAGGAGATCGACCCGACGGCGGACGTCGATGCGGCGAAGGCGAAGCTGCGCTCGATCCAGGATCGCTGGGAGGAAGCGGGCAAGGTGCCCCGCTCCGACATGCGACGGATCGACGAGCGTCTGCGCAAGGTCGAACGGAGCGTCAAGAACGCCGAGCAGGAGGAGTGGCGTCGCACCGATCCCCGCACCCGCGCCCGGGTCGAGGGCGTCTCCTCCCAGCTGCACTCGGCGATCGCCTCGTACGAGGAGGCGCTGGAGAAGGCCCGTGCCACCGGTGACCCTCAGAAGATCGCCGAGGCGGAGTCCGCGCTCGAGGCCCGCAAGGAGTGGCTGGCAGTGATCGAGCGCTCCGCCCAGGATCTCGGCTGACCGGTCCGCCACGGTTCCTCCCCGCGCCCCGCCCGTCCACATCGACGGGCGGGGCGTTTGCCGTCGGGGGCCCCGCGGGTCAGAGTCGGTGCATGAGATCGACGAGGCCGGCGAACAACGCGCGCCAGCGTATGGTCCCCGGCCCGAGAGCGGTCGGGCCTCCTCCGCTGCCGACGGGGCTCTGCGCCGCCTGGTCGCATCATGCTGCCGAGCTGGCGGTCCCCCTGGGCGCCGGCCTGGAGCGCTGGGCGGAATCGCCCTCGGTCCAGACCATGGTGAAGGACGGGCTGCTGGCGCGGCTGCTGCCGGGCATCTTCCTGCCTCCCGACGCGATGCGCTCTGCCATCGACCGTGCTCTCGCGCTGGGGTGCGCTCTGGGCGGTCGCCTCCAGTCGTACCACGTGATCGCGGGGCCGTCGGCAGCCTGGGTCCTGCTCGGCGGGGAGCCTCCCGCGCCGGCCGAGCTGATCTCACCGGCCCATCGCGGTCCCGTCGCCGGCACGACGGTGCGCCATTGCCGGTTGCGTCCGCTCGAGGTGGAGACGATCGGCGGGGCCCCGGTCACCGAGCCGGTCCGCACCGCCGTCGACCTGCTGCGGTTCAGCCCCGACCACGTGGCGCAGCCGGCGCTGACCCGGCTGATCGCCAGCGGGCACGTCCCGGAGGGGGCGGTCGAACAGCGATTATGGGAGATGGAGCGCTATCCCGGAGCGCGCGAGGCACGGCACCGGCTGCGCCGGATGATGCTGGAGCCAGCAGAGACGGCGGCCTGAGATCAGCTCACGGTCAGAGGGGCTTCCGAGCCGACCGGTTTGCCGTCTCCGGTGACCCGGTAGACGTCATAGACGCCCTCGACACGACGCACCTGTGCCAGGACCGACTGCAGATGGGAGGGATCGGCCAGTTCGAAGGAGAAGTACGTCGAGGCCAGTCGGTCCGAGTTGGACTGTGCGGAGGCCGACTGCAGATTCACCTGCTGCTCGGAGATCACCAGGGCGAGGTCCGTCAGGAGCCGCGGACGGTCCAGGGCCTCGACCTTGATGTGGACCAGGTAGGCCGTGCTGTGCCTGCCGGACCACGCCACATCCACGATCCGGTCCGCCTGCCTCTCCTGCAGCTGGATCGCGTTCGAACACCGCGAATGGTGCACCGAGATGCCGGAGCCGCGCGTGACGAAGCCGATGATGGGGTCACCGGGGACTGGGGCGCAGCACTTGGCGAGCTTGACCCAGAGATCGGTCTGGCCGTCGACGATCACGCCCTGGTCGGTCTCCGCGGTGTGCCGTTCGGAGCGGCTGGGCCGTGAGCGCGCCCGGGAGGGCAGCGTCATCTCCGCCAGGTCCTCCTCGGCGCCGTCCGACCCGCCGAAGACGGCCCGAAGCTTCTCCACCACGTGCTGCGCGCCGGTGTGGCCCTCGCCGATGGAGGTGTAGAGCGAGTCGACCGAGGGAAGGTTGAGATCGGTGGCGACCGTGGCGAGCGTGTCGTGGGTCAGCAGTCGCCGCATCGGCATGTCCTGGCGCCGCAGCGCCTTGGCCAGTTCGTCCTTCCCCCGCTCGAGCGCTTCGCCGCGGCGTTCCTTGGAGAACCAGTGGCGGATCTTGCTGCGAGCACGGGGAGACTTGACGAAGCCGAGCCAGTCCCGGCTGGGCCCCGCGTCCGGCGACTTGGAGGTGAACACCTCGACCACGTCGCCCGTGGACAGCGCGGATTCGAGCGAGACCAGGCGCCCGTTGACCCGGGCACCGATGGTGCGGTGCCCGACCTCCGTGTGCACCGTGTAGGCGAAGTCGACTGGTGTCGATCCCTGCGGGAGCGCGAGCACGTCCCCCTTCGGGGTGAAGACGTACACCTCCTGCGTGTTGATCTCGAAACGCAGCGAATCCAGGAACTCGCCGGAGTCGGTGGTCTCCTTCTGCCAGTCCATGAGCTGACGCAGCCAGGCGGCCTCGTTGGCGATGGGCTTCGACGCCGCGTCGCCGCCGTGGCCGGCCATCGCCTTGTACTTCCAGTGCGCCGCGACGCCGTACTCGGCGCGCCGGTGCATCTCGCGCGTACGGATCTGGACCTCCACGGGCTTTCCGGTGGGGCCGATGACCGTGGTATGCAGAGACTGGTACAGGTTGAACTTGGGCAGGGCGATGTAGTCCTTGAACCGGCCCTGGACCGGTGACCAGCGCGCGTGCAGCGTGCCGAGAACCCCATAGCAGTCGCGCACGGTGTCCACCAGCACCCGGACCCCGACCAGGTCGTAGATGTCGGTGAAGTCCCGGCCCCGCACGATCATCTTCTGGTAGATCGAGTAGTAGTGCTTGGGTCGACCGGTGACCTCGGCCTTGATCTTCGCCTTCTTCAGGTCCTCGAGGATCTGGGAGGAGACCGTCCTGAGGTACTGGTCCCGGGCCGGTGCATGCTGGGCGACGAGGCTGACGATCTCCTCGTACACCTTGGGGTAGAGCACCTGGAACGAGCGGTCCTCGAGTTCCCACTTCATGGTGTTCAGACCGAGGCGGTGCGCGAGCGGCGCGTAGATCTCGAGCGTCTCCTTGGCCTTGCGCTCGGCCGAGGCAGGGGGGACGTACTTCCAGGTCCGCGCGTTGTGCAGGCGGTCGGCGAGCTTGATCAGCAGGACCCGCACGTCGCGGCTCATCGCCACGATCATCTTGCGGACCGTCTCGGCCTGCGCGGCTTCGCCGTAGGTGACCTTGTCCAGCTTGGTCACGCCGTCGACCATCACGGCGATCACCTCACCGAACTCCTCCCGGAGCTTGTCCAGCGAGTAGTCGGTGTCCTCGATGGTGTCGTGGAGCAGGGCCGCGGCCACCACTTCTGCCGGCGAGCCCAGTTCCGCCAGGATCGTCGCGACCGAGACCGGGTGGGTGATGTACGGATCGCCGCTCTTGCGCGTCTGCCCGCGGTGGGCGCGCTCGGCGACCGCATACGCCCGCTGGACCAGGGCGAGGCTCTCCTTCGGGCTGACCGCTGACATGGTCTCCAGCAGCGGCGCCAGCAGCGGGTCCGCTGTCCCGGAGCGGGGCGAGAAGAACGACAGCCGCGAACGCGGCTTGCGCGGTCCCTGGCTCTGACCCGCCGGGGCGGACGCCGCAGGGGGCGCCGGCGGAGTGGGCGGTGAGGGCGAGGCGGGCGCGCTGCGATCGGGACCCGGCGCCACGGCGTCGGCTCCCGTGGACTCGGATACGGACCGCTCCTGCACTGCGCACCTCCTGGCTCGGTCCTCCAGTCTACGCGCGCGCTCCCGGTTGCTCGGAGACGTCTTCGCAGGGCGAACAGGCGCCGGTGCGCCGGGCCGGATGCGCCCACTGCTCAGTTCGGGATGGACCAGACCGTCGTGAGAGGCACCCCGGGGAGCCGGTCGCGCCCGCGCAGGCCCTCCAGCTCGATGAGAAAGGAGGCACCGACCAGGTCCACGTCGAACCGTCGGGTGAGTTCGACGGTGGCTGCGGCGGTGCCCCCGGTCGCCAGGAGATCGTCGACAACCAGCGTGCGGGCGCCGGCCGGGAGCGAATCCTGCGGGATCTGCACGACGGCACTGCCGTACTCGAGGTCATAACTGAGCGACGCCGGGGTGCCGGGGAGCTTGCCGGCCTTGCGCACCGGGATGAACCCGGCTCCCATCTCGTACGCGAGCGGGGCACCCAGGACGAAGCCGCGGGCCTCGGTTCCCACGACGTACTCGATGCCGTCGGGAAGGATCGAGCTCCAGTACCGGATGACCGAGCGCAGGGCGGCGCCATCGCGCAGCAGCGGGGTGATGTCCCGGAACAGGACGCCGGGTTCGGGGAAGTCCGGGTGCTCGGTGATGTGGGAGCCGCGCAGCTCCTCGATCTCCTCCGCGGACGGCACCGGCTCGCTCATCGCGAGCCCCGTCCGGGGACGTTGCGGCCACGGCGCGTGGTGCGGCGCGGCTGGCGGCGCTCGCGACGTGCCGTGCCGTCGGCCGGTTCGCCGGTCCCCGAGAGGTCTCCCTCGGCGTCGGGCTCGCTCCGATCCCCGTCTTCCGTGTGCTCGGGATCGCCGTGGTCACCGTTCTCGTCCCCGCGGTCCTGGTCCGAGCCGTCCACGTCCGAGCCGTCCTCGTCCGATCTGTCGGCGTCAGAGTCATCCGCGTCCGAGTCGTCCGGGCCCGCGTCGTCCGCGCCGGCGGCGTCATCGGCCGTGCCGGACTCATCGCCGACGGTGCCGCTGCGGCGCCCCTGCTCGACCCGCCGGGTGTGCGCGGCGATGCCGGACTCCCGGGAACGCAGGTCCACGAGAAGACCCGGGGCCAGGAAGATCGAGGAGTAGGTGCCGGCGAAGATGCCGATGAACAGGGCGAGCGCGATATCCTTGAGCGTCCCGGCTCCCAGCAGGAAGGCGCCGATGAAGAGAATCGATCCCACCGGGAGCAGCGCGACGACCGAGGTGTTGATCGATCGCACCAGGGTCTGGTTCGCGGCCAGCTCGACCCGATCCGAGTACGTCGCCGTCGACTGTGCCGTCAAGCCCGCCGTGTTCTCGCGCACCTTGTCGAAGACGACGATGGTGTCGTAGAGGGAGTAGCCCATCACCGTGAGGAACCCGATCACGGTGCCGGGCGTGATCTCGAAGCCCACCACTCCGTACACCCCTGCGGTGAACAGCATGTCGTGCACGAGCGCGGTCATCGCCGCGGCGGAGGACTTGAGGTTGCGGAAGTACAGCGCCATCGTGGCCGCGACCAGCACCAGGAAGACGAGAACCCCGCGGAGCATCTTCTGGGTGATGTCCGTGCTCCACACCGGCCCGATGTACGAGGTCGAGACCGTATCGGTGGACACCCCGTAGGCGGAGGCGAGGTCCTCGGCCAGTGCGGCCGTCTGGCCGGAGTCGAGCTGTTCGGTCTGGACCCGCATCGTGTCCTGACCGATAACGGTCACCTTGGGCTCGTTGTCCGGCAGCTGCTCGCGCACCACGTCCCGGGCGATGGCCTGGTCGGTATCGCTGACACCGGCGACCTGGAACTCCGATCCGCCGGTGAACTCGATGCCGAGGTTGGGTCCGCGCAGCACGGCCAGCCCCGCCAGGATCACCACGACCACGACACTGATCAGGTACCAGGTGCGTCGGCGCCGCACGATCGGGACGGTACGACGCCCCGCGTGGAGGTCATTGCCCATCCGGGAGAAGGTCGCACTCATCGGCTCTCCTCCTCGGAGTCGTCGTCTCTCGTGTCGGTCGGGCCGGAGCCGTCCGCCCGCCCCGGGTCGTTCTCAGGGCCACCGCCGTCGGCCCGGTGTTCGTCGCCGGCCCCGGATGGTTCCTCGGCGGAGCCGTCGCGTTCGGCGGCCTCCCGGGCCAGGCGGGCCTTGCGCGCGGCCAGCGGCTCGCGGGGCTCCTCCTCGTCCTCGTCTCCGCCGCTGGACCGCAGACGGCCGCGACCGGCGTAGGCGGGGACGCTGCGGCCCAGGACCGCCGGGTCCAGGCCGCTCCAGGGGTGGCCCTTCCCGAAGAACCGGGTGCGCACCAGGACCTGCAGGATCGGGTGGGTGAACAGGAAGACGACCAGGAGGTCGAGCACCGTGGTCACACCGAGGACGAAGGCGAAGCCGCGGACGCTGCCGGTCGAGAGGATGTAGAGCACGATCGCGGCGATCAGGTTGACCGAGTCGGAGGCGAGGATCGTGCGTTTGGCGCGGTTCCACCCATGGTCGACGGCCGCGACGATGCCCCTGCCCTCGCGGATCTCGTCACGGACGCGTTCGAAGTAGACGATGAACGAGTCCGCGGTGAAAGCGATGGCCACCACCAGGCCGACGACGCCGGCCAGTGACAGGCGGTACCCGATCTCGGGGAGGTTCGAGAGCACCGTCAGCACGCCGTAGGTGAGCGTGCCCATCGCCAGGAGGCTGGCCGCGGTCACCAGCGCCAGCGCCCGATACTGGAAGAAGGCGTAGGCGACGACCAGGGCGAGGCCGATGAGGCCCGCGATCAGTCCCATCTGGAGCTGGTCGGCACCCAGGGTCGCGGAGATCTGCTGTTCCGAGGCGACCTCGAACTCCAGCGGCAGCGCGCCGAAGCGCAGCTGATCGGACAGCTGGCTCGCCTCCTCCTGGGAGAAGTTCCCCGAGATCGAGGCTTCACCGCCCGTCGAGGGCTCCTGGACCTGCGGCGCGGAGATCACCAGCCCGTCCAGCACGATGCCGAAGGCCTGGGTCGCCCCCTCGCCGTTGTACAGCGCGGAGGTCATGTCCGCGAAGGCCTGGGACCCTTCCTCGTGGAAGCTCATGTTCACGACGTAGTAGCCGGTGGGCTGCCCGGTGGGAGTCATGTCGGAGGCGACGCCGGCATCCTCGATCGCGGAACCGGCCACCACCTCCGGCCCGAGCAGCAGCTTCTGCGTGCCCGCCGTGTCGCAGGCGACGACCGGCTCATCGGCGGCGGCGTCGGAGACCTTCTCCTGCTGAGCGGCCGGATCGGTGCAGTCGACGTTCATCAGCTCGGTCTGCAGCTCCGGGGTGAGCCAGTCCATCGACCACGCCGGGTACTGCAGCTCACCCTCGGCCGGGGCTTCCTGCGGAGCGAGCGAGGAGTCGCCGCTGACCGGCCCGTCGAACTTCTGCTGCGAGGGATCCGCCGGAGCGGAGGACGTCTGGTCGGTCGTCTCGGAGCCGGAGCCCGTGTCCGATCCGCCACCGGAGTCCGAGAGCCCACCGGCGTCGGAGCCGCCGCCGTCGGAGGCGCCGGCGCTCTCGGGGGCGACCATGCCCAGCACCGGGCGGAAGGACATCGCGGCGGTCTGCCGGAGGGCTTCTGAGGTCTCCTGGTCCAGCTGTCCGGGGACGTCGATGACGATGTTCGTCCCGCCCTGGATGCTGATCTGCGTCTCCGCGACGCCCAGGGCGTTGACGCGCTGGGAGATGATCTGGCGAGCCTGCTCCATGGCGGCCGGATCGATCTGCGCGCCGTCGCGGGACTCGGCCTGGAGGATGACCTGGGTGCCGCCCTCGAGGTCGAGTGCGAGCTCAGGGGCTGGTTCCCAGCCACCTTTGGCGACCCCGGCACCGATCCCGCCGCCCAGCAGCAGGATCAGCACCGCGAGGGCCGCTAGGGCGATGCGACGTGCGGGCATGGGGCAGAGTTCCTCAGGACGACGGAGAGATCACGGGTGGTTCGGGGCACCGCTCAGCGGTCGCGACGGTCCTCGTCGCGGGCGGCGTCGTCGGACGTGGTCACGCCGGGAACATCACCGCGGTTCGCAGAGCTCTCGCCCTCGAGCGCTTCGTCGTCGGCGTCCTCGTCGAGGTTCTCGTCGTCCAGACCCTCCGGGTCGACCTTCATGGCGATGGCCTGACGGGCCCACTTGGTCTGGGCGCCGTTCTCGGACTCCAGGATCACGATGTCGTCGAAGGAATCGACGATCAGGCCGTAGAAACCGGAGTGCGTGCGGACCTCGTCGCCGACGCCCAGGGCGTTGACCAGCTCCTGTTGCTTGCGCTGCATCTTCTTCTGGCGGTTCGACATGAACAGCAGGGGCAGCATCATGACTGCGAAGATGAGCAGGAGAGGAAGGAGGGATTCCACGGATTTCCTTTCGGCGGACAGCGGCGGTCCCGGCATGTTCTGCGCGAGCAACGGCCCTGCCGCGGACGGCTGACCATCCCACTGTACCCGCCGAGTCGGGACGTTCCTCCCAGCCGTTGCGCGACGACGACACCGATCCGGTCCGTCCCGGTGCCGCCTGGGTCTCAGAACCGGCCGAGCATCGGCGCGGTGCCCTCCGGACCCTCCGGTGGCTCCTGGCCCAGATGCGTCCAGGCCGCCGGAGCCGCGGCTCTCCCGCGCGGAGTGCGCAGGAGGAAACCCTCCCGCACCAGGTACGGCTCCACCATCGTCTCGACCGTCTCGGTCTCCTCCCCGACCGCCACGGCGAGCGTCGACAGGCCCACCGGGCCGCCGGCGAAGCGGCCGCACAGGGCGGAGAGCACGGCGCGATCCAGGCGGTCCAGCCCTCGCTCGTCGACCTCGTACACGCGCAGAGCCTCCTTCGCGGCGGCGAGATCCAGGCGGCCGCTGCCGCGCACCTGTGCCCAATCGCGCACCCGCCGCAGCAGACGGTTCGCGATGCGGGGCGTGCCCCGGGAGCGGGAGGCGATCTCCACCCCGGCCTCCTCGACGAGATCGACCTCGAGACGGAGCGCGGAGCGGCGGACGACCTCGCGCAGCTCGTGCGGGGCGTAGAAGTCCAGGTGGCCGATGAAGCCGAAGCGGTCGCGCAGGGGCGCGGGCAGCAGACCTGCCCGGGTGGTGGCCCCGACCGTCGTGAAGGGCGGCAGGTCCAGCGGGATGGAGGTGGCGCCGACGCCCTTGCCGACCACCACGTCCACCCGGAAGTCCTCCATGGCGATGTAGAGCATCTCCTCGGCGGGGCGCGCGAGGCGGTGGATCTCGTCGATGAAGAGCACCTCACCCTCGTCGAGCGAGGAGAGGATGGCGGCGAGGTCCCCGGCGTGCTGGATGGCAGGGCCCGAGGTGATGCGCAGCGGGGCGGACAGCTCGGCGGCGATGATCATCGCCAGCGTGGTCTTGCCCAGACCCGGCGGACCCGACAGCAGCATGTGCTCGGGGGAACGGCCCCGTGCGGTCGCGGCGTCCAGCACCAGCGAGAGCTGGTCGCGCACGATCTGCTGGCCGACGAACTCATCCAGCCGGCGCGGCCGCAGCGCCGCCTCGGCCGTGCGCTCCGGGGGCGCGGACTCCGGGTTCGTCACGGAGCTCCCGTCGCGGTCGTGCGCAGGAGCGCCGGCGGAGGGTTCCAGTGCGACCTCGTCGTCCTCGGGTGTCATCGGCTGCCTCCCAGGCGTCGCAGGGCGTGGCGAAGGAGCTCGGCGGCGTCCAGCCCCTCCCCCTCGTCGGCGCGCACGCCCTCGACGGCGGAGGCAGCAGCCTTCTCGGCCCAGCCCAGCCCGGCGAGAGCTTCGACCACGTCCGCATCGACGCCCGCCGCCGGGGCCGCCTCCGCATCTTCCCCAGAGGCCCCAGGGGCTCCGGAGGCTCCGGCGCCGACGGGGGCGGGCAGCTTGCCGCCCAGTTCGAGCAGCATGCGACTGGCGACCTTGGGACCGATGCCGGGGGTGCGGGCGATCGTCTTGACGTCCTGGTCGGCGACGGCGCGGCGCAGCTCCTCGGGGTCCAGGACGGCGAGGACCGCGAGCGCCGTCCGCGGCCCGATCCCGGAGACGGACTGCACGATGCGGAAGGTCTCGGCCTCCTCGGGATGCGGGAAGCCGAACAGAGTCATGGAGTCCTCGCGGACGACGAGCTCGGTGTGCAGGGTGAGTTCGACGCCGTGGCGGGTCGCGCTCAGCGCCTGGGGGGTGGTGCGGACGAGGTAGCCCACGCCGCCGACGTCCAGGACGAGGGCGTCGAGGTCGATACGGGCCACTCGCCCGGTCAGGGATGCGATCACGAGGCCACTCTAGAACGGGTGTTCGATCAGTGCCGGGAGGTGGACCGCTCCCGGGCGCGTCGAGCCTTCCGCTCCGCCTCGGCCCACACTGCCTGTGCGCTGGTGCGGGCTCCGCCGGTCGAGTCGAGGCTGACGGGTCCGGGGCCGCGCCACAGCTGCGTCAGAGCGATCGCCACCGCGTCGGAGGCGTCGGCCGGCTGCGGAGGCGCGTCGAGTCCGAGCAGCTTGACGAGCATCGTCTGGATCTGCTTCTTGTCGGCCCTGCCGCTGCCGGTGACCGCGGCCTTCACCTCGGAGGGTGTGTGCATCGCGATCGGTATCCCGCGTTCGGCGGCCTCCACGATCGCCAGACCGGAGACCTGCGCCGTGCCCATCACGGTGGAGATGTTGTTCTGGCTGAAGACGCGTTCGACGGCGACGACGTCGGGGGCGTACTCCTCGATCGCGCTGCGCAGCCCGCGGGTGATCGCGAGCAGGCGGTGGTCGATCCCGTCGGCGGCATCGGAGCGGACCACACCGGCGTGGACGAGTCGCGCTCGGCGAGCACCGGTGGAGTCGATCACGCCGATCCCGCACCGGGTCAGGCCGGGGTCGATCCCGAGCACTCGCATGGTCATCGGTGCCCGCCCGGCCGGTCAGGGACGCGGACAGGTGTCGCGGGGGCCGCCGGCTCCCTGCGGGCTCCCGCGTCCACCGGGATCACTCGGCGTCGTCGAGCTGCGCGGCGACGTCGTCAGGGATGTCGAGATTCGAGAAGACGTTCTGGACGTCGTCGCTGTCCTCGAGGGCATCGATCAGGCGCAGCGCCTTCCGGGCGCCGTCGAGGTCGACGGGAGTGCGCATGGTCGGCACGAACTGCGCCTCGGCGCTGTCGTAGTCGATGCCCGCCTCCTGCAGCGCTGTGCGCACGGCGACCACGTCGGTGGCTTCGGAGACGATCTCGAACGTCTCGCCCTCATCGCGGATCTCCTCGGCGCCGGCATCGAGGACGACCTCGAGCAGGGTGTCCTCGGTCTGGTCGCCCCGCGGGAGGGTCACGATGCCCTTGCGCTCGAACAGGTAGGAGACGGAGCCGGAATCGGCCATGTTCCCGCCGTTGCGGTTGAAGGCGAGGCGCACCTCGGAGACGGCGCGGTTCTTGTTGTCGGTCAGGCACTCCACCAGCACTGCGACGCCGCCCGGCGCGTACCCCTCGTACCACAGCGTCTCGTAGTCGACGGCGCCGCCGTCCAGGCCTCCGCCGCGCTTGACGGCGCGGTCGATGTTGTCATTGGGGACGGAGGTCTTCTTGGCCTTCTGGATGGCGTCGAAGAGCGTCGGGTTCGCAGTGGGGTCGGGTCCACCCATGCGCGCGGCGACCTCGATGTTCTTGATCAGCTTGGCGAACAGCTTGCCGCGCTTGGCATCGATGACAGCCTTCTTGTGCTTGGTGGTCGCCCACTTCGAGTGCCCTGACATCTCTCTCCTCCCGACTCGCCCGCCGGCCTCCGGCGGAATGCCGCCCCATTCTAGTGCCACTTCCCCGGGGCCCTCGTCGTGCCCGTGCCCTGGCGAGCTGGTCGGCTCCCCCGCACTCGCAGGGCTGCGCGCTGCACGTCCTCCGTGCGCGCTGCTACGAGGCCGTATCAGCGGTGCGCACGACGGGCTGGGTCAGAGACCCGATCAGACGGCGATCGGCGGTGATCCGCTCGAGCAGCTCGCGTTCGCGGCGCCGTGTCTTGGCCGATGGCTTGCCGTGCAGCACGCTGTTGCGCTCCATGCCCACCTCGATGGAGGCGCGGATGAGATCGCGCATCGCCATCCTGGCCACCGCGCCATGACGGGCGGCCCACTTCTCCGCCTTGCGGCGCTTTCCCATGGCGACCAGCATGTCCACTTCGGGCGGGGCGAACCAGCCCGAGCGGCCGTAGTCCGAGAGCTGGCGGCGCAGTATGTGGCGCTCGCGCAATCGCAGGAACAGCACGATCGCGACCAGCAGCACGAAGATCGGCACCTGCACGCTCACGTAGTAGCGCAGGAATCCGCCCAGCGGGTTCTGGGGATCGACCTCGAGGAAGAAGCTCGAGCCGTTCCACAGCGCGTGCAGGACCATGCCCAGCGAGAGCCCCCCGATACCGAGCCCGAAGTAGAGCATCAGGGAACGGCGCTCGGCCGCGATCCCGAGGCCCAGCCCGCACAGCGCGGTGAAGCAGACGTGGGCGAATGGAGAGAGCACGCCGCGCAGGAAGAAGGTCTCCCAGAACACGGCGACCTCCCCGGCGGCCTGCGCCTGGTGGAAGGACCGGCCGAAGTAGAGGATGTTCTCGGTGAACGCGAAGCCGCCGCCGATCAGCGCGGCATAGACCACGCCGTCGATCGGTCCGGCGATGTACTTGCGACCCCAGATCAGCAGCGCGACCAGCCCGAAGGACTTCATCGACTCCTCGATCACCGGCGCCTGGATCACCGCTCCCAGGAAGGACGCGGTGACCTCGCTGGGTTCGCTGGGGCTGATCCAGGAGGTGAACATCCCACCGAAGAGGAAGGTCAGGGCCACCGACCCGGCCGCGCCCCAGACGAAGGCGTAGATGACCGACGAGCGCGGCTGCGGCGTGTACCGGTCGATCCACCACACGGCGGTGAACACGATCGCCACGGGCACGAGCGCCGAGGTGAAGGCGACCAGGGAGGTCCCGAAGCCCAGCGGGAGGATCACGAAGAAGTACAGCAGGACGGCCACACCCGCGAGGCCGAGGAAGGTCAGCGTGAAGAAGACCCAGCGCACCCAGGGGCGACGACGCCGTATCCGCAGCGGCCCGGCTTCCCCCATCCGACCCGGCGCTCGGGGATCGACGCGCTCGACGTCGTAGGCGTATCCGGGATCGGGCTGTCCCGGTCGGCGCGGCGGGGCTCCGGTGGTGCTCATCGCTGCGGTCTCCTCTCGCTCCCCCGGTGCCGACTGCGGCGTCCGGGTGCTCCGTGCCCGCTCGTCCCGGCCGCCCGGACCTCGGTCATGCTAGCTCAGGGCCAGGCGTCGGCGTAGAGCCGACGCGTGTCCGCCAGCAGGATCGGGACGGCCTTGGTGCGGCCGATGATGGGCAGGAAGTTCGCATCGCCCATCCAGCGCGGGACCACGTGCTGGTGCAGGTGCGCGGCGATACCGGCACCGGCGACCGGCCCCTGGTTCATCCCCAGGTTGAAGCCGGCCGGGCCGGAGACCTCCCGGATGACCCGCATCGCGGTGCGGGTGAGCTCGGCGACCTCCCGCACCTCCGCGTCGTCGAGGTCGGTGTAATCGGCGACGTGACGGTACGGACAGATCAGCAGGTGCCCGGCGTTGTACGGGTAGAGGTTCAGGACCGCGTAGGCCACCTCGCCGCGGTGGACGATCAGCGCCTCCTCATCCGTGCGCTGCGGCGCGGAGCAGAAGGGACACTGATCACCGTCGTCGGGGTCGGCGGGCTTGTTCTCCCCGCCGATGTACGCCATGCGGTGCGGGGTCCACAGCCGCTGGGTGTCGTCGGGCTCGCCCGCGAAATCGCGTGGATCCTCGGCCCTCACACCTGTGCCTTCTCCCGGATCGAGGTCACGATCCGCTCGACGGCCTCGTCGACGTCGATGCCGTTGTCCTGGCTGCCGTCGCGCAGACGGAAGGAGACCGCCCCCTTGTCCTGGTCCTCGCCGCCGGCGATGAGGAGGTAGGGGACCTTCTCCTTGGTGTGGGTTCGGATCTTCTTCTGCATGCGGTCGTCGGAGGAGTCCACCTCGACGCGCACCCCGTGGGCCCGCAGCTTGGCCGCGACCTCCTCGAGGTAGGGCGCGTACTCGGCGGCGACGGGGACGCCGACCACCTGGACCGGGGCGAGCCACACCGGGAAAGCCCCGGCGTAGTGCTCCAGCAGCACACCGAAGAACCGTTCGATCGACCCGAACAGGGCCCGGTGGATCATCACCGGACGCTGACGCGACCCGTCGGGCGCGGTGTACTCCAGCTCGAACAGCTCCGGCTCGAAGAAGTCCAGCTGGATGGTCGAGAGCTGCCAGGTGCGGCCGATGGCGTCCTTGGCCTGCACGGAGATCTTGGGCCCGTAGAAGGCGGCGCCGCCGGGATCCGGGACGAGCTCGAGGCCCGAGGCGGTGGCGACCTCCTCCAGGGTGCGGGTCGCCTCCTCCCAGGTCGCGTCGTCGCCGACGGACTTCTCCGGGTCGCGAGTGGACATCTCGAGGTAGAAGTCGTCGAGGCCGTAGTCGCGCAGCAGGTCCAGCACGAAGCCCAGCAGGCTCGCCAGCTCGTCGCGCATCTGCTCGCGGGTGGTGTAGATGTGGGCGTCGTCCTGGGTGAAGCCGCGGGCGCGGGTGAGCCCGTGCACCACGCCGGACTTCTCGTAGCGGTAGACGCTGCCGAACTCGAACAGCCGCAGCGGCAGCTCACGGTAGGAGCGACCCCGGGAACGGTAGACGAGGTTGTGCATGGGACAGTTCATGGGCTTGAGGTAGTAGTCCTGGCCCTGCTTGGTGACGTTGCCCTCGGCGTCGTGCTCCTCGTCCACGTGCATCGGGGGGTACATCCCCTCGGCGTACCACTCCAGGTGCTTGGAGGTCTCGAAGAGGTTCTTCTTGGTGATGTGCGGGGTGGAGACGAAGGAGTACCCGGCCTCGACGTGGCGGCGACGGGAGTAGTCCTCCATCTCCATCTTGATCATCGCGCCCTTGGGATGGAACACCGGCAGCCCGGAGCCGATCTCATCGGGGAAGGAGAACAGATCCAGCTCACTGCCCAGACGGCGATGGTCACGGCGCTCGGCCTCGGCGACCCGCTCCTGGTAGGCCTTCAGCTCGTCCTTGGTGGGCCAGGCGGTGCCGTAGACGCGCTGCAGCATCGGGTTCTTCTCGCTGCCGCGCCAGTAGGCGGCCGCGGAGCGGGTCAGCGCGAAGCCGTTGCCGATGTGCTTGGTGCTCGGCAGGTGCGGACCCCGGCACAGGTCGGTCCAGACCACCTCGCCGCGGCGGTCGACGTTGTCGTACATGGTCAGCCCGCCGGCACCCACCTCGACGTCGGCGCCCTCGGCGGCGTCCTCGGCACTGGACTTCAGCCCGATCAGCTCGAGCTTGTACGGCTCGGAGGCCTCTTCAGCACGGGCGTCCTCGTCGCTGATCTCGCGGCGCACGAAACGCTGCCCCTGCTTGACGATGCGCCCCATCTCCTTCTCGAGAGCCTTGAGCGACTCGGGAGTGAAGGGTTCGGCGACCTCGAAGTCGTAGTAGAAGCCGTCGGCCACGGGCGGACCGATACCGAGCTTGGCCTCGGGGTTCGCCTTCTGCACTGCCTGGGCGAGCACGTGCGCGGCCGAGTGACGGAGGATGGAGAGCCCGTCCTCGCTGGAGATGTCGACGCCCTCGACCACCTGACCGTCTGCGAGGGTCGTCTCGAGATCACGCAGCTCGCCGTCGATACGCAGGGCGATAATCTCGGTGCGCCCCTCGAAGAGCGCGGTGCCCGTGGTCCCTTCCTCGAGTCGATGCGGGGATCCGTCGAGGGTGATGGCGATCTGGGCCACGGGAATGCTCCTTGGGTTCGGGTCGAGCCGGCCGACGATGCCGGCTCCGCAGACCATCGTACGGTCACGCAACCGCCCTCGCCGACCGCCCCACGGTGGGCACCCGGTCCTGTCGGGCGCGTGTGGAACGCCCGTGATGAAGGACGGGTTCCCTGACCCCCGGGCCCGAGTTCTTCGAGCCCCCGGCCGCTCGTCCCTGGCCTCACCCTGTCGACACCGCGCGAACTGACCTCAGGCGGGCCGGAAAAGGTCAGTTCACGCGGTATCGAGCGCTCTATCGAAGCGGGCCGGCGGGACGGGCCCGGGTAGGCGAGCCAGCGGGGGGCCCATCGAGGCGGGCCGGCGGGAAGGGCTCGGGTAGGCGGGCCGGCGCGACGCGCGGGCGGCATGTTGTGTGGCGGGGACGCTGGGCGGCACGAGGTCGCCCATCACGCTCCGCACAGCGAACAGCCCCGCCGCCCGATGAGGACGACGGGGCCGTTCGTGGTGGTGGGCGATACTGGGTTCGAACCAGTGACCTCTTCCGTGTCAGGGAAGCGCGCTACCGCTGCGCCAATCGCCCCTACCGGCGCCCGGGAGCGCCGATGGAGGTGGGTACGGGATTCGAACCCGTGTACACGGCTTTGCAGGCCGTTGCCTCGCCTCTCGGCCAACCCACCGGGAAATGCTCCTGCATCATACGAAACGGCGCTCCCGACTCGCGTCGGGCGCGCCGCTCCCGGAGCGGACAACCGGACTCGAACCGGCGACCCTCACCTTGGCAAGGTGATGCTCTACCAACTGAGCTATGTCCGCAATGCAACGATCCGGAGATCGCGCCGTGGGCGATACTGGGTTCGAACCAGTGACCTCTTCCGTGTGAAGGAAGCGCGCTACCACTGCGCCAATCGCCCGAAGGTGCTGGCCACCCTCTCGAGTGGACTCGCAGAAGCTTACACGAACCTCGCGGGCCGAATCGCCCTGCGGCGATGTGAGCTATGTCGTCCTGAGGGCGGCCCGGCGGCACTCTCGCCGAACTGCGCCGCCCCGGCCACCTCGACCACTCCACCGTTCAGCGGCTCCGACACTCCCTCCCGCACAGTCCCGCATACTCCCGCACGGGCCCGCACGCTCCGGCGCCGGCCGGCAGCCGGTACAGCCGATTCGCGACCACCCCTGCAGCCGATTCGCGACCACACCCCGCCTCGCACCGTGACGTCCGGCACTGCAGGCCATCAGCATTTGCGCCAGAAGGCGGGACCCGCATATCGTGTTCCCTCGTCGGCTCAGCCGATGTGCGGACATAGCTCAGTTGGTAGAGCATCACCTTGCCAAGGTGAGGGTCGCCGGTTCGAGTCCGGTTGTCCGCTCCACTCCTCCTCGCGCCTCCGGGCGTATGGGCGATTGGCGCAGCGGTAGCGCGCTTCCCTGACACGGAAGAGGTCACTGGTTCGAACCCAGTATCGCCCACCACCGAAGTACCTGTGCAGCCTCGGCCCGTCGGCCGGGGCTGTCGTCGTTCCAATGGTCGATGGCCTCCTCTGCGACCTGCCCCGTCGCACCCGGAGGCCGGCCCGGCCGGCTGCCGCCCCGGCCACTCGGTAGGCGGAGAGCCTGACAGGCGGAGAACCCGAACCGGATATCGCGCGGCACGGTTACCCTGAAGCCATGCAGATCTGGACCGGTCAGTCATACCCGCTGGGCGCCACCTTCGACGGCTCCGGCACCAACTTCGCCCTCTTCTCGGAGGTCGCCGAGCGCGTCGAGCTGTGCCTGATCGACGAGGACGGCGGGGAGACCGCGGTCGAGATCACCGAGGTCGATGCCTTCGTGTGGCATGTCTACCTGCCGTCGGTCCAGCCGGGACAGCGCTACGGATACCGCGTCCACGGCCCGTTCGATCCCGAAGCCGGTCACCGCTGCGACCCGTCGAAGCTCCTGCTGGACCCGTACGCGAAGGCCATCACGGGCATGGCGAGCAACCACCCCTCGCTGTACAGCTACCAGTTCGACGATCCGGATCAGCGCAACACCGAGGACTCGGCCGAGCACACGATGCACTCCGTGGTCGTCTCCCCCTTCTTCGACTGGGGCAACGACCATCCCCCGGCGCACGACTACCACGAGACCGTGATCTACGAGGCCCACGTCAGGGGCCTGACCATGCAGCATCCGGATCTCGATGACAGCATCCGCGGAACCTACGTGGCCATGGGCCACCCGGCGATCATCGAACACCTCACCGAGCTCGGCGTGACCGCCGTCGAGCTGATGCCGGTCCACCAGTACGTCCAGGACGGCCATCTCCTGGAGAAGGATCTGCGCAACTACTGGGGCTACAACACGATCGGCTTCTTCGCGCCGCACAACGAGTACGCCTACGCGGACGCTCCCGGGCAGCAGGTCCAGGAGTTCAAGCAGATGGTCAAGAACCTGCACGAGGCGGACATCGAGGTGATCCTCGACGTGGTCTACAACCACACCGCCGAGGGCAACCACATGGGCCCCACCCTGTGCTTCCGGGGCATCGACAACGCCGCGTACTACCGCCTCGTCGAGGACGACAAGGCTCACTACTACGACACCACCGGCACCGGGAACTCGCTGCTGATGCGTACCCCGCACGTACTGCAGCTGATCATGGACTCGCTGCGGTACTGGGTCACCGACATGCACGTGGACGGCTTCCGCTTCGACCTGGCCTCCACCCTCGCGCGCGAGCTGCACGAGGTGGACCGGCTCTCGGCGTTCTTCGACATCATCCAGCAGGATCCGATCATCTCCCAGGTCAAGCTCATCGCCGAGCCGTGGGACCTCGGCGAGGGCGGCTACCAGGTGGGCGGCTTCCCTCCGCTGTGGTCGGAGTGGAACGGCCGCTACCGCGACACGGTGCGCGACTTCCACCGCTCCGAGCCCGGCGTGATCGGGGACTTCACCTCCCGCCTCGCCGGCAGCTCGGATCTCTACCAGCACTCAGGCCGTACCCCCATCGCCTCGATCAACTTCGTCACCGCGCACGACGGGTTCACCCTCCGCGATCTGGTGTCCTACAACGAACGCCACAACGAGGCCAACGGCGAGGACAACAACGACGGCGAGAGCCACAACCGCTCCTGGAACTCGGGTGCCGAGGGCGAGACCGAGGACGAGGACGTCCTGGCGCTGCGGCTTCGACGCGCCAAGAATCTGATGGCCACGCTGCTGGTCAGCCAGGGCGTGCCGATGATCCTCCACGGCGACGAGATGGGCCGCAGCCAGGGCGGCAACAACAACACCTACTGCCAGGACAACGAGATCTCGTGGATGGACTGGGATCTGGACTCCGATCAGCGCGAGATGCTCTGGTTCACCCAGCAGATGATCGCTCTGCGCCGTGAGCATCCGATCTTCCGCCGGCGCCGCTTCCTGCAGGGCGACGTGCGCGACGACGCCGAATCGTCCCTGCCGGACGTCGAATGGATCGGTACCGACGGCGCCCAGATGTCCTCCGAGGACTGGGATGCCGCCGAGAACAAGTGCCTGACCATGTTCCTCAACGGCTCTGCCATTCCCGAGCCGAACTCGCGCGGTGAGCGCATCGTCGGGGACTCGGCACTGGTCATGTTCAACGCCTCCGGCAACGCCGTCGACTTCACGCTGCCACCCGAGGATCACGGAGAGCGCTGGACGGTCGTCCTGGGGACCGGCGGCGCCCTGGACCTCGGCGCTCAGGTCTCGGCCGGGGAGACCCTGTCGCGGGCGGGACATTCGCTGCTGATCCTCATGCGCCCGCCGATGGATCTCGACGGGGAGAGCTCACCGGCCGAGGATTTCGACCAGCCCGTCCGCGCCTGATCCGGGAGCCTCCGCGCCGGAGGCTCCGCCCCCATAAGGAGAGCAGCCCGCCGTGACCAGCGACCTCGCCCCTCCGCCCCCGGACAGCGCCCGCGCGGCGGCTGTCCCGACCTCGACCTATCGGCTCCAGCTGCACGAGGGGTTCACGGCCGACGACGCCGCTGCCCTGGTGCCCTATCTGGCCCGGCTCGGCGTCGGGCACGTCTTCTGCTCCCCCGTCCTCCAGGCCGCGCCGGGCTCCACCCACGGGTACGACGTCGTCGACCACTCGCGGATCAGCGCGGAGATCGGCGGCGAGGACGCGCTGCGTCGCCTCGCCGACGCCGCCCATGCGCACGGGATGGGCATGATCGTCGACGTGGTGCCCAACCACATGGCGATCCCCACCCCGATCTGGCACAACCGTGCGCTGTGGTCAGTGCTCCGCGACGGCCCGCGCTCGCCGTTCGCCGACTGGTTCGACCTCGATCCGTCGGCCGAGCGATCCATCCTGGTACCCGTGCTGGGCCGCCCGATCGGCGCCGTCCTGGCCGACGACGAGATCACCGTGGGCGAGAAGGAGATCCCACAGGCCGACGGCACGGCCAGCACCGAGACCGTGGTGCGCTACTACGACCATGTCCTGCCCGTCGCCGAGGGCACCGAGCACCTGGGGCTGGCCGATCTGCTGGAACGCCAGTGGTACCGCCTGGCCTACTGGAAGGTCGCGGACGACGAGCTGAACTACCGTCGCTTCTTCGATGTCGACACCCTCGCGGCGGTCCGCGTGGAGCTGCCGCACGTGTTCGAGGCGACGCACGCCACGCTGCTGCGGCTGCAGGCCGAGGGGATCATCGACGGGTACCGGATCGACCATCCCGACGGCCTCACCGACCCTCGCGGCTATCTGCGCGACCTCGAGGACGCCACCGGCGGGGCGTGGACCGTGGTGGAGAAGATCCTCGAGGGCGAGGAGCGCCTGCCCGGCGATTTCCCCTGTGCCGGCACCACCGGCTATGACGCCCTGTGGAGGGTCGGGGGCCTCTTCCACGATCCGCACGGCGCTCTGGGACTGACCCACCTCTGGCAGCGCCGCACCGGTGACCTGCGGCCGTTCTCCGAGATCGCCCGGGAGTCCACCGAGCACATCATCTCCACCAGTCTCTGGGCCGAGATCGAACGTCTGACCTCCCTGATCTACGCCATCTGCCAGGAGGACATCCGGCTGCGGGACACCACCCGGCGCAACATCCAGAAGACGGTCATGGCCCTGCTGTCGGCCATGGACCGGTACCGGGCCTACATCGTCCCCGGCGAACCCGCCCCCGGTTCCGAGCGCGCCGTGATCGAGCAGGCGGCGGAGAGAGCTCAGCGCGAGCTCGGCGACGACGAGGACCTGGTGACGACCCTGGAGACCGTCGTGGCCCTGGTGTGCGGGGACGAGGTCGGCAGTGCGGGCCGCACCGAGAGCCCGGCGCGCGCCGAAGTGATCGTCCGCTTCGCCCAGACCTGCGGCCCCGTGCACGCCAAGGCGTTCGAGGACACGGCCTTCTACCGCTACACCCGCTTCCTGGCGGTCAATGAGGTGGGCTCGGATCCGGAGCACATCGGCGTCGAGCCCGACGATCTCCACGATCACGCCCAGACGATGGTCCTCACCTGGCCCGACACCATGACCACCCTGTCCACGCACGACACCAAGCGCAGCGAGGACGTGCGCGCCCGCCTGGCCGTGCTCACCGAGCAGCCGCTGGAGTGGGCGCTGGTGGTCCAGGACCTCGACCGGGTCACCGCCGAGGTGCGCGGGGATCGGGTCGACGGCGCCATCGAGCTGCTGCTGTGGCAGACCCTCGCCGCCTGCTGGGACCTGCCCGGCTCGGACGCCCCCCGGATCACCGCCGAGCGGCTCGAGGAGTACCTGGTCAAGGCGATGCGCGAGGCCAAGACCCACACCACCTGGACCGACCAGGACACGGAGTACGAGCAGCAGGTGCTGGACCTGGGCCGGGCGGCGCTGGCGCACGACGAGGTCGACCGCATCCTGACGGACTGGACCCGGCGCACGCTGGCGGTCCAGCGCACCGCGATCCTGGGCCAGAAGCTGATCCAGCTGACGATGCCCGGGGTGCCCGACGTGTACCAGGGCAACGAGACCGTCGACCTCTCACTCGTGGACCCCGACAACCGCCGACCCGCCGACCATGCCGGACACGCCGAAAGGCTGGCGCGGATGATTGACGGCGCGGGACCCGACGGGATCGGGGACGAGAAGCTGTGGCTCACCCACCGCGCGCTCGTCCTGCGCCGGGAGCGACCGGAGCTGTTCCAGGGGCGTGAGGCCACCTACCGGCCGCTGCCCACCACCACCGCCCACGCCGTCGCCTTCGGCCGGGCCCGCGGAGAGGGACCCGTCGAGGTCGTCACCGTCGTCACCCGTCTCGCCCACGGCCTCGCCCAGCGGGGCGGATGGGGCGATGCCTGGATAGCCCTGCCCGACGGCCGCTGGCGCGACACCCTCGGCGGCGCGGAGTTCGACGGCGGGCGGCTCGCCCTGGACGAGCTCCTGGCCGACGCGCCGATCGCCCTGCTGGTCCGGTGCGGCGCCGCGGAATCCGCCCCGTCCCACCCGTCCCCTCCTGCCCAGGAGTCGCGATGAACGACCCCGTCCCTGCTCCGGTGGCCCCGCGCGCCTACGACCGCTACCAGCTGTGGGCGCCCTCGGCCGATGCCGTCACCGTCCGGATCGACGGGAACGAGCACGCGATGCGTCCGGCCGGGGACGGCTGGTTCACCCTCGACGACGTCCCCGCCGTCCCCGGAGCCCGCTACGCCTTCCGTCTCGATGACGACGAGCGCTGGCTGCCCGATCCCCGGTCGCTCTGCCAGCCCGACGGCGTCCACAGCGACAGTGAGGTGGTCGACCCCCGGCTGCTGGGTGGATCCGTCGGCTGGGCGGGCCGCAGCCTGCGCGGCCGCGTGCTCTACGAGCTACACGTGGGGACCTTCACGGCGGGGCCCGAGGGGCACGGAGGCACATTCGACTCCGCGATCGAGCGGCTCGACGATCTCGTCGACCTCGGCGTGGACGCCGTCGAGCTGATGCCGGTGGCCACCTTCCCCGGGGATCGTGGTTGGGGGTACGACGGCGTCGGGCTGTACGCGGTCCACGCCGCCTACGGCGGCCCCGCCGGCCTGGCGCGGTTCCTCGACGCCGCCCATGAGCGCGGTCTCGCGGTGATCCTGGACGTGGTGCACAACCATCTCGGACCCGCCGGCAACTATCTGGGGCAGTTCGGCCCCTACTTCACCGACCAGCACGAGACCCCGTGGGGCCAGGCGATCAACCTCGACCAGCCCGGCTCCCGCCACGTCCGCGACTTCCTGCTGGGCAGCGCACGACAGTGGCTCGTCGACCTGGGCCTGGACGGCCTGCGACTCGATGCCGTGCATGAGCTCCGCGACGACTCCGAACGCCACTTCCTGGCCGAGCTGGCCGACGCCGTCGCCGTCTGGGAGAGCGAGACCGGTCGCGAGCTGACCCTGATCGCGGAGTCGGACCGCAACGATCCGACCACCGTCACGCCCACCGCGGCCGGTGGCCTCGGCATGGACATGCAGTGGGCCGACGACGTCCACCACGGCGTGCACGCGTGGATCTCCGGCGAGCGCCAGGGCTACTACGGCGACTTCGGATCCGCCGACGTGCTGGCGAAGGTCCTCGCCCGCGTGTTCCGGCACACCGGCACGTACTCGAGCTTCCGCGGGACGGTGTGGGGTCATCCCGTCGATCCCGGCTCGCCGTCCTACGACGCCCATTCCTTCGTGACCTTCCTGCAGGACCACGATCAGATCGGCAACCGCGCCGCCGGCGACCGGATCCATCACTCGCTGACCGCCGGTGAGCACGCCGCCGCGATCGCCCTGATCCTGCTGGGTCCGGGCACCCCGATGCTGTTCCAGGGCGAGGAGTGGGCGGCCTCGACCCCGTTCACCTACTTCACCGACCATGACGACGAGCTCGGCCCGCTGGTCAGTCAGGGGCGCGCGGAGGAGTTCGCCGCCATGGGCTGGGACGCCGAGGTGCCCGATCCCCAGGATCGCTCCACCTTCGAGGCCGCGATGCTGCGCTGGGACGAGCGCGCCGGAGGCGTGCACGCCCGGATGCTCCAGTGGTACCGGACCCTGATCGCGCTGCGTCGCCGGCACCCCGACCTCACCGATCCCGACCTGCGCCGCACCGACGTCGACGTCCTCGGCGAGGAGACGGTGCTGCTGCGCCGCGGAGACCTGGGCGTGCTCGCCCGTCGCGGGACCGGCCCGCTGACCGC
Organism: Brachybacterium sp. GCM10030268; assembly: GCF_042666305.1. Lineage (NCBI taxonomy): Bacteria > Bacillati > Actinomycetota > Actinomycetes > Micrococcales > Dermabacteraceae > Brachybacterium > Brachybacterium sp. GCM10030268. The sequence goes on along the minus strand of NZ_JBHTCW010000002.1, from coordinate 28,699 downwards.
CGGACCGCGCGCTAAGGAGGTCCTCGCCGCGTTCGGCGAGGTCACGCGCGACGGCGACGGCAGGATCTCCCTGGCCGGCCCCGGCGCCGTGGTGCTCCGCAGCGGCGCGGCCTGATCGACATCCCCGAGCACCCGAGCACCCGAGGACCCGAGCACCCGAGCACCCGAGACGAGGAGGACCTGCATGAAGATCGTCATCACCGATCTGGACCAGGAGCGCACGACCGAGGAGCAGACGGTCGCCGACGCCGCCGGCGCCGAGCTGGTGCGGGCTCAGGCCGGCACCGAGGACGAGGTGATCGCCGCGGCCCAGGGCGCCGACGCCCTGCTGGTGCAGTACGCCCCCATCACCCGACGGGTGCTCGAGGCCCTGCCGACGGTCCGGGCCGTCGGCAGGTACGGCGTCGGCGTGGACACCGTCGACCTCGCGGCGGCGACCGCGCTCGGAGTCGCCGTGTCCAACGTGCCGGACTACGGCACCGAGGACGTCTCCGATCATGCCGTCGCGCTGGCGGTGTCCCTGGCCCGAGGCGTCGTGCAGCTGGACCGGAACCTCCGCGAGGGCACGTACTCGCTGGCCCCCGTCAAACCGCTGCACCGCATCGCCGGCCGCAGCTTCGGCGTCATCGGCCTCGGGCGCATCGGCGCGGCCACCGCCCGCAAGGCGCGCGCCCTGGGCTTCTCCGTCCACGGCTGCGACCCGATGCGCGAGCCGGGCACGACCACCGAGGACGGCATCGCGGTGATGGAGCAGGAGACGGTGCTGTCCGGTTCGGACGTGATCAGTGTGCACGTGCCGCTGACCGAGCACACCCATCATCTGGTCGACGCCGCCGCCATCGCCCGGATGCAGGCCGGCACGCTGCTGGTCAACACCAGCCGTGGCGGCGTGGTCGACACCATGGCCGTGGTCGATGCGCTGCGCTCCGGCCATCTGCGCGGGGCGGGGCTGGACGTGTTCGAAACCGAGCCGCTGCCGGCGGACAGTCCGCTGCGCGAGTGCCCGACCGCGGTGCTCACCCCGCACGCCTCCTGGTACAGCGAGGAGTCCGAGACCGAGCTGAAGCGCCGTGTGATCGAGAACGTCGTCGACGTCCTGGGCGGCCGCCGGCCCCGGAACATCCTCAATCCCGAGGTGCTCGAGGCCACCGGCCGCCGAGGCTGACCGCCGGAGCGATCCCGCGGGCCCTCAGAACAGCTGCACGACCCCGTAGACCGCCAGCACGATCGTGAACGCCACGACGGACTCGATGGCCTGCTGGATCGTCCAGGTCTTCAGCGTGGTCTTCACGTCCATGCCGAGCAGGCGGCCGACCAGCCAGAAGCCCGAGTCGTTGACATGGCCGGCGAAGACGGAGCCGGCGGCCGTCGCCATGACGATGCAGGCGAGCTCCACGGTGCCCGCCCCGGAGGCGAGGACGGCCGGTGCGATCAGCGCCGCAGCGGTGGTCAGGGCGACCGTCGCGGACCCCTGTGCCAGTCGCATCGCGACCGCGATCAGGTAGGCGGCGAAGATGACTGGGATGCCTGCCGCCGCGAGGGTGTTCTCGATCGCGCCGCCGATGCCGGTGGCCGCCAGCACGCCGCCGAACATCCCGCCGGCTCCGGTGATCAGGACGACCGAGCAGATCGGGCCGAGCGCCCTGTCCACCGTGGTCTCGATGGCGGTGCCCGAGCGGCCACGGCGGAAGCCGAACAGCACGATCGTGGTCAGGGCGGTGATGAGCAGCGCGATCGGGGTCTCCCCGACCATGCGCAGGGCATGCACCCATCCTGCCTCGCCCTCGATGAGGCCGGCGCCGGCCAGCGTGTTCAGGCCGGTGTTGAACAGGATGAGGACCAGGGGCAGGACCAGGACGAGGACGACCTGCCACGGCGCCGGCGGGTTCTCGACCTGCTCGGCCTCGTCGGCCGTGCCGAAGAGGTCCCGCACCGGCAGGTTGTACTTGCGGGCGACGTGCTTGCCCCAGAGGTGACCGGAGACGTACCAGGTCGGGAAGGCCAGCAGCAGCCCGAGGATCATGACGACGCCGATCTCCGCATCGACGTACCCGGAGGCGGCCACCGGACCGGGGTGCGGGGGCACGTAGACGTGCATGACCGACAGGGCCGCGGCCACGGGGAAACCGAAGGCCAGGACATTGCCCGTCAGGCGTCGGGCGACGGCGTACACGATCGGGATCATGAGCACGAACGCGGCGTCCATGAAGATCGGGAAGCCGATGAACAGCGAGGTCACCCCGAGCGCGAACGGGGCGTGCCTCTCGCCGAACAGCCGGATCATGGCCTCGGCGAGGGCGCGCGCACCTCCTGAGGTCTCCACCAGGGCGCCGAGCATCGCGCCGATCGCGACCAGCAGCGCGACCTCGCCGAGCGTCTCGCTGAAGCTGCTCACCAGCGTGGGCACCACGTTCTGGGCAGGTACGCCCGCCACCAGCGCGGTCAGCAGGGAGACCACGATGAGGGCGAGGAAGGCGTGCAGCTTGAACCGGATGACGAGGAACAGCAGCAGTCCCACCGCGACCACGGCCAGCGCCATCAGCCCGCCGTCGCCGAGCCAGCTGGTCCAGTCGGTCTCCTGGACCGGTGTCGGATCCATCGTCGGATCCCTCCTTGTCGAATGTCGGGCGTTCTCGGATGTCGGGGCCGCGGCACGGCCCGGCGACGGATGTGCGGCGATCACCGTAATGGATCATCGGACCCTCGGCGTACACAGACTCCGCGTCGAGCCCCGGGCCCTCGGCGCACCGAGCCGCGGACGCTCGGCGAGCACGGGCACCGCGCCGCGCGGCGGGTCGTTGGGTCGGTCACGCTGCGGCGCCGCAGACCGATCCCGCCGCGGGGCCGGAAGGATCAGCGGCCGAGATACCCGCCGTCGACCGGGATCACCGTGCCGTGCACGTACTCTGCGCCCTCGCTGGTGAGGAAGAGGACGGTGCCGGCGATGTCGTCGGCGCGGCCCCACCGGCCGGCGGGGATCCGGCCGACGATCTCGCTGTTGCGACCCTCGTCCTCGCGCAGGGAGACGTTCAGCTCGGTGGCGATGAAACCGGGGGCGACGGCATTGACCGCCACGCCGCGCCCGGCCCACTCGTTGGCCACCGATTTCGTGAACTGCGCCACGGCGCCCTTGGAGGCCGCGTACGCCGAGGCGTTGAGCCCTCCGAAGAAGGAGAGCATCGAGGCGATGTTGATGATGCGACCGCGGCCGCGCTCGAGCATCGGGCGGCCCAGCTCCTGCGTCAGCTGCACCACGGCGTCGAGATTGACGTTCATCACCTCGGAGAACTCCGGCAGCGGGAACTCCTCGAAACGGTGACGCAGGTTGATCCCGGCGTTGTTGACCAGGATGTCGACGTCATGCTCGGCGAGCACCTGGCGCACCGCCTCGGCGCGGGCGTCGGGATCGGTGAGATCGACGCCGACGCAGTGGTGGCCGGGCCCGACCGGCTCGGTGCCGCGCTGGAGACCGATCACCTCGGCGCCGGCGGCGAGCAGCCGCTCGGTGATGGCGCGGCCGATGCCGCGGGTGGATCCGGTGACGACGGCGGTCGCCCCGTTCAGGTCGACGCTGAGGGTGCCAGGTGCGCTCATGCCCGTCCTTCTCTGTTTTCTCTGTCTTCGCTGACGTCTCTGTCTTCGCTGTCGTCGCTGTCTTCTTTGCCCCGTCTCCGACTCCGTGGCTCCGGCCTCAATGGATGTGCGAGCCGCCGTTGACGTCGAGGGTGACGCCGGTCAGGTAGCCGCCGTCGCGGCCCAGCAGATAGTGGACGGCCCCGGCGACATCGTCGACCGTCCCGACGCGGCCGACGGGCAGCTCCTGGAGCAGCACCTGCTTGCGCTCGTCGGTGAGCCGGCCACCCATGATGTCGGTGTCGATGGAGCCGGGAGCGACCGAATTCGCGGTGATGCCGTACTCCCCGAGCTCGCGAGCCCACGTCTTGGCCATCCCCAGCAGCGCGGCCTTGGAACCGGAGTATGCGGCGCGGCCGTACACGCCACCGCCGCGCTCGGCCGAGGCGCTGGAGACGTTCACGATGCGCCCCAGGCTGTGCCGCCGGAAGATCGCCACGGCCTCGCGGGTCACGAAGAAGGTGCCGTGGACGTTGACGTCGAAGACTCGCCGCCATTCCTCGGTGCTCACCTCGGTGAATGGGGTGGGCGAGGAGATGCCGGCGTTGTTGACCACGCCGACCAGTTGCGGCAGCTCGGCATCGATCCGGGCGACGGCGTCGGCGACCGCCTGCTCGTCGGAGATGTCGACACCGAGACCCAGCGCGGGGACCCCATAGCGCTCCGTGAGCTCCCCGGCGAGCTCCTCGCACGCCCCGCCGTCGAGGTCGACGACGGCGACGGCCCACCCCTCTCGCGCAAGACGGTGCGCGGTGGCCCGGCCGATGCCGCGCGGTGAGGCGGCGCCCGTGACCAGTGCGGCGGGCAGATCAGGGAACGGTGAGGCGGGATAGGCCGGAAGCGCCATGGGATGCTCCTGAAGGATCGGGGACGGCGGACTGCCGAATAAAATATGATCTGGAGTCTATGCCCCGGCCCAGCACCTGTGAAGGAGCCACCATGGACCATCCCCGGACCGCAGTCCTCGGCCTGGGGCCGATGGGCCATCCCATCGCCGCCACCCTGGTCGCCGCCGCCCCGGACTCCGTGGTGGTGTGGAACCGCACGCCCGCCCGGGCTGACGACCTCGTCGCCGCCGGCGCACGACGCGCCGAGACCCTCGCGCACGCCGCGGCCCCCGTGATCCTCTCGGTGCTGCCCGACGTGGCCCAGCTGCGGGAGCGCCTGGACGCGGAGACCCGGGCAGCATGGGGCGCGGCCGGTGCGCGCTTGGTGATCATGTCGACCACCGGCCCCGACACCGTGAGGTCTCTCGCCGACGAGCTGGCAGCCGACGGGATCTCCGTGGTCGATGCCCCGATGTCCGGCGGGATCGCCGGGGCGGACGCCGGCACCCTGTCGATCATGATCGGCGGGGCGGAGGCGGACGTCACCGCAGTGCGGCCCGTCCTGGAGATCATCGGCGGCGCCGTGGAGCACCTGGGCCCGCTCGGCAGCGGGGCGGTGGCGAAGCTGTGCAATCAGATCGTCGTCGGCGGGACCCTCGCCGCCCTCGGAGAGGCGCTCGCCCTGGCCCGGCGCTCCGGCCTCGATGCCGAGCAGGTGGTGGAGCTGCTCGGCAGCGGCCTGGCCCGCAGTGAGGTGCTCAGTCAGAAGAAGCAGAAGCTGCTGTCCCGCGAGTACTCGTCAGGTGGCTCGACCATCAACCAGGTCAAGGATCTGCGGTATGCGACCGCGGCGGCGGACCGTGCGGCGCTGCCGGCGCGACTCCTGCCCGTACTGCTCGAGCAGTTCACCGAGGCGGTCGAGCAGGGGCACGGCGACGAGGACCACGCGGCGATACAGGAGCTCTATCTGGATCCCGAGAGCTGAGCCGCCTCATGGCGAGCCGGCACTGCCCAGTGACCGGTCGGTGACTCCGCGGACGTGGGCGCTCATCGCCGCCCGCGCGGCGTCCTCGTCGCCGCGCTGCACCGCCTCGAGCACCTCGCGATGCTCGGCGAGCGAGACCTCGGCGTCGTCGACACCGGCGTCGCCGAAACGGCGGAACCGCAGCGTGTGCACGGGGATCGCCTCGAGCGCGGCCGCGAGATACGGGTTGCGCGCGGCGCCCGCGATCTCCGCGTGGAAGGCGCTGGAATGCTGCAGGTACCCCTCGTACTCGCTGAAGCGGACCCCGACACCGGCGGACCGGGTGCGCTCGAGGGTCGCGGCCAGGTCCTCGCGCTGGCTCGCCGTGGCGCGCGCGGCGGCGAGCGCTGCGAGCTCCGGCTCCAGCAGCAGCCGCGCCTCCCCCATCCAGCGCACCTGATCGTCATCGGGCGGCATGGTGACCACGAAGCCACGCATGGGCAGATAGTCGACGAGCTTCTCACCGGTCAGCAGGTTCAGCGCCTCCCGCACCGGTGTCGCGCTCATGCCCAGTTCGTGGGAGAGCACGCCGATTCGCAGCGGGGTGCCCGGAGCGAGCGTGCCGTCCATGATCCGCGCGGCGAGGGCCCGACGGGCCTGCTCCGAGCGGGATCCGCGAGCTGCGGAGGCCGTGGCGGAAGCTCGCTCGGCCGGGCCGTTCACGCAGTGCGCTCCGCGGTCCGGGGACCCGATGTCCCGGCGGCGAGGGCATTGCCGTCGTGCGTGAGCGAGGCGAGCCGCGACAGCGCCCGGAGGTACTTCTTGCGGTATCCGCTGCGCAGCAGGTCGGGCGCGAACAGCTCGGTGATCACGGTGGGCTCCGCGGGGCGGTCCCCGGTGGTCGCCGGCGAGGACGGCCCGTTCCCTGCCGCGTCCGTCTCCCGGGCCGTGTCCGTGCGTGGCGGCAAGGCGGCGGCCGAGACCAGGGTGGGCACCTCACGGTCGTAGAGCCGGTCGACGAGGACGACGAAGCGCAGCGCGTCGTGGTGGTGGGAGAGCTCATGCATCCCGGTCAGATGGACGGCCGCGACGCCGTCGAGCATGGCCCCGTACCGGGAGGGATGCAGCCGCGTGAGGTGGCGCAGCAGGTCGTCGAAGGAATCCAAGGTGGCGTCGGCCAGGCCCGCGGCATGGTCGCGCACCTGGTCCTCGGGCAGTGCGACGACCTCGGTCACACCGTCGCGGTGGCGGTAGTCCTCGCCGTCGATGCGGATCACTTCGAAGCGCTCGGCCATCGCCTGGATCTCGCGCAGGAAGTCCTGCGCCGCGAACCGACCCTCACCGAGTGCGTCGGGCAGCGTGTTGGAGGTCGCCGCCACCGCGACTCCCCGGTCGGACAGCTCACGGATGAGCCGGGTCATCAACAGCGTGTCACCCGGGTCGTCGAGCTCGAACTCGTCGATGCACACCAGCACCGACTGCCCCAGCAGGTCCACGGCCTTCTGGAAGCCGAGCGCGCCCACCAGGTCGGTGTACTCGACGAACGTCCCGTAGACGCGCTCGCCCTCGACGGCGTGGAAGAGGGAGGTCAGCAGGTGGGTCTTGCCCACGCCGAAACCACCGTCGAGATACAGCCCGCGCGCGGGCTCCGGGCGGCGCCGCAGCCGCGCCAGGAAACCGCCCCGCGGCCTGCCCAGCTGGGCGGCGAACTCGGAGATGCTGTGCTTGGCCTGCTCCTGCGAGGGAAACGCGGGATCAGGCACATAGTTCTCCAGCCGCGCCCCGGAGAACCTCGGCGGCGGGACCAGATCCGCGAGCAGACGCTCGAGGGTAGGTTCCGGCCGGCGGTCGCAGAGCGCATCAGTCACGTCGGCCAGTGTATGTTCCGCCACCGGACCGGACCGGACCACGAGCGCGTGAACTCACAGACGCAGTCCGATGGATTCGGCGAGCGGGGCGGCGGCGGGGTCGCGCACCGGCAGCTGCCACGAGCTGACGTCCTCATCGAGGTCGAGGACGCGCACCAGATGATCAGCCAGCAGCCACTCGAACCGGGCAGGATCCCGGTTCCATTCGCGCGTGTGCGAGGCGCCCTCGAAGGGCACGAACTCCACCAGGTCGCCACGCAGCGCCGCCAGTCTCCGACTGGGACCGGGAGGGACGGTCGAGTCATCCAGCGCGTGGAACAGGAGAGTGGGATGGGTGAGGTGGGCGGCGTAGAACTCCGGGGTCATCTCGTGCAGGGCGAGCGGCTCGTGCAGCCGCACCATCCGAGCTCCGACGCGGGAGGTCATCATCCACATCGCCAGGCGCCGCATCTGCCGCGGCGCCTTCAGCGCCGTGGCGTGATAGATGAGGATGTCCCGCCAGTCCACCGCCGGCGAGTCGAGCACCACCGCAGCGATGAGATCACGATGGGCCGACCGTACCGAGGTGCGCAGGGCGATGCTCCCGCCCATCGACCAACCGACCAGGACGACGCGGCGGGCTCCCCGGGCCAGCGCGAACTCGATCGCGGCCTCGGTGTCCTCCCACTCGGCGACCCCGAGGTGGTGCATGCTGTCCGCGGACGCCGGGGCGCCGGTGTCGTTGCGGTAGGTGATCGCCAGGCTGGTCAGTCCCAGCCGGTGCAGCAGAGGGATCACCCGCAGCGCCTCGCCCCGGGTGGAGCCGTGGCCGTGGATGAGGATGGCCCACGTGTCCTCGCGGCCGGGGGCCGCTCCCTGCGCCGCATCGGGCCGCACCAGCCACGCGGGCATGTGGCCGACGGGCGAGTCGACCTCGACCTCCTCGGTCTCCAGCCCGTGCGCGGTCTGCGGGGACCCCGCCCAGAAGAAACCGTTGACGCCGGCCTTCTCGACCGTCAGCTGCTCGGCCGTGTCGGAGGCCAGCAGCGGACGGGACACCGTGGTCGGGGTGGGACGGCCGTCCACCGGGCCCAGCCGCACGTGGACCGCGCCACCGGACTGCCTCAGCGCGAGGTACCCGGCTCTCGCGGCTTCCTTGGTCGCGTCGAGATGGACACGGTCGGGATGGACCGCTCGCACAGGAAGGTCGGAGCGTTGGCGCAGGCCCTGCTGCGGCACCAGCGGCAGGCGCGCCATCACGCGGGCCCCGAGGGTCAGCAGTCCTGCGCTGAGTGTGAACATCGACGCCGCTCCCACCGCCCCCACGACGGCAGCTTCCGCCCATCTTCCCTGGTCGGAACGGGGTCGCAGGGCGCGGGTCCACGCGAGGGGACCTGTCTCGGGCCGGCACCGGAAGAACTCTCGCGTCATGCCGATCATCCTATCGGCGAGCTAGAATTGCAGCTGTGAGCGCCGTGTCCGTCCCTGGGCGAGGCGCGCGCTCGATCCATCGGCGAGAGCGACGCCCGCAGCGCCGCAGATCGGAGGGCTCCCCCATGACCACCGACCCCATCGGCACGCGTCCCTACCCGATCGCGATCAGCGAGGAGGAATGGCGCCGGCGCCTCTCCCCCGAGGAGTACCAGGTCCTGCGCCAGGGCGGCACGGAGCGTCCCGGCACCGGCGAGTACGAGGAGGTCCGGCCCGCCGGGACCTACGCCTGCAAGGCCTGCGGCGCGGAGCTGTTCACGGCGGAGACCCAGTTCGATGCCCACTGCGGGTGGCCGGCCTTCTACGCGCCGACGGACTCCGACTCGGTCGAGCTGCTCGAGGACACCTCGATGGGTATGCGCCGCATCGAGGTGCGCTGTGCGAACTGCGGTTCACACCTCGGGCACGTCTTCGAGGGCGAGGGCTTCGACACCCCCACGGACCAGCGCTACTGCATCAACTCGATCAGCCTGGTCCACAGCGACGACGCCCCCGCCGGGGACGCCTCCGCACGCTGACCGCACCGCCCCGCGGCGGCTCCCGCCGCGGGGCGGCGGCCGGCCCGGCCCCGGGCTACTCACGGGTCGGGGAACCGGCGAGGAGAGCGGGCCCTGCCGCAGGAGGTCGCGGCGCGCCTGTTCCGGGGCGGGCGCCCGCGCGGATAGTCTCACGGTGTGTCCGTCCATCGATTCCGCTCCGGCGACGACACCTTCCGTGCCGCCATCGACGCCATGACCAGCGCTCCGGTCCGCCCCGAGTTCACATGGCGCGACATCCCGGCGCCCTCGAAGATGGCGCCGTCGACCTGGGCCTGCACGGGCGAGGTGCTCGTGCACGACGAGGAGCTCGCCTCCGGCCGTCTGGTCATCCTCCACGACCCTGCAGGGCAGGAGGCGTGGGACGGCACCTACCGCGTGGTGGCACTGGTCCAGGCGCAGCTGGAGCCGGAGTTCGCCGTCGAGTCGATGCTCGGGGACGTCGCATGGTCATGGGTCACCGAATCCCTCGAGCTGCACGGTGCCGACGCGCGCGAACTGGGCTGCACCGCCACGCGGGTGGTCTCCCAGTCCTACGGGGCGCTCGCCTCACGGCCTTCCACCGTGGACGTCGAGATGCGCGTGTCATGGACCCCGGAGGCATCGGAGACGACGAGCGCCTCCGCGGCCGGGCCGGAGACGCCGCCGCTCGCCCTCGGCGGCTCGTCGGCCGAGGCCACGACCCCCGACCTCGCACCGCACTTCGCGGCCTGGACGGCGATGCTGGCCGCCGCAGGCGGGCTGCCCCCGGCGCCGCCGCGGGTCGCCCCCATCGCTCCCACCCACCTCGCGAGGGCACCGCGCCCCGAGGAAGCCGGTGACGCTCGGTGACCGATGCACCCACCACCACTGATCTGACGGCGCCCCGCGACGGTTTCGTGCCGATGATCGATCGGATCCAGCCGGTGCTGGCATGGTGCGAGGCCGCGTCCACGGAACCCGACGAGCCCGTCGCCGTCGATGCCGAGCGGGCCTCCAGCTACCGCTACAGCCCGCGCGCCTATCTGGTGCAGCTGCGCACCGAGGCTGCCGGCACCCTGCTGATCGATCCGCTCGCCTTCACCATGCCCTCGACGCTGCTGGACCTGCTGGCCTCCCGTGAATGGGTGCTCCACGCCGCTGACCAGGACCTGCCGAGCCTGGCCGAGTTGGGCATGAAGCCCGGCAGCCTGTTCGACACCGAGCTGGCCGCCCGTCTGCTCGGTATGGAGCGGGTGGGCCTGGGCGCCGTCGTGGAGGACACTCTGGGGCTGCGCCTGGCGAAGGAGCACTCCGCCGCCGACTGGTCGAAGCGACCGCTCCCTCCGGGCTGGCTGACCTATGCCGCGCTCGACGTCGAGGTGCTGGTCGAGGTGCGCGACGTGCTGGAGCAGCGGCTCCGGGATGCGGGCAAGGAGGACTGGGCGCGTCAGGAGTTCGAGTACGAGCGCACTCGAGAGCTGGGACCGCCCCGTTCGGCGAGCTGGCGCGGCATGCATGGACTGGGATCGCTGCGTTCGGCACGACAGCTGGCTGCGGCCCGCGAGATGTGGCTGCGGCGCGACGAGATCGCGCGCAGCGAGGATCTCTCACCGCATCGCGTGATCAAGGACCGTGACATCGTCGCCGCCGCCAAGGAGGCGACCCGCGGCCGCGAGGCCTTCGAGCGTGCTCTGCCTGCGAAGCTGCGCGGGAAGGACATCTGGTGGAAGGCGGCTCGCTCCGGGATCGAGCTGCCCGCCTCGCACCTTCCCGAGCGCTCGGAGCGCTCCTACCCGCCGCCGCACAAGCTCTGGGCCAAGAAGTACCCGGAGGTCTGGGAGCGCTATCAGGTCGTCCGCACCGCCATCGGTGAGCGCGCCGAGGATCTCGAGCTGCCGGCGGAGAACCTCGTCCAGCCCTCGCTGCTGCGCCACTGGGTGTGGGAGCACGAGTCGGTTCCCGAGGAGACGGTGCTGGAGGAGGAGCTGGTCGCGCTGGGAGCCCGCCCGTGGCAGGCGCACCAGGCAGCGCCCGTGATCCACCGGGCGCTGACCGAGCAGAGCGAGCAGAGCCCGGCCCCGGAGCCGGCGGAGGACTGACTCATCGCCGGGCTCGTCAGGGCCTGACAGTCGCGGGTCACCGCGCCTCGTCGCGGGCGGGCGCGTGCGCCGGCTCGTCGCGAGCGGTCATCTGTGCGCGGTCTTCGGCGAAGTGCTCGCCCCATCGGTCCATGCGCTCGACGATGCCCCCGAGGCTCCGTCCCAGATCGGTCAGGCTGTACTCCACCTTCGGCGGAACCTCGCGGTAGACCGTGCGCCGCACGATGCCGTCCTCCTCGAGCTCGCGGAGCTGCCGCGTGAGCGTCCGGGTGTTCGCGAGCGGGACCAGCCGCCCGAGCTCGTTGAACCGTCTGGTGCCCTCCAGGAGGTGCTTCACCAGGGTGAGCTTCCAGGTGCCACCGAGGACGGACACCGCCACCTCGACGGGGCACACCTCCATGGCTCGCTGCACCGGCAATCGCATGCGCACCTCCTGACCAGTGGACAGAAATGTCCGTACTTCCCCTATCGTAGGCGTCGCGTGACCATGGGGTCATGTCGAATCACACCGAGAATGACACCGCGGCTTCGGCCGCACCTCGAGGGCCGGGGCGCGCCGGCCGGCCGACCCGGCCCGCGCGCTCCGAACCCGGCGACGCGGCCGACGGCACCGACGGGACGCGGACGGTCCTGTGGGTGAGTGCGCACCCGGAGCCGCGTTCGCTGAACGGCGCGCTGCGTCGCGACGGGATCGCCCATCTGCGCCGGCTCGGACACAGCGTCATCGAATCCGACCTCTACGCCATGGAGTGGGATCCCGTGCTGCGTCCGCGCGACGGCGGCCGTGTCGAGCGGCCCGGCGCCGACACCGCGGGCTGCGACGAGCCGCCGGAGCGGTTCCGGGTCAGCGCGGATACCCGCCAGGCGCTCCTGACCGGGAGGCAGCCGGCAGATGTCGTGCGGGAGCAGGCGAAGCTGGAGCGGGCCGCTGCGATCGTGCTCCAGTTCCCTCTGTGGTGGTACGGGATGCCTGCTCTGATGAAGGGCTGGTTCGACCGGGTGTTCGTCAGCGGGTTCGCCTTCGGCACCGATCCCGAGACCGGGCGGCGGCTGAGATTCGAGCAGGGCCCGTTCAGGCAGAAGCGGGCCCTGGTGGTCACCACGCTCGGAGACCGGCCACACGCGATCGGGCCGCGGGGCAAGTCCGGGGAGCTGCACGAGCTGCTGTTCGGGCTCCTCCACGGCACCTTCGCGTACACCGGGATGGATGTGCTGAGTCCGTGGGCGCTGCCCAGTGCGGACCGGATCGAGGACACCGCGCCTGTCCGTCGGAGCCTGCGGACGCGGCTGGACGGCCTGTTCACGGAGGCCCCGCTCCCCTACCGGCCGCAGTTCACCGGTCAGTACACGCCGGAGTGGGAGCTGGCACCCCATGTGCTGCCCGGACAGTCGGGGCTGAGTGTGCACCTGGACGAGCCGGCCTGCGGCTGCGGGTGAGCACCGGCCGGCCAGGGCCGCGGCGCCGGGAGCGGAACCCTTGCCGTCCGGCCGCGGCGGGTGTTCGCTACGGGGATGGACGACGAATCTTCCCGCGAAACTCCCCGCCCGCACCTGAGCGGCTGGATCGGGGTCGTGCTCAGCGCCCCGAGGGCGCAGCCTCTCGCGCACTTCTACCGTGACCTGCTCGGGTGGCCGCTGCATCAGGACACGCCGGACTGGTGCACGATGCAGATCCCCGGCGCCCCGGCGAACCTCGCGTTCCAGAGCGAGGAGCACTACGCGCCTCCCATGTGGCCCGCAGGTCCCGGGGACCCGCACATGATGCTCCACCTCGACATCGGGGCACGCGACCTCGAGCAGGCCGTCGCCGCAGCTCGGGAGCTGGGAGCCACCGTGGCCGAGTTCCAACCACAGGATGATGTCCGTGTGGTGCTGGACCCGGCCGGGCATCTGTTCTGCCTGTATGTCGACGGCTGAGGCTCGGTCGACCACGGAGGCTCAGTCCCGACCGGGCCGCTCCATCCACGGCGCATCGGCCGCTCGCAGCGGTGGTACGGGAGCGCCAGTGGCGGCGAGGGTCCGCTGAGCGTGCAGTGCGAGGACACCGGCGATGGTCGTCGCGTTGGTGAGGCGTCCCTCCAGCACGGCCGTGACCGCCTCGGCCAGGGGCACCCAGCGCACCTCGATCTCGGCTTCTTCGTCGGTGCGTACGAACTCGCCCTCCTCCGTCAGCGCGGTGACGCCCGTGGCGAGGTAGACCCGGATCACCTCATCGCTGCCGCCGGGGCTCGGCCGCAGGTCCACCAGCGTCTGCAGGTGCGCGGCGGTGTGTCCGGTCTCCTCGGACAGTTCGCGCGCGGCGCCGACGTGAGGCGCCTCGCCGTTCACATCGAGCAGACCCGCCGGGATCTCCCAGAGCGTGTGGCCGACGGGATGGCGGTACTGCCGGATCAGCAGCACTCGGTCCTGGTCGTCGACGGCGAGCACCGCGACCGCCCCGGTGTGCCACATGTACTCACGCTGGAACTGCACCCCCGGGGCGAACTCGACGGTGTCACGGACGATGTCCCACACCATCCCGGAGTGGACCCGCTCCCGCGCCGAGACGGGGCGGGAGCCGGGCTCGTCGGCCAGGGTCATCGGGTCAGTCCCGGTCGCCCGCGGCGGGCGCGGGCTCGTCGGCCGCCTCGCTCGATTCGTCCGTGACCGGCTCCGGCTCGACCTCGAGCAGACGGGTGGCCTTCTGCAGGTCGAGCGCCGCGCCGATGAGCCCCGCGAACAGCGGGTGGGCGCGGGTGGGCCGGGACTTCAGCTCGGGATGGGCCTGAGTGCCGATGTAGTACGGATGCACATCCGTGGGCAGCTCCACGTACTCCACCAGAGAACGGTCCGCCGAGACGCCGGAGACGACCAGGCCGGCCTCCTCGAGCTGTTCACGGTAGGCGTTGTTGACCTCGTAGCGGTGGCGGTGGCGCTCGGCCGCCCGCGTGCTGCCGTAGGTGCGGGCGGCGAGGGACCCCTCGACCAGCGTGTGGTCGTAGGAGCCCAGGCGCATGGTGCCGCCGAGGTTGCCTGCGCCGGAGACGATGTCGGCCTGTTCGGCCATGGTCGCGATCACCGGGTGCTCGCAGGCCGGCTCGAACTCCGTGGAGTGCGCGCCGGCCAGGCCCAGCTCGTGCCGGGCGTATTCGATGACCATCGACTGCAGGCCCAGGCAGAGGCCCAGGGTCGGAATCGAGTGGGTGCGGGCGTAATGCAGCGCACCGACCTTGCCGTCGACCCCGCGGATCCCGAAGCCGCCGGGGACCACGATCGCGTCGACATCGCGCAGCTGCTGGTGGGCGCCGTCCTCGGTCTCGCACAGATCGGCCTCGACCCAGCGGATGGACACCTTCGCCGAGTGATGGAAGCCGCCGGCGCGCAATGCCTCGGTGACCGAGAGGTACGCGTCGGGCAGGTCGATGTACTTGCCGACCAGGGCCACGGTCACCTCGTAGACCGGGTGCTGGACGCGCTGCAGGAGGGACTCCCACTGGGTCCAGTCCACGTCGTGGCTGAGCAGGTCGAGGCGGCGGATCGCGTAGGCGTCCAGTCCCTCCCCGTGGATCACCAGCGGGATCTCGTAGATCGACGGCGCGTCCGCGCAGGTGACGACGGCGTCGATGTCGACGTCGCACATGGAGGAGATCTTGGCCTTGACCGAGGTCGGCAGCTCACGGTCCGCGCGCAGCACGATCGCGTCGGGCTGGATGCCGATCGAGCGCAGGGCGGCCACGGAGTGCTGGGTCGGCTTGGTCTTCAGCTCCTGGGAGGGGCCGATGAAGGGCACCAGCGAGACATGCACGAAGAAGACGCTGTCGCGGCCGATGTCCTGGCGGACCTGGCGGGCGGCCTCCAGGAACGGCTGGGACTCGATATCGCCGACGGTCCCGCCCACCTCGGTGATGATCACGTCGACGTCATCGCCGGCCTGGGAGCGCATCGACTCCTTGATGGCGTTGGTGATGTGCGGGATGACCTGCACGGTGTCACCGAGGTACTCGCCCCGGCGCTCCTTGGCGATGACGCCGGAGTAGACCTGGCCGGTGGTGACGTTCGCGTCGGCGGTGAGGTTCTCGTCCAGGAAGCGCTCGTAGTGGCCGATGTCCAGATCGGTCTCGGCGCCGTCCTCGGTCACGAAGACCTCTCCGTGCTGGAACGGGTTCATCGTGCCGGGGTCCACGTTCAGGTACGGGTCCAGCTTCTGCATCGTGACCCGCAGGCCGCGGCTTCGCAGCAGCATCCCCAAGGAGGAGGCGGTCAATCCCTTGCCGAGGCTGGAGACCACTCCCCCGGTCACGAAGATGTGTTTGGTGGTGCCGGGGTTCCGGAACGGCTTGGCCGAGGCGGCCTGGCCGATCCGTGGAATCGGGCCGGTACCGGAATGGGGGGTGCTCACGTTGCTCTCTGCCACGGACCCCCAACCTACCATCGGCCCTGGTTCAGGGCCAGGACATCGCCCAGCTGGTCGATCATGTCACCTGCGGTGGGCAGCTCCCGGGCACGACGGCGTGAGGCCTGCTCAGCCCGTTCTCGCAGCTGCACGTCGCGGTGCTCGGCGATCGCGGACGCCAGGGCGGGCGCGTCCCCGACGGGGACCAGCCGAGCAGCGGACCCGGTCACCCAGCGGGTGCCGCCGGCGTCGGTCGCGACGATCGCGCGGCCGGCCCGCAGCGCTTCCTGCAGAGCGACCGGCTGGCCCTCCCACCGGGCGGCGGAGACGACGAGGTCCGTCGCGGCCAGCAGACCAGGGATGTCATCGCGCCTGCCCAGCAGCTGAACCGGCAGGCGCTCGGCGCGGATCCGGTCGCGGAGTTCGCTCTCCAGCGGTCCGTCGCCGGCCACACGGATCCGCACCGGGGATCCCTCGCGGAGCAGGGCGGCAGCGCTGAGCAGGTCGTGCAGGCCCTTCTGCTCCGCCAGGCGCGCGATCACCAGCACGTCGAGGGGCTCTGCAGGCGCCGGATCCTGCTCGCCGCCGGACCCAGCAGTCTCGTCGAGCGGAGGAGCGCCGCCAGGAGGGGCGTCGACAGGAGGGGAGTCACCAGGAGGGGCGTCGCCGGGACGAGCGCCGCCAGGAGCGGTGCCGCCAGTGGGGACTCGCGTCGGGGCGGGGATGACGGCGTGGCGGACGTCCCGGGCCCCGGCGCGCCGGGCGTCCTCGGCGAGGTCGGGGGACACAGCCAGAACCGTGTCGGCGCGGCGGGCGAGGACCCGCAGCAGCGCGGCACCGACACCCCGAGCCAGGAGCGAGCCGACGGTGCGGTTGTGCAGAGTGACCACCAGGCGCTGCTCGCGTCCCCGGGGCATGGCCAGAGCGCTCAGCGCTCCGGCTCGCAGCCCGTGGGCGTGGACCGCCGACGGCACCGGGGCGGTGCTGAACGAACGGTGCAGTGCGCGCACCGCGCGGAGGTCCGCCAGCGGCCGGGGCCGTTCTCCGATCCGCGCCCGGGCCTCGCGGACATCGTGGCCCGCCCGGGTCAGCTCCTGGAGCTCCTGGTCGACATGTGCTGCAAGACCTCCGCTGGCCCGAGGCCTGACCAGGACCACGGTCGCGGTCACGGCGTCATCTTCCCGGCTCCGGTTCCGCGCCGCATGCGGGAGATCATGTCCCGCACCAGCGGCGGGTCAGCAGCGGCCATCACGGCGCCGGCGAGCAGCGCGGCCACGACCCCCGCGGCGAGCCCGGACAGCACGGCGCCGACCTCGCCGGTCTCGGTGGTCACCAGCCACTTGGCGATCAGCATCCCGGGGATGCCGCCGGCCAGAAGTGCCACCGGCGCCAGGACCGCCATGCGGCGCACTCGGGGGAGGTCGCCGCCCGGCTCGATCACGTCGGCGATGCGGCCCAGTCCTACGAGCGCCGACAGCGCCATGCCCACGGCGATCGTGATGCCGAAGGCGGTGGCGGCCTCGGCGGCCGAGCGGGTGGGACTGGGGATGATCAGGATCAGGATCATCACGGCAGCGATGCCCCAGCCCACCGACCCGACCAGCAGGGCGTCACGGGCGCGCAGCGCGGCCGCCAGGATCCGGGTGCACTGGGTCGCGACGGCGAAGCCGGCCAGCCCCAGGGCGAAGGCGGCGGCGGTGGACCCGACGCCGGCCGCGCCGGAGCGATCCACCAGGCGGAAGAACTGCTCGAGCGCAGGGGCCCCGGCGAACAGGACCGCAGCACCGACCACGGAGACGATCATGACGGTGCGCACCGAGGCGGAGGCGACCCGGGCGAACCCGGTGGTATCGCCGACCAGCCGCATCTCGGAGAGATGGGGGAAGACAGCAGTGACCAGCGGCACCACGAGGATCGCGTACGGCAGCAGGTACAGCGCCTGAGCGTACTGGAAGACCGGCAGGGTCCCGGTGCCGCCGGCGCGCATCGCCAGCAGCAGGACGATGGCGAGCACGGCCTGCTGAGCACCGACGGCACCGAGACCGGCACCGCCGAGTGCGAGGGCACGGCGCCCGTAGCGCGGCGGCATCGTCAGTGCCGGGCGCACGCGCAGCCCGGCTCGCAGCGCCGCGATCGCGACCGGGACAGCCATCGCGGCGACCCCGGCCGTGGTCCCCCATCCCAGCCACGCGATCGCGCCGTCGCCGATCGTGGTGGTGGTGGCGACCGGCGGCACCAGCCATGCATAGACGCGGTAGGAGCCCATCACCACGAGCGAGGAGATCAGCGGCATCATCGCGGGCCACAGGAATCGCTTGCGGGCCTGGAGGTACGCGCCGAGCACCACCGAGATCCCGTACAGCGGGAGCTGGACCGCGAAGATGCGCAGCAGGGTCGCTCCGAGGTGGACGCCTCCGGAGCCGGTGTCTTCGCTGACCAGCAGCAGCTGGGCCAGGGGCTCGGCGAATCCGATGACGATCGCTGCGAGCACGACGGTTCCCAGCAGCGTCCACGTCAGCAGCACCGAGACGATCCGGTCGGCGCGGGCGGCTCCGTCACGGCGGTCCCGCCGGGGCGGGAGGTCGTCGTCGGCGCGGGTGGGCACCGGCACGGGCATCCCGGCTCTGCCGGGGCCCTCGTTCGGACTCCTGTCAGCGGGGCCGTCACCGGGGGCGTCGTCGACCGCGTCGGTCCCGTCGATGCTGTGCCCGGAGGCGGCGCCGCTGGCAGCACGATCGTCGGAGTCCCGCTCGGGGACGAGGCCGGCGATCAGCGGGACCACCACGGCGGCGAGCGCTCCGCCGGCGATGATCTCGAACAGCACGTTGGGCAGCATGTTGGCGGTGGCGTACGCGGTGCCGACGTCACCGGCGCCCACGCTGGCACCGAACACGAGGTAGCGCACGAACCCGGCGATCCTGGCGAGCACCGTGATCACCAGGATCAGTCCGGCGCCGCGCAGCACGGCTCCGGCGATGCCAGCGGGCGCCGCGGCAGTCGAGTCGGGATGGCCCGTGTGCCCAGGATGCGACGTGCTCATCGTGCCTTCTCCTCGGCGTCGGGCTCGTCGTCCGCTCCGCGGGGCGCAGCGGGCGCGGACGGCATGGCGCTGCGGCGCCCCAGCCTGTCCACGGCACGCAGAGCCGGGGTGGATTCGATGACGGCGCTGAAGCTGACCTTCTCGCTGGCCAGCGTGAGGGCGACGACGGCGACGAGCAGGACGGCCCTGGCCGGCTCCGGGAGGATCCGCGTCGCAGCGGTGCCGACGGCGGCTCCCAGCACGTTCGCCCCGGCGTCGCCGAGCATGCCGTGCTCGCGGACGTCCGCCGGGAGCACCAGCAGGCCGGGGACGAGAGCGGCGAGGGCCAGGGCGCGCCCGGCCTCTCCCTCCGTGCCGGCCCGTGCGGGCCGGGCCGCCAGCAGCGCGGCCGCGGGCAGCACGGCCTTCAGGGCGCGGCCAGGTCGCAGGTCCAGCAGGTTGGCGAGGTTCGCGCAGCCGGCGACCAGGGCTCCGTCGATCGCGGTCATCACCGCTGACCGTGGTCGCGGAGCTGCAGCGGCACCCGCCATGGCGAGCACGGGGATGCCGAGCGCCTTGGCGGCTCCGGTGGTCAGCTGCCCCTCCCGCAATGCGCCGAGGTGCCCGCGAAGCCCCTTGGAGACGGTGCGGCCGGCACGGCGCAGGCGCGGCTCGAGCAGGTCGTCGGCAAGCCCCAGGGCGCCGATGCCGGCGAGCACGGCGGCATCGGATCGGCGCCGGCTCCGCAGTGCCAGCGCGCTGGTCCCGGCGACCACGAGCACTCCTTCGGCCAGGCTCACGGCGCGACCGGCGAAGTTGGTACGGCGCAGCTCCTTGCGGAGCGCTGCCTGCGCGCTGCGCAGCCGACGCGGGCCCGGGGGCACCGCAGGATTGCCCGCGCTCACTCCGCTCCCCCGCCGTCCGAGGGTGTCGGGCCCTCGCCGCCGCCGGAGTCCTCCCCGACGCCCTGCGTCTCGGGCAGGGCAGGGAGCCGATCCTCGGCGTCCGCGGTCGTCCCGTAGGCACCCGCCCCGCCGCGGACCTGCTCGATCAGGGCGAGGACCGACAGCACCGGCCCGTCGGCCTCCTGGAGCCGGTCGGTGGTCGAGATGCTGTCGTATACGTCATCGCCGCGGACGGTGCGCAGGATGCCGGTGGTGGCATCGTTGCCGGGAGTCGCGGCGGAGACCACCGCGGGCATGCCCGTCCCGGCGAGCGCTCCCAGCAGTGCGGTCTGCGAGGAGAGCAGACTCTGAGCACGCTCGGTGGCGACCGCGTCGTCCTCGGTCCCGCCGGTCAGCTCCTCGGGCGCGGCACTGGCGTACAGGGCCGCATCCACCTCGGCCGGCGCCTCGCCGTCGACCGCGACCAGCTGATGATCCGTGAAGACCTGCCAGAGCTGATCGCGCAGCTCGGGAGTGAGCTCTCCGGTCGCCGGTGGGCTCAACAGGGCCACGATCACCGCCGAGAGCTGCTCGGAGGAGGTCGCCCCGTCACCGAGAACGCTGGGAGCGATGTCGCGGATCTGCTCGATGGCCTCACTGCGCTGCTGCTCCTGATCGGGTTCCCACAGTGCGGGCTGAAGATCGATCTGCACCGTGGAGGCGGCACCGGCATCCTCGAGCAGCGCCGTGATGCGGTCGATGCCGGCGCGGGTGGAGGCGTCGTCGGTGAGCACGGCCACCCGGGTCCCCGTGAGGGTGCCGTCGACCAGGTCGGGACCGAGCTCGGTGATGAAGGAGGCCAGCTGGTCCTTCTCGGTCTCGAGCTCGTCGGCCTGCGTGCGCAGGTCGTCCTGTTCCGTGCGCAGCTGCTCGACCTGCTCGGCCAGCTGATTGCCGAGGTTCTCGCGCAGGGGGCCGGCGCCGAGCACGATCCCGACGGCGAGCGCCAGGAACACGGAGATCAGCGAGACGAGGTGATAGCGAAAATCGATCACGGGGTCGGGACCCTCCTACGACCCGGTGGCCCGGGGTGAGAACAGCATGGTGAACCAGGACAGCATGGCATCGAGCCGGGCGCCGAGGATCTGGACCAGCGCCTGCCCGCCGGGAGTGGCCCAGAGCGCGACCGCGAGGGCGGCGAGCCCGGCCAGCGCCAGCAGCACCAGCTGGAACGTCGAGATCCTCTGACGGTACAGCCGCGAGACGCCCTTGGCGTCGACCAGCTTCGAGCCGATCCGCAGGCGGGTCAGGAAGGTCGAGCTCATGCCGGCACGGCCCTTGTCGAGGAACTCCTCCAGGGTGCCGTGGGTGCCGACGGCGACGATGACGGAGGCGCCCTTCTCGTCGGCCAGGAGCATCGCGATGTCCTCGCTGGTGCCGGACGCGGGGAAGAGGACCGCTCTGGGTCCGAGACCGAGCTCCTCCAGCCGGTCGAAGCCGGGCGCACGGCCGTCGCGGTAGGCGTGGACGACGAGTTCGGCTCCGCTGCGCAGAGCCCGGTCGGAGACGGAGTCCATGTCGCCGATGATCATGTCGGGACGGAAGCCGGCCTCGAGCACCGCGTCGGCGCCCCCGTCGACGCCGATGATGATCGGCCGATTCTCGCGCAGGAAGGGCCGCAGGGTCGCCAGGTCCTCCTTGTAGTGGTAGCCGCGCACCACGATCAGCACGGGTCGTCCCGCCAGCTCGGTGCGCACCTCCGGGGCGCCGATCCCATCCAGCAGCAGATCGCGCTCGCGCAGCATGTACTCCATGGTGTTCTCGGCGAACAGTTCGAGCTGTTCGGACAGTCCGTCGCGTGCGACCTCGAGGGAGGCGGCGACCGTCTGCTCGTCCTGCGCGGTGCCCCGTGCGATCACGGTCTCCCCCAGCAGCACCGCTCCCCCGCTGACGGTGATCGTCCGCCCCTCGCGGAGGTCTTCGAACACGGCGGGGCCGAGGTTGTCGACCAGCACGATGCCGGCCTCGACGAGGATGCGCGGCCCGGCGTTGGGGTAACGGCCCGACGTGGACGCGGCGGCGTTGAGGACGGCTGCGGGGTGGCGTTCCAGGAGTGCCTCGGCGGCGACGCGGTCGATGTCCTCGTGGTCGATGACCGCGATGTCACCGGCCTGGAGCCGCTTGGTGAGGTCCTTGGTCCGTTTCCCGAGCCGGGCGGTGCCGGTCACCTCGGCGGCGTTCATCGGCGGGTCCCGGCGGAGGCCTGTGCGCCGGAGACGACGGTGCCCGCCTCCTCCAACAGTTCCTCGGCGTGGGCGAGGGCGAGATCCGAGGTGTCGCCGGCGAGCATCCGGGCCAGCTCGCCGATCCGGCCGGCGCGGTCCAGGGTCTCGACGGTGGAGCTGGTGGAGCCGTCGACGGAGGATTTCACGATCTGCAGGTGGGTGCCGGCGTGCGCGGCGACCTGCGGCAGGTGGGTGACGACGATGACCTGGGCGTGCTGGGCCAGGCGAGCCAGACGCTGACCGACGGCCAGCGCCGCGCGGCCGCCGATGCCGGCATCGATCTCGTCGAAGACGAAGACCGGGGCGGCGGTGCGATCGCTGCGGGAGGCGGACAGCGCCACCTCGAGGGCGAGCATCACGCGGGAGAGCTCGCCGCCGGAGGCTGCCCTGGC
Organism: Brachybacterium sp. GCM10030268; assembly: GCF_042666305.1. Classification (NCBI taxonomy): domain Bacteria; kingdom Bacillati; phylum Actinomycetota; class Actinomycetes; order Micrococcales; family Dermabacteraceae; genus Brachybacterium; species Brachybacterium sp. GCM10030268. The sequence continues at coordinate 6,389 of NZ_JBHTCW010000002.1, read as the reverse complement.
GACGGGAAGATGGTCGGCCCCCGGGTGGGGCGCCAGCAGGATCGCCACGGCGTCGCGGCCGTGGATCCGGTGCGACTGCTCGCCGACATCGACGCGGATGGCCGCATCGGGCATCTCGAGGTGGCGCAGCTCCTCCTGGACCGCGTCGGACAGTTCACGGGCCGCCGCGACGCGGGCTGCGGTGAGGGCGGCGGCCGCCTCGTCGAGCTCCGCCTGGGTGCTCTCCAGCTGCTCCGCGGCCGCGGCCCGCTCCTGATCCGCGCCGTCGTAGCGGTCCAGATCGACCGCCGCGCCGCGGGAGGCCTCCAGCAGTGAGGTCACATCCTCGACCGGAACGTCGGGGTCCGAGAGCACCGGCGCGAGGTCGCGGATCAGGACGGTCAGTTCGTGCAGCCGCTCGTTCGCCTCCTCGAGCCGCCCCGGGGAGGCGTCGATGTCCTCGGCGTAGCGAGTGAGCTCGGCGGCGATGTCGGACAGCTCGATGCGGGAGGCCTCGAGCCGCTCGACCAGGGGCGCGAGCGAGTCGTCGGTGCGGGAGGCCCGTCCCAGTGCCTCGGCGGCGACGTCGAGCAGCGGCCCGGCGGCGGGCGCGTCGTCGTCGGCGACCAGGGCGAGCGCGGCCTGGTTCGCGGCGGCACGCAGTTCGCCGGCGTTGCCGAGACGCTCGAGCTCGGAGCGCAGGGCGGCATCCTCGCCGGGCTGCGGATCGGCCTGTTCAAGGCGCTCCAGGGTCTCGCGCAGCACCGTGGCGCGTCGATCGCGCTCGCTGAGCAGGTCGTCGAGCTCGGCGAGCCGCTCTGTCAGTGCCGAACGCTCCCGCCAGAGCTCGCGGTGGCGCTCGAGCAGCGGCTCGATCTCCTCCCGCGCGAAGCGGTCCAGCGCCTCGCGCTGGGCGTCGGGGTCACGGAGGCGCTGCTGGTCGGACTGGCCATGGACGGTGACGGCGGTGCCGACGAGCCGGGCGAGGGTTCCGATGGGGACCGGGGCCCCGCCGATCTGGGCGCGGGAGCGGCCGTCGCGGGTGACGCGGCGCACCACCAGCACCTCGCCGTCCTCCTCCTCGGCCCCGAGGTCGTCCAGAGCGGCCTCCAGCTCGTCGTGCCCGGCCAGGGCCAGCGTCCCGTCGACCGTGCTGGCTTCGCGCAGGCGGCCGCGTTCCAGTCGCCCGCCCAGGAGCATCGTCAGCCCCGTCACGATCATGGTCTTGCCCGCGCCCGTCTCGCCCGTGAGCGCGGTGAAGCCGGGCCCGAATTCGAGGGTGGCGTCGTCGATCACGCCGATGTGGCGGATCCGCAGGGTGGAGAGCATGCTCGGCCTCAGCCCCCTCAGCGCGTGCGAGGGCCGCGTCCGCGCCAGCCGACCACCGGCAGCTGGAACTTCTCGACGAGCCGGTCGGCGAACGGGGTGGCGCTCAGACGCACCAGGCGCACCCACTGGGCCGACAGCCGCGCTTCGACGCGGGCGCCGACGGTGACGTCCACGGTGCGACGGCCATCCAGGGTCAGCACCGCATCCTCGCGGTTGTCCAGCGTCATCTCGATCGCCGCTTCGGAGGAACGGCCCAGCACCAGGGGCCGGGAGAACAGCGCATGCGCGGCCAGCGGGATCAGCAGCATCGCGTCGACCTCGGGCCAGATCACCGGTCCGCCGGCGCTGAAGGCGTACGCGGTCGAACCGGTCGAGGTCGACAGCAGCACGCCGTCGCAGCCGAAGGAGGACACGGGGCGGCCGTCGATCTCGACCGCCACCGAGATCATCTTCTGGCGGTCGGCCTTCTCCAGCGAGGCCTCGTTCAGGGCCCAGTGCTGGGCCAGGGGGTGGTCCTCGGCGTCCAGCACGGTGATGTCCAGCGTAGAGCGCTTCTCGATCTCGTAATCGCCGTCCAGGAGGCGGGAGACGGTGGTCGCGAGGGCCTCCGCCTCGCTCTCGGCGAGGAACCCGACGTGGCCGAGGTTGACCCCGTGGACGGGGACATCGGCGTCGCGGACCACTTCGAGCGCCCGCAGGATGGTCCCGTCCCCGCCGAGGACGATCCCGAGCTCGACGAGGTCGGCGGCCGAGAGGGCATCGAGCACGTCGACCTCGCCTCCGGTGAGGACGTCCAGCAGTCCCTCCGGGGCGACGTCGGCCGGCAGCGCCTTGATCTCCTCGACCTGGTCGTCGATCACGATGCCGCGCACGCCGCGGGCGGTGAGCTCCTGGAGCACGGTGAGCATGGCGCCGAGAGCGGCGCGGCGACCGGTGTGGACGTAGAGGAGGAACCGTCGCATCCTGGGTCAATCCTCCTGGGTGGGGTGCTGGGTGCCGCGATGGCGCGGCTGATTCCCGCGCACGGCGGTCTCGATCATGTCATAGGCATCCGCGTCGAGGGCGCAGGTCACGCCGCTCGGCTGCAGATGCAGGAAGTACTCGCGGTTGCCGTCCTGCCCGGGCAGGCCGCTGGGGCCGACGGCCAGCAGCGCCAGACCGGCCGCCGCGGCCGCCTCCGCGACGCCGCGGACGGCACCGGCCCGGGCGGCCGGGTCGCTGACCACGCCGGTGCGGGGAAGAGCCTCTCGGCCCACCTCGAACTGGGGCTTGACCATGACCAGCAGATCTCCGCCGCGGCGGACGACCCCGCCCAGCGGGCTGATCACGGTGCGCAGGGAGATGAAGGAGAGATCGGCGACCAGCAGGTCGACGGCGGTCCCGATCAGCGCCGGGGTGAGCTCCCGCACGCTGGTGCGATCGCGCACGATGACGCGCGGGTCCTCGCGCACGTGGTCCGCGAGCTGATCGTGGCCGATGTCGACCGCGATCACCTCGGCGGCACCACGGCGCAGGAGGACGTCGGTGAAGCCTCCCGTGGACGCGCCGGCGTCGAGGCAGCGCGCACCCGTGGGATCGAGGCCCAGTCCGTCCAGCGCGCCGGCCAGCTTGTGGGCGGCTCGGGAGGCGTACTCCGTGCCGTCGGGCACATCGACGACCTCCAGCGCCGCGCCGGTGGCGACGGCGGCGGATGCCTTGGTGGCCGCCCGGCCGTCGACGCGGGCACGGCCCTCCTCGATGATGCGGCGGGCGTGACTGCGGGACCGGGCGAGACCGGCTGCGAGGAGGGCGACGTCGAGCCGCTGCCCGCTCACCGGTCGCCGGGGCGCTGCTCGGTGCCGTGCCGGTCCAGGAGGCGCCCGGTCCAGGCCGCGTCCGCACGATGCGCGCCGAGCAGGGCCAGGACGGCCCGCAGCACTCGCGGGTCCTCGGCGTCGCCGCGCAGGATGATGTCCCCGTCCTCGCCCCAGGCCGCGCTGACGGCGCCGCAGCGGGCCCGATCACCATCCACGACGGGCAGCGGGAAGGGAGCGTGGAGCTCGGAGAGGTCGGGGAGGATGAAGGTGGGCCGCCGTACGGGGTCGGCCCGCAGAGCCGATTCGATGCCGTCGACGCCCGTCAGCACCAGCAGCGAATCCATGCCGGCGCGCACGGCGCCCTCGATGTCGGTGTCCAGGCGGTCCCCCACGATCAGCGGCCGACGTGCCTCGTGGTCCTGGGCGGCGACGGTGAACATGCCCGGTTCGGGCTTGCCCGCCACATCAGGGTCGGCGCCGGTGGCATGGCGCAGGGCCGCGACCATGGCACCGTTGCCGGGTGCCAGACCGCGTTCGGTGGGCAGGGTCGCGTCGACGTTGGTCGCCATCCAGGAGGCGCCGCGGCGAATCGCGTAGGCGCCCTCGGCCAGCAGAGGCCAGCTCAGGTCCGGTGACCACCCCTGCACCACTGCGGCGACATCGTCCGTGTCCTTCTCGACGGGGTCCAGGCCGACCTCGCGGATCTGCTCGGCGAGGCTGGCTCCCCCGACGACGAGGACCTTCGCGCCGGGGTCGAGACGGTCCGCGAGCAGGCGGGATGCCACCTGCGGGGAGGTCACGAACTCCTCCGGCCGCGCCGGGATCCCGACCTCGGCCAGGTGCTCGGCGGCCTGCTGCGGCGTCCGTGAGGCATTGTTGGTGGCGAAGACGAGCGTGCGTCCGCCCTCGCGTGCCCGTTCCACAGCTGCGGCGGCGTGCGGAATCTGTTTCGCGCCGTGCATCAACGTGCCATCGAGGTCGAACATCAGCACGTCGTAGAGGTCCAGCAGCGACGGGTCCGGCATGCGGGTCACGCGCGCGCCTCCGGGCCGCTGTTCGGAGTCGCACTCAGCACGCGGCGCGAGCCACTGTCGGACTCCGGGCGGTCGAGCTCCGCCCTCTCGCCGTCGAGCCCGTCGGCCTCCGCGCGGTCGCCGTCGAGCTCGTCGGCCTCGTCGGCCTCGACGGCCTCGACGGCCTCGACGGGTCCAGCCTGTGCCCCGTCCGCGTCCGCGTCGGAGTCGTCGGTGACGCTCTGATCCGCATCGAAGTCGTCGGTGCCGCTCCCGCCTGCGCCGGAGTCGTCGATGCCGCTCTCGTCGGCGTCAGAGGCTTCTGCGCGGTCGTCGCCGGCATCAGAGCCGTCGTCGGCGTCGGGATCATAGGCGTCGAGAACCGCCACCTCCTCGTCGTCCTCCCACAGGGGATCGGCGTCCGGGGTGGGTACCGCACGGCCAAGACGCTCGGCGGCGTCGGTGAGGTGCTCGGTGTCGGCGTCGGCTGCCAACGTCAGCCAGCGCTTCGCCTCCTCGTGACGGTTCGCACGGTCGAGCAGATCGGCGTAGGCGACCCAGAGGCGCACCTGCCAGCGGCCGTCGACCTTGTGGCGCAGCGCGGGGATCTCGAGCGTGCGCAGCGCGGTCTCGGTGTCCCCGATGTCCGAGTACGCGCCGGCCACGACGATCATCAGCTCGATGGCTGCGTGAACTCCGAGTTCGGAGGCATCGTCCGACGCCGCGATATCGAAGGCACGCTCGGGCCGGCCCATCCCACGCTCGGCGTCGGCGATCATCGGAAGGATGTCGGTGCGGCCGGTGATCCGCAGCGATGTGCGCAGTTCACGCACGGCCGTACGGTAGTCGCCGTAGCGGTAGGCGAGGATGCCGTACATCTCGCGGACCCCGCCGATGCGGCCTCCGATGCGGGCTGCGAAGCGGGCGTGGGCCTGGGAGGCCTCCGGATCGCTGTCCTCGAGCAGGTAGGCGGCGACCATGTGCTGGGAGACGCGCTCGGCGGTCTCGCGGCTGAGCCCCCGGAGCTCGTCGCGGATCTCCTTGTCCAGCTCCCGGCCGGTGATGCCCGGGGGGATGCGAGGTTCGAACGGGCGATCCGCGCGTGCTTCCTGCCCTGGCCGCGAAGTGCGGCGGTCATCCCGCGGGCGATCGCCCTGCCGTGACGACGGACGACGATCGCCCTCGCCGGAGCGCGGGTGCCGGTTCCCTGCGGATGAGCTGCGACCGTCCCGCTGGTCGGCGGAACCGGGGCTGTACCGCGAGCCGGCCGGACGGCCAGGACCATCACGGCCATCGCGGCGCTGCGCACCGTAGGGGCGGACGCCCCCGGAGCCGCGATCGCTTCCACGACGCTGGTCGGAGCCGCGACCGCCATCACGACGATCGGAGCCACGGCGAGCATCGGAGCTGCGGTTCTGGTCCCGGCGTGCCGGGTCTCGGCGATCCTGACTGCGGTCGCCGGCGGGGCCCCTGCGGCCCGGTTCGTCCGCGCCACGGGGCCGGCCCTCACGCTTCGGGGCGGTGGACCGTGCGCCGTCGCTCTGGGAGCTGCGAGAGGTGCCTCCCCGGCTCGCCCCCTGAGAGCGCGAGTTCCAGTCCCCGGAGCCGCCCTGCGGACGTTTCCGGGCGCCGGGCGAGCGGTCGCTGCGCCGCTGGCTGTCCCGGCTGCTGCCGTACCCGCGGTCGTCCTCGCTCTTGCTGTCCTCAGCCACGTAGATCGTCCGTCTCTTCTAGCTCGCCCTATGCCCTTATCGAACACCCAGCGTATGCGACCCCGTCCAGGAGACCGGGCAGTAAGCCCACCATCCGTGACTGCTCTCACGAGCTCCACCGGCCCTTTGATCGTACGCAGTTCCTCGAGGTGCAGACGGTCACAAGGGCGGTTTCGTGCAGCGCCGCACGCGAGCGGACGGCTCCCGGAACCGGCACGACGTCAGGGACATGGGGCCGCCACAGCGACTGCAGAACGTGGGAACGCTGCCCGGGTCGGGGTCGCCCGCCGTGCAGTCGGCGGCGGCGTCAGACGGACGGACGCGTGCCGGCGCGATGAGGATCGGCCGATGCCGTCGCCGCCCGGAACCGCTGCGGGGGCGCAGCCCCCACGCGTCCGCACCCCTTGCCGGGAACACCCGGGTCTGCCCGCTCCGTCCACGCCGCGCCGATCTGCGCTGGGGCCGGTTGTTTTCGGGCGCGAAAAAAGGGAGTGGGAGGAGCGAAACCCCTTGTTCAAGGGGTCTCCAGCTCACTCCCACTCCCAGTGAAGATGTCCGGC